>CAXTEO010000025.1:0-45826 GCA_964243205.1 uncultured Sphingomonas sp.
CCGCCTTTGCCGAGAACGCCGTCGCCTATCAGACGACGCTTTCCTTCCTCAACGGGCGGATCGGCCAGATCACCCGAGCCTTGAAGGGCGAATAGGATGTCCGACCCGCTTTCGATCTTCCAAGTCGCTGGGCGCGCCATGTCGGCGCAGCTCGTGCGGATGAACACCACCGCCTCGAACCTCGCCAATGCCGGCGCGGTCGCGACCAGCGCCGACACGGCATACCGCACGATCAAGCCGATCTTCCGGACGCAGTTCGACAAGGCCTCGGGCCTCGCGACGGTCAACGTCGAGAGCATCGTCACCGCCGGCGAAGCGCCGACCAAGCGCTACGACCCATCCCACCCCCTCGCCGACAAAGACGGCAACGTCTGGGAATCGGCCGTCGATGAAACGCGCGAGCTCGTCGACATGATGGAGACCTCGCGCAACTACCAGAACAATGTCGAGGTCATGCAGACCGCGAAATCCTTGATCCTCGATACTCTCAAGATGGGACGCTAAATCATGGCCAGCACCTTCGACTCGACGCTTTCCAGCCTCGGCATCAATTCGACCGCGTCGACCAATGCGGCCGCCGCGACCGCGAAATCCTCGGCGATCGGCACGTCCGATTTCCTCAAGCTGCTCACCGCGCAGTTGCAGAACCAGGATCCCTTCTCGCCGACCGACAACAGCCAGATGGTCGCGCAGCTCGCGCAGATCACCAGCACGTCGGGCATCGCCGACATGGGCACGACGCTGAAGGCGATCCAGGATAAGCTCGCCGGCACCAGCACCGCCGACGCGCTGTCCTATGTCGGCAAGAACATCCTGACCGCCGGCAGCACGGCTTATGGCCGCACCACCGGCGGTCTCGCCGGCGCGGTCGAGCTCGGGGCCGATGCGACCGACGTCTCCGTGTCGATCAGCGACGCCAATGGCCAGCTGCTCAACACGATCGATCTCGGCGCGCAGAAGGCAGGCGACATCAATTACGACTGGGACGGCAAGACCGCGGCCGGCGCCGACGCCGGCACCGGTCCGTTCACCGTCACCGCGACCGCCAAGAGCGGCACGGCCGCCGTCACCGCCAGCAACCTCGTCTGGGCGCCGGTCGCCGCCGTCTCCGTCCCCGCCACCGGCAGCCCGATGCTGACCGTCCCCGGCGTCGGCCAAGTCGCGCTCACCGCCGTCCGCCAGGTCGGCTGATCCCAACCCGCTTTTTCGATCTCAAGGAGAAACTCCCATGTCCTTCTACACCTCGCTCAGCGGCCTGCAGGCGGCCCAGACCGAACTTTCGACCGTCTCGCACAACCTCGCCAACGTCTCGACCAACGGCTTCAAGAAGAGCCGCACCGATTTCGCCGACGTGATCGCGTCGAGCATCTCGACCGATCCGACCAAGGTCGTCGGCTCGGGTACGGTGGTGAAGGCCAACCGCCAGCAATTCACCGAGGGCAGCCTCAAGACAACCGGCAATGCGCTCGATCTGTCGATCAGCGGCGACGGCTTCTTCGCGGTCAAGACCGCGGGCGTGAACTCGACCGTCGATTATACCCGCAACGGCGCCTTCTCGATCGACCCGACCTCGCACAACATCGTCGACGCGCAGGGCTCGGCGCTGCTGGGCTATCCGGTCGATGCGGCCGGCAATGCCACCGCGGTCGGCAATGACGGCCTGGTCGCACTCAACCTGCCCGAAACCAGTGGCTCGCCGGTCGCGACCAACAATGTCGCGCTCAAGATCAACCTCTATTCGGCCGCCGTCGCGCCGACCCAGGTGTTCGATCCGGCCAACCCGCAGAGCTTCAACAGCTCGACCACCACGACGATCTACGATTCGCTCGGCAACGGCAATTCGATGACCAATTATTACGTCAAGACCGGCACCGATGCCTGGACGGTCCACACCGTCGTCGGCAGCCAGGAACTGACGGTGGGCGGTTCGGCCGCGGGCACGCCGGTCACGTTCGACGCCAACGGCGCGATCGCCACGCCGACCACGCCGATCGTCTATGACGCGTTCACCCCCGCCACCGGCGGCGCCGCGCAGCAAGTGAAATTCAGCCTCGCAAGCTCGACTCAGCAGGCCAGCGCCTTCAAGGTCAGCGAACGGACCGCCGACGGCGCTTCAGTCGGCGAGCTCGCCGGCGTCACCGTCGATGCGCAGGGCATCGTCGCCGCCAATTATTCGAACGGCGACACGATCAACCTCGGCAAGGTGGCGATCGCCAATTTCGCCAACCCGGTCGGCTTGCGTCAGCTCGGCAACAGCTATTGGTCGGCAAGCGGCATTTCGGGCGAAGCGACGCTCGGCGCGCCGAACGAGAACGGCTTCGGCGCGCTGCTGTCGGGCACACTCGAAAGCTCGAACGTCGATATCACCGAGGAGCTGGTCGATCTGATCGCGGCGCAGCGCAACTTCCAGGCGAACGCCAAAGCGCTCGATATCAACAGCCAGATCTCGCAGTCGATCATCCAGATCCAGGGCTGATCGGGGCGTATCGGAGCTAAACCATGGACAAACTGGTCTATACCGCGGCCTCGGGGCTCAAGGCGCATCTCGCGTCGCAAGCCGCGATCGCCAACAATATGGCGAACGCCTCGACGATCGGCTTTCGTGCCGACCGCGTCGTGTTCGACCGTTTGTCGCTGAAGGGCTCCGAATTCGAAACGCGTACGCCATCCTCGGCCGAAGTGGTCGATGCCGACCGCAAGGCCGGCACGATCCAGCAGACCGGCCGCCCGCTCGACGTGGCGGTGGCGAGCGACAGCTGGCTGACGGTACAGGCGACCGACGGGACGGAAGCCTATACCCGCCGCGGCGATCTGGAGATCGCGCCCTCGGGCGTGCTGCAGACCGGCGACGGGTTCCCGGTGATCGGGTCGGGGGGCCCGATCACCATCCCGCCCGCGCAAAGCGTCAGCATCTCGTCGAGCGGTGAAATCTCGATCGTGCCGATCGGCGGCGACGCGAAGAACCCACAGATCATCGACACGTTGAAGCTCGCCAGCGCCAAGGGCTCGACCACGGTCAAGGGCACCGACAATCTGCTCTACGTCAAGGGCGGCGGCGTGCTGCCGGCCGACATGGACGCGAAGATCGAGAGCGGGGCGCTCGAAGGCTCCAACGTCAACATGACTCAAGCGCTGGTCGACATGATCGAGAATCAGCGCAGCTACGAAGTCCAGGCCAATCTGATGAAGTCGGCCAAGGACATGGACGAATCCAGCGCATCCGTGATGCGGCTGCCGAGCTAGAGAAGGACAAGACCATGGGTAGTGCAGCCATGCAGATCGCGCGGACTGGGATCGATGCCCAGGACATGCGCATGCGCGTCATCTCGAACAACCTCGCCAACGTCAACACGACCGCATTCAAGAAGGATCGCGCGGCGTTCGAGACGCTCGCCTACCAGACGGTCACCACGCCCGGCGCGCCGAGCTCGTCCGAGACGAAATATGCGACGGGGCTCAACCTCGGCACCGGCGTCAAGATCCAGGGCACCGCCCGGATCGACACGCAGGGATCGTTCGCGCAGACCGGCAACAGCCTCGATCTCGCGCTCGACGGCGATGGCTATTTCCAGGTGCAGATGCCCGGCGGCACGCTCGGCTACACCCGCGCCGGCAATTTCTCGCGCAGCCCCGAAGGCTTGCTGATCACCTCCGAAGGCTATCAGGTGCAGCCCGGCATCACCATCCCCGAAGGCGCGACCGCGATCACGATCGGCACCGACGGCACCGTCTCGGCGACCGTCCCGGGCCAGACCGCCGCGACCGAACTCGGCCAGATCCAGGTGGCGAGCTTCCCCAATGCCGCCGGCCTGCTTTCCAAGGGCGACAATTACCTGTCCGAGACCAGCGCGAGCGGCGCCGCCAATCTCGGCGTCGCCGGGCAGGACGGGCGCGGCAACGTCCGCCAGGGCGAACTCGAAGCGTCGAACGTCAACGTCGTCGAGGAACTGGTCGACATGATCGAAACGCAGCGTGCGTACGAGGTGAATTCGAAAATGATCACCGCGACCGACGAGATGCTGAAATATGTTAACCAAAATCTGTGATGGTTAACGTCATGAAACCATCCGCCCTCCGAATCGCCTGCGTCGTGCTCGCGCTCGCCCCGACCGGGGCCGGTGCGAACATGTTCGGCGGCAAGAAAAAGCCCCCGGTCGATTTCTCGGCGGTGCTGCCTTCGGCCGTGCCGGTTACGCCGGCCGTGCCCAACGGATCGATCTTCCAGTCGGCCGATGGCTATGCCGCGCTGTACGAAGGCTCGCGCGCGCGGCGTGTCGGCGATCCGCTGACGATCGTGCTGGTCGAGGCGACCGCGGCGTCCAAATCGGCCAATTCGAAACTCGCCTCGGGCGGCGGCTTCAGCATCACCCCGCCGACCACCGGGCACCTTTCGCTGTTCCAGGGCACCGATGCCAGCATGAGCGGCACGCGCAATTTCACCGGCAGCGGCGCGACCGACCAGTCGAACAGCCTGTCGGGCGAAGTCAGCGTCACGGTCAGCAAGGTGCTGTCCAACGGCACGATGCTCGTCCAGGGGCAGAAGCGCGTCACGCTCAACCGCGGCGACGAATTCGTCCAGATCAAGGGGCTGGTCCGCTCGGCCGATATCGATGCGAACAACCGCATTCCCTCGACGCGCGTCGCCGACGCGCAGATCGCCTATACCGGCAAGGGCGACGTCGCCCGCGCTGGCCGGCAGGGCTGGCTGAGCCGCTTCTTCTCCGTGGTGAGTCCGTTCTGATGAACCCATTGCGCGCCCTTTTCCCTGTCATGTGGAAGGCAGTGCTCGCTCTCGTGCTCGCCACGGTGATCGCCGCCCCCGCCTCCGCCGACCGGATCAAGGATCTCGGCGGCTTCCAGGGCATTCGCACCAACCAGCTGACCGGGTATGGCATCGTGGTCGGCCTGCCCGGCACCGGCGACGACAATCTCGAATATACCATCCAGTCGATGAAGGCGGTCGCGTCGCGCTTCGGGCTGCAGCTCCCCGCCACGGTCAATCCCGGGCTCAAGAACGCGGCAGTGGTGATGATCACCGCCGAACTCCCGCCCTTCGCCAAGCCCGGCCAAAAGCTCGACATCACCGTCGCCTCGATGGGCAAGGCGAAATCCTTGCGCGGCGGCGCGCTGATCATGACGCCGTTGCTCGGCGCGGATAACCAGATCTACGCGATGGCGCAGGGCAATCTCGCGGTCGGCGGCCTCGGCGCCGAAGGCAAGGACGGCTCGACCATCGTCGTCAACATCCCGTCGGCCGGCCGTATTCCCGAAGGGGCGACGGTCGAACGCGCGGTCGCGACCGGCTTCGAGAACACGCCGACGCTCACCTTCAACCTGGCGCGCGCCGATTTCACCACCGCGCAGAACGTCGCCGGCGCGATCAATTCGCGGCTCGGCGCCGGCACCGCGCAAGCGACCGATGCCGTGTCGGTCGCGGTGCGCGCCCCGGTCGGCGGCGACATCCGCGCGACGCTGATGAGCGAGATCGAGAATCTCGACGTCGTCTCCGCCGAGCCGAGCGCAAAAGTAATTGTTAATGCGCGCACCGGAACGGTCGTTATCAATTCTGCGGTCCGCGTCGGCACTGCGGCGGTCACGCACGGCAAGCTGACCGTCCGCATCGACGAAACCGAAAAGGTCAGCCAGCCCGGGCCGTTCAGCTCGGGCACGACGGCCAAGGAACAGAAATCCGCGGTCGCGGTCGACGAGGAAAAGCATCCGATGTTTCTGCTCCAGCCCGGCCCCAAGCTTTCCGACGTGGTGAAGGCGGTCAATGCGATCGGCGCGTCGCCGGCCGATCTGGTCGCGATCCTCGAGGCGCTGAAGGAAGCCGGCGCGCTCAAGGCCGAGTTGATCGTGCTGTGAGCGACGTCCCCGCCCTCACGCCGGCCGCCGCGCCGACTCCGGTCGGTGCGGGCGGCATCAGCCGCGACACCAGCCGCTTGGCGAGCCGCGCCAATCTCGACGCGGCCGGCAAAAAGTTCGAGGCGGTGTTCACCGGCATGATGGTCAAGTCGATGCGCTCGACGCACCTCGTTGACGACGATCTGTTCGGTTCGAAGGGCATGGATACCTTCAAGGACATGCAGGCCACGCAGATCGCGCAGAACATGGCCGATCACGCCCCGCTCGGCATCGGCAAAGCGATGACCGCCTTCCTCGCCAAGTCGCAGGCCAATCTGCAACCGACCGCGCCCGCATCGACCGGGGCCGCCGCCGCTACGGGCACGACGCCGTGAGCGATCTCCTCTCGATCGGCGCAAGCGGGGTGAAGGCCTATCAGACCGCGCTCACCACCGTGTCCGAAAACATCGCGAACGCCGCGACGCCGGGCTATGCCAAGCGTGCGGTGGATCTGCGCGAAGTCGCGCCCGCGATCGGCATCAACGCCGGCCCGGTAATGGCCGGCCAGGGCGTCATCGTCGGCGGCGTGACGCGTTCGGCCGATGCGCTGCGCACGGCCGACGTGCGCAATTCGAGCGCCGATCTCGCGCGCAGCGACACCAGCGTGACCTGGCTCGGCCAGATCCAGAGCGCGCTGACCGGCAATACGATCGGCGACCAGCTCACCGCCTTCTTCAATTCGGCCAAGACCGTCGCCGCCGACCCGACCGCCTCGACTCCGCGTGCGGCGATGCTCGAACAGGCCAAGACCGTCGCCAGCAGCTTCACCGCGACCGGCAAGGCGCTCGACCAGCTCGACAGCGATCTCGACACCACCGCGACCCAGGCGGTTTCGACGCTCACCACGCTCGGCGCGGCGCTCGCCAAGGTCAATGACGGGCTCGCGCGCGCGCCAGCGGGCTCGAACGGCGCGGCGCAACTCGCCGACCAGCGCGATTCGATCCTCGACCAGATGAGCGCGATCACCGATCTATCGGTCACCACTGACGCCGCGGGGCGCGCGACGGTCAAGATGGGCAATGCCGGCGGCCCGACGCTCGTCTCGGGCAACGTCTCCGCCACGGTGAGCTATGCGCGCGGCAGCGACGGCACCGTCGGCTATGCGGTCACCTCGGCACAGAACGATACCGTCGCCGTCGTGCCATCGGGCGGCGCGCTCGCCGGCTTCGCCGACGGTGCGGCACGAATCGCCGATGCGCGCGTCCAGCTCAACGGCATCGCGACCGCCTTCACCACTGGCGTCAATGCGGTGCAGGCGCAGGGCAGCAACCTCAACGGCACTGCCGGCGGGCCGATCTTTGCGACGGGGACCAAAGCGACCGACATCAGCGTCGTCCTCACCGACGGCAGCGGCATCGCCGCCGCCGCCGCCGGCGCCGGCACGCGCGACAACAGCAACCTCGCCAATCTCGATACGCTGCGCACGACGGGCGCGTTCGAAACGAAGACGACCGCGCTGATCTCGGGCAATGCCGCCACGCTCGCCAGCCGCCAGCAAGTCGCCACGGCGCAAGGGTCAATCCGCGACAATGCAGTCGCCGCGCGCGATGCCGTGTCGGGAGTCAATCTCGATGCCGAGGCGGTCGATCTGTTGCGCTTCCAGCAAGCCTATTCGGCGTCGAGCCGCGTCATCCAGGTCGCGCGCGACACGTTCCAGTCGATCCTCGACATTCGCTAGGATAGCCCATGCAAATCGGCACCAACCAATTCTACAATCTCGGATCGTCGCAATTGTCGGCGCTGTCGGCCAAGGCCGATGCGATCAACACCCAGATCGCGACGACCAAGAAGTTCACCAATCCCTCCGACGACGTGGTGGCGTACAACCGCCTCTCGACGATCAAGCAGGCGACCGCCGATGGCGCCGCGTACAAGAGCAACGTCACGCTCGCCGGCTCGCTGCTCCAGCAGACCGACAACACGCTGACCTCGGTCAGCACGCAATTGCAGCGCGCCGCCGAACTCACCACCTATGCCGCCAACGGCACGCTCAACGATTCGGATCGCAAGACGATCGCGGTCGAACTGCAAAGCATCCATGACGATCTCGTCAGCCTCGCCAACACCAAGGATGCGCGCGGCCAGCCGCTGTTCGGCACCGCGAGCGGCGGCAGCACCGCGGTGACGCAAGCCGCGGACGGCAGCGTCGCCTTCAACGGCAGCGGCGACGTCTCCGCCATTCCGGTCGCCGACGGCACCAGCATCCAGTCGAACGAGACCGCGGCGCGCGTGTTCGGCAACGTGCCGGCCAGCGGCGGCGGGACGACCGACATCTTCGCGGTGCTCACCAGTTTCATCTCCGCGCTCAATGCCGGCGGCGACATCAGCGCCGCCGCGGGCACCGCTGCCGACGCGATCAAGGCCTCGACCACGCAGGTCGCCTCGGTGCAGGGCTCGGTCGGCGCACGCGAGGCGCGGCTCGACATCGTCTCGAGCCAGGCGACCGATGCGGCCGGCGCACGCGAGCTCGATCGCTCGGGGCTGGAGGATACCGACATGTCGAGCGCGATCACCGAATTGCAGAAGACGATGACGGTGCTGTCGGCGACGCAGGCGAGCTTCACCAAGCTCGGCTCGCTCTCCTTGTTCGATTATCTCAAATAACGCCGCGGCACGCGGCCGTGGTTAACCGATTGCACATCAATCGACGCTAACCCGGTCTGATAGAGTATTGCCCGCCGTCCCGGCCGGGCCAGCCAGGGGGCCCCTTCACGCATGTTTCCCGTCATCGGCCTCGTCGTCCTGCTCGTGATGATCTTCGGCGGATTTGCGATCACCGGCGGCGCGCTCGGCCCGGTGATGGAAGCGATCCCGCACGAAATGCTAATCATCGGCGGCGCCGCGGTCGGCGCGCTGATCATCGGTAATTCGATGAAGGAGCTGAAGGCGCTCGGCGGCGGCCTGATGAAGGTGTTCAAGGGCCCGAAATACAAGAAGCAGGATTATCTCGACGTCATCTTTCTCGTCAGCAAGCTGATGAAGATGCTGCGCACCGAGGGCCCGATCGCGCTCGAGCCGCATGTCGAGGATCCCAAATCCTCGGCCGTCTTCGCCGAATATCCGCGCCTGCTCTCTGATCCCGCCCTGATCAACCTGATCGCCGACACGCTGCGGCTGGTCGTCGTGTCGTCGGGCACGCTCGACGTGCATGCGGTCGAGGACGTGATGGACAATATGATCAAGACCCACCACCACGAGGTCGAGGGGCCGCAAGGCACGATCGCGACGCTCGCCGATGCCTTGCCCGCGCTCGGCATCGTCGCGGCGGTGCTCGGCGTGGTGAAGACGATGGGCTCGATCGACAAGCCGCCCTCGATCCTCGGCGCGATGATCGGCTCGGCGCTGGTCGGCACCTTCATGGGCGTGCTGCTCGCCTACGGCATCGTCGCCCCGCTCGCCAACCGGCTGAAGCAGGTGCTCGACGCCGATGGCGCGATCTATCACGTCGTCAAGCAGATCATCATCGCCTCGCTCCACGGTCACCCGCAGCCGCTCGTCATCGAAGCCGCGCGCTCGGGCATCGCGCATTCGAACCAGCCCGGCTTCGCCGAAGTGTTCGACGGGTTGCGGGGGCGGTAAGGTGTCCACGCGAAGCCGGAAAGGCGCGAAGAAGGTTTTGTTCGCGCAGAGGCGCAGAGGCGTAGCGGGGTTGTGCCCGGTTGCGCCAGCAACCCGTCGAAACCGCCGCCTGAAATCTGAAAAGGCGCTGTCGCGCGGACGCAGCCCCTCTGCGCCTCTGCGCCTCTGCGCGAACCAAATTTCTTCTCATCTTCGCGCCCTCGCACCTTCGCGTGAAAATTCCTCAGCAGGACGCCGCTGATGGCCGCCGCCCGCGCGCCGCATGGCAGCAACGTGCCGCCCAAGATCATCTACAAGAAGATCTATATCGAAGGCCATGGCGGCCATCACGGCGGCGCCTGGAAGGTGGCGTATGCCGATTTCGTCACCGCGATGATGGCGTTCTTCCTGTTGATGTGGCTGCTCGGCGCGACCAACGAGAAGCAGCGCAAGGCGCTCGCCGACTATTTCTCCCCGACGCTCGTCCAGATGAAGGAAAACAGCGCGGGCTCGAACGGCATGTTCGGCGGCGATTCGATGACCGCCAAGGACAATTACGCGCACAAGGCGTCGCAGACCGGCACGCGCTCGATGACGATCCCGGTCGAGGCGAGCGGCGGCGACCAGGTCGGCACCGGGACCAAGGGGTCGCTCAAGGACAAGGCCATGCTGTCGGCGCAGGACCGCGCCAATTTCGACATCATGAAGCGCCAGCTGACCAAATCCATGGCGACCAACCCAGCGCTCGCCAAGCTCGCCAACCATGTCCGCTTCGTGAAGACCAATGACGGGATGCGGATCGATCTGCTCGACGATGCAGATTATTCGATGTTCGACCTCGGCACGACGCAGCTCGACCCGCGCGCCTCGGCGCTGCTCGGGCTGATCTCGACGTCGATCAAGGGCACCGAAAACCCGATCATGATCCGCGGCCATACCGACAATCTCGGCTATGGCGATCCGCTGGCGATGAACAATTGGATGCTGTCGAGCGCGCGCGCCGAGGCGACGCGCCGCCGCCTGGCCGAGGGGGGCATCGCCGAGACGCGCTTCAACCGGATCGAAGGCGTCGCCGACCGCGAGCCGATGATCAAGGGTTCGCCGTCCGACCCGCGCAACCGCCGCGTCGCGATCACCCTGCTCTACCGCGCCAGCACCTTCGGTCAGTGACGCGCGCGCAGCCCGCGACCGAACGGTGGATCGGCTGGAGCGTGCAGGCAGTGCTCGCCGCGTTGCTGCTCTACGGCCTGACCGCCTTTCCCGATCTCGACCGGCGCTGGGGCATCACCTTCACCAGTATCGGCGCGATCGCAGGCTGGATCGCGCTCGCCGCGACCGGCTTCCACGCGCTGCGCGCCCGGCCCGGCAGCGCCACGCTCTCCGCGCTGGCGGTGGCGCTGGTAGTGCTCCGCATCGCCTTCGCGCTGCTCGCGGTCGGGCGCACTTCGACTGGCGACCCCAATGCCTATCTCAACCTCGCCAAGGGTCTGCTCGCGGGAAACGGGTTGCTGATCTACGATCCGTTCCTGGGCTCGACCTGGCGCGCGCTGTTTCCGCCGCTCTATCCGCTGCTGCTCGCTGGCTGGGGCGCGGTGTTCGGGTTCGACACCCCGTCGGTGCTGACGCTCGGCACGCTGACCGACGCGGCCACCGCCTGGCTGCTGTTCGCGCTCGGCACGCGGCTCGGCAGCGCGGTCGCCGGGCACCGGGCGGCGTGGCTCTATCTCGTCTGGCCATCGGTGCTGTTCTCCGCGCCGCTCGCGCAGAAGGAATCCTTGTGCGCCTTGCTCGTCCTCCTGCTGGCACTCGCCTGGATCGACCGGCGCGCGGGCTGGCGCGGGGCGCTCGCGCTCGGTTTGCCCGCCGGGTTGCTCGCGCTGACCCAGCCGGGCGAAGCGCCGCTGGCCGCCTTGTTCGGCTTGGTGCTCGTCCGCCGAATCGGCCTGTGGCCGCTGCTGCGCACCGGCGTGCGCGGCGCGCTCGTCGCCATGCTGGTGCTGCTGCCGTGGTGGGTGCGCAACTGGACTCTGTTCCACGTCTTCGTGCCGCTCACCACCGCCAGCGGCCCGAGCCTGTGGATCGGCAACAATCCCAGTTCAACCGGCAATTGGCAGCCTTTACCAGCCGAGCTCAAGGGCATTCCGGAAATCGCCTATGGCAAGCGGATCGCGGCACTCGCGATCGAGTGGATCCGCACCCATCCGGTCGGGTTCGTGCGGCTTACGCTGACCAAGTTCGTGCGCGCCTGCGGCATCGCGCAATTCGGCGTGGTGCGGCTCGTCGCGATGGGCCCGCCCTTCCCGCGCATGCTCGCCGCCGCGTTGTGGCCGGTGTCGCTGCTGGCGCAGCTCGCGTTGCTCGGCGGCGCTGCCGCCGCGATCGGACGGCGCGTGCCGTTCACTCTGGTGCTGCTGATCGCCGCATGCGGGCTGCAATTGCTGCTGTTCGGCGTGTGGTTCGAATTCGGCGAACGCCACCGCGAATTCGTAACGCCGTTCCTGCTGCTCGCTTTATGCTGGGCGTTCGCGCCGCCAGCGGTTGAGAAAGTCGCCCCCACCCCCTAGCTTGGGTCGGTGAAGACCGCCGTCACCGCCCGCATCGCCGACGGCGTCGCCGCCATCCCGGCGGACGATTGGGACGCCTGTGCCGGCCTCGACAATCCGTTCGTCAGCCACGCTTTCCTGTCAATTCTCGAATCCTCGGGCAGCGCGCGGCCGCGCACCGGCTGGCAGCCGATCCCGGTGATCGTCGACGGCGCCGACGGCAAGCCCGCGGCGATCGCGCCGGCTTATGCCAAGAGCCACAGCCAGGGCGAATATGTCTTCGACCATGCCTGGGCCGATGCGTGGGAACGCGCCGGCGGGTCCTATTACCCCAAATTGCAGATCGCGGTGCCCTTCACCCCCGCGCCCGGGCCGCGCCTGCTGCTGCGCGACCCCGCGCAAGCGCCAGCGCTGATTGCGGCGATCGAGGCGGTGACCGACCAGCACGGTCTGTCCTCGGCGCACGCGACCTTCGTCTGCCCAGCGCAGCTCCCGGCGTTCGAGGCGGCAGGCTGGCTGATCCGCGAAGGCACGCAATTCCACTGGCAGAACCAGGATTATGCCGATTTCGACGCGTTTCTGGGCGCCCTCGCCAGCCGCAAGCGCAAGGCGATCCGCAAGGAGCGCGCCGGCGCGGTCGAAGGGCTGACGATCCGGCACATTTCGGGCACCGACATCACCGAGGCGGACTGGGACGCCTTCTGGATATTCTATCAGGACACCGGCGCGCGCAAATGGGGCCAGCCGTATCTGACGCGAAAGTTCTTTTCGCTGCTCGGCGAGACGATGCCCGAACGCGTCCTGCTCATCGTCGCGGAACGCGACGGGCGACCGATCGCCGGCGCGCTCAACCTGATCGGCGAAGACACGCTGTACGGCCGCTATTGGGGCTGCACCGAGGACGTGCCGTTCCTCCATTTCGAGCTGTGCTATTATCAGGCGATCGACGCAGCGATCGCGCGCGGGCTGAAGACGGTCGAGGCCGGTGCGCAAGGCGAGCACAAGCTCGCGCGCGGTTACGTGCCGGTGCCGACCTGGTCGGCGCATTACATTCCCGATGCCGGCTTCCGCCGCGCGATCGCCGACTTCCTGGTACGCGAACGCGCCTCGGTCGAATCGGACCAGGAATTTCTCGGGGCGATGACGCCGTTCAAGAAGGGCTGACCGGGAGTTCACCCATCGCCGACTTTCTGCGGCGTCTCATCGCTGCGGTGCCCTAAACCCACGGCTGGAGTCGACGTCATCGAAATGGGATCCCACCTCCGTTCGCGCTGAGCCTGTCGAAGGGCTGCCCTTCTCTCGCACGATCGCGCGTCACGTATCCTGGCTACAGGCTCAAATGCCGGGCCGAGGAGGCTTTCCGGCTGCGGCGCACGTACGGGCGAACCCCCGACATCAACCCGACGCACGCGGCGAACGCGGCCGACAAAGCGGCGGTGCGAAGCGGATAATCGACGCAGCTGTGCAGCAGCATGGCCGCCGTGGCGATCACCGCGGCCTGCGCGAAAGAATCGGGCTCCTCGGCCTGCCAGATCGCCCGCGTCCGCATCGCCCACCACCACAGGAACGCCGCGGCCAGCAGCATGCCGGGGACGCTGGTCTCGAGGAACAGCTCCAGCCAGTCGCTATGTGCGTGATTCATGAAGGTGTTGCCGACGCTCGCGAGCGGTTCCTGCGTGTGATAGACTGGCTGGAAGCTCCCGACGCCGGATCCGATCGGGAAATATTCGCGCGCCGCGCGCAGCGTCAGCGCGAAGGAGGTCTGCCGCGATTGCTCGACATTGCTGTGTTGCGCCCCAATCAGATTGTTGCCGAACGGTCCGACGACGATGATCACCAACGCCGCGACCGACACCAGCGCCGTCGCCATGATCAGCCACAGGCCCAACGCCGGGCGCTGGCGACCGAATACGAGCCAGGTCGCCAGCGCGACCGGAACGCCGAGCCCGATGCCGGCGAGCGAGGAATTGAGCGCCAGACCCACGACGATGATTGCGAAGGTCCCGCTGGCGAGCAAGCGGATCGCCGATGCACTGCGCGCCGACCTGCTTCGCTTCAGCAAGCTGGCCTGGAGTGCTGCGAGAAACGGTATGCTCACCAGCAACAAAGTCGCATTGTGGTTGCTGTTGGCGAAGAAGCCGACGGCCTGTCCGGGGTTGGTGATCGCGTAAAAGTACAGACCGCTGTCTTCCCCGCCAATGACCTGGAGGGCACCAAGCAACACGGCGATCACGGTGACGACGACGATCACGCCAGCGATCCAGCGCCCTCGGAACGCGCCGAGAACCGCCACTGCCAGAAAGCTGGCAAAGGCCGGCAGCAACCACAGCAGATTGGCCAGCGCGCCCGCCGGCGCCAGCGTCAGCCGCAGCCATGGCAGCGGCACGTCGAGCAGGCGATAGCCCTCCGCGACCGGCGCCCGCCCCGGCAGGAGCGTCCACACGGCCGGCGGCAAGGGAATGAGCTGAAGCAGCAGGAGCGCGGTCAGCGCGCCCAGCAAGCCAAGGGCGGCGCGGCTTTGCGGGGCGGGTGCCTCCTGCAAGAGCTGCCATAGCGCCCAGCCGATGAGCGGCAGCGCGGCGATCTGTAGCAGGAGATTGGGCAGGAAGCCCGCGGCATTGGCGCCGCCCAGCAGCAGGCACGCCAGCAGATAGCCGGGAACGACGGCATGACGAGTCATTGCGAGCCTTTCGACACGGCCTGCAGATCGAGATCGCGCAGCGTAACGGTGGTGGGCACGGGAAACTCGCTGGTCTCGCCCGACACGGCCAGACGCTGTGCGGCGCAACCGGCCGGCACGGTGAAGCTGGCGCCGATGCGATGGCGCGCGCTGCCGCTGGTCACGACGACGGCGACACGCATCAGCTCGGTGGCCGCATCGCCAACGCAGCGCAGCGTCCAGAACAGCGTCGGTGCCGCTCCGGTCTTGCTGCCCTCGACGGTGAAGCCGAAGCGATAGGCGCCGGCCGGCAAAACGAGGAGTTGTCCGGCCATTTCGCCGCTGTCGCGTCCGTAATAATCGATGTTGAGTCCGCGATTCTGCATGTCGGCCGCGCCCGGCCCGCCGGCGGCGAGCGTCCAGTTGAAGGGCGGCGACCCGGGGAGCTTCTGGAAACCGGCATCGAACACAAGCGGCGCGACCTGCGCGTCGGACAGCCGATAGATGTGCTGCCAGACCGAACGCGCCTCGGCATATTGGTCGTGCTGGATCAGGCGCGCGACCAAGGCGGGTCCCCAGCTGCCATCGGCACCCGCGTTGCGCAGCGCAGCGGGGCTGGCCATCGACACGATCGTCGCCGGCGCGATGGTGGATTTGGCCAGCGCGGTCAGAACCGACCGTTCGAGCGTGGGATCGGCGCGCAGCGTCTGACGAACCGCGTCGCGCGTCGCCGGGGTCAGGCTCATCTGCGCCATGGCCGCGGCGATCGCGTCGCCCGCAGATCCGACCAGCCGCGCCGACACCGAAAATTGCGCGGCGGCCTGGGCGAAACGTCCGGTGCGCAAATAGCGGTCGAGCAGCAGCAGGTGGATCACGCGCTGGCGCGGGTCGAGCCGCTGCCCCGCCTCGAGCGTCGCCAGCGCGCGTTCCGGCTGACGATCGAGCAGGTGCTGGTGACCGAGAATGAGAAACGGCCGCGCGTCGAGCGGCGCGGCGATCGCCGCGCGGCGGACCGCGTCGAGCGTCGCCGGGCTAAGGATGCCGCGTTGCCGGAGCAGTGCCAGCGTCGCCGTGTCGAGCACCAGATCGGGATCGTGCGGCACAAGTTGGGCGAGCGCGGGAGTCTCGGGCGGCAAGGTCTTCACGATTGCCGTCCGGACGCACAGCAGCGCCACGAAAATTCCCGCGAGCCCCAGGATCGCGCCCCACGCTATGCCCCAGACGCGACGCCGCCCGTCACTCCTCATCGTGGACCGTCAGCATGATCCGTCGCTTCTTGCTGTTGGTGTCGGCGACGTAGCGATATTGGGTCTTTTCGTGGCCGTAGCCATACCCATAGCCGTAGCCGTACGACGCCTGCGGCTGATAGCGCGTCAGAATGGCTCCGACCATGTGTGCGCCGGCGGTGCGCAACCGGTTCTGCGCCTCGTTCGCCGCACGCGTGCGGGTGCGCCCCGCTTCGATCACGATCAGCGTCGCCTGCACGAGCGACGACAGCAAAGGTGCGTCGGCGAGGCCCAGGATCGGCGGGCCATCGATCACGACGACGTCGAACGTCGCCGCGGCATCGGTCAGCAACGACGCGAAGCGCGCGGAGGCGAGCAGTTCGGGCGGGCTCGGCGGGATGGTCCCCGCCGGCATGATCCACAAGCCCTCGACATCGGTCTGGAGGATATGTTCGCTGATCGAACTGGCATCGGTCAGGATATGCGACAGGCCGACATTGTCGCGTCCGGTCACGAAGGCCGGGCGACGCATGTCCGCGTCGATCATCAACACGGTCTTGCCCAGGCGCGTGAAGCTTTGCGCCAGGCCCCAGGCCGAAGTCGACTTGCCCTCGGCCGGGCGCGTGCTGCTGACCAGCAAGGTCTTGGGAACGCCGCCCTCCGTCACGAACTGCAGCGCGGCCGCGGTCGACAGATAGGCCTCGCTCAGCGGCGACAGCGCGTCCTTCAGTTCGTCGGTCGGTTGGCCGCCCTTGGTGGTGGGGATGCCGCCGAGGAACGGCAGTTGCAGCTTGTTGCGGACATCGTCGGGCACCTTGATGGTGTCGTTGACGAATTCGAGCACGATTGCCGCGAGCATTCCGAGCACCAGCCCGAGCGCCGCGCCGATCAGGAGGTTCAGATAGAGGTTCGGCGAGAAGGCCCCGCCCGGGACGGCGCCGCGATCGACCACGGAGGCGACCGCGGTGCCGATCCCGCCGGCGACGCCGATTTCCTTGTAGCGCTGCAACAGCGCGTCATACAGCGTGCGGTTGGTGTCCACGTCGCGCTGCAGAATGTTATATTGGATACGGCGGCCGCGCTGGTCGAGCACCGAATGGCTGAGCCCTGCGACCTGCGCCCGCAGACGATCCTCCTCCGCCCGCGCTGCCTGAAAATCCTGACGCAGCGAGCCGAAGCGATCCGCATTGGTCGTGCGGGTTTCGTTGACGACCCCCGCCTTCAGCGCCTCGATCTGCGCGTGTAGCGCGACCATCTCGGGGTAATCGGGACGAAAGGTCTGCAGCTTCTGCTGATATTCGGCGTTGAGCGTGGCGATCTGCGCCCGCAGCGGCGCGACATTGGCACTGCCTTCGGTCGACGCCCCGCCCGCCACGGCTTCGCGATAGCGCTGTTCTGCCGCGATCCGTCGCGCCTGCGTCGTGCCCAAGGCGGTGTTGAGCGCGACCAGCGTGCTACCCGTCAGCGAGTTGGTGTCGCCCGACGATTCGCCCGTGCTGCTGGCGGTGGTGATCAGATTCTGCTGCTGCGCATAAGCGACGATCTGCCGCTCCGACCGTTCGAGGTCGCGTCGCGTGGTGACGATCTGGCGCTGGAGGAAATCGCGCGCATAGGAGGAGGCCTGATACCGTCGCTCCAGGTTGGTCGCGACATAGGCATCGGTAATGCCGTTCACGACGCTGGCCGCGAGCTGTGGATTGCGCGCGACGAACGCGATGCTGACGATGTCGCTTTGCGGCAAGAGGCGGACATGCGTTCCTGCCTGAACGACGCCGGCGGCGATCTTCGTGTTGGTCGCACGGTCGGTTCCCTGGCCAACCACCAGCGGATTGGCGGCGAGGTTGAGATCCTGCGCGACGCGTTCCGCCAATGCGCGGCTGTTGAGCAAGCCAAGCTGCGTGCCGATGAAATTCGCGCCGCCGCCGCCTTTGCTTTGCCGCGCACCCTTGCCGTCCTGGTCGGTCATGACCTCGACCTCGGGCGGGTTGAGCTCGATCGTCGCAGTCGAGCGATAATTGAGCGGCGTCAGCAAGGTGATCAGAACCGCCGCGGCGATTCCCGTACCGATCGCAGCCAGGATCAGCCAGCGCCATTCCAGCGCGACGCGCCACAGCAACCCGAGCGACAATTCGGTGCCGCCCCCGGTCGTGCCATAGGTGCCATACCCGCTTCCCGGGAAGCTCGGCGCAAGGTCGCGACCCTTATCCGGATGGACCGCCAGATTGGTAGGACCTGCAGCCCCGATGCTTGCCATGTAACAGAAATCCTAAGTCGGTTCGCTGAGCGCGACGTCAAAACGCCAGGAGGAACGATGTGAGCGGGAGCGCCTGCAAGACATCACGCTGCGCCCGCTTCAGGCGCGACCCGTCCACGACCACCATGTCGCCGGCGTAGATCGCCGGATCCGGCATTTCGCCGCGACGAATGCTGGTCAGATCGAACGCCGCTCCCATGCGCTTGCCGCTGATGATGCGGAAGATCGCGACTCGCTTGGGATTGGCGAGATCGTCGGTGCCATGGGCGAGGGCGATCGCCTGGATCAGCGTGAGCGGGCCCGCCGCCGGGAAGATACCGGGCTGCCGTACCGATCCATCGACCGTGACGACCCGGCTGCCCGAATCCTTCAACGCCACGGTGACGTTGGGATTGCGCATATATTTCTCGCCGAGCCGCGTCTCGATCGCCTTGCCCAGCTCCGTCGTGCTGAGGCCGACGGCAACGATTCGGCCGACCAGCGGCATCGTGATGCGACCGCTTTGATCGACCGCATAATCGTGGCTGAGATCCTGCACCTGGAACACCGTCACCGATACGGTATCGAGCGGCGCCAATTTATACGTATCGTCGACCGCCGCGACCTTGGGCGCATCGGGCGCACCGAAACCGGCGACATTGTAGGGAAGGCTGCCACCGCGGCTCGCACAGCCCGCAAGCAGCATCGCCAGACCGATCACTATGGCTCGGTTCATCGACCTGCTCCCCGTCATACTATTGCCCTGCAGTCACAACATGCACCTGGCTGGTGCTGGAGCCACACCTACAGTTAAGACCTCCGGCCCGCAACCTGCAGCTAACCGCCGGTTGCCAGGAAACGGATATCGGTCCCCTCGAACGCGGCGGCGGTCAGGACGCCGGTGCGATACGCACCGGTGTCGATGCCGAGGCGATTGACTCGCCGGTCGATGCCGTCGCTGATCGTGTGGCCATGGACGACCATACAGCCATGGTCGTTCGCGTCCGACAGGAACGGCGCACGAATCCAGCGCAGATCCTGTGGTTGCTGCTGTTCGATCGGGACGCCGGGGCGGATGCCGGCATGAACGAACAGATAGTCGCCGAATCGGAAGGTGTCCCCGAAGCTCTTCAGGAACGCGATGTGCGCGGCCGGAATTGCGGCGTTCAGCACTTCGGCGATGCGATCCTCGCTCATCGCCTGCAACAAGGAAGCGGACACGCCATAGCTTTCCGCGCAGGCGTCGCCGCCAAAGCCCAGCCAGTCATAGGCCAGCCCAGCTTCTCCCGCCAGCACCCGCAGCAAGACCTCTTCATGATTGCCGAGCAAGAAGAGCGGCTTGGCCGGAAAATGCCGCAGCGTCGAGAGCCGCTCGATAACGCCGGCCGAGTCCGGCCCACGATCGATCAGGTCGCCCAGGAAGACGATCCCGATCGTCTTGATCGGCCGCGCGACGATGTCGTCCTCGATCCGCGCAAGAAGATCGTCCAGCAAATCGAGGCGGCCGTGAATATCGCCTACGGCGTAGACGCGCTGGTCGTCCGGCCCGGCGAATTCGCGCGCGGCCGATATGTTGGCGGAAACGCGGCGGAACAATTTCAGGAACACACTAACCTCGATCACCATTCGGCCGGGCGGCATCATGCCCGTCTGGTCGCGCCGTCATGGGGCTGCTTACATCGTCCACAGTTTGCTGTCGCCGGGAACATGCGGCGAATCGGCAAGCGCATTCTTGAGATCGGCAATGCCGCCGCCAGTCGCCAACAAGGCGGCAAAGCGCCCGAAATCCTGCAGCAGGTCGCGGTGCGGCACCGCCAGGACGATGAGATCGTACGGCCCGGTCGGGCCGGCCACGAGCTCCAGCCCATATTCGTGCAGCGCCTCGGCCGACGACACGAGCGGATCGTGGACATCGACCGCGTGGCCCAGGTCGCGAAACGCCGCGACCAGATCCGCCACCTTCGAGTTGCGCAGATCGGGCACGTCCTGCTTGAACGCCAGCCCGAGGACCAGCACACGCCCGGCGCCGCGACCGTGCCAGCCATGGATCTCGGTCGCGATCCAGCCGGCCATGCCGTCGTTCATGTCGCGGCCGGCCAGGATGATGCGCGGATCGCAGCCGAGCTCGGTCGCGCGGTGCGCGAGATAATAGGGATCGACGCCGATGCAGTGGCCACCGACCATCCCGGGCTGGAAGTTGAGGAAGTTCCACTTGGTACCGGCCGCCGCGAGCACGTCCCACACCGACAGGTCCATCTTGGCGAAAATCTGGGTGATTTCGTTGACGAAGGCGATGTTGATGTCGCGCTGCGCATTCTCGATCACCTTGGCCGCCTCGGCCGCCTTGATCGAGGCGGCGCGGAATACGCCGCCGGTGGTGACCTGGCCGTAGAGCGCGGCGACCTGCTCGAGCACCGCGGGGGTCTGGCCCGATACGACCTTGGTGATGCGGTCGACGGTATGCTCGCGGTCGCCCGGATTGATCCGCTCGGGCGAATAGCCGAGGAAGAAATCCTCGCCACAGACCAAGCCGCTGACGCGTTCGAGCTCGGGGCCGCACATGTCCTCGGTCACGCCGGGATAGACGGTGCTTTCGTATATCACGATCGAGCGTCGCCCGGCCTTGAGCATGCCGCCCACGGTGCGCGTGGCGGCCATCACGATCGACAGATCGGGCTTGTTGCCGACATCGACCGGGGTCGGCACGGTGACGATGTAGAAATCGGCGTCGGGGCAGGCGGTGGGGTCGGTGGTGAGGTGCAGCGTGGAGGCGGCGAGACGTTCGGGTTCGATCTCGCCCGTGCGATCATGCTGGCGCTCGAGCTCGGCGATACGGCTGGTATCGACGTCCAGACCCCAGGTCGCAGTCGATTTCGCCAGCGCGACGGCAAGCGGCAACCCGACATAACCGAGCCCAATCACGACGACGCGCGTGTCTACCAACATCGAGGCTTCCTTACCCGTAAAGCGCTCCTTTACCGGCATTATGGCCAGCGGCAACCTGCTGGCTGAGCGATCGGGGCTGACGTATCCCTTCTGCAGCGCCAGCGGCAGACCGCCGATTGCCGGCGATCGACCCGATCTTTGACACTAGGGATTTCGGCAATCTTTGATACTGGCGGGGCCGGGCTCGGAGATTTGAATGACGACGTTTGGGATTCGCATCTCGGTTGCCCGCCGAATCGGGCATCTCCTTATCGCACTGACGTTTGTCGTCGCCGCGCCGCGGCCCGCGCTCGCGCAATTGGTCGGCCAGCACGGCGCGCACGATCTGCTGATCGTGCGGCACGGGCATAGCAGAACCGTGATCGTGCTTTCGGGCGATGCGGGCGCGTGGGAAAAGCGTGCCGCTACCGATCTGCAGCATTATATCGGCCTGATGAGCGGCGCAGAGCCGAAGATCGTCGCCGATCTGCCGCCAGCGAACGCGACCGCCATCGTGATCGGCAAGACAGCGCTCGCGACGGATCCGCGCATCGCCGCGATGCTCCGGACGACCGCAAAGACGGGAACGCTGGTGCAGGCCGACGCGATCGTCGCCCTGCGTGCGGGCGACCGCCTCTATCTCGCCGGCAGCAACGACGAATCGCACTATTTCGCGGTGTCGTGGCTGCTGCAGCAATGGGGCTGCCGCTGGTACATGCCGACCGCCTTCGGCGAGGTCGTGCCGTCGCGGCGGACGCTGAGCGTCGGGACACTGTCCCATGCCTATGCGCCCCCCTTCGAGCTTCGCTACTATTGGACGTCGTGGAATGGCGACGAGACCGGCGCCGAAGACTTCCGCCATCGCAATTTCATGTCGCTGGCGCGGCTGCCGGGCAACGGGCAGATCCTCAACGAATATACCAAGGACATTGCGCCGCCCGGCGGAACGCATTTCAACGTGCCCTTCTCGGCACCGGCCACGGCCAAGCACGTGACCGAAAAAGTGGCGGCGCAATATCGTGCGGGTGCGAATGTCTCCCTGGCGATCGCCGACGGCCTGTATCAGAACGACGATCCCGGCGACCGCGCGCTCGTCACCGAATATGATCCGTACATGCTGCGGCCATCGCTGACCGACGCGATGATGACGCTGTACAACAACGTCGCCGGCGCGCTGCGGCACGATTATCCCGACAGCAAGGCGCTCATCGGCGGCCTCGCCTATGTCAATGTCACCTTGCCGCCGCGCCTAGTCACGCAGGCCGATCCCCACCTCGTGATGTGGCTCGCCCCGATCGATATCGATCCCAATCACGCGATGGACGATCCGCGCTCCCCGCCGCGCCAGGCCTACCGGCAGATGGTCGAGCGATGGGCGAAGGTGATGGAAGGCCGGCTGGCGATCTACGATTACGACCAGGGCATGCTGGTCTGGCGCGATCTGCCCGATCCCTCGCAGGACGTCTTTGCGCACGATGCCAAGCTCTATGCCAAGCTCGGCATTCTCGGCTTCGGCACCGAAAGTCGCGGCGCCTACGCCACCACGTTCCTCAACCTCTATTTCCGCGGGCAGCTGATGTGGGACCCGCAAGCCGACGTCGATGCGCAGCTGAAGGACTTCTATCCGGCGTTTTACGGCCCGGCGGCGGCGCCGATGGCGGAGTATTGGGGCGCGATCTTCGCGGCGTGGCGCGACACGGGGGTGACCGAGCACGAGGCGATGGCCGCCTCCGTAATCTACACGCCTGAACTCGTGACGAAGCTCGCGCCGGCGGTCGATCTGGCCGAGGCTGCGCTCGCCAGAGCCAAAGGCAAGATGGGGCGCAACGCAAGCGTCTATGCCGAACGTCTGCGTTTCACGCGGCTGAGCTTCGAGCTGATCCGTTCCTATGTCGAAATGGCTCAGGCTGGCGCCGGCGATGTGGACTATGCACGGGCGGTGCGCGCCGGGGAGCAGGCTCTGGCGACGAGACTCCAGATTGCCGCGATGAGCCCGATCTTCACGACACATGTCGCGGGGCCGCTCGGCGAAAAGCCGGGCGACGGTCCCGCCTGGTTCCCGGGCGAAGTCGACCAGCTCGAAAGCCTTGCGGCATTGACCGAGGGCCCGAAGGGCAAGCTCATCGCCAAGCTTCCGCTCGACTGGTCGTTGCAATTGCGCGATCCGGTGCCGGCGGGGTGGCGCTATACCGGCGAGGTCGGCGGTTCGGGCCCCTGCGTCGGCGGTGAGACGGCTGGCGCGGAGACGCACATGGTCCGCACCGATCGCTATCTCCAGGGGCAGGGCGTGCTCCGAACCGACGGGCAGAACGACCTTGGTTATTACTGCGAAGAAACGAATGTCGTGCTCGGCCAGGCCGACGTGGCGGGGCGCATCCATTTGATGCTGCCGGGCCTTTTCAACGAAGCCTGGCTTTATGTGGACGGCAAGCCCGTCGCGCATCGTTCCTATCGCGAGCCCTGGTGGGAACAGGATTATCGGTTCGACTGGGATGTCGATCTCTCAGGGCGAATCGCCGCCGGACCGCACGTCATCACGCTCGGCGGTTTCAACCCGCGCCATTTTGCGGGCCTGTTTCGCAGGCCCTTCCTGTACCGCCCGGTCGGTTCCTGAACCGGTCCCCCACCCGCCCGCGCGGCGACGAAAGAACCGGTGACCCTGCGAGTGGAATTTTTACATCACCCTAGTAATCATCCACTATGGCGATTTTCTGCAATGCGGCTTAATAACGCCGCGACAGGATCAAAGGACAGAAAGCGATCATGGCCGAAGAAACATCTCTAGATGCAGTTGAACTTGCAACCGAACTGACGATTGCCTGGCTGGGCAACCAAAACAATCGTGCGGCGGCAGAAGACGTTCCGGCGTTTCTGCGCACGATGCACGCCACAGTGACCGAACTCGCGTCCGGATCGTCGACGGCCGGGGACGGCGGTGAAGAGGCGGCGCCCGAGGAATTCACGCCTGCGGTTACCGCACGCAAATCCTTGGCGTCGAAGGATCACATCATCTCGATGATCGACGGCAAGCCATACAAGACGCTGCGCCGGCATCTGTCGACCAACGGCCTGACTCCCGAGCAGTATCGCGAGCGCTACAATCTCAAGCCCGATTATCCGATGGTTGCCGAAAGCTATTCGGAAGTGCGCCGGGCGATGGCACACCGAATCGGACTCGGCCAAAAGGGCCGCCAGGCAAAGGCCGATACGGCCGGCGCAGCAACACCTGCCGCGAAAACCAAGCGCGGACCGCGCACCGCGCAGTCGGCCTGATCCAGCGACCGCCGCTCGGTCCGTGACCGGGCGGCGGTCCATGGCCGCTGACCAGCATCCGCGGCCAAGTCGAGATCGGGTCGCCATCCGCGCGATGCCGCTCGCCTGCAGCGTATTTCGCCCGGTCGGCAACGTCCCCACGCTTCGTCCGTTGTCCGTTCGAAGGAGACGATGCATGGATCACGATCCCAAGGCAGGCAGCAAGGTCGCGTGGAACAGCCATGGCGGCGAAGCGCATGGCAAGGTCGTCAGGAAGGTGACCAGCCCGACGACGATCAAAGGTCACAAGGTGGCCGCGTCGAAGGACAATCCCGAATTCATCGTCGAGACCGACGAAGGCAAGCAGGCCGCGCACAAGGCCAGCGCGCTGAAAAAGGGCTGACCGACAGCTTCACTCCGCCCCGAAGCTGGCCGCCAACGCGAAGCGCGGGCTCGATCGGCTTGCGGCCAGGCATGCGGCGCGCCGACCGGCGAGCCCTCTCGGTCGAACGCGCACAGCGCGGCGCCGGCGGCCTTTGCGGGCCGCCAGGAAGGTGCGAGCGCAGGGTTCCGGCGGCAGCACCAGTCCGGGCGCGCGAGCTACGTCGCCAGACGATCGCGGTTCATCCGCAACGTGGCGACCAGCCCTTCTTCGCTCCAGTCGTAGCCGATCGAGCCGCCAAGCTGCCCGGCGACGCTGCGCCGGACGAGCTTGCTGCCGAAACCCTCGACGCTGCCGGGCGCGGTGACGGGAGGGCCGCCGCGCTCGATCCAGGTGAGGACGATCGCGCCGTCGTCGAGGCTGCTCGAGAGATCGAGCGTCCCGGTCGGCACCGACAGCGCACCATATTTCATCGCATTGGTCGCCAGTTCGTGGATCACGAGCGCGAGCCCGGTCGCCGCGCGCTCGCCGACACCCATGCGCTCGACCGCGACGCGGATGCGCCCCTTGAACGCGCCCATGTCGTCATAGGGCGCGAGCAGCACCGAAAGCAGATCGCCCAGCAAGGCGGCATCGCCCTGTCCGTTAGGGAGCGGCCGGACGAGGTCGTGCGCGCGGCCGAGCGCGGACAGCCGCTCGGTCAACCCGTGCGCCATGTCCTCGATGCTCACCGCCGAACGCGAGGTGATCGCGGTCAGCCCGGTCGCGATGGTCAGCAGGTTCTTGACGCGGTGGCTCATTTCGCCGGCGAGCAGTTCATTGCCCTCCTCGGCATGCTTGCGCCCCGACACGTCGAGAAAGATGCCGAACATCGTGCGACCGACGATCCCGACATCCTCGCCTTGCCCGCGCGCCGAAATCCAGCGCACTTCGTCGCCAACCAGCACACGGAAATCGGTCTCGTAGCGCCCGAGCACCGCGCGCGTCGCGGCAAAGGCCGAACGCACGCGATCGCGGTCGGCGGGGTGGATATGCGCCGACAATGCCTCGAACGTCACCGCATCGCGCCACGGTATGCCCCACAGTTCGAAACCGCGTTCGTCCATCGTGAACAGGTCGGTGTCGACGTTCCACGCCCACAAGGCGATGCCGGCAGCGGTCACGGCCAGGCGAAGGTGATCAGGCTGCCAGGTGTGCGCGATCGGCATGTCAGGAACCAAGCGTATCGTCCTTCCGGTGGTTTCCAACGTGCATAGGCCGCGCGGCACGCAATGCCTAATCTGGATCAGCCGCCCAACCTGCCGACGGCGCTCAAAGTTTGCCGAGGCGCTGCACATGCGGATGGCGTGACCACGCCGATCCTCCCGGTCTCTAAGCACGTCGCCAGGGCCACCCACTGGGTGGCCCTGGCGCGTTGAGTCTCTAGAGAAACTGGTGCTGCCGGTGAGGATTGAACTCACGACCTCAGCCTTACCAAGGATGCGCTCTACCACTGAGCTACGGCAGCATGTCCGCGCGGTGCCTTACGGCGCCTGCGGAAGCGGCCTAAGAGCCGTTGGCGGGGACATTGTCAAGGAGCGTATCGCGCATGGGCATCAAGGAAGACGAGAAAGCGGCGCGGCTGGCGGCCGCGCTGCGCGAAAATCTCAAGCGTCGCAAGGGGCGCGAGCGCGCGCTCGACGCGGTCGCAAGCGAAGACGAGATCAAGCGATAGGCGCGCATTTCGCCGCCAGCCAGGCGCGCTCGTCGGCGTCGAGATAGCCGCCGATCACCGCGATCACGCGCGCGTGATACGCATCGAGCCAGGCGCGCTCGGCCGGGCCGAGCAGCTCCGCCACGATCAGCGAGCGCTCGATCGGACAGAAAGTGAGTGTCTCGAACCCTAGCATCGCGGCCCCGCTTTCGAAGGCTCGCTCCTCGACCAGGATCAGATTCTCGATGCGGATGCCGTATTCGCCGGCTTTGTAATAACCCGGCTCGTTCGACAGGATCATGCCGGCGCGCAGCGGCTCGGCCGGGCCGCCGCCGGGATAGGATGGCGGGGCGATGCGCTGCGGCCCCTCGTGCACCGACAGATACGCACCGACGCCGTGTCCGGTGCCGTGCGCATAATCGAGGCCGACCTCCCACAGCGGCGCGCGCGCGAACGAATCGAGCTGGCCGCCATTGGTGCCGACCGGGAAGACCGCGGTGGCGAGCGCGATATGGCCGCGCAGCACGCGCGTGAAGCGGTCGCGCATTTCTTCGGTCGGTTCGCCGATCGGCAGGACGCGCGTCAGGTCGGTCGTGCCGTCGGCATATTGCCCGCCCGAATCGACCAGATAGAGCTGGCCGAGCGCGAGCGGGGCGTTCGATTCGGGGGTCGAGTGGTAATGCGGGCTCGCCCCGTGCGCGCCGGTCGCCGAGATCGTGTCGAACGACGTATCGAGCAGCACCCCGGTCGCCTCGCGGAACTCCTGCAGCTTGGCGACGCAGGAGAGTTCGGTCAGGCCACCGCCCGGCGCCTCGGCTTCGACCCAGCGCAGGAATTTCGCCAGCGCGGCGCCGTCGCGCGCCGACGCGGCGCGGTGGCCGCCGATCTCGGCGGCGTTCTTCACCGCCTTGGCGAGCACGACCGGATCGCGCAGCGCCATCACCGTCGCACCGTTTTGGTCGAGCCGGTCGAAGATCGCCGACACCGCGCGTTCGGGGTCGGCGGCGATCCGTTTGCCGGCATAGGCCGCGAGCGCCGGCGCGAAGGCTTCGCGCGGGTGGAGGCGGATCGCATTGCCGAGGTGCTGACGCACCGCGTCGGTCAATTTGTCGGGCGCGACGAACAGGTCGGCGGTGCCGTCGGCATCGACGATCGCATAAGCGAGCGCGACCGGGGTATGCGCGACGTCCGTGCCGCGCACGTTGAGCGCCCAGGCGATCGAGTCGAGCGCGGTCAGGACGACCGCGTCGGCCCTCGTCTCCGCCAGCCAGTCGGCGATCGCGCCGCGCTTGGCGGCCGAACTGGCACCGGCATGCATATCGTCCTGCACGACGAGCAGCGCGTCGGACGGGGCGGGGCGGTCGGGCCACACCGCGTCGACCGGATTGGTGTCGACCGCGATCAGCTCGGCGCCGCGCGCGGCGAGGCTCGTGCGCGCTTCCTCGACCCAGGCGCGTGTGTGCAGCCACGGGTCGTAGCCGATCCGCCCGCCTTGCGGCGCGTGTGCGCCGAGCCACTGCGCGATGCTCGTCGCGGGGACGGCGACATACTCCCAGTCCGCGCCCGACACCTGTTCGCGCACTTGCAGCGTGTAGCGCCCGTCGGTGAAGATCGCGGCGGCCGCGGGCAGCACCACCGCGCTGCCGGCCGAGCCCTGGAAGCCGGTCAGCCAGGCGAGCCGCTGCGCATAGGCGCCGACATATTCGCTCATATGCTCATCGGTCAGCGGGACGACGAAGCCGTCGAGCCGGTCGCGGGCGAGTTGCGCACGCAAGGCGGCGAGGCGGTCGGAATAACTGGACATAAGCGGTCTCGGTGTTGGAAGTTCAAGCGGGTTTAGGACAAGGACATGGTGTCTGTCAGGCAAAAGTCGCACGAAAGTCGCACCATCACGCCTGCTCGCGGTCTGGCGGCGTGAGTGTGGCGGGTAGCGATTGCTCGACTCGACTGACTCCATGGCGCGAATGTCCGGAGCTCGATCGTTTCCGCTTTTGCGTCAATCGAGCGATGCTGTGGAAGCGCGGAGTTCGACATCGCCGACAGGCTGACAGATTCCCAGCGCGTAGGACAGAGGCTTTGCGTGCGCCTCGACTTGTCATGCGCCCAGCGGGTAGGGATCGTGCATGACCGATCTCACGCCCCCTATCGCCGCAACCCGCCCGCACAGCTTCACCGCGCATGGCGTCACCATCGAGGATCCGTACGCCTGGCTGAAGGACCCCAATTATCCCGAGGTCGAGGATGCGGACGCGCTCGCCTATCTCGCGGCGGAGAACGCCTATTTCGAAGGCGTGATGGCGCCGCACAAGGGGCTGATCGACCGGCTCTATGCCGAGATGAAGGGCCGCATCAAGGAAGACGATGCGTCGGTGCCGCAAAAGGATGGCGACTGGGTCTATTGGACGTCGTTCGAGACGGGCGGCGAGTATCGGAAATGGTGGCGGCGCCCGGTCGCGGGTGGCGACGACGCGCTGATCCTCGACGAGGTCGCGCTGGCCGAGGGCAAGGAGTATTTCCGGTTGGGCGCCTTCTCGGTGTCGAACGACGGGCGGCTGCTCGCCTATGCGATCGACGACAATGGCTCGGAGCGGTTCGAGGTGCGCGTCAAGGATCTGACGACGGGCGAACATCTGCCCGACGTGATCCCCGGCATGCTGTCCGAGATCGTGTGGACCGCCGACGACAAGGGCTTTCTCTACGGCCTCGCCAACGAGCAGTGGCGCACCGACAATGCGCGGCTGCACTGGCTCGGCGCGCCGATTTCGGACGATGTCGAGCTCTTCAAGGAAGCCGACGAAGGCTTCCGCGTCGGCGTGTCGGAGACGAGCGACCGCAAGTGGATCGTGCTGTCGAGCGGCGACCATGTGACGAGCGAAATCTATCTGCTGCCGGCGACCGACCCGCTCGCCACGCCGCTGTGCGTCGCCCCGCGGAAAGTGGGCCGCGAGTACGATGTCGACATGCATGGCGACACTCTGTTCATCCACACCAACGACACCGACCCCAATTTCCGGCTGTGCACCGCGGACATTTCGGCGCCAGGTGAATGGGTCGAGAAGATCGCGCCATCGCGGCATTTCTACATGACCGGGATCGACTGTTTCCGCGATTTTTTCATCGTCGACGGGCGCGAAGACGGGTTGGATCAGATCGAGATCCACCGCTACGACCCGGCGATCGCGCCGCAGCGGATCGTATTTCCCGAGGCGAGCTATGATGCCGGCCTCGGCAACAATCCCGAATATGCGATGGACGTGCTGCGCGTCGGCTATGAATCGATGGTCACGCCGGGGACCGAATATGATTACGACGTCGCCACCGGCACGCTGACCACGCTCAAGGTGCAGGAAATCCCTTCCGGCTATGACGGCGACAGATACCGTACCGAACGCCTCAAGATCGCCGCGAGGGATGGCATCGAGGTGCCGGTGTCGATCGTCTACCCGAAGGATTTCCCGCGCGACGGCTCACGGCCGATCTACCTCTACGCTTATGGCGCCTATGGTTATGCCATCCCGCCGGGCTTTTCGACCGGGCGGCTGTCGCTGCTCGATCGCGGCTTTGCTTATGCCATCGCGCATATTCGCGGCGGCGACGATCTCGGGCAGCAATGGTATCTCGACGGCAAGCTCGACAAGCGCGCCAATACCTTCAACGATTTCGTCGACGTGGCGCGCGGACTGATCGCCGATGGCTGGACCTCGGCCGGCAGGATCGCGATCGCCGGTCGCTCGGCCGGCGGCGAGCTGATGGGCGCGGTGGTCAATTCCGACCCAGACTTGTGGGGCGCGGTGATCGCCGACGTGCCGTTCGTCGACGTGCTCAACACGATGCTGGATGCCGAGCTGCCGCTGACACCGGGCGAATGGCCCGAATGGGGCAATCCGATCGAGGATGCCGCGGCGTTCGCGCTGATCCACGGCTATTCGCCGTACGACCAGGTGAAGGCGCAGGCCTATCCGCCGTTGTTCATCAGCGGCGGGCTCAACGACCCGCGCGTGACCTATTGGGAGCCCGCGAAATGGGCGGCCAAACTGCGCAGCGTGAAGACCGACGACAATGTGCTGCTGCTCAAGACCAATATGGGCGCCGGGCATGGCGGCAAATCGGGGCGCTTCGAGAGCTTGCGCGAAGGCGCGGAGGAGCATGCCTTCGTGCTGTGGCAGCTGGGCGTCGAGGCCTAGCCGCGTGGCAGTACGGCTGACCGCTTGCCGCGTTCGAGTCCTCTCCCCTCCCTGGAAGGGAGGGGCCGGGGGTGGGTTGGTATGGGGCTGGCGTGACGTTCCGCTTGAGAGCGACCCACCCCTCGATCCCCTCCCTTCCAGGGAGGGGAGGCAGGTAAGGTGTCGCGACCGGACGCTGGCCGGTTTGTACGGGAAAAGCCTTTTCGAAACGCGGGCCGCCTAGATGTCGATAGAAGCGATCATCGCCAAATACGGCCTCGTCGCGCTGTTCCTCGGCGCGGGGATCGAGGGCGAGACGGTCGTCGTCGCGGGCGGGCTGCTGTCGCACAAGGGGCTGCTGCCGTTGCCCGGCGCGATGGCGGCGGCAGCGGCGGGATCGTTCGTCGCCGACCAGATCTTCTTCAGCGCGGGCCGCTATTTCCGCGGGCGGGCCTGGGTCAAGCGCCAGCAGCAGCGGCCGGTGTTCGCGCGCGCACTCGGCATGCTCGAGCGGCATCCGATCGGCTTCATCTTCGCCTTTCGCTTCATCTACGGTTTCCGAACGATCAGCCCGATCGCGATCGGCACGACGCGAGTCGAGACCCGGATGTTCGTGCTGATCAACGCGATCGCGGCCATCGTGTGGGGCATCGTCTTCACCGGCATCGGCTATCTGTTCGGGCATAGCTTCGAGCGGTTGCTCGATCGCTTCGTGCCGCACGGCCATGCGCTGTGGATCCTGGTCGGCGTGGTGGTGGCGATCGCCGCGATCATCGGCGGCGTGCATTGGTGGCGCTCGCGCAGGGCGGCCGGGCAGTGAACCGCTTCGTCCAGCACGTCACCGCGATGCCGGCCGACATCGACGAGCTCGGACATGTCAACAATGCGGTGTGGGTGCGCTGGATCCAGGAGATTGCGGTGGCGCACTGGATGGCGCACGCACGGCCCGAGCACCGCGACGCCTATTTCTGGGTCGTGACGCGCCACGAGGTCGATTATCGCGGCAATGTCGGCGTGGGCGAGCGCGTGACCGGCGAGACGTGGGTCGCCGCGGCGCCCAAGGGTGCGCGGTTCGACCGCGCGGTGCGCTTCACCGGGTCCGACGGCAAGGTCAAGGTCGAGGCGGTGACGACCTGGGCGATGCTCGACCGCGCGACGGGCCGGCTGGCGCGCGTGCGCGACGAGATCGCCGCGCCGTTTTTGTGACGCCGGCGGAACCACTCGTCGCGCCGGGGGCTTGAACCAGCAAAGGTTTCGAAAGGCCGAGACGATGCTCGAACATGTTCCCGAATGGCTTGGTGCCAGCCTGCGCGGCGTGCGCGCCGGGGCCGAGCATCTCGCGATCGTCCATCCTTCGCTCGGCAGCGGCTATGCCAGCATCGCGCTGAGCAGCCCGGCATTCGGCGATTTCACGCAAATGCCGGTGCGCTTCACCGCCGACGGCGCCGGGGTGTCGCCACCATTGACCTGGGACCAGGCGCCGGCCGGTACGCAGAGCCTCGCGCTGATCGTGGAGGATGCCGACTCGCCGACGCCGGCGCCGCTGGTCCATGCGATCCTGTGGGGCATGAACGCCGCGACCACCGGCCTCGCCGAGGGCGCGATCGCGGCCGATGGCGCGGCCGGCGCGGTCGGGATCAATTCGTTCCTCTCGCAAGGCTGGCTCGCGCCCGATCCGCCGAGCGGGCATGGCGAGCATCGCTACGTGTTCCAGCTGTTCGCGCTCGATTGTCCGCCGGAGAATCTGGGCGACGGGCCGGGCCGCGGCGCGGTGCTCAATGCGATGCAGGGGCATGTGATCGGCGCGGGGATCCTGACCGGACTGTATTCGCGCGGGCAAGTGGTGGATGCGCCGGTGGTGACTGGGGGAGCGGCTTTGGCTTGAATCCTCCCCGTTCCGGCGAGGATTAGCCGCTGTTCCTGAGCGCCGTCGCGATCGCGTTGATCGACAGCAATATGCCCTCGCCGATGCGTTCGTCCTCGTCGCCGGCGCGGCGGCGCTTGATCAGCTCGATCTGCAGCAGGTTAAGCGGCTCGATATAGGGCAGGCGCAGCCGGATCGACGCGTCGAGCGCGGGGTGCGCTTCGAGCAGGCGCGACTGGCCGGTGATGGCGAGCAGCCCGTCATGCGCTTGCCGCCAGCCGCTCTCGATCCGCGGGAAGATCGCATCCGCCAGCGCGCGATCCTCGACCAGGCCGGCATAGCGCGCGGCGATGCTCATGTCGGACTTGGCGATGACCTGCTCCATATTGGCGAGCGAAGCGGCGAAGAACGGCCAGCCCTGCGCCATTTCGGCGAGTAGGCCCTTGTCGGCGAAATCCGCAATCGCCTGGCCGACGCCGTACCAGCCCGGCAGCATCACGCGCGCCTGCGCCCAGCTGAACACCCAGGGGATCGCGCGCAGATCCTCGATCCGGTCGCTCTTGGTGCGGCTCGCCGGGCGGCTGCCGATCTTGAGGCCGGAGATTTCGACGATCGGCGTCATCTGGCGGAAGAAGGTGCGGAAGCCTTCGGTGCCGTAGACGAGGCTACGATACGCGTCGAACGCCGAGGTGGAGAGTGTGTCCATCGCCGCCGAGAAGCGCGCCGTGTCGGCCGCCGAGAACGCATCGGGCTCGAGGCTGGCGAGCAAGGTGGCCGAGGCCATCGCCTCGAGATTGGTCACGGCGCTTTCGCGCGTGCCGTATTTGCCGGCGATCACCTCGCCCTGCTCGGTGATGCGGATGCGGCCCTGGACGGTGCCGGGCGGCTGCGCGCGGATCGCGGCGAAGGCCGAGCCGCCGCCACGCCCGACCGCACCGCCGCGGCCGTGGAACAATTGCATGCCGACGCCCGCATCCGCGAACACGCTCTTCAGCGCGGTCGAGGCTTTCGACAGGCTCCAGGTCGAGGTGAGATAGCCCCCGTCCTTGTTGCTGTCGGAATAGCCGATCATCACTTCCTGGAAAGTGCGTGCCGCGGTGATGCCGCGCACCTCGGGAAGCGCGAACCATTCGGCCATAATGCCGGGCGCCGCTTCGAGATCGCCGATCGTCTCGAACAGGGGCACCGCCATGATCGCGGCGCTCGGCGTCGCTCCGGGGCGGTAGAGGCCGGCTTCCTTGAGCAGGATGTTGAGCTCGAGCAGATCCGACACCGATTGCGCCATCGAGACGATATGCTGGACGATGCACGCCGGGCCGTACGTCGCGTGCGCGGCGGCGGCGGCGCGGACGATCGCCAGTTCGGACCGAGTCTCGTCGGAATAGGTCGTAAACGGGCTGGCGAGCGGGCGCGCGTTGGACAGTTCGTGGCGCAATAGCGACACGCGCTGCGATTCGCTCAGCGCGAGATAGTCCTGCTCGACCCCGGCCACCTTGAGCAGTTCGGCAACGACGCGTTCGTGCACCGCGCTGTTCTGGCGCAGGTCGAGCGTGGCGAGGTGGAAGCCGAAGGTCTCGCACGCGCGGATCAGGCGCCCGAGCGCACCGCCCGACGACAAGGCGCCCCCATCGTGACGCAGCGCGCGCGCGATCGTGACGAGATCGGCGCGGAACGCCTGCGGGTCGGGATAGCGTTCGCCTTTCAGCGCGGCCGGGCGCGGGGCGGGCTTGCCGGTCAGCGCGAGATGCGTCGCGGCCAGGCGAGCGTAGATGCCCGACAGCGCACGGCGATACGGTTCGTCGCTGCGGCTCTCCGCCGTATCGCCGCTGGCGTCGGCGAGCGCCTGCACCGCAGCGTCGGCGGGCACGAGGTCGGTCGAGATCGACAGTTCGGCGCCGAGCGCGTGGACTGCGTCGAGATAATGGCCCAGCACCGCTTCGCTCGCCTTGGCGAGTGCTGCCGTGAGGCTGTCGGCGGTGACGAACGGATTGCCGTCGCGGTCGCCGCCGATCCAGCTGCCGGGGCGCAGGAAGCTCGGCACGCGTTCGCCCAGCGCGCGGTCCCAGCGCTGGTACAGCGCGGGAAGCGCGGGGAGGAACACGTCGCGCAGATAGGAGAGCGCGATCTCGACTTCGTCGGTGACGTAGAGCCGTTCGCGGCGCAGCACGCGCGTCTGCCACAACAAGGCGATCTGGCGCAGGATCGCTTCGTCAACGGTGTCGCCGTCGGGCGTCTCGGTGATCTCGGCGTCGCGCAGTCGCATCAGCGCGGCGATGCGGTTGCGATGGTCGATCATCGACTTGCGCCGCACTTCGGTCGGATGCGCGGTGAGCACGGGCGCGATCAGCGCGTGGTGGAGCAAGTCCATCACCTGGCGCTTGTCGATCCCCTCTTCGGCCAGCCGCGCGAGCGCGGCGGCGAGATCGGCGCCGTGTTCGGCGGTGACGCCCTGGCGATCCTCGGCGAGATTGGCGAGCATCGAGAACAGCATGAAGCCGCGCACGAAATCGAGCGTGTCGTCGAGGCTGAGCGCATCGAGCCCGAGATCGGCTTCGGGCGCGCCGTCGCCATTCCTGGTGCGATGCCGATCGACCGAGGCGGCACGGATCGACTCGGTGCGGTCGTACAGCGCCTCCCCGCCATAATTGCGGATCACGTCGCCGAGCAATTTGCCCAGGAAGCGGATGTCGGGGTTGTTCGCAATTCCGGGGAGGTCAACCATGGATTCATGCTGCATTGCGGCAGCAGCGCGGTCAATCTTTGCGCGGCTTATTTCGTCGCGTCGGCGGCGGCCTCGGCCTTGCGCGCGGCGCTGCTCTCGACATTGGTCAGCAGGCCATCGTGATTGGTGTCGTCGCGATCGAAGCGCGCGAGGCTGCCGTGGATGAACTCGGCATGGGTGATAGCGCCGTCATGGTCGGCGTCGAGTTCGGCGAGGCGCTTGGCAAAGAGCGTCGGGATTTCGGAGGGCTCGATCTTGCCGTCGAGATTGCGATCGAGCTTGGTCCAGCGCGATTCCAGCAACGTCTCATATTCGGCGCGCTTGAGCAGAGTCGGCGGCACGAAATTGGCGGCGAGTTCGTCATTGACTTGCGGCGACGAACCGCATCCCGCGAGCAGCAGCAGACTTAGCGTGATGATCGACCCGCGCATCGTTTTCTCCCTTTGGGATGGTGAACGGAAGATCGAGATGAACGTTCCGGCGAGTGCGATAGTCTAAGCCTCCAGCTCGACGTCCCAATACAGCCAGTCGTGCCAGGTATCGTGCAGGAAATTGGGCGGATAGCGCCGGCCATGTTCCTGCAGCTGCCAGCTGGTCGGGCGGATCGCGTCGATGTGCAGCGGCATCGCGGCCTGTTTGGGGGTGCGGCCGCCTTTCTTGAGGTTGCACGGCGAGCAGGCGGTGGCGACATTCTCCCATGTCGTGCGGCCGCCCTGCGCGCGCGGGATGATATGGTCGAAGGTCAGATCGTGGCCCGATCCGCAATATTGGCAGAGGAATTTGTCGCGCAGGAACAGGTTGAAGCGCGTGAACGCCGGGAACGCGCTCGGCCTCACATAGGATTTGAGCGCGATCACCGAGGGCAGCTTGAGCGCGCGCGTCGGGCTGCGCACTTCGCGTTCATATTCGGCGACGATGTCGACGCGATCGAGGAACACCGCCTTGATCGCGGTCTGCCACGGCCACACCGAAAGCGGATAATAGCTCAGCGGCGTGTAATCGGCGTTGAGGACGAGCGCCGGACAGCCATCGGGGTGGCGGATCAGATCGGGATGGTACACGGCCCCTCCTTTACCACTGAGTGGCGCTTCCTGCGGGGCTTCAAGCCCATTAGGATGACGCTGTCATGACAGCTTTACCCGTCCCGCACGATTTCAGCACGCCGGGCGACTCGCGGTCAAGAGCGGGATGATTACGCTCGTCACGCGCTTCGCGCCGAGCCCGACCGGGCGGCTGCATCTCGGCCATGCCTATTCCGCGGTGCTGGCGCACGACCGCGCGCGGGGCGCCGACGGCGCCGGCGGGCGGTTCCTGCTGCGGATCGAGGATATCGACGGGACGCGCTCGCGGCCCGAGCATGTCGCGGCGATCGAAGCGGATTTGCGCTGGCTCGGGCTCGCATGGGACGGGCCAATCGTATTCCAGTCGGCGCGGCTCGACCGCTATGCGGCAGCGCTGGAGCGGCTGCGCGGGATGGGGCTGCTTTACCCGTGTTTCTGTACGCGCGCCGAGATCGCCGCGAGCCTGAGCGCGCCGCATGGCGTGGAGGCGGTGTATCCCGGGACGTGCCGGGGGCTGTCCGCGGACGCGCGGGCGGCGCGGATTGCGCGCGGCGATCGCTTTGCATGGCGGTTGGATATGGCGCAGGCGGTGGGCGCACTTCCTCCTACCCTCGCTGGAAGGGAAGGGAATGAGGGGTGGGTCGGTCCGTTGTCGGACGCCGCCCTCGCCCCTCACCGACCCACCCCCAGCCCCTCCCTTCCAGGGAGGGGAGGCATTACGCTGCACTGGCACGACGATATCGCCGGCACCGTTCGCGCCGACCCGTTCGCGCACGGCGACGTGATCCTCGCGCGCAAGGACGCGCCGGCCAGCTATCACCTCGCGGTGACGGTCGACGATGCCGCGCAAGGCGTAACGCTCGTCGTGCGCGGGGTCGATCTGTTCGCGGCGACGCACGTCCACCGGCTGCTGCAGGCGCTGCTCGGCCTGCCGACGCCGCGTTACCACCATCATGCGCTGCTCACCGGCCCCGACGGCGCGCGCCTCGCCAAGCGCACGGGCGCACCGACGCTCGAAGCCTTGCGCCTGGCCGGGGAGGACGGGCTCGCATTGGCCGAGACGCTGCGCGCGGGCGCGGGCTCCGGTCTTGGCATTGCCGCGCGGAATGCCTAGATGTTCTCCATGAGCACATTCCTCACCATCCTGCTGGTCGCCGCGATGATCGCGGTCGTCGTCGTGCTCGTGCGCGGGCTGGTCGTGTTCCTGCTCGGCGCGAGCCAGGACTTGCGCGACGGGACTTCGGGTGACCGGGTGCTCGCATCTTCGGTCAAATCGAACAAGATGATGCAGTATCGCGTGATGTTCCAGGCGATCGCGATCTTCATCGTCGTCCTGCTGATGTGGCTCGCCGGCAAGAGCTGACGCGCGTCGGCGGGGGGATCGATGGTCAAGCTCAACAAGATCTACACGCGCACCGGCGACGATGGCACGACCGGCTTGGTCGATGGCTCACGCAGCCCGAAGGACGCCGCGCGGATGGCGGCGATCGGCGATGTCGATGAAGCCAATAGCGTGATCGGCGTCGCGGTCGTCGCCTTGCGCGGCGCGGGGCTCAACCTCGCCTGGTTGCCGGCGTTGCTCGAGCGGATCCAGAACGATCTGTTCGACCTCGGCGCCGACATCGCCACCCCGGGTGACGATTTCGCCCCCTCCGAAATGACGCTGCGCATCGTCGCGCGCCAGGTCGAGCGGCTCGAAAGCGAAATCGACCGGATGAACGCGGAATTGTCGCCGCTTACCAGTTTCATCCTGCCCGGCGGCAGCGCGGCGGCGGCCGCCTTGCATGTCGCACGCGCGACCGTGCGGCGTGCCGAGCGCGCGGCGGTGGCGGCGGCGCGCGAGGTCGCGCTCAATCCGCTGGCGTTGGCTTATCTCAACCGGCTGTCGGATTATCTGTTCGTCGCCGCGCGCGCGGTGAACCAAAATGGCGCTGGCGACGTTCTGTGGCGACCGGGAGCTTCGCGTTGATCGAAGTGAAGGTGCACAGGCTCGCGTTCGGATAACATGCCGACGGGCGGGTCTTTCGAACGGGGACACGACGATGCAAACGCGGACTGCCCCTGAGGCCGACCTTTCCGAGCTGGCGACGCGCTTCCAGGCGGTGCGTGCGCTGACCGTCGCCTTGGTCGCGCCGCTGTCGGATGCCGATGCCACCGCGCAATCGATGGAGGATGCGTCGCCCGCCAAATGGCATCTGGCGCACACCACATGGTTCCTCGAAACGTTCGTGCTGCGCGATTTCGTCGCCGGTTACACCTTGTACGACGATCGCTTCCCGTTCCTGTTCAACAGCTATTACGAAGCCGAGGGCCAGCGCCACGCGCGGGCGCGGCGCGGGCTGGTGACGCGGCCGGCGCTGGGCGAGATCGTCGCGTATCGCGCGCATGTCGATGCGGCGCTGCTCGCGGCTTTGCCCGATCTGCCCGAGGCGGCGCGCGCGCTGGTCGCGCTCGGCTGCCATCACGAGGAACAGCATCAGGAACTGCTCGTCACCGACATCCTGCATCTGATGGCGCAAAACCCGGTCGAGCCGGCGCTGTGGCCGGCGGCGCGCAAGGTGCCGGTGGCGATGCCGCGCCCGATCGGCTGGATCGCGGGCGCGGCGGAAGTGAGCGAGATCGGCCACGCCGGCAACGCGTTCGCCTTCGATGCCGAGGGGCCACGTCACGCCGTTCTGCTCAGCCCGTACGCACTGGCCGACCGCACCGTGACCAATGGCGAATGGGCCGCGTTCATCGCCGATGGCGGCTATGCCGAGCCGCGTCACTGGCTGTCCGACGGCTGGGCGTGGGTCAAGCGCGAGGGCATTTTCGCACCGCTCTATTGGGAACGGGCCGAAGGCGGCTGGACGCGCTTCGGACTCGACGGGCGGCGCGCGATCGACCCCGCGGCGCCGGTGACGCATGTGAGTTTCTACGAGGCAGATGCCTATGCGAGCTGGGCCGGCGCGCGGCTGCCGACCGAGGCCGAATGGGAAGTCGCAGCCAGTGCATACGATCCCGCCGGCGGCAACCAGCTCGACGGCGCCGGCCCGGTCGAACCGCGGCCTTCGGCCGGCGGTCCGGCGTTCTTCGGCGACGTGTGGGAATGGACCGGCAGCGCGTTCCGCCCCTATCCCGGCTTTCGTGCGGTCGAGGGTGCGGTCGGCGAATATAATGGCAAGTTCATGAGCGGGCAGTGCGTGCTGCGTGGCGGATCGTGCGCGACGCCGCGCGGCCATGCCCGCGCGAGCTACCGCAATTTCTTCTATCCGCACCAGCGCTGGCAATTCACCGGCGTCCGGCTCGCCAAGGATCTTTGACATGTTGAAGCAGGAAATCGAGGACGGCGAGGTCTCGCTCGCCGATCCGGCGTTTCGCCAGGACGTGCTGCGCGGCTTCGAAACGCGCCCGCGCGCGATCCCGGCGCGCTGGTTCTACGACCGGGCGGGCTCGGAGCTGTTCGAGCAGATCACCGATCTGCCCGAATATTACCCGACCCGGACCGAGACCGCGATCCTGCGCGCGTGTGCGCCCGAGATCGCGCGGATCGCGGGCGTGGGGCGCGCGGTGGTCGAATTCGGTTCGGGCTCCTCGACCAAGACGCCGATCCTGCTCCAGGCGGTGGCGCCAGCGGCCTATGTGCCGATCGACATTTCGGGCGATTTCCTGCGCGAATCGTCGGCCGGGCTGGCGGCGGCCTTTCCCGGCCTGCCGGTGCTGCCGGTCGAGGCCGATTTCATGCACCCGATCGCCTTGCCGCTCCAGGTGGCGGACACGCCCAAGCTCGGCTTCTTTCCGGGATCGACGATCGGCAACATGATCCCGCATTCCTCGGTCGACCTGCTGCGCGCGATGAAGCAGTCGCTCGGCACCGGCGCGATGCTAGTGATCGGGATGGACCGGATCAAGGACTCGGCCGTGCTCGAAGCGGCCTATGACGATGCGCAGGGCGTGACCGCGGCGTTCAACCTCAATCTGCTCGCGCGGATCAATCGCGAATTGGGCGGCACGCTTCCGGTCGAATCGTTCCGCCACCGCGCGATCTGGAACGACGATCGCGCACGGATCGAAATGCATCTGGAAGCGACCGCCGACATCGGCTTCACGATCGAGCGCCGACCCTTCGCGATGGCGGCGGGCGAGACGATCCACACCGAGAACAGCCACAAATACGGACCGCGCGACGCGCGCATCCTGCTGCGCGCGGGCGGCTGGACGCCGATCGGCGAGTGGACCGATGCGGAAGGCAAGTTCGCGGTGATCCTGGCCGAAGCGCAGCCGGCGCGGCTGGCGCCGTAACGCACGTCTTTCTTCCGTCCCCGGCGAAGGCCGGGGCACAGGAGTGGCGGCCGGGGTAACCGACGCTGCGCTCGCTTTACCACCGGTTCGCAACTGTGCCCCGGCCTTCGCCGGGGAAGTCGGGTGGGGATGACAGCGACCAGGTGAAATGCGAGGGACTGGCCCATCAACGAATGGAGCGGACGCATGGATACGGTCGGAGTCATCGGGGCAGGGCAGATGGGCGCGGGGATCGCGCAGGTCTCGGCGCAAGCCGGCTATCGCGTGCTGGTGTCCGACATGAACCTCGAGCGGGCGGTGGCCGGCAAGGCCGGCATCGCCAAGCAACTCGACCGGCAAGTGACCAAGGAGAAGATCACCGCCGCGGCGCGCGATGCGGCGCTCGCGCTGATCGAGCCGGTGGCAAGCGTGGCCGAGATGGGCCCGGCATTCCTGGTGATCGAGGCGGCGACCGAACGCGAAGAGATCAAGCGCGCGATCTTCGGCGAGGTCGGCAAGGTGCTGCGCGCGGACGCCGTGCTCGCCTCGAACACCTCGTCGATCCCGATCACGCGGCTCGCGCAGGCGGCGCCCGACGCCGGTCGCTTCGTCGGCGTGCATTTCTTCAATCCCGTCCCGGTGATGGGGCTGATCGAACTGATCCGCGGGCTTGCCACGTCCGATGCGACCGTCGCCACTGTCGAGGCCTATGCGCAACGGCTCGGCAAGCAAGTGGTGCGTGCCAACGATGCGCCGGGCTTCATCGTCAACCGCGTGCTGATGCCGATGGTCAACGAGGCCTGCTTCGCGCTCGGCGAGGGTGTTGCGACGATCCGCGACATCGACCTCGCGTGCCAGCTTGGCCTCAACCATCCGATGGGGCCGCTGACGCTCGCCGATTTCATCGGGCTCGACACCTGCCTCGAGATCACGCGCGTGCTGTTCGAGGGAACCGGCGATCCCAAGTTCCGCCCCGCGCCGGTGCTGGTGAAATATGTCGAAGCCGGCTGGTTCGGACGCAAGACCGGGCGCGGCTTCTACGATTATTCGGGCCCGGAGCCGGTGCCGACGCGCTAGGCGGCTGCCACCTTCCGCGAAGCGGAGCATCTCCATTCGAGTCGAAGCGCGACGCTCAACCACGCGCTTCGCGCCTTCGCGGCCTTCTTTCCTTCGCGGTCTTCGCGTGAACCCCCTTTCTTTCGACGTAGCATCTCGCATCATCGGTGGAGTTTCACGCGAAGACCGCGAAGGAAAGAAGTGCGCGAAGAGAAGTAGAACGATTTTGTGCCGCTTCGCGGGGTCAGCTTGGGCGGCGCATCTTGAACAGGGCCTGGTCGGTGATTTCGAAATAATCGGCCGGGCCGCCGCCGCGCAGGATCGGGCGGGCGGCCGCGGTGCGATAGGCGCCGTCCTGGATCAGATGCGGCGCGATATGGATGCCGACGACTTCGCCGAGCGTCAGCCAGGTGTCGATCTCGCCGCCATCCGCCGCCTTCAGGCGCAGCGTCTGGGTGTGGCGGCATTCGAACGCGACCGGGCTCGCCGTCACGCGCGGCGGCGCGACGAGGCGCGAGGGCGACGCGTCGAGCCCGGCCAAGTCGAATTCGTCCACGCCCGGCGCGACCATCGCCGCGCTGGCGTTCATCGGCTCGGCCAGGTCGCGCGTCGCGAGGTTCCAGACGAATTCGCCGGTCGCCGCGATATTGGCTGCGCTGTCCTTCCAGCCGGTCGAGGCGAAGCCGACGATCGGTGGACGGTAGTTGAGCAGCGTGAAGAAGCTGTACGGTGCGAGATTGCGCGTGCCGTCGGGCGCCAGCGTGCTGATCCAGCCGATCGGGCGCGGCGCGACGATGGCGTTGAGCGGATCGTGCGCCAGGCCGGGGACGGTGGCGTGGCCGTCGCGCGGTTCGTAGAAATGGTGGTCAGTCATTGCGGCGACGCCCTTCATTGCGTTTGCGGTGTGGTGCGCGCCATAACGCGCTTAATGTAACCGATCCGCTTGGCTGGACGAATAAGGGCCTGCATGACCGACGCAACCCTACCGCTCGAACCCGTCGCTCCGGATGTCGTCCCGAGCGGCAGGGTGCTTTTTCGTCACCGGCTTACGACGCGGATCTGGCATTGGCTCAATGTCGTCACGATTTTCATCATGATCGGCAGCGGGCTGACCATCCTCAACGCGCATCCGCATCTCTACTGGGGCGAATATGGCGCGAATGCGGATCATCCGTGGTTCAATCCGCCGCATGCGCCATCGTATCTGACGATCCCGGCCGGTTATAATCTCGCGATCGCGCGGCGCTGGCATCTGCTGTTCGCGCTCGTATTCGGATTCGGGCTGCTGTTCTTCATGGTGGCGAGCCTGATCAACCGCCATTTCCAGAAGGACCTGCGGATCCGGCTGAAGGAACTGGCCCCGGCGCATCTGTGGTTCGACCTGAAGGAACACCTCGCCTTCCGCTTCCACGATCCGAAGCGTCCGGGCGCGTTCAACATCTTCCAGAAATTGTCCTATGCGCTGACGATCTTCGGGCTGATCCCGGCGATGATCGTCTCGGGGCTGGCGCTGTCGCCGGCGATGACCGCGGCCTGGCCGTGGCTGCTCGCGGTGGTCGGCGGGCGCGCCTCGGCGCGGTCGGTGCATTTTCTCGCGGCGTCGGGGCTGGTGATCTTCATCATCGTCCATCTCGTGCTGGTGATCCTCGCGGGTGCCTGGCCCGAGGTGAAGTCGATGCTCACCGGCTGGTGGACCGTCCCCGATGACGGCCAGGCGGAGGATGCGGCATGAGCGGCATCATCACGCGCCGCACGCTGCTGACCGGCGGGGCGCTGGGCGCCGGCGCAGTGCTCACCGGGTGCGACCAGGTCGCCAAGACGCCCGCGCTCCGCAAAATCCTGTTTTCGGGCGAGAAGATCAACCAGGGGCTCCAGCGCGCTTTGTCGAATCGCCACAGCCTGGCGAAGGAATATCGCCTCGACCAGATGTCGCCCTTCTTCCGCACCAACGGCACCAACAACCCCAATACGCCCGACTATAATATTATGGTCGCGGACCGATTCGCGGATTGGCGGCTGCAGGTGAACGGGCTGGTCAATCGGCCGCTGTCGCTGTCGCTGGCGCAGTTGCAGGCGATGCCGGCGCGCTCGCAGATCACCCGGCACGATTGCGTCGAGGGGTGGAGTGCGATCGGGCAGTGGCACGGGCCCCTGCTGGGAACGATCCTCAAGGCGGCCGACGTCCGCACCACCGCGCGCTACGTCGTGTTCACCTGCGCCGACCTTTTTTCCGGCCACAATTATTATGAATCGATCGATCTGATCGACGCCTTCCACCCGCAGACGATCCTCGCCTGGGGGATGAACGGGCATCTGCTCGATGTCGGGCATGGCGCACCGGTGCGGCTGCGCGTGGAGCGGCAGCTCGGCTACAAGCAGGCGAAATATGTCATGCGGATCGACGCGGTGGCGTCGCTCGCGGGGATCGGCAAGGGCAAGGGCGGCTATTGGGAAGATGCGATCGATTACGATTGGTATGCCGGCATCTAATTGTTAAGTGAGCCGTATATGGCTCTTATCGACTTGTTCCTCGCCAAGCGCGTCACGCGCGGCACGCTCACCGTCCACCACGCCGATGGCAAGACCCGGCACTTCGGCACGCCGCACGCCGGCTTCCCCGACGTCGTGATCCGCTTCACCGATGCGGGCGCCGCCACGGCGATCGTCCGCGATCCCGGGCTTGGCGCGGGCGAAGCCTATATGGACGGGCGGCTGGTGGTCGAGCAGGGCGACGTGCGCGATCTGGTGCGATTGCTGACGATGAACGACCCGTGGGAAGCGGGGTCGAACGGCCTCGCCGCGTCGCCCGCGCGGCGCGCGGTACAGGCGGTGACGCACCGCATCGGCCGGATCAACATGGCGCGCCGGTCGAAGCGCAACGTCGCGCACCATTACGATCTGTCGGACCGGCTGTACGATCTGTTCCTCGATTCGGACCGGCAATATAGCTGCGCCTATTACACCGATCCCGCCAACAGCCTCGAACGGGCGCAGGGCGACAAGAAGGCGCACATCGCCGCCAAGCTCGCATTGAAACCCGGCATGACCGTGCTCGACATCGGCTGCGGCTGGGGCGGGATGGCGCTGTATCTGCACCAGCATACCGGCGCCGACGTGCTCGGCGTGACGCTGTCGGAGGAGCAGTTGAAGGTCGCGCGGCGCCGCGCCGCGGAAGCGGGTGTCGCCGACCATGTCCGGTTCGAGCTGATCGATTATCGCCATGTGACCGGCCGTTTCGACCGGATCGTCTCGGTCGGCATGTTCGAGCATGTCGGGCCGGCGCATTACAAGACCTTCTTCCGCAAGTGCCGCGACCTGTTGAACGACGACGGCGTGATGCTGCTCCACACGATCGGCCGCGCCGGGGCGCCGGGCGTCACCGACAAATGGACCACGCACTATATCTTCCCCGGCGGCTACAACCCGGCATTGTCGGAAATCGTTTCGGCCAATGAGGGCTTGCGCTTCATGGTCACCGATATCGAGGTGCTGCGGCTGCATTACGGCTATACGCTCGATGCCTGGTACGACCGTACCGTCGCGGCGCGCGAACAGATCGTCGCTTTGTACGACGAGCGTTTCTTCCGTATGTGGGAATTCTATCTCGCCGGTGCCGCCGCGGCGTTCCAGTTCGGCGGGATGGTCAACTACCAGCTCCAGTTCGCCAAGAACCGCCACGCCCTGCCGATCACGCGCGATTACATGATCGAGGGCGAGCGGGCGATGCGCGACTGAGAGTTGCACCGGGCGCGGTGGTCGCATAGGTGCGCTCGCGCTAGTCCAGGGAACCTCCGCATGACCGATCAGATCAACCGTGTCGTCCTCGCATATTCGGGCGGCCTCGACACCAGCGTGATCCTGAAATGGCTGCAGCAGACCTACGGTTGCGAGGTCGTCACCTTCACCGCCGATCTCGGCCAGGGCGAGGAGCTCGAGCCCGCGCGCAAGAAGGCCGAGATGGCGGGCGTGAAGCCCGAGCACATCTTCATCGACGATCTGCGCGAGGAATTCGTCAAGGACTATGTCTTCCCGATGATGCGCGCCAACGCGCTGTACGAGGGGCTGTACCTGCTCGGCACCTCGATCGCGCGGCCGCTGATCGCCAAGCGCCAGATCGAGATCGCGCGGATGGTCGGCGCCGATGCGGTCAGCCACGGCGCGACCGGCAAGGGCAACGATCAGGTCCGCTTCGAGCTCGGCTATTATGCGCTCGCGCCCGACATCAAGGTGATCGCGCCGTGGCGCGAATGGGACCTGACCAGCCGCACCAAGCTGATCGAATTCGCCGAGCAGCATCAGATCCCGGTGAGCAAGGACAAGCGCGG
>CAXTEO010000026.1:0-44915 GCA_964243205.1 uncultured Sphingomonas sp.
GTCGTGTATTTGCCGGGATAGGTGGTGAAATAGGTCTGGAAAAAGCGCTCGCGATCACCCCACAGTCCGCGCATCTGGCCGGGCCAGCTGCGCGCGATGACGAGATTGCCTTCGGTCGCGCCGTCTAGCACCTGCCCCTCGGCATCGACCAGTTGCGGATCGACGCCGGGCAGCGGCTTGGTCGCCGATCCCGGTTTCAGCGCGGTCGCGCCGGGAAGCGGGGCGATCATATGGCCGCCCGTCTCGGTCTGCCACCAGGTGTCGATGATCGGGCAGCGGCCTTCGCCGACCACGTCATGATACCAGCGCCACGCCTCGGGGTTGATCGGTTCGCCAACCGTGCCGAGCAGTTTCAGCGAACTGCGGTCGGTCGCGGTGACGAACTGGTCGCCTTCCTTCATCAGCGCGCGCAGCGCCGTCGGGGCGGTGTAGAGCGTGTTGACCTTGTGTCGGTCGACCACCTGCCAGATGCGGCTGGCGTCGGGCCAGGTCGGCAGGCCCTCGAACATCAAGGTCGTCGCGCCATTGGCGAGCGGGCCGTAGAGGATATAGCTGTGCCCGGTCACCCAGCCGATATCGGCGGCGCACCACCATATATCGCCGGGGCGATAGTCGAAGACGAGTTCGTGGGTGAGGCTCGCCCACAACAGATAGCCGCCGCTGGTATGGAGCACGCCCTTGGGCTGGCCGGTCGAGCCGCTGGTATAGAGGATGAACAGCGGATCCTCGGCGCCCATCGGTTCGGGCGGGCAGGTGGCGGGGACCGCGGCGGCGGCGTCGTGATACCAGATGTCGCGGTCGGTCATCGTGATCGCGCCGCCGGTCGCCTTCACCACGATCACCGTGGCGAGGCCCGGGGCATGCGCGGCGGCGGCATCGACATTGGCCTTCAATGGCACGCGCTTGCCGCCGCGGCGGCCCTCGTCGGCGGTGACGACGATCGTCGAATCGCAATCCTTGATCCGTCCGGCGAGTGCCTCGGGCGAGAAGCCGCCGAACACCACCGAATGAATCGCGCCGATCCGCGCGCAGGCCAGCACCGCGAACGCAGCATCCGGGATCATCGGCAGGTAGATCGTGACGCGATCGCCCTTCGTCACGCCTCGCGCCTTCAGCACATTCGCGAATCGACAGACCTCGGCATGGAGTTCGGCGTAGGTGAAGCGCCGCGGTTCCTCGCTCGGCTCGTCGGGCTCCCAGATCAGGGCAATCTCGTTGCCGCGCTTCGCCAAGTGCCGGTCGAGGCAATTGGCCGAGACGTTCAATTTGCCGTCGGCGAACCAGTTGATGTGGAAATCGGCCTTGTCAAACGACCAGTCGCCGGCGATTTCGGGCCGCTTGACCCAGTCGAGCCGCTTCGCCTGTTCGAGCCAGAAGGTGCCAGGATCGGCGAGCGAGCGGCCGTACAGTTTTTCATATCCTGCCGCATCGACGCGGGCGTGCGCGGCCCATTCGGGCGGGACGGGGTAGAGGTCCTGATCGGCCATGGCATGCTCTCCTGCGGCGCCCATTTGCGATGCAGCCCCCAGCTTGGCAAGCCAAGCCGTTGCGGCAAATTGCGTTTCGATCTACAACCTATTTCATGGGACTCGGGAGAGTGCGATGACGAAGACGGTTCTGGTTACGGGTGGCAGCGGCTACATCGCCGGCTTCCTCATTCGCGCGCTCGTCGCGCGCGGCTGGCATGTCAACATGACGGTGCGCTCGCTGGGGCGCGAGGCAGAGGTGCGCGCCACGCTCGGCGTGGCCAACGATGCGCTGACGTTCTTCGCTGCCGATCTAATGAAGGATTCCGGCTGGGCCGAGGCGGTCGCGGGGTGCAGCCATGTCGCGCATGTCGCCTCGCCCTTTCCGCCGGCCGCGCCGCGCGATGAGGACGAGCTGATCGTGCCGGCGCGCGAGGGCGCGCTGCGCGCGTTGCGCTTCGCGCATGCGGCGGGGGTCGAGCGCTTCGTGTTGACATCGTCGGTCGCGGCGATCGCTTACGGGCATGGCGACGACGTGTGGCGTTATACCGAGCAGGACTGGACCGATCCGACCGCGCCCGGGGTCGGCGCCTACATCAAGTCCAAGACAATCGCCGAGCGCGCGGCGCGCGACTGGATGGAACGCCACGGTGCGGGAATGGAATTCTGCTCGGTCAATCCGTCGGCCGTGCTCGGGCCGTTGCTCAGCGACGATTTCTCGGCGTCGATCCAGTTCGTCCAGCGCCTGCTCGACGGATCGGTGCCGGGCACGCCGCGCCTGGGCTTTGCGGTAGTCGACGTGCGCGACCTTGCCGACCTCCACGTGCTGGCGCTGGAGACGCCAGGACTCGACGGCGAACGGTTCATCGGCGCGGGCGACTTTCTGTGGATGAAGCAGGTCGGCGCGATCCTGCGCGCGGGGCTGGGCCCGCAGGGGCGGAAAGTACCCAAACGGAGCATTCCCGACTTCGTCGTGCGCGGTATGGCGATCTTTGATCGCACTATCCGACAGGTGACCAGCGAGCTCGGCCGGACGCGCGCGTGCGATGCGGGACATGCGTTTGCGCGGCTCGGCTGGAAGACGCGCGACGAAGCCGAGACCATCCTCGACACCGCGCGCAGCCTGATCGCACGGGGGATCGTTAAGGTCTGAGATTGCGTTCGGCGCAGAAACCGGGGAAAGGGCATTTCCGTAAAGGAGCGCCCATGTCCTCGACTCTCGCCGAACTCGACCGCAAGCGCGAAGCTGCCCGCATGGGTGGCGGCGAGAAGCGCATCGCCGCGCAGCATGCCAAGGGCAAGCTGACCGCGCGCGAACGACTCGACGTGCTGCTCGACGAGCATTCGTTCGAGGAGCTCGACATGTATGTCGAGCATAATTGCGTCGACTTCGGGATGCAGGACCAGATCATCCCGGGCGATGGCGTCGTCACCGGGTCGGGCACGATCAATGGCCGCCTCGTGTTCGTCTTTTCGCAGGATTTTACCGTATTCGGCGGATCGCTCAGCGAGCGGCACGCGCAGAAGATCTGCAAGATCATGGATATGGCGCTCAAGGTCGGCGCGCCGGTGATCGGCATCAACGATTCGGGCGGCGCGCGCATCCAGGAAGGCGTCGCCTCGCTCGGCGGATATGCCGAAGTGTTCCAGCGTAACGTTTTGGCAAGTGGCGTCGTGCCACAGATTTCGCTAATCATGGGGCCGTGCGCAGGGGGCGCGGTCTATTCCCCAGCCATGACCGACTTCATCTTCATGGTGAAGGATTCGTCTTACATGTTCGTCACCGGCCCAGATGTAGTGAAGACCGTTACAAACGAGATCGTCACGCAGGAGGAACTGGGTGGAGCGGTGACGCATACCACGAAGTCGGGGGTCGCGGACGTGGCCTTCGAGAACGATATCGAGGCGCTGCTCGCGGCCCGCGACTTCGTGGACTTTCTTCCCGCCTCGAACCGGGAGGCCTCCCCCGAGCGGCCATCGTCCGATCCGTGGGACAGACGCGAGGACAGTCTCGACCAGTTGGTGCCGGCGAGCGCCAACCAGCCGTACGACATGCACGAACTGATCCGGAAGACGGTCGACGAGGGTGACTTCTTCGAGGTCCAGCCGACGCATGCTGGGAACATCATCGTCGGCTTCGGGCGGATCGAGGGGCGGACCGTCGGCTTCGTCGCCAACCAGCCGATGGTGCTGGCCGGGTGCCTCGACATCAACTCGTCCAAGAAGGCGGCGCGCTTCGTGCGATTCTGCGACGCGTTCGAGATTCCGATCGTCACCTTCGTCGACGTGCCGGGCTTCCTGCCGGGCACCGCGCAGGAATTGAACGGCATCATCAAGCATGGCGCGAAGCTTCTCTTCGCTTATGCCGAGGCGACCGTACCCAAGATCACCGTCATCACACGCAAGGCCTATGGCGGTGCGTATGACGTGATGGCCTCGAAGCATCTGCGCGGCGATCTGAACTATGCCTGGCCGACCGCGGAGATCGCGGTGATGGGCGCCAAGGGCGCGGTGGAGATCATCTTCCGCGGCCGCTCGCCCGCCGAGATCGCCGAACAGACCGCGCACTATGAGGCGCGCTTCGCCAACCCGTTCGTCGCGGCGAGCAAAGGGTTCATCGATGAAGTGATCCAGCCGCACTCGACGCGCCGCCGGATCGCGCTGGGCTTGCGCAAGCTGCGCGGCAAGAGCCTCGAGAACCCGTGGAAGAAGCACGACAATATTCCGTTGTGAGTCGTAATATCTGGTCAGCGCTCGCCCTGGTGGCGATCGGTGCATTTTTTGCGGTTCATTGCTTTCGGGCTGGTCGGAATGAACTGCGGGCTGGGATCGCCGAGGGGCGATACGGAACGTTTCGACGAGGTCAGCCCGGCTTTTGGCCGACCATCGTGCTGACCTTCGCGGCGTCTGCGATGGGCGTTGTTTTTTTGGTGGTCGGCGTCGTTTGGGCGCTGGGATCCATTCTTGCACCTGCTCGCTCCTGACATTATAATCGCATGATAAGGGGCATTCCGATGCAGACCGAACGTGTGACCTTTCTCACCAGTCCCGATCAGAAAGCTGCGCTCGACGCTTATGCGGCGCGTAACGGCCAGTCGGTCGGGCATGTCCTGCGCGAAGCGTCGGTGCGCTATATGGTGGAGGAACAGGCCACGGACGAAGCGGTCGCCTTTATGGTGAGCGAGCTGGAAGACGCCCTGCCGCACATGCAAAGGGCGTTCGAGTCGATCGAGCGATCGATTGCCGAATCGCGTGCGGCGCTGAAAGACATGCGAGACTATTTCGCGAGCAAGCCGAGATGACCGCGGCCGAAAAGGCCATGGGGGTGCTCAAAAATGTCCTTTTGTTCCGCGAGACGCTCGAGCGGATCAACAAGGAAATGGGCGAGCTTCGCGGTGATATAGCCGCGCTCTCCCACGCTGTGATCGATATCGACAAGCGCCTGGTCCGGATCGAGACGATGATCGAAATGTCGTCGCGTGGCTTGGGGCAGCCTCGCATCGAAGGCTGAGGGTGCGCTTATAGGCTTTCGGCAGCCTCTCAATATGGTAGCAGGCGCGAGGTGACCTTCCGCTGCTCCATCCTTGTTCTTTCGGCCTTGCTGCTTGCTGCCGCACCCGATCGCGACCCCCCGCCAGTCCCGCTGCGCTTGATCGCGACGGTGACGCCGCAGGGCGAGCAGACTGTCGCGCCCGGGATGATCATCTCGGTCGCCGGCATCGCCGCACCCAATTCCGCGATCCTCGCCGGCGATATCGCGCTCGACTGGAAGGGCGAGCAGCGCAAGTTCGCGCGCGGCGACGTGCTTCGGGCAGGCGCGAGAACCGGCATTGCCGGCGTGCCCGAAGCGATCTTCTGCGAGGACCTGCATCTTGGTTCGTTCGGCAAGGCGTTGACTGGCCAGCTCGCTTTCGGGTTGGTGGGCGCGCTGCGGCCGACCCAGGTCGACACGCGCTTCTGCCTGTTCGACGCCAATAAGGACGACCGGTTCGATCATGCCGTGCTGATCGGCGCCAAAGGCAAAGGCCGCGTGCCGTTTGTCATCGCGCCAGTCGAATATGGCGTGATCGAAGGCCGCCGCCTGAGCGACGACAGCGTCGCACAACTGCGCTACGCCGGGCCCGCCGGCGCGCCCGACAGCATCGCGTTCGACCTCGAAGCCTATACCAATGGCATGTTCCGCACCGTGCCGCACGACCGGACCTTCGTATCGATCGCCAAATTGCCGAATTATGCCGTCATCGGTGTCGCCGTCGTGACGGTGCTCGCTTATGACCCCAAGACCCATAGCGCGACGATCCGGATGGATCATGATCTCGCGCCCGGGCATATCGTGTTGCCGGAGTTGAACCGTGGCTACTGACACCCCGCTGGATCGTTTCAAGGCCGTACTCGGTGGTACGGCGCGCGCGCTGGCGCACGAGCCGGAGGTCGAGCTCGCCTTCACCGCCGATGCGCCGGCGCAAAGCGGCAAGCATATCAAGGTGCCGATGCCGGCGCGCACCTTGCCGCTTGAACAGGTGGCCGAAGCGCGCGGTTTCGCCGACAGCTTCGCCTTGCGCTTGCGCCACCACGATACCGTTTTGCACGCCAGGATCGCGCCGGGCGAAGCGGTGGCGCGTGCGGTGTTCGACGCGGTCGAGGGCGCGCGAGTCGAAGCGCTCGGCGCGCGCGGCTATGCCGGGATCACCGCCAATCTCGACGTCGCGCTGGAGACGCGGCTGCGCGCCGACCCGATCACGCGCGCACGCAATCGCGACGAAGTGCCGCTTTCGACAGCACTGGGGCTGATGGTGCGCGAGCGGTTGACCGGCGCAGCGCCACCGGCGGTGACGGTGCCGGGGCTCGATTTGGTGCGCGACTGGATCGAGCAGAAAGCAGGCGGCGACCTCGACGCGCTCGGCCTGGCGATCGACGATCAGCGCGCCTTTGCCGGGCTCGCGACCAAGCTGCTCGAGGATCTCGAGCTGATCGAGGGCGACATGATCCCCGACGAATCGGAGGAGGGCGGCTCCGAGGACGAAGGCACCGAGGATCAGCAGGACGACCAGGGCGACGAGGGCGACGACGAAAGCGAGGCGGGTCAGGGCGAGATCGAGGCGCGTGGCTCCGAGACCGAGACTGATAGCGAGGAAGGCGAAGGCGCCGAACAAGGCGACGATTCGTTCGACGACATGGATGGCGAGCCCGGCGACGAAGGCGAGGAGGGCATGCTCCCGGTCCGCCCCAACCGCCCGCTGTCGGACATGTCGCCGCACTTCGAGTACAAGCCCTGGACCACCAAATATGACGAAGTGATCGCCGCGACCGATCTGTGCGACGCCGACGAATTGGTGCGGTTGCGTTCGTATCTCGACCAGCAGCTCGTCCATCTACAGGGCGCGGTGACCAAGCTCGCCAACCGGTTGCAGCGCCGCCTGATGGCGCAGCAGAACCGCAGCTGGGACTTCGATCAGGAGGAAGGCATCCTCGACGCGGCGCGGCTGGCGCGGATCATCGTCAATCCAACGCTGTCACTGAGCTACAAGATCGAGCGCGAGACCGACTTTCGCGATACGGTGGTGACGCTGCTGATCGACAATTCGGGGTCGATGCGCGGTCGGCCGATCTCGATCGCGGCGATCAGCGCCGACATCCTCGCGCGCACGCTCGAACGGTGCGGGGTCAAGACCGAGATTCTCGGTTTCACCACGCGCGCCTGGAAGGGCGGGCAAAGCCGCGAGACGTGGCTCGCCGCGGGCCGCCCGCCGCAGCCGGGGCGGCTCAACGACGTGCGCCACATCGTCTACAAAAAGGCCGACGAGCCGTGGCGCCGCGCGCGCAATTCGCTCGGGCTGATGATGCGCGAGGGGTTGCTCAAAGAGAATATCGACGGCGAAGCGCTGCTCTGGGCCCATTCGCGCCTGCTTGCCCGGCCCGAGGAACGCAAGATCCTGATGGTGATTTCGGACGGCGCGCCGGTCGACGATTCGACGCTGTCGGTCAATTCGGGCTCATATCTGGAACGCCATCTGCGCCAGGTGATCGGCTGGATCGAGGCGAAGTCGCCGGTCGAGCTCGCCGCGATCGGCATCGGGCACGACGTGACGCGATATTACGCGCGCGCGGTGACGATCATGGATGCCGAGCAACTGGGCGGCACGCTGATCGAGCAATTGGCGGCACTGTTCGATACGCCGTGAAGCGCGCAGGGTCGGTCGTCGAAGGATCGGGCGCATGATCATCACCGCGCCAACCGATGGGTTTATCGGCCCGGTCAAACGATCGGTCACGATTGCCGGCCACGCCACTTCGATCAGTCTCGAACCGATCTTCTGGACCGCGCTCGAAGCGCAGGCACAGCTTCGCGCACTGCCGCTCAACGCTTTGATCGCCCAAGTCGATGCGCTGCGGATCGTGGTCGCGGAGCCGCCCAATCTCGCGAGTGCGTTGCGAAGCTGGCTGCTCGAACAGCATTTGTGCGACGGAAATGAGAATCGCTCGCAATAGCGTTGACAATGAGACTGACTCGCAATAGCGCCCCTCTTAAGGTCTTAAGGGGAAATCATTTGGCTCGCTCTATCGTCCGCAAGCCCGCCTATCTCGCATTGTCCTGCGTCGGTGCGTTTGCCAGCCATCCGGCCTTCGCCAATGACGCGCCGCCAGTGCCGGCGAATGACGAGGATCCCGACAAGAAGGCCGACATCGTCGTCAACGGCCAGCGCCAGCGCGCCGACCCCAAGCAAGTCGCGCCGTTGATCGACACGCCCAAATCGATCGTCGTGCTCGACAAGTCGGTGATCGAGCAGACCGGATCGACGTCGCTGCAAGATGCCTTGCGCACCGTGCCCGGCATCACCTTCGGCGCGGCCGAGGGCGGCAATCCGATCGGCGACCGGCCCTTCATCCGCGGCTTCGACAGCCAGGGCAGCATCTATATCGACGGTGTGCGCGATCTCGGCTCGCAAAGCCGCGAAGTGTTCGCGATCGATTCGGTACAGATCGTGCGCGGTTCGGATTCGACGCTCGGCGGGCGCGGCAGCGCTGGCGGCACGATCAACATCCTGTCCAAATTCCCGACGCTCGGCACCTATGGCTCGGCCAGCGGCAGTTACGGCAATGGCGAGTACAAGCGCGTCAGCGGTGACGTGAACGTCCAGGTCAGCGACACCGCCGCGGTCCGGCTCGAAGCGCTGTGGCACGACCAGAACATCGTCGACCGCGACGAGATCTATTCGCGTCGATGGGGCTTCGCGCCGAGCGTGACGATCGGCCTGGGCACGCCGACGCGGCTGACCGCCAGCTATTATTATCTCGAAACCCACGAACTGCCCGACAGCGGCATCCCGTATCTCTACACGATCGGCAATGCGCCGCTCGGCAACACCTTCACCACGCCGGCGATGGGGACGATCACCACGGCGGGCGGGCAGACCGGCACGGTCAAACGTTCGAACTTCTATGGCCTGGTCGATCGCGACTTCCGCGATGCGACGAGCCAGCAGGCGACGCTCCGCGTCGAGCATGATTTCGGCGGCATCACGTTGCGCAACACCGCGCGCTATTCGTACAGCAAGCAGGCCTATATCTTCACGTTGCCCGACGACAGCAACGGCAACGTATTCGGCACTACCGCGGCCAACACGGGTTCCAATGTCACGACCGGCGGCTATGTCTGGGTGCGCGGCAATACGCGCTACGGCTATGACCAGAGCCTGGTCGACCAGACCGACCTCAGCGGCAAGTTCCACACCGGCAGCATCGAGCACAGCTTCGCGGCCGGCGCCGAATTCTCGTGGGAGAAGACGCGCAAGGGTGCGTATGTCGAGGCGACCGGATCGACCATCACGCCGCGCTGCAACACCGCGACGATCGCGCGCTTTTATTGCACGAGCCTGTTCACGCCCAATCCGAATGCGGCGTGGGTAAACTACACCAGCGACACCTCGACCATCACCACGCCGATCGTGCGCGGCGCATCCAATACCGAGACGCAGAACGATGCCTCGACCCAGGCGGTCTACGCGTTCGACTCGATCACGTTGCTGCCGTCGCTGATCCTCAATCTGGGCGCGCGCTACGACCATTTCGGTTTCACGGTGACGCCACCGTTCGCCACTGGCGGGACGGCGGTGCGCCTGTCGCGCTCTGACGATCTGTTCAACTGGCAGGCAGGGCTGGTGTTCAAGCCGACCAAGGAAACCAGCCTTTACGCCAGCTACGCCACGTCGGCGACGCCACCCAACAGCGTGCTCGGCGAAGGCAGCGAGGGCAATGCGGTGACGGTAACTCCGACCAACTCCGCCGCGTTGAACCAGGCGCTGCTCGACGCGCTCAAGGTCACCAAGACCAAGTCGTACGAGGTCGGCGCGAAGGGCAACTTCCTGCACGAGAAACTCGCGCTCGGGCTGGCGGTGTTCCAGACCGAGATTCAGAATGCGCGCGTCACCTCCGACTCCGGTAGCGTCGCCTTCCTCGGCGAGACTCGCATTCGCGGCGTCGAACTGACCGCCAACGGCACGATCCTGCCCGGCTGGACGGTGTTTGGCGGCTACACCTTCCTCGACGCCAAGGTGATCGACGGCGGCTTCACCGCGCTGGCGGTCGCGGCCGTTGGCGCCGCCAAAGCGACCACGAAGACCGTCGTCTCGGTCACTACCGGAAAGGCCGTGCCGCAGACCGCGCGCAACAGCTTCACCATGTCGACCAATTATCAGGCGACCAAGCGCTTCTCGTTCGGCGGCGGCGCTTATTACATGGACAAGCAGGTCGGCGGTTATGCCGACAATCGCACCGCGACGCAGGATGCCAACGGCGTGATCACCGTCACGCCGGCGACCAAGACGCTGACGCGCGGCATCCCCTCTTATTGGCGCTTCGATGCGCAGGCGCGTTACGCGCTGACCGACACTATCGCGATCAGCGTGAACGCGCAGAATCTGACCAACAAGATCTATTATACCCAGGCCTATGCGTCGCATTACGCATCGATCGCGCCCGGCCGCACCGTGTTCGGCACGGTGAAAGTCGGATTTTGAGCGACTTTTCGTCCGAGGCGATTGCGGCGCGGCTGGCGGGGTCGCCCGAAGATCGTGCCGCGTTCGTGCGCGAGTGCGCCGAGGCCGGCGAGGCCGAGGCGCAAGCGGTCTATGGCCAGATGCTGCTCGATGGCGTGGGTGTCGCAAAGGATCCGGCCGCGGGGCTGCGCTGGTTCGTCCACGCGGCGGCGCAACATCATTTGATGGCGATCAACATGGTCGGGCGCTGCTACGACCTCGGCTGGGGCACTGCGCCCGACAAGGCCCGCGCGGCGGAATGCTACAGGATCGCCGCCGAGCGCGGGCTCGACTGGGGCATGTACAATTACGCGACCTTGCTCGCGCTGGGCGAGGGCGTGGCCGAGGATCGGCCGAAAGCGCTCGCCTGGTTCCGCAAGGCGGCGGGCATGGGCAATGCCAAAGCCGTCAATTTCGTCGGCAGTTTTCATGAGGATGGGTGGGTGGTGAAACGCGATCTGGCGGCGGCGGCGGCCTGTTATGCGCGGGCGGCGCAGGGCGGCGATTTTCGCGGGGCGTTCAACCATGCGCGGATGCTGGGCGCGGCGGGCAAGACCGAAGAGGCGATCGACTGGCTGAAACGCGCCGGCGCGAGCGCGACCCCGGCGTTCGTCGACAAAGCGGCGGCGTGGCTCGCCGGGTCCGACCTGCCGGCATTTCGCGCGCGCGGCGTCCAGGCGATCCGGGCGGCGTCATGCTGACGATCATCCCCGATCTGTTCGATGCCGCGCAGGTCGCCGAGCTGCGCGCGCGGATCGACGCCGCCGACTGGATCGACGGCAATGCCACGTCGGGGGCGCAATCCGCGCGCGCCAAGCACAACACGCAATTGCCCGAAGAATCGGAGGCGGCGCGCGTCGGCGGGGCGATGGTGCTGGATGCGCTGGCGGCGTCGCCGCTGTTCGTCGCGGCGGCGCTGCCGCTGAAAGTGTTTCCACCCTTGTTCAATCGCTACGGCGCGGGCGATGCCTTCGGCACGCATGTCGACACCGCGATCCGCATCCGCCGCGGCAGTGACTTCCGCATCCGCAGCGACCTTTCGGCGACGCTCTTCCTCGCCGACCCCGACAGCTATGACGGCGGCGAACTGGTCGTTCAGACGCAGTTCGGCGAGCAGCGCGTGAAGCTGCCGACGGGGCAGATGGTGCTCTATCCCGCCTCCAGCCTGCACCATGTCGCGCCGGTGACGCGCGGGGTGCGCGTCGCGTCGTTCTTCTGGATGCAATCGATGGTGCGCGACACCGATGCGCGATCGATGCTGTTCGAGCTCGACACCGCGATCCAGTCGGTCGCGACGCGGCTGGGGCAAGGCGACGCCGAGATCGTCCGCCTGACCGGCGTATACCACAATCTGTTGCGCCGCTGGGCGGAGGTCTGATGCGCAAGATCGCGCTGCGCAACGCCTGGTTCCAGGTTCACAAATGGATCGGCCTGATCCTGGCGATCCTGATCGTCCCGCTGTCGCTGACCGGCGCTGCCTTGGTGTGGGACGAAGCGCTCGACCATGCGCTCAACCCGCAACGCTATGCGACGACCGGGACGGGGGAACTCGCACCGGCACGCTATGTCGCTGCGGCGCGCGCGGTGCTGGCGCCCGGCGCGCGGATCGTGTCGCTGGCCTTGCCGGGGAATGAGGGCGGGCCGGTGATCGTGGCCGCCAGCCGGCCGGGCGCGCGCCAGGCGGTGCAAGGGCCACCGGCGCGGATGATGGTGTGGCTCGATCCGCCGAGCGCGCGCGTGCTCGACAGCGGGAGTGGCGGCACCGGGCTGATCCGCACGCTGCACATGATCCACGGGTCGTTGCTGGTGCCCGGGATCGGGCGGCAGATCGTCGGCTGGATCGGCGTGGCGATGCTGGTGTCGTCGGTTTCGGGGCTGTGGCTGTGGTGGCCGACGGTCGGGCGCTGGGCGCGGGGTCTGCGCTGGCGGCGGCATCGCAACACCGACACCAATTTGCATCATCTGTTGGGCTTCTGGATCGCCCTGCCGCTGTTCGTGCTGTCGCTGACGGGGGCGTGGATTTCGTTTCCGAAATTCTTTGGCGGTGGGGCGGCGGCGATGGGGATGCGGCCCAACGCGCCGCGCCCGGTGGTGCTCGCGACGCCGCGGCTGGCGCCCGATGCGGTGATCGATCGCGCGCGGGCGGCGCTGCCGGGCAGGGTGGCGAAGCTCGACTGGCCGACCGACCAGAAGCCGGTGTGGAAGGTCGCTTATGCCGGTGACGACACGAGCGTCGCGGTCGATGACATCGGTGGTGGCGCAACGGTGCTACGGGCCGGTCGCGAGCCGATCGCGCGCACGATGCGGCGAATTCATGATGGCACGGGGATGGGGCTGGTCTGGCAGGTCCTGATCTTCCTCGGCGGCGTGTTGCCGGCGATCCTTGCGGTGACCGGGATCATCATGTGGTGGCGCGCGCGCGGGTGGCGCGCGCAGCTCAAGGCGCGGTCGGCTTTGCGGGCTTGAGGGGGAGGTTTCGCGGGGCGGAGAGAAGAAGGGTTTTCACGCGAAGGCGCGAAGACGATAGAGCATGATGCGAAGGGATTGACCCAATCTCCGTCATCCCCGCGAAAGCGGGGAACCCGATGTCTGGCCCCACCGCAGAAGAAGCGGAACCCTCGCCTTCGCGAGGGTGACGGAAGTGGGTCGACCGACAGGCATCACGCTCCAAGGCGCTAAAGAGAAATAGGGTTTTCGCGCGGGGGCAGGGAAGAAGTGTGGTTTCGCGCGGAGGCGCGGAGACGCGGAGAAGAAAAGGGATTTGCGGGCGGCGGCGCGCAGGGACACTTTCGACGCGGTCTTGGGATGAGAATGGCGGAACCTCTATTTATCGCTTCCCCGGCGAAGGCCGGGGCCCAGTAGCGGAGGCGGAGGTAACAGGGCGCTGTGGCCAATACTCTTCTGTTTCTCTACTGGGCCCCGGCCTTCGCCGGGGAAGCGCTTTTGGAGGGCGTGAAAGCTCAACCTCTCTTTCATCCCTTTGCCTCTTCGTGGCTTCGCGCCTTCGCGTGAGAAAACTTCTTCTCTCGGTGCCTCCACGCGAACACCCTACCGCCCTAGCAGCACCCGCGCCTGACCGGCAATCTGCGCCAACATCGCCGCATTCGGCGCAGGCGCCAGTCGCGCGCGGTCGACCACCGCCTTGAACTGCGCCACCCGCCCGGCGTTGGTCGCCAGCCAGGTTTCGACCAAAGCCTGCGGGTCGCCCCCGCCGCCATTCGCGCCGCGGCCGAGAAACTCGAGCCGCAATTGCTGGAAATCGCGCGCCAAGCCCGCGATCAGCAAGCGTTCCCACGGATCGCTCGACGCGATGCGCGCGGCATTGGCTTGCGCCCAGTCGAGCCCGAGCGCCTGGCCGAGCCGGGTGAAGGCGCGCGTCAGCACCGCCTCGTCGAGCGCGAGCCGCTCGCCCAGATCGGCGAGGCCGACCGCGCCGTCGAGCTCGAACAGACGCACCACTTTCTGCACCAGTTTCCTGGGCGCGCCCGCAGTCTCCAGCGTCAGCGCGATGCGCGCGCTCTGGGCGCTCGCTTCCTCGAGCAGCAGCGCCTTGGTCTGCTTGTCGAGCGCGGCGATGCCCTTGGACAAGCGCGCCAAGGTCGCGCCCGGGCCGGTGCCGCTCTTGCTCACGCGCAGCAGGTCGGCGATTTGCGAGCGCGTCGCCACCGCGACCTCGTCGAACAGCGCGATCCGCGCTGCCTCGGGCATGACCGCGGTCTCGATCTCGCGCCACAAGGCCGGCAAGTCGAACAGCCGTTCCGCCACGACGAAATTGGCGGCGATGTCGCTCATCGCCGCGCCTTCTTCCTCGGCCAGTTCGAACGGATAGAGCACGCCCATCCGGTTGACGATGCGGTTGGCGAGCTTTGTCGCGACGATTTCCGCGCGGAGTCGGTGCTGGTCGATCGCCGTGCCGAACTTCTTGCGCATCGCCGGCGGGAAGGCGGCGTGGAGATCGGGCGCGAGCTCGGTGTCGAGCCCGAGGTCGGATTGCTCGATCGCCGCCTGCAAAGCGAGCTTGGCGGTCGCCAGCAGCACGGCCAGTTCAGGGCGCGTGAGCCCGCGCCCTTCGGCGGCGCGGCGCAGCAGGTCGTCGTTTCCGGCCAGCCCCTCGACCACGCGGTCGAGCGTGCCGCCCGCCTCGAAAATCTCGATCAGCCGGACATAGCTCGGCACGGCGAGCGCGCCATCGGCCTCGGCGATCGACAGTGCGAGCGTCTGCAGCCGGTTGTCCTCGAGCACGATATGCGCGACGTCGTCGGTCATGCTGGCCAGGAAGGTGTTGCGCTTGTCGTAAGCGAGGCGGCCCTCGATCATCTCGCGATTGAGCGCGATCTTGATGTTGACCTCGTTGTCCGAGCAATCGACGCCGGCCGAATTGTCGATGAAGTCGGTGTTGATCCGCCCGCCGCGTGCGGAAAAGGCAATGCGCGCGGCTTGCGTTACGCCGAGGTTTGCGCCCTCGCCGATGGCGGTGGCGCGCAGATCCTCTGCATCGACGCGCAGGCGATCATTTGCGGGGTCGCCGACGGCGATGTTGTTCTCGGCGCGCGCCTTCACATAAGTACCGATCCCGCCGAACCAGATCAGATCGACCGGCGCCTTGAGGATCAGCGAAATCAGCGCGCCGGGTTCGATCTCGTCGACCACGATGCCGAGCGCGGCGCGGATCTGCTTGGAGAGCTTGATCAGCTTGTCGGTGCGCGGGAACACGCCGCCGCCCTTCGAGATGAGCGACGCGTCATAGTCCGCCCAGGATGAGCGCGGGAGGGCGAACATGCGCGCGCGTTCGGCCCAGCTTGACGCGGGATCGGGGTCGGGATCGAGGAAGATGTGGCGATGGTCGAACGCCGCGACGATCTTGAGCGTCTGGCTAAGCAGCATGCCGTTGCCGAACACGTCGCCCGACATGTCGCCACAGCCTACCACGCGGATCGGTTGCGTCTGCACGTCCACGCCACGCTCGGCGAAGTGGCGCTGGACGCTGACCCACGCGCCCTTGGCGGTGATGCCCATCGCCTTGTGGTCGTAGCCGACCGAGCCGCCGCTGGCGAAGGCATCGCCCAGCCAGAAATTGTGCTCGAGCGCGATCGCATTGGCGACGTCGGAGAAGGTCGCGGTGCCCTTGTCGGCGGCGACGACGAAATAGGGGTCTTCGCCGTCATGAATCGTCACGCCAGCCGGATGAACGACCGCGCCTTCGACGATATTGTCGGTGATCGACAGCAAGGTGCGGATGAAGATGCGGTAGCTTTCGGTCCCCTCGGCCAGCCACGCGTCGCGGTTCGATGCGAGCGGGAGCTGCTTGGGGTAGAAGCCGCCCTTGGCGCCGGTCGGCACGATCACGGCGTTCTTGACGCGCTGCGCCTTCATCAGGCCGAGGATTTCGGTGCGGAAATCGTCGCGCCGGTCGGACCAGCGCAGGCCGCCGCGCGCGACCGGGCCGGCGCGCAGATGGATGCCCTCGACGCGCGGGCTGTACACCCAGATTTCGCGCCATGGCACCGGGGCGGGGAGGCCGGGGACGAGATGGCTGTCGAGCTTGAACGCCAGTGCGATCTTGCCCGCCGGGGCGAAAGCGTTGGTGCGCAAGGTCGCGGCGATCACGCTGCGCAAGCTGCGCAGGATGCGGTCGTCGTCGATCGCCGAAACGGCGTCGAGGCCGGCATCGATCGCGGTATCGGCGGCATCCGTGCCCTGGCGCTTGCGGGCGGGGTCATGCGCGGCAACAAAGCGCTCGATCAGCGCCGCCGCCACCTTCGGCGCGCGGCGCAACGCGTCGACCACGGTGACGAGGCCATAGGTCAGCCCCGCCTGGCGCAAATAGCGGAACCAGGCGCGGAACAGCAGCACCGACGCTGGCGCCATCCCGGCATCGACGATCAGCCGGTTGAACGCATCATTCTCGGCCTTGCCCTCGAGCACCGCCTGGATCGCATCTTCCAGCACCGTGGTATCGGCCGACAGCCGCACGCCGGCCGCCTCGACCAGGAATTCGTGGACGAAACCCTGCTCGTCATCGGCAAGCGCGGTCGGCCATTCCTCGATCACGCGGAACCCGAAATTCTCCAGCACCGGCACCGCATCGGAGAGCGCCAGCGCACCGCCCAGGCGATAGATCTTCAGCCGCGCGGCGCCGTGGGCATCGCGGTACATCCGCACCGAGCGATCCTCGGGCGTCTCCAGCCGGGCGAGGCGCACGATGTCGCGCGCGGCCTCTTCCGCCGGATTGGCGCTGCGATACCCCGCCGGGAAGGTCGCGGCGTGGCGCAGCGCGAGCCGCGTCGCGCGCGCCGGCTCGACCAGTTCCGCCAGCGCCGCCTCGACGCCCGGCACCCAGCCGCGCACCATCCGCGCGATCCGCGCATCGAGCGCGGCGGTGTCGGGCATCACGCCTTCGCCGCGCAGATCGAGCGTGAAGCGGATCAAGGCGGTGACGTCGTCCATCGCGATCGACCAGTTGAGCAGGCTGGCATTGGCCGCCTCGGCCAGCATCTCGCCGATCGCCACGCGCCGCGCGGTGGTGAGGTCGTCGCGCGGCAGCCACACAAAGGCGAACAGGTGCCGCCCGAGGATGCTGCGCACCAGCACCAATTTCGGCCGCGGCCGATCTGCCAGCGACATGGCGGTAAGCGCCACGTCTTCCAGCGCCGCCGGAGTGAAGGCGGTGATCAGATCGTGCGGGAGCGCGGCGAGCGCATGCGTCAGCGCCTTGCCGGTATGCCCCTTGGGATCGAAGCCGAACTTGGTCTCCAGCGCGGCGAGGTGCGCGCGCAGCACCGGTACGTCCTGCGGCTTGGCGTTGAGCGCGCCGCTGGTCCACAGCCCGGCATGAATCGACAGGCCGACGACCTTCTTCTTCTCGCGCAGCGGTACGACCGCCAGATCGAGCGGAAGATGGCGGTGGACGCTCGAAATGAGGTTCGACTTGAGCAGCAGCGGCGCCTGGCCGCCACCCTCGAACCATTGCATCGCCAGCGCGCGCGATGCTTCGGCGAGGAGCGGCACTGGCTGCGGGTTGCGCGCCAGGCCGAGTGCGGTCTCGGTCGTGCCGCGCCACAGCTCGTGGCCGAGCAAGGTGAGATTGCCGTCCAGCAGCCATGCCAGCAGCGCGGCGCCCTCGCCGGTCGGCAGGCCGGCGACATCGGCCGCCATCGCATCCTGCAGCGCCGGCCAGTCCCGCACCGCGGCGCGGACATCGGCGAGGTTGCGCTCGAGCGCGGCGACCAGATCGCGCCGCTCGCGCGCATCGGCGCGTTCGAGCTCGATATAGATCATCGATTCGGGTGCGCCGGTATCGGAGACGCTCAAGAGCGTGCCGGCTGCATCGCGCGTCACGCACAATATCGGGTGGATGATGCGGTCGATCGAAATGTCGTGCGCGCCGATCGTTGCCGCGATCGAATCGACCAGAAAGGGCATGTCGTCATTGACCAAGGCCAGCCGCATCCGCCGGCGCGGGTCAGTGCCCGATAGCGGTTCCAGCGCAATCTTGGCGGTGCCGGGGGTCCGCTGTTCCGCGGTCGCCGCGACGAAGGCGGCGGCCTCGGCGCGCTCGGTCTTGCCGAACCCTTGTATCTCGCCCGGAAGCGCGCCCTTGGTCAGTCGGGCGGCAAGAGCATCCGACAGCGATTTCAGCGTGGTTTTGGCCATGGCCGCCCCTATGCGCTCGCCTTTCCGCGACCTCAAGGCTTGTGGCGCTGCACAATGGTTTCGCTCGAAAGCGGGCGGCGGAGGTGGTCAGGCCGAGAGCGCGCGCCGCTTGGTGCGCTCGGTCAGCGCGGCGTCGTCGCCGATCGCCGCGACGACATCGAGCGCGCCTTCGGTGCCGACGCGCGCGAGCAAGACGACATAATCGCCGGCGGCAAGCCCGGTCTCGATCGTGACGCTGCCCAGCCGCGCACGGTCGGCAAGCGCAATCGTCGCGTCCGGGCGGGGCTTGGCGACCGGCGCACGCGCCGCGCGCTCGGCCTTGACCACGCCCTTGATGCCGCCCTCGAAGCCTTCGAGAAAGCCGCCGAGCTGCCCATCGGCGACGCCGACGCGGCGGGCATGCGCCAGCACCGCGGCATATTCGGTCAGCCGCGTCTTGTCGTAGCCCGTCCCGAAGACGAGCTTCACCACCGGCGTCATCGGCGCGCGCAATTGCACCGCGATACCGGCCGAATCGAGCAAGGCGACATAACCGACCGGGTCGGCATCGGCCGCCGCGGCGAAATCATGCGCGCGGCCGAGCGCGCGATACAAGGTCGCACGGCTGCGCGTGTCGGCGGCGCGGACGGCGGCGGCGGTCTGCTGCGCCAGCATCAATCGATCGGGCAAGCTGGCGCCGATCGGTTCGGGCAGCGTCTCGTCGTCCTCGGCATCGGCGTCGAGACCGGCGCTCGGTCCGTCGGCCCAGACCGGTGCGGCCGGCACGATCTTGGGCGCGCTGCTCACCGCGGCAGCGATCTCGGCCTGGAGCGTCGCCTGCAGCGCGGGGTCGACCAGTTCCTTCCAGTTGATCACGCCATAGATGAAGTCGATCGAATCGTCGTCGGACGAGAATGGCATCAGGATGCCGCGATACATCGTATTGAATCCGCGCGTGCCGACGAACTCGGCCTCGAAGCCGATCGGCGAGCGGTTGGCGATGATCTGCAGATAATGGTCGGTCAACCGCGACAGCAGCGAACGGCTCGGCACCTGCGCGATGTGCGTGACCGACGAATCGAGGCTGCATTCCTCGCGCAGCGCCTTGCCGAGATAGGCGATCGCCGGATTTTCGATCCCCTGCGAAAAATCGAGCAGGACGCTGTGCGGCCCGAAATCGGCAATATTGGCGGGGTCGAGGTCCTCGATCGACGGATAGGCCCGCCCGCCGAGCAGCGACACCCAATGATTATAGGCGCGGACATGCATGCGGCGCTCGTCGGTGCCGACGTCGATCGGCGTCTCCGCGCCGCCGCTTTCGGCGCCGTAGCCGGCGGGGCCGTCATCGAGCGCGTCCATGCCGAGCCGATCCTCCCCAAAACCGCGAACATTGTCCATTGCGCAAATGCCTCACTTGGCCCGGTCGAATCGAAATGGGCGACCGTCACACCGCAGCTTTTGCACCGCCCGTGGTAAACGCCGAGTAAAGGGATGTGCGTTTCGCGACGCAGTGCCGTTGGCGCGAGATGGCGACGGCGCTTGCCAGCGCGAAATTCCCCTGATAAGCGCCCGCCCTCGCACCCGTTCACCCGAACGGCGCGACGCCGCTTTAGCTCAGTTGGTAGAGCATCGCATTCGTAATGCGGGGGTCACAGGTTCGAGTCCTGTAAGCGGCACCAGTACATACGGGGAACACCCCTAGAAAACCGCAGAAATCTGCGGTAAACTGCCTCTCGGCGGTCCCATGAATTCTCATTATGTTCCGCCGTGGCCCACTCAAAAGGGGCCACGAATCATGGGGCCACGAACGATGCAGGAGGCGTGGCCCCATGCTTACGGTTGTGCAGATTCGTGCGCTCAAACCAGCTGAGCGTCCTTATAAAGTCGCTGATGGCGATGGGCTCTATCTACTGGTCCAGCCGTCCGGAGCCCTTCTCTGGCGCTTCCGCTACCGATGCTGCGGCATCGAGCGAAAGCTTTCACTAGGCAGCTTCCCCGATGTTTCCCTGTCTCAGGCACGCAAAAAGCGAGACGAGGCCAAGGGAGAGCTGGATGATGGGATCGATCCTGTCGAGGAGAAGCGTCAGCGTCGGCTGAAAGCCGAGCTGGCGGCGCAGACCACCTTCGGGCTCGTTGCCGAGGAATATATTCAAAAAATGGAGCGGGAAGGGAAGTCGCCCGCCACCCTCAAGAAGGCGCGCTGGTTTCTGGAGCTTCTTGCTGGCATCGCCAGCCGCCCGATCGCATTGGTGACGCCGCATGAACTGCTCGACGTCCTGAAGCGCGTCGAACGTCGCGGGCACCATGAGACCGCACTCCGGTTGCGGTCGTTCGCTGGTCGTGTCTTTCGCTATGGCTTTGCCACGTTGCGGACCGAGCGTAATCCGGCCGATATCCTGCGTGGCGCGCTCACGGTACCGCGCGTCAAACACCATGCCGCGATCATCGAACCGAAGAAGGTCGGCGAGCTTCTCCGCGCGATCGAGGACTACAAAGGGCGACCAGAGACGCTTCATGCGCTGAGAATCGCGCCGCATGTTTTCCTGCGTCCAGGCGAGCTGAGGCAGGCGAAATGGAGCGAGATCGATTTTGCCGAGAAGGTGTGGCGCGTGCCGGCGGAGCGGATGAAAATGAAGCAACCGCATGCAGTGCCGCTCTCCAGGCAAGTGCTGTACATTCTTCAGGATCTGCGATCGCTGGCCCGTGCCAGCGACTATCTGTTCCCGGCGCTGCACACGACGAAGCGACCGCTATCCGACAACACGTTAAACGTCGCGCTTCGCCGCCTCGGTTTCGAAAACGATGAAATGACCAGTCACGGCTTCCGAGCAATGGCTAGCACCTTGCTAAACGAATCCGGGCTCTGGCACCCCGATGCAATCGAGCGCGCGCTCGCGCATGGCGAACGAGACAGGGTACGGGCCGCCTACCACCGCGGGGCGCACTGGGCTGAAAGAGTCCGGATGGCACAATGGTGGTCGGATTACCTCGATCAACTTCGCGCGGGTGGAAAAGTGATCAAGGGCAAATTTCGGAGCCGAGCGTGAGGGGGCGGCGTTGCTAGCTATTTTATCTCGCCGCTGGCTTGGTTTACTTGCGCCCTTTTTTGCCCAGCTTGGCTGCGGAATATCGGTGATTTGTAAACTGGAAATTAGTTTAGAAATGACGTATAATGCTTAGCATGGCTGAGCGTTCAACAGGAAAACTAAACCAGCTCCAGCGCTTGCCCGAACAGGTGCTGGTCGATGCCGCATGGCTGGAGCGTCACGGATACTCATCGTCGCTGCGCAGCCAATACGTCAAGTCGGGCTGGCTCACTCAAGTCGCGCCACGTGTCTATCGTCGCGTGCAGGAGCCGTTGACCTGGCAACAGGCTGTTATGTCGCTGCGGAGCTTCCTGGGTTATCCGCTGACCGTGGGCGGGCGCACCGCCCTCGAAGAGCAGGGTTTTTCCCATTACCTCGGCCAGCGGCACGAAGTGCATCTCTACGGCCCCGTCAAGCCGCCCGGCTGGCTCGGCAAGTTGAAGCTAGAGGTGCGATTTGTCTGGCACAATGCAACAAGGCTGTTTCCGGAGGAGCCACTTGATCCATTCGGACCGCCGCTGGCCTCGAATGACATCCTGCCCGGCAATTTCATGATCGGCCCTCAGGGGCTGACTTGGCCATTGCGCTTGTCCTCCCCCGAGCGCGCTTTTTTGGAACTGCTCGACGAGTTGCCTGATCATGAGAGCTTCCATCAAGTCGATATGCTCGCGGAAGGGCTGGCCAATCTGAGCCCAACCAGATTGAAGCTGCTGCTTGCCCAGTGCCGCAGCGTGAAGGTGAAACGCCTGTTCTTTTTCTTTGCCGATCGCCACCGCCATGCGTGGCGCCGTCATGTCGATCCTACCGCGTTCGATCTAGGTGCCGGAAAGCGGGCTCTGGTACCGGGGGGGCGCTTGTCGAAAGACTATAACATCACGGTCCCGGAGGATCTGCTTGGCCCTGCTTGATGCCTATCGCCAGCAAGTCGCTTTGCTGGTGCGTGTCCTCCCCTTCGTCGCGAGCGAATCCGCGTTCGCGTTGAAAGGCGAACCGCGATCAACTTGTTCATTCGCGATTTGCCGCGGCTCTCGGTCGATATCGACCTGACCTACCTGCCCGTAACCGACCGGACTTCGTCGCTGCTTGCGATCAATGCTGCAATGCTGCGGATGGCAGGCCAGATCACTGCCGGGATCAAGGGTGCCAAGGTCACCCCGAGCCGGCTCCAACCGGATGATAAGATTACGAAGCTCGTGGTTCGCCATGAGCGCGTGCAGATCAAGATCGAAGTGACACCGGTTCTGCGCGGTGCGGTATACGCCGCCCAAATGCGGGCTGTGACGCCGCGGGTCGAAGAAGCCTTCGGCTTTGCCGAAATCCAGGTGACGTCTTTTGCGGATCTCTACGCGGGCAAGATCGTCGCGGCGCTCGATCGTCAGCACCCGCGCGACCTGTTCGACGTCCGCGATCTCCTCGCGAACGAAGGCATCGATGGTGGTCTGCGATCCGCGTTCCTCGTCTACATTCTAAGTCACCCGGGTCCGATCGCGGAACTCCTCGCGCCGACACGCCGCAACCTCGATGACGAATATGCCCGAGGTTTCGTAGGCATGACCGACGAAGCAGTGCCACTCGAAGCGCTGATCGAGACCAAGGAGGCTATCATCGCCGCCATGATCGGCGACATGCCGGAAGCCCATCGTAGCTTCTTGCTAGGATTCAAACAGGGAGCCCCGGACTGGGCGGCTCTGGGCATGGAGGAAGCGGCGCGGCTGCCGGCCGTACAATGGAAGATGCGCAATCTGGAGCAGCTTCCCGAGGAGAAGCGTCTTGGCTTGGCCAGTCTTCTGGAGATGGTCCTCTACCCCGACTGAAAGCAACCTCGACAGTCATTCAGTCCTGAGGGGCGAGAAAATACACGGGGACTAGCGGCAGCCGACGTCGCGCTACATCGGCGAGCTTGTCGTAGGTCTCGACCCACAGACTGACAAAGCGCTGTGCATCGATCAGTGTGATCCGTCGGTTCTCCTGGTTGCGTGCGTATTGCTGCGCGTCCTTTGTGAACCCTGCCAGGCAGACATAGAGCCCGATATCCCCGTTCGCGAGCGACGCGAGGAACGACTTCAACCCATCGCTATCAACCTTGGATTGCCAACGCTTTACCTGAACCTTGATGCGCGGACCCGTAGCGCCCAGCGGGTCGGTGAAGGCAATGACATCTACGCCACCGTCCTTGCCTGGAGGTGACACCCAAGGAACGTGGTAGCCCATACCTCTTAGCAGATCTGCGACCATTTCCTGGAATTCGAAAGGGTCGCTGGCGTGGAGAAACGCAGAGATTTCGGCCCAGGCGTGATCCTGGGCTGCTTCGACGGTGACGCTGAGCTTTTCAGCGGCCTCCTCGATAGTCTCTGCGTCAACGCCCGATACGGGCAATGCGAGCGCCGCATCTCTCCCGTTCTTCCATTTCGAATAGAGACGGCAGGCTTCTTTATAAAATGCCTCGGGGTTCGGAAAGGCCTTGTAGGCCTTCACTCCGTCCTCTGTTATCGTCCAGACTCCGTTGCTCTTTTGAAGCCACCCGGCCTTGACGCAATCTACCGTGGCGAACCGCAGAATTTTCTCAAAACGCTGCCCTCCTGAAGGATAGTCGGCAGCTTCGTATTCGGTGAGGTTCGTCGCGTCGCGTACTGCGGCGACGGCAACAGATGCCGAAGCGCCCTCGGGCTCCGCCATAAGCACCTCGAACAGCTTGCGCAGAAACGCCCCCGTCCGGGCCCTCGTAATATTTGCCATGTGTTCCCCCTGATAGCCGCGATTATCGCAACGGAGCCATCCCGACCAGCAAGCGATGGCAAAACTCAAATTTCGCTGGCTGAAAGTGTCTGGGCAGGCGCCACCCCAACGGGATTTATTGTTCGGGGGCGCGGGCGCTAGCGCCCACGGTGCCTGCATTAAGGGTCCCAAAAGCAGCGATCCAACATCGCCGCCGTTACATACGAATGTCGGCCGAGCGGATGAAGATAAAGGAGCAGTACGCGGTGCACTGTCTCGCCAGTCGTTGTTATTCTCTAGGATCTGCGATCGCTCGCTCGAACGAGCGACTATCAGGTCGAAACCCGATTTGTTCGAGCCTCTCCCTTAACGCTGCGGCATTGCCGACAAACGGGCCATCGTCTTCAAGCAACCTCAACGCAGTCGACCGATCCACCTCGATAACATCATCCGGAGACGGCATGCTCTCGGAAAGCGATTCCCATGCCTGCTTCCAATCATCTCTACCGAACAACGTGTCAGCCTTGTCAATCGGTACGGGCACGATCTCTACGTACGCCTGAACTTCCTGGTCTTTTGCTTTTTTCGGCATCCAATAAACAATCGCTTGATCGAACCGCCCTTTCAAAACACTTGGCTCGTCATGAACGATAGATACCCGCTCTACGTCACTATGCTGGCCTTGCTTAGATTGTTTAGCATGAGTTCGAGTTCGTTCGGAATCGATGTCATCCGGAATAGGGTCGCCGGAAATTACAAATAGCACGTTATCGAACGTCTCCGTGTATTCAAAGACACGGCTGAACACGCTATTAGGAAGCTCGTTTGCTCTCGGCGGACGTCCAGCATCTCGGGCAACATCGGTTGCACGCTTAACATCCTTCCACGAAATGACCGATTGCTTGCTAAACTTTTCGGTGAACCAAGATTCGGCGCGTCTCCATGCGTCGCTATCGGGCGTACAGAAAACGCCCGTTTCCAAATTCCAATCGCCGTTAAGCGACCGCCCCAGACCGCGCGTGGACATGTTGGGCGATCCGATCACAGCACCTTTCGAAGAGATATACACTTTGCCATGCAATCCATCGCAAACTTTTAAGTTGTGGTTGCCCGCCTTCCTTGCGCCCGTCGGCGCGCCGAATTCCATCAGTGCTCGTTTAGACGTGCATTTCATACTGATGTCGCACATAATCTGAACGTCGCCGATCCCTGTGGGAAAGAGTTGGGCTTTGACACCTTGTCCGAGAAACGCGACTGCGCACTTCACGCTATCGCCCTGACACACGTCCAGAATCTTTTTGCTCAAGTCTTTGCCGTACAAAAATTCACATTCACCCATCAGTTTTCCCCCACGCACAAGCGACTCTCTACTTATTGAGCGGTCTGATCGCAATAATGAGCTGGACACGAACAAGCCTGCGTGGGTTCCGACTTCATCTGCACGCGATCGCCTTCGCGAGAAGGCCGGCCAAGACGCCGTTGCCCTCGTCAATGGCCCCGCGCACTGCCGAATGAAGCAACAAACCGACGATCGGAACGTACCGGTCGCGGATTTGGAGAGGCGCCCCCGAATGCGTAGCTTCGTGACGAACTGACAGATCTCGGTGGGCGGCTAGGCGGCAATTTGACCGATGTGATGATCTGGTGCCCGTTGACGCGTCTATCGATGAGGTCAAAGCTGTCTGATGATGCCTGCACCTCCCAACCCCAAAATCTATCACATCGTCCACGTGGACAAGCTGGCGGCAATTGCGACTGCCGGGTTCCTGTTCTCCGACGCGGTCATGGCTCAGCATCCGCCACAAGGTACAGTCATAGGCATGAACAATATCAAGGCGCGGCGGATGAACGAGTTGACGCTCGACAGCCATCCGGGCCTCTATGTTGGCGAGTGCGTCCCGTTCTATTTCTGTCCCCGCTCAGTGATGCTTTACCTGATCTATCGTCGAAATCCGGAACTCGCTTATCAGGGTGGGCAGAATCCGATCGTGCATCTGGTCGCTGACCTGAACGCGGTCGTCGCTTGGGCGCAGGCAAACCAGCGGCGTTGGGCGTTTACGCTGTCGAACGCGGGGTCTTATTATTTTGAAGATCGGTGCGACCTTGGGCAACTCGGCGAGGTCAACTGGAACGCGGTTCAAACGAGCCAGTGGTCGGGAAGTCCAACCAAGGAACAGAAGCAGGCCGAGTTCCTGCTCGATCGGCATTTTCCTTGGCATCTCATCGAAGAGATTGGTGTCATCAATCAAACGGTGGGCCAGGAGGCCGGGCGGGCGATCGCAGCCGCAGGGCATCGCCCGCCGCTTCACATTCGGCCTGCTTGGTATTACTGAGGGCGAACAAACATGGCACAGATCGAACTCAGAACAGGCGACATCTTGAAGGCGAATGCGGAGGCAATCGTCAACACGGTGAACTGCGTCGGCATCATGGGACGCGGAATCGCGCTCCAGTTCAAAAAAGCCTTTCCGGCGAATTTTCGCGCCTACGCGCTCGCCTGCGAGAATGGCGAGGTGCAGCCGGGCTCGATGTTCGTTCACGACACCGACTCGTTCACGAACCCGCGCTATATCATCAACTTCCCGACCAAGCGGCATTGGAAGGGCAAGAGCCGGATTGAGGACATCGACAGCGGGCTAGCCGCGCTGGCTCGGGAAGTCACGGCGCGGGGGATCAAGTCTATCGCCATTCCGCCGCTTGGCGCCGGCCTTGGCGGGCTGGACTGGGATGACGTTCGTCCCCGCATCGAAGCGGCACTCCGAGATCTGCCCAATCTCGACGTGCTGATATACGAGCCCAAGGGTGCGCCCGAGGTGGTCAAATCGCGCGATGTGCCCAACATGACGCCGGGCCGCGCCGCGCTCGTCGTGCTAATGAACCGCTATCTGAAAGGGCTGATGGACCCCTTCGTGACGTTGATCGAGGTTCAGAAGCTGATGTATTTCATGCAGGAGGCCGGGCAACCGCTACGGCTGAAGTATATCAAGCATCATTACGGCCCCTACGCCACAAACCTCTCGCACGTGCTCAACAAGGTCGAGGGGCACTTTGTCGCGGGTTATCAGGACGGGGGAGATCAGCCGGACAAGGAACTGACCATCGTGCCTGGCGCGATTCCGGAGGCGGAGGCCGCATTGGCACATGAGGAGGCGACCCACGCCCACTTCAATAAAGTTGCCGATCTGGTGGACGGTTTTGAGACGCCCTACGGGTTGGAACTTCTTGCGACGGTCCATTGGGTAGCGACACGTGAGGGGGCCGACACCTCGGCGAAGGCACTCGCTGGTGTCCGCGGCTGGAATGATCGCAAGAAGGTATTCACCGAACGCCAGGTCACCATTGCGTTTGAAACGCTCAAATCCAAGGGCTGGCTCGTCGCAGCGTAACGGGCAGCACGAGCTACCGTGGTTGCGCATCGAACAACATGGATTTATGCGACTTAGAACATATAATCGGGATATGCGATAAATCGCATATTGCTCCTTTATGCGATTTGCCGGGCGTGCGAAGCGGCTATGCTGGCGGACTTCTTAGATGGAGTCCACAAAGCTGTGCAGGGCACGATCGCGGCTCTCCTTCCACTGATCGAGCACGCTCTACAAAAAATCTAATTGGCGGTCCGGGCAGCTAAACGGGAGCGGCGAGGGCCGGATTGTAAATGACAGACTAGATTTCCGCCGCTCAGAAGATCAGCGCTCCGGGAGATGCAGGCAGCGAAATCAGCCGGCGCGATCAATCTCTCGCTTGTTCGTAGAAGATGGGATTGTGCAGCCAGGCGTTGATATCGGATTGGCGCCAGCCGGCGCAGCGCTCGCTGAGCTTGATCTGGCGCGGGAACGTGCCTTGCTCGATTTTCCTATATAGCGTCGAGCGGCTAAGGCTCGTCTGTTTCAGAACGGCGGGCAGTCGCAGGAAGCTGTCATGCTGGTCGGTCATCGAAGATCTCCTGGTTTAGGGTGGGCTCCGACAGTTTCTTTACGCACGTCTTGGACGTTTGGGGGGAGTCGATTTTCGGGGCCTCGAAAAACGTCCCCCCTTGCCGGGCAGTGAGGCGTTCGGGTCGCATCGCCTTTCCTTGCGTGATGGTGTTGGCCTGGTGCCATCGGATAGGGTGAAGTCCGTTGGCGCCATCGGCAATTGTCCAAGAGCGTCCAGGTCCTACCAAGTCGGTCATTGGCGGTGTTTGGCGGCATCCAGACATGTTCAGATTGATGCGTGGCGTCGAACCAGGGTGTCAGGACGTCTCACGCCTGTGGCGTGATCGCGCTCTACGGCGCTGGCGCGCCGCCGAGTCGCTTACGCGTCTCGGTCCATTCGGATTGTGATCGCTGACGCGGGGCCGGCGGAGCCGGCAAGCAGAACGCGGTTCGGTTGAGCGCGCACTGGCGGACTTCTGCGAAGCCGCCAGGGATCGCAGTGCCTTCGATCGCCGCGTGACACACTCGACCCGGCCGGAGGGCGCGGCGGCGGCTGGCCCACAGGCCCGCGCGCACGCCGCCGCGCCGGGCCGGCCGGATTCGAGAGTGCGTCTTTGTCAGGCTCCCGGTGGGAGCCGGCAGCGCTGTGCGCTGCTTTGCTGCGGACATCGCGCGAGCGCGATGGCGTTGGCCTCCGGCACTCGAACTGGCGGAAGTGGGCGTCGCTACCCTCTAGTCCCGCCGCGGCGGGTCGCAAGCTGCGCTGCGCGCAGCTCCTCCACTGCGTTTCGGCCCTGCGGGTGCAGCCCGCCGCTCCAGCGGGACTGCCGGTCCGCTCCTGCCGCCCACCCCCGCCATTCCGGCGCCGGTTGCGGTGGTTTTGAAGGAGTGAGGACAATGGAACGGAACACCGATCGGGCGAGCCTCTATGCCGAGGTGACGGCGCGGGTGATTGCCGAGCTGGAGGCGGGGCGGTTGCCCTGGGTTCAGCCGTGGGATGCCGCGTCGTGCGGTTGCGCTATGCCGCACAATGCCGGGACCGGGCGGCGCTATTCCGGGATCAACGTGCTGATCCTGTGGGCGGCGGTGATCGAAGGGCGGTACTCGTCGCAGCGCTGGTTGACGTACCGGCAGGCGCAGGCCGCGGGTGGCAATGTGCGCAAGGGCGAACGGGGAACGACCGTTTGCTATGCCGATCGCTTCACCCCGAAGGATGAGCAGGCGCGGGCGCAGGACGAAGATCGTGACGCGCGGCAGATTGCGTTTCTCAAGCGCTTTACCGTGTTCAACATCGACCAGTGCGAGGGATTGCCGGAGGCGCTGACCGCGACCCCTGACATGTCCGCCAAGGCCGAGATGCTGCCGCAGGTGCAGGCGTTGATCGCAGCGAGCGGCGCGGATTTCCGGGTTGGTGGTGGCGAGGCCTATTATTCTCCGGGTGGCGATTTCGTGGCAGTGCCGCCGCAGGCCGCGTTCGGCGAGCCGATCAATTGGGATCGCACTGCGTTGCATGAGCTTGGCCATTGGACGGGACATCGCAGCCGGTTGGATCGCGATCAGCGCGGCGGGTTCGGCGGCGCAGACTATGCACGCGAGGAACTGGTCGCCGAGCTGGCGAGCGCGTTTGCCTGTGCGTCGCTGTCGATCCAGCCAACGGTGCGGCATGCGGATTATATCGGCAGTTGGCTTGCTGTGTTGCGCGAGGATGAAAGGGCGATCTTCCGTGCGGCGAGCGCCGCCAGCAAGGCTGCCGACTATCTGCTCGCGTTTCGCGCCGATGACACGGGCGACATTGGGCAGGAGATGGCGGCATGACCGACAATTCCAAAAAGATGAAGGCGCGTGCCCGGCGCGCCTTCGATCGCTCGATCGAGCCCGGTCGTGGGGACATGCAGGAGACCGCCGACCCGGAATTGCTCGTGCTGTTGGAGCGCGCGATGGATGCGTTGCCACGCCGAACGCGCGAGGTTTTCCTCGCTAACCGCGTCGATGACCTTAGCTATGCCGATATCGCGCGTGTCACCGGATTGAGCCGGCGGCAGGTCCAGCGGCAGATGGCAAGGGCGCTCTACCATCTGTCGTGCTTCATGGATGGCGATGAGCGCACACCGCGGCAGCGCTGGTGGGATCGCCTAAGGCGCCGGTGGCGTCGCTGATCTTCCGGGCCGATCGCCCGGCGAATGCCGGGCGATCTTGGCGCGTGGTCGTCAAAGGGCTAAGAAGAATGGATGAAATCCGACCTCGACCATCTGCCGGCGACCAAGCAGCGCGAGCTGGAACGGGTCGTGCAGATCATCTTCGAGGAGTTCGAGGATGCGCTGGTCCTGGCTACGCAGGACTGGAAGAAAAAGGGGCGCATCCAGAAGATCGTTTTGTATGGCAGCTACGCGCGCGGCGGCTGGGTTGACGAGCCGCATACTGCCAAAGGGTATCAGTCCGATTACGATCTGCTGATCGTCGTCAACGACAAGCGGCTGATCGACCGGGTGGAATATTGGTCCAAGCTCGACGAGCGGCTGATCCGCGAACTGTCCGTCACGAAGACGCTGCGCACCCCGGTCAATTTCATCGTTCACACCTTGCAGGAGGTGAACGACGGCCTGGCCCAGGGACGCTATTTCTTCATGGATGTCGCACGAGACGGCATCGCGCTTTATCAATCTGATGATAGTAGCTTCCACCAGCCCCAGCCGAAAACGCCGGAGCAGGCGTTGGATATGGCCAAGGAATATTTTGAGGACTGGTTTGGTAGCGCCCGAGAGTTTTTCGACAATTTCATGTTCAATCTGAAGCAGCAGCGCTGGAACAACGCGGCGTTTCAGCTCCATCAGGCTACGGAACGCTATTATCACGGCGTTCTTTTAGTATGCGCGTTCTATACTCCGCATGTTCACAATCTCGACTTTTTGCGAACGCAGGCTGAGCGGCTAGATCCACGACTGATCGAGGTGTGGCCTCGCGAAACCAGGGCCGACCGCGCCCGTTTTGAAAAGCTCAAAGGCGCGTATATCAAGGCGCGCTATTCGAAACATTATCAGATCACCGAGGAAGAACTGGCTTGGCTCGGCGACCGCGTCGAAGCGCTCGGGCATGTCGTTCAGGTGATTTGCGAAGAGCATATTGCCGCGCTCGAGCGAAGCGCGGCGGCGTGATCCTCAGGCCTCGTCAGCGTCTTTCAGCGCGCCGGCTATCATCGCGGCGAGGGCTTCTTCGGCCCGTGCGCGCGTTGGCTTCTCTTTGGACGACAGCTTTTGCCGGATCCACTCGGGCGCGTGCGCGAGAATGGCAGTGATCGTCGCTTGAAGATTCTGGTTCATCGCGGCGCTATGGCTGCCGCTCAACGCTATCGGCAAGCGCAATGCGGCACGCCGCCCGATCTATGACCGGGCGGCGTTCGCGAAATCAGGCGGGCTCAGCGACGCGTGCCGCGCGCTTCGCCTTCGGTGCCGGCGCTTCGGCAGCGGCCTTTGCCTGGCGGCCTTTCTGGCCGAGACCGATGCGATGCGCCATCGCGCGGCGCACTTCCGAATAGCTCTCGGCGACCATTGGATAGTCGGCCTTCAGATTGTAGCGCTCGCGATATTGCTGAGGCGTCAGGCCGTTGGTCGACAGATGCCGGCGCAGCGTCTTGTACGGCTTGCCGTCGATCATCGAGATGATGTGATCCTTCGACGCCAGCGATTTGCGTGCGGTGACGGCCGGCGTGAAGTCTTCCGCCGCGACTTCTTCCGAGCTGCCTGCTGCGCTCGACGATCCGGCCGCAGCCAGTTTGGTCACGGTTGCGTGCATCGTGCGCAGGAAAGCCGGCACATCTTCGGCGGCAGCGCGATTGTTCTGATTGCCTAGCCAAGCGATGGTCAGTTCGGTTGCAAGCTCAACCGCGTTGAGCGTGGTTTCGTCAGTCATAGTTAATTCCGGTTCTGTAGTCCCTGCGACTGCGCCAGTAACGGACATAGGACAAAACCGCCATAGTGGATGTTTGCGGAGTCGAGGGCGCGGGGCATTCAGAAATTTATCCCCGCGCAGAACCTTCTTCAAATGCACGCTTCCCGCGTCGGCGCCACAACTGCAGAGTCTCTTCGCGATCATCTGCGTTGAGCCGCGATCTCATCTCGACCAAGGCGCCGAACATCACTGCGCGATCGTCATCCGTTGCTTCGATCAATCCAGCCTTAGCGATCAGCCCGCCGAGTTCGATCAACTGGCGGGTGCGTTCGCGGCGTTTCATCACCCAGTCTCGGACATCGATGCGCGCACGTTTAGCCTCGATCCGGTGACGCGCCGCCGTCGTTCTGCGCAGCGCCGCTCGCACCGTCAGCAGCAGTTGTAGCAGCGAAGTGCGACGCCCGTTGAAAGAAGGCCGCGCCCCGTTTGCGCCAACCCTCCTTCGTGGCGGCATCGCTGCTATCGACCGCAGCGAGCAATGCACCGGCAAGCAGCTCGACCGGTAGCGCATCCGCGGCGGTGGCGATTACCAGTTCGCCCAGTTGATGGACTTTGCGGGTTCGCAATGTCTGCGCCTTCTGATTCAGGGCTTTCAGTTCGGCATCGAAGTCGCGAGGTTTGCGCATGGGGTTTGTCCTCGTTGCAGTGTGGGGACGAACCAGTTATCGGTGCAATCGATCAGGCACAATATCCTGATATCTCTTGGGATTGCGCAGTTCCGAGAAAGATGAAATCTTTTGAGGGCGCGCTTATACGTCGTGCCGACGTGCTGCTTTAGGTGTAATTGGATCGCCGTCATGGCGATCTACCATTTCTCAGCCAAAGTCATCTCGCGCGCTGCCGGTTCCAGCGCGCTGGCGGCTGCCGCCTATCGCTCCGCCTCCCGGCTCTACGATCAGCGGCTCGATCGCCATCACGACTTTTCCAACAAAGCTGGCGTCGTGCATTCCGAAGTGATGCTGCCGAATGGCGCGCCCGAGGAATGGTCCGATCGCGAAAAGCTCTGGAATGCGGTCGAGGCGGCCGAGAAGCGGATCGATGCGCAACTCGCTCGCGAGATCGAATTCGCGATTCCGCGCGAGCTGTCGAAGGAGGACGGCATCGCACTCGCGCGGGCCTTTGTCCGCAGCGAGTTTGTCGACCGCGGCATGGTGGCCGACCTCAACGTGCATTGGGATATCGGCACCGATAGTCTGGCGAAGCCGCACGCGCACGTGATGTTGACGATGCGCGAAGTGACCGAGGACGGGTTCGGGCAGAAAAACCGTGACTGGAATCGTACCGACCTGCTGGAGAAATGGCGTGAGCGTTGGGCTGAGCACGCCAACCAGCGGCTCGCCGAACTGGATATCGATGCGCGCATCGATCACCGCTCGTTGGAAGCGCAGGGCATTGAGCTGGAGCCGCAGCACAAGATCGGCCCTGCCGCCGCCCGCATGGCCGAGCAGGGCCTGGCATCGGAGCGCCTTCAAGAACACCACGATATCGCCCGCGCCAACGGCGTGAAGATCATTGCCAACCCGAGCGTCGCGCTTGACGCGATCACGCGAAACCAGGCGACGTTCACCAGGCGCGATCTGGCGATGTTCGTGCACCGGCATAGTGACGGGAAAGAGCAGTTCGACCGGGCGATGGCCGCCGTGCGCGGAGCGCCGGATCTCATCGCCTTGGGCAAGGACGGGCGCGGTGAGGAGCGCTTCACCAGCCGCGACATGATTGAAGCCGAACAGCGGCTGGAACGCGCGACGAGCGCTATGGCAAACCGTGACGATCACGCCGTTGCCGATCGTGACCGCGACATCGCGCTTGCGAGAGCGGCAGCGCGCGGCATGTTCCTCTCGCCAGAGCAGCGCTCGGCCTATGAGCATGTCACCGATGCGAGAGGGCTGGGGGTGGTGATCGGCTATGCCGGAACGGGTAAGTCGGCGATGTTGGGCGTTGCGCGGGAGGCATGGGAAGGGGCGGGATACTCCGTTCACGGTCTCGCGCTGTCGGGCATCGCCGCCGAGAATCTCGAAAGCGGATCGGGCATCGCATCGCGCACGATTGCGAGCCAGGAACATCAATGGGATCAGGATCGCGACCTTCTCACCAATCGCGATGTGCTGGTGATCGATGAGGCCGGGATGATCGGCACGCGCCAGTTGGAGCGCGTCATCTCCGAAGCGGAAAAGCGCGGGGCGAAAGTCGTGCTTGTCGGTGATCCCGAGCAACTCCAGGCGATAGAAGCCGGGGCCGCGTTTCGCGCGACCGCGGGACGCCACGGCGGTGTCGAGATCACCCAGATCCGCCGGCAGCGCGAGGACTGGCAGCGCGATGCGACGCGCCAGCTCGCGACCGGGCGGACGTCCGACGCGATTGCATCCTACGACGATAACGGGCGCGTCCATGCCGCCGAGACACGCGAACAGGCGCGTGGCGAATTGATCGATCGCTGGGATGCGGACCGCAAGGCTGCATCCGGGTCGACGCGGATCATTCTCACCCACACCAATGATGAGGTCGGCGCGCTCAACAGCGCGGCGCGCGCGCGGCTTCGCGCAGCCGGGGAACTTGGCGATGACGTTACCCTCCGCGCTGAACGCGGCGATCGGCAGTTTGCGCCCGGCGATCGGATCATGTTCCTCAGGAATGAGCGCAGCCTCGGGGTGAAAAACGGTACCCTTGGCGAGGTGGAGTTCGCCACGCCGTCCCGCATGGAGGTCAGGTTGGACGGCGGCCGATCGGTCGCATTCGACGTCAAAGACTATGCCGATATCGAACACGGCTATGCGGCGACCGTTCACAAGGCGCAGGGCATGACCGTCGACCGGGTGCATGTGCTGGCGACACCCGGTCTTGATCGGCACGCCGCCTATGTCGCGATGTCGCGGCATCGCGATAGTGTCGATCTTCATTATGGTCGCGACGAATTTGCGGATCAGGGCAAATTGGTTCGAGCGCTTTCGCGTGAGCGGGGCAAGGATATGGCGTCGGACTATCGGCAGTCGCCCGGGAGCGAGCACGCGGCGCCCTCGTCGCCACCGCGCAATCGGTTTGCCGGTCTCAGACTTAATGCCGCACCCGCGCCCGAACCGCAGCGGACCCCGCTCGACAAAGCGGTGGAGCGCTATGCGCGTGCTGCCGCGGACGTTCTGCGGATGCGTCGCGCCGGCCTTGAGGAACTCGCGCACCAAAAGAGCGGGTTCGTCGATGCGGGCAAGGGGCTGAACGCGGTTCGACCCGATGCCGCGCGCGATCTTCGCGCAGCGTTCAGCGCAGAGCCCGGCCTGGTCGACCAGGCCGCCAACGGCAGGACCGCCGCCGCGATCCGCGCGATGACGCTGGAAGCCGAGATCCGGATCGATGCCGCGCAGCAAGCTGATCGTCTCGCGCAACGCGCCGACCGCTTCGTATCGGACTGGCAGAAGGGAACACGCCAGCTTCAAGCGCTGAAACACAGCGGCGATTATGACGCCGCCGACCGCGTCAGGAACAGCATGGACGACATGGCAAAGTCGCTGCGCCGCGACCCGCAGCTCGAGTCGCTGTTGCGAAATCGGAGCAAGGAGCTTGGAATTGGCACGCTTCCGGGCTCTTCTTTGTCCCATGAGCTTCAACATCATCCCGCCCTCTCGCGCGGGCGCGGGCTCGGGTTGTAGGTTACGGATATGGCAAACGATCTCACCCAAACCGATCCGACCGATGACATCTCCAGCGCGTTCGAAGCGCTGCGCGGCGAGGTCAGTCTCACCCGCTTGGCTGTCGAAGGGCTAACCGCCGCTCGCGAGCGCATCCCCGATTACAGCGTGACGCTCGGGCAGATGGCACAGGCGTTGAAGGCAGCGACCAACGGTATCGAGAGGATCGAGCGCAGTCCCGCTGTCAGTCTGTCGCCGACTGCGATGACCGCGGAACTCGTCAAAGCAAGCGTCGAGGCGCGGGCGGAAGATCGGACGCTGCTGACCCACACGCGAGACGCGTTGGCGCGGTCGATCGGGCGGGTCGATGGGATTGTGGAGCGAGGGCAATCGGCCGATCGTCAATGGGAACGGGTGCTATGGGCGGCCGGAGGCGGGGCGTTTGCCGGCATTTTGTTGATGTCCATTCTACCTGGCGCAGTCGCTAGGTCGCTCCCCGCCAGTTGGCACGTGCCGGAATGGATGGCTGCGCGAACGATGGGCATGGACCAGCGGGAAGCGGGTGCTCGATTGCTCAACAACGCACCTAAACCCGGCAGCCAGTGAGCCGCGACTTAAACCGCGTACGCGCCGGGCGCCAGTGAGATCAATCAGGCCGGGCAGGAATAAGGCGCGTCAGGCGCCGATCGTCTGCAACGCGCTAGGGAGATCGTCCAGGCTCAGGGTGAGGGACAGGCACCATCACGCCCGCACAACGAGCAGGGACAGGGTTAGCCGCCCGGAATCTTTATTCAGGCTCGCGCGTGCGGACGATAAGATTCCAGCGGATTAGGTCACCTTTCTTGTGTGTGTGATGATCTGTGGGCGGGAGCTTGTGTCCTTTGGCTATGCCGACCTCCACGGGGCACTCTTTGCAGCGGTAGATGCCGGCGCGGGGCGCTTTCACATCAGGTGCATAATCCGTCGTCCAGATCGCATTGTCCGGCGTGGAGGTTTCGGTCAGCTTTGAGCCATCCGCATAAACTGCCATGATCGTTCCTAGTTAGTTATGCGCACTCGGGCAGCGCCAGCAGGTTGTCGTTCCACTGACCGTCTGCATAGGTGCGCAGGTAAGCGCTGTTCTGCCCTGCGACGATCCCGATATCGGCACGCTTCCCGTTCACGTACGTGAAGAAGGTATTGGTCTTGTTACGGATGGACTGAATGACATCGCTGCGAGTCCATTTCCAGCCGGCGCCGCCGAGGTGCGTAATACCCTCATGCGTGCTGTTGCGCGGCTGTTTGTTGATGCAGGTGACTTGAACATCGGCCATGATCGGCGCTCCTGATGGTGTCGTGTATAGCGGGGAAGGGCCGTGCCCGAGGGCGCGGCCCAAGTGTCAGCCCCGGGGCGGGAAGGGGTCCCCGCCGTAGCTATCGCGATCCCTGATCTGACCGTTGCGGCCGTGGATCAGAAGTTCGCTGTGCTGGTTCTGCGCGATGCCTCGTGCTGCATCGATCGCGGCTCGCTGGGTGTCATGGACCGAAGTCGCGCGACCGTTACCGGCACCGCGAACGGCCCAACCCCCGGCGTGCGGGACAACATGCTGGTTCTTCTTGGACATAAATCATACCTCCCTTCTCGCTTTTGGTGGGTAAGACGGCTTGCGACCCCGCTCCCGATCGTCTTCATTGACTATCAATAGGGTAGGCTGAAATGACGGGTGGGCTCGGACATCCCGGCACGATTTTTTCGTGTTGTGTCCGAGCAGCTTCTAAATCCAGCCTACCCGATCAGGGAGCCGGTGGAGTTAAGTGAGCGGATCGACACTCGACCTTGTGGAAGCGCGACAGGCGATTGATCGCCTTACGTCGGCCGATCTCCTCAGATTGAGGAGGGCAGGGCGGCAATACGCGTTTGCGGCAGGGTGTGAGGCTGATGATCTGCTTGATGAAGCAGTGTGTCAGACGATCGAGGGCATTCGCAATTGCCCCAGAGAAATGGCAATGGTGCCGTTCCTGATCGGCGTCATGCGTAGCCGCGCCTCCGCCAGGCAACAAAAGGTGGAGCCGGAACTGGTATCGGCGGATGCGACCGATGCCGGTGGACGGTTCCTGCATGAACCGGTGGAAACGAAACCGAATGTCGAAGAACGAGCGCTTGCACGGGAAGATGTGTCGGCTCGACGAAATGCACTAGAAGCCCTGTTCGCCGAGGACGAGGAAGCGACTCTGTTCCTGTGGGCGTATCTAGATGACCTGCCGAAGGAGGAAATCATGGTCATGATCGGTGTCGATGTGAAGGCATATGCCACTATCCGACGCCGTGTCCGCCGCAGGATCGACGCGATATATCCCAATGGATGGACATCGTGAGCGGGTCGGATCGGCCTAGGTCTCCGATCGATCGTCTGGCGGATGAACTGGTCGCAGACATCATGAGCATGTCTGATGCCGAACTGCTGGCGGAAGTCGAAGCGGAAGGGCTGAGCGCCGAAGATGAGGCCGGTCGCATTCGGGGTATCGTATCTGGTGCGATCACCCGGGCGGCGAAATCGCGGCTCAAGGCCGCGCGAGCCGAGATCGATCGCGCAGCACGAATTCCCCGCGGGCAAGTCCATCAGCTTCCGATCAGGGATCGCGCCGCTGTTCTCGTCCGGTTCGCCAATGACGATGCCAAATTGAAAAGCCGCCTGACGATCGCTGCTCGTAACGGCGAGGGCATTACGGAAAAAGAGATGGACGATATTCTCGCCGATTTACGGGAGCTGGGTGCCATTGATGAAGACGGCAATCCGGTTTGAGGGTGCTCAGCCAAGCCGAAAAGCTTTTGCAGTCTTTCGGCGTCACCAGCCCGGACGATATCGATATCGAGGCAGTAGCTTGGGAAATGGGCGCCAAGGTACGCAACGGCGCTTTGGAAAGCTGCGAAGCCCGGATCATCGGCTTCCGCGATCAGGCGATCATTACCGTCAAGGGCGATGGTGATCCTCGCCGTCGTCGTTTCTCGATCGCGCACGAGCTGGGTCACTGGCAACATCATCGCGGGAAATCTTCCGTTTGCCGAGCGAGTGAGATCGGCGGTTTCGGTCAGGGTGGAACCGCCATCGAGCGGCAGGCCGACAGTTATGCCGCCGACCTCCTGATGCCGGCCTATTTGTTCAGACCGCTTGCTGCTGCCCACCGGCGCCCGTCGTTCGAAGCAATCGATGCTCTGGCAGGTGCTTTTTCTACAAGCCGGTTGGCGACGGCATTAAGGTTCATCGACCATAGCCCTTGGCCCTGCATGATCATTTGTCATGACCAGGGCGGACGCCGATGGTTCCGACGAAGTGGCGGCATTCCGGATCATTGGTTTCCTCGCGATGACTTAGACCCTGAGTCCGCCGCGATTGATGTGCTGTATGGGAAAACGGATCGGGCAGGGCCGACCATCATCGGGGCGGACGCATGGTTCGATCGTTGGAATGCCGATCGGTTCAACATGACCGAGGAGTGCGTCAAAGGCTTCGGGAACGATGTGCTCACTCTCCTGACGCTGACGGATCAGAAGATGCTGGATTAGTCAGCATCGCAAAGACGCGTGCGACGGCAAAAAGGTCTACCTTTTTTCCCTTCCAGCGCTGTGAGCGACACTGAAGGAGAAGCTCTGAAAATGCGATCGATCAATGACGATGACGAGCTGGCCGTGGTTATCGGTCGGCTCAGGAGCGGGCACGACACCCTGCCTTTCATGATGCGTCTATACCCGGCGACTGATATGCATCTCTGCATCATACCCGCAGAGATGCGGGCGGTGCTGGAGGCTGCGCCGGATTACCGGCAGCCTGATCTAGGGGAAGGACCGGTCTGGCTCCAGATCGCCAGCGGTGATGATGCGGCTGAACTGGTAGTGTATCGTGCCCGTGCCGGCGATTTGTACATGGCTGCCCCCCGCTCGCTGACAGGTCAGTAGTGGAAGCGGCACTGGGCTATCTCAAGCTGCTGGTCGGGCACCTTGCCAGATACGCGATAGACGAAGCGATCATCCTCCGTCAGCCGGCGTGACCACCAGCCGGCGAGATCACCTTTCAGGGGTTCGGGCTTTCCCTTGCCCTTGAAAGGGCTGCGCTGGCATTCGTTGATCAGATCGTTCAGCTTTCCAAAAACCTTGGGATCGGCGTTGATCCAGTGCTGGTACTGCTCCCAGCCAAGGTCCGAGAAAACGAGCTTCACGCTTCGGCCATCTCGATCAGTTCACGCTCGACACCCTTGCCAGCATCGAGCTGTGCGATTGATTCCCGCAGGGCGCGCGCGTTTGCAGGCGTCGACAACAGGTGCATCGTTTCGCGGATCGAGTTCCAAGCATCGAGCGATACCATCACGACTGGCTTGCCATTTTTGCGCGTCACCACGACTTCCTCGTGGTCTTCTACGACCTGTTCCATCACGTCCTTCAGGTTGGCCCGTGCGTCGGTGTACGTTAGTACCTGCATTTCCGCCTCCATCTGCTGCATATATGTACAGCTAGCCGTACATATACAAGTATGACGTTGAGATGAATGTCATCGACTATAAGATCGTTGCCGCAGTAGAAAAAACGACGAACTGCGGTATCAGCCTCCTTTTGTTCTTGTTTTAGGGGAATCTTCGCGACAAGATGGCACAAATATTCCCAGAGGTGCCCGTGCGATCAACTGTCTCCGAATTTTCCCGTCTTCGCACCAGCGCCGGTGTCAGCATCGACGCCTTTGCGGCCAGCTCGGGGTTCTCCCGGCGAACCGTTTATCGTTGGGAACGCGGCGAGGCCTCGCCCCGCAAGGCGGCTGTGCGGATGTTGGACACGCTGATCGCCGATCATCGGCAGGCGGCAGTGGGTGCCGGGAAATTCCGATTCATCGACCTGTTCGCCGGCATCGGCGGGCTGCGCCGCGGGTTCGATGACGAGGGCGAATGCGTCTTCACCAGCGAGTGGGACAAATATTCGCAGAAAACCTACCTTGCCAACTATGAGTGCGATCACGAGGTCGCCGGCGACATTACCAAGGTGCCGATGGAGAGCATCCCGGCACATGACCTGTTACTGGCGGGGTTTCCGTGCCAGCCCTTCTCTATCGCGGGCGTATCGAAGAAGAATGCGTTGAACCGCCCGCATGGCTTCCTCGACGAGACGCAGGGCACGCTGTTCTTCAACGTTGCCAAGATCATCCAGCATCACCGGCCGCGGGCGTTTCTGCTGGAGAACGTCAAGAATCTGGTCAACCACGATAAGGGCCGGACGTTCGAGGTCATCCACCGCACGCTGACCGAGGATCTGGGTTATCAGGTTCACTGGAAGGTCATCAATTCCAAGTCGTTCGTGCCCCAGCAGCGCGAGCGCATCTTCATCGTCGGCTTTCGCGACCCGAACGATTTCACCTTCGCCGATCTGGAACTACCCGATCCGTTCGCTGGGCCGCGGCTCGGTACCATCCTGCATCCGGAGGACGGCACCGAGGAACTGGATGCACCCTACACCCGCGGCAATATCGCGTCGGTGTCGGAGAAGTACACGCTGACCGATCACCTGTGGCGCTACCTCCAGGGATATGCGGCCAAACACAAGGCGGCCGGCAATGGGTTCGGGTTCGGGTTGGTCGGCCGAGGCGATGTCGCCCGCACCCTGTCGGCGCGCTACTACAAGGACGGGTCTGAGATCCTCGTCGAGCAGAAGGGAAAGAACCCTCGCCGCCTGACCCCGCGCGAATGCGCCCGGCTGATGGGGTTCGACGAACCCGGCGGCCGTGATTTCATTATCCCCGTGTCCGACACCCAAGCCTATCGCCAGTTCGGCAACGCCGTCGTCGTGCCGGTGGTGAAGGCCGTTGCCGCGCACATGATGCCGTGGCTGATCGACAGCGCGGATGCAGAGCCGGAACAGCCGGAGCGGATCATGGCTCTTGCCGGGTGATGTAGTCGATGCGGCTACCCGCAGCCGCATGATGGCGGGCATCAAGGGCAAGAACACAAAGCCCGAGCTGATCGTCCGTCGTGGCCTTCATGCGCTTGGCTTCCGGTTTGTGCTTCATGATCACCGCCTACCCGGCAAGCCGGACATGGTGCTGCCGCGCTGGCGCGCTGCGGTCTTCGTCCACGGATGTTTCTGGCACGGGCATGACTGCCCGCTGTTCCGGTGGCCCGGTACGCGCCAGGATTTCTGGCGTCAGAAGATCGGTCGCAACCAGGAACGCGACATCGAGGTGGAGGCGGCGCTTGACGATGCAGGCTGGCGCATGCTGAAAATCTGGGAATGTTCGCTGAAAGGCACCGGGCGGATCGGCATCGATCGCGTGGTGCCGCTGGCGGCCGACTGGCTCCGTTCCGGCGAACGTGCCGGCGAGATCAGGGGGACGGTGCGTGCCGGTGGGTGATCTTCTCGAATGGCTGGACGAACATGGCGGGCCAGGTTTCACTTGGTACGTGAAGCGACTGTCGGGCAACGATACCCTGGCGAACGGAAGCCATCAGGCCGGACCCTATATTCCGCGTGAGATCCTGTTCCGGGTGCTGCCTGCCCTCAACCGGCAGGACGTGAAGAACCCGGACGTGTGGTTCAACCTCTACGTAGATTCCCATGCCGATCACCGGCAAGTCCGGGCGGTTTGGTACAACAACCATTATCACGACACGACGGCGAAGCGTGGCCGCGACGAGACGCGAGTCACGAATTTCGGGGGCGGCGCTTCTGCCCTCCTCGATCCGGAGAGTACCGGCGCACTGACGGTGTTCGCGTTTGCTGCTGCCGATCCGGCAGAGGTGCCCGAATGCCATGTCTGGGTATGCCGGCATGAAACCGAAGAGGATCTTGTCGAGGATCGCGTCGGTCCGGTCGAGCCTGGGAAGTGGCTGCTATGGCCCCCGGCGCAGGGCGGCCTGTTTCCGACCGACGCCCAACCCGTCGTGCGGACGAGCTGCTGGCTGGACGATGCGGAAATACCGGCGGCGTGGTTGGCCAAATTCCCGAGCGGTGCGGATATCATTCGCAAGGCCGTCGAGCTTCGATCCGACGCAAGCCTTGATCCCGATCGCCGCCTGTTACGTCGGCGCGAGTGCGAGTTTGAAATCTTCCGCAGCGTCGAGCAGGCGATCGAGCTGCCCAACATCATCGCCGGCTTTACGACGGTGGACGGCTTCATCGCCCGCGCCCAGACGATCCTCCAACGACGCAAGGCCAGGTCCGGACGATCCCTGGAGCTGCACACCCGCGAAATCTTCCTTGAGGAGCGACTGGTCGAAGGGACCCAGTTCGCGCACCAGCCCATATCGGAAGACGGCAAGACGCCGGACTTCCTGTTTCCGTCGATCGCGGCGTATCATGATGCTTCATTCCCGCCCGACCAGCTCCGGATGCTGGCGGTCAAGACGACCTGCAAGGATCGCTGGCGGCAGATATTGAACGAGGCCAATCGTATTCCCGCAAAGCATCTGCTGACGTTGCAGGAGGGTGTTTCCGAAACGCAGTTCAGCGAAATGGTGAATGCTGGCGTACAGCTTGTGGTACCGGCCGGGCTGACCGACAGGTTTCCCAAGGCGGTACAGCCGCATCTGCAATCGCTGGAGAGCTTTATAGGCGACGTGCGGCTGCTGGCCGTCAGCCCATGATGATCAGAATCATTGGCCCTGCAACGCTGCCACTACCTCGGGTCGCAGTTTCCATCGCCACTGTGCATATCCCATCGCTTCCATATCAGCGCGCGTGTGCCCATCGGCCCCAGTCGCGAGAGCGGCGGTCCACGTTCGTATGCCGTTAAATTCTGGAGGACTCCATTCCAGTTCCTCGGCGAGCTTGCGGCCGAGAGTGCCATACTGGCTGTTGGCAGACACGTAGCTGTCGTAGCCCCCAGCGGTGGCCAGCTCTGTCGCTGTCATGATGTTGTTGTCTGCCGACAAGTGGGCGTTGAGCATGGCGTGCTGTCCGTCCGTCATGCTGATAGCTGCCAGTGCTGCCCGAACCTCATAGGCAGTCGGGTAGCCGTCAGTGCCACGTGTGGCACGCTGTTCGGCCCCAGTCGCATCAATCGCCGTTTTTGTGGCCAGGATCGCGGCCTCCTCGGTCGCGCCGGAAAGGACCACACCGATTGCGGCCTTTCCCCGGAAGGCACGGGCGCTCCACTCGGAGCCAATTTTCATACTGCGAATGACATGGCGGCCGTAAATTGTTTCGTTTGCCATGATTCTAAGCCGGAGCCGCGATGAGCAATTTGTCCTCTTTGCGCTGCTTCGCATAGGGGATGAGTGCCCTCAAATGAGCGTCAACGACGGCTGGATCGAAAGCTTCGAACAATATGCCGCCGCTGCGTTTGTTAACCTCAAACATAAAATACGCGATATTATCATCTTGGACATCGAACCAACTTTCGGCTTCCAGTAGGCGAAATATCCCGCTGACAAGTGGTTGGCGGAAAGCACTATCGGCACGGTCAACAATTTGCAGCCGGTAATTGGCGCGAGTCAGCAAGAGTTTCAAACCGCCCTCGATGTCATCCGGCATAGCCAAGGCGGCAAGGTGGCCATTCCACCACAGCCGGCCGATCGCGTTCTGATCACGGCAGCCACGCAGACCCGCCGCAAAGAAGTGAAGGCGGACGGCAGATGCTGCGGATTCTTCTTTCCCGATCCAGCGTTTTCGCGCGTATTCGAGGCATTCGACATGGCACAGGCGAGTCCAAAGCCGTTCCTCGCGAGCGAGTGCCGGCGTCATGCCCTGTAGGCCCTTATAGATTAGCAGCGAGTTGCTTATTTCCGCAGTCGGCGTTCCGGTCGGGTCGAGGTTCGTTGCTATCGCAGGGTCCCATGTGGCGAGGGCCGTTTCGATCGCCCAACCACTTTCTTTCTCCAGATCAAGAAAGTCTCCTCCCGTATAGCGAATCAAATTCGTATCGATGTTCTTCGACAGATCCTCAACGACGGTTGCAGCTAGGAGTCGAATTGGTTGCATGGTCATTCGTCATCTCCGTAATCAAGCAGCTGGTCGAGAGATGCGAAAGGCTGTAGAAGCACCTTTTGTGCATCGTTGAGAAGATCGGGCTTGGTAAGGTCTATACCAGCGAGGTCACACCTAGTTCTGAACGGATGCAGCCAGCGGTATTGTTCAAAGCTGTCCTCGCCATCACGCAGTTGATCAAGTACCTCCATTATAATCGGTACGTAGAGCGCATTCATAAGTACGCCACGCGTGGCGTCGTCAGCATGGCGTAGATCCTGAACCAGCTTATATGTGGTTTCCGGCATCAGGATCGTAATGCGCTCTGCCTCCGTATCGAGTTCGAATTCACCCTCCGGAACGGCATCGGAAGACTGGATTTCAAAGATCGACTCAAGGGGCGGCAGCGGGGGCCGTGTCACTTCGATAACCTGCTCGTCATCGAGAGCGAGGATCTGGCCAGCGTCAATGTCCATGCCGCCAGCGAATTCCGCATGTGCGCCGCTTGGGTCGTAGCCCATGATCGGTTTGACTGACCAAACCATAGGTGTGAGCTGGACCCGGCCGATAGAGTGACCG
>CAXTEO010000027.1:0-44153 GCA_964243205.1 uncultured Sphingomonas sp.
AGGTCAACCTCGACTATGCGAGCGAGGCGGACATGGTGAAGAAGTTCCGCGTCGGGCTCGCGCTGCAGCCGCTGGCGACGGCGCTGTTCGCCAACTCGCCCTTCACCGAGGGCAAGCCCAACGGCATGCTGTCGTATCGCAGCCATATCTGGTCGGACACCGATCCGGCGCGCACCGGCATGCTGCCATTCGTGTTCGAGGACGGCTTCGGTTACGAACGCTATGCCGACTATGCGCTCGATGTGCCGATGTACTTCGTCTATCGCGAGGGCAGATATATCGACGCCGCCGGCCTGTCGTTCCGCGATTTCTTGCGAGGCGAATTGTCGGTGCTCCCCGGCGAGAAGCCGACGCTCGACGACTGGACCGACCATCTCTCCACCGCCTTCCCCGAAGTGCGGCTGAAGACCTTTCTCGAGATGCGCGGCGCCGATGGCGGGCCGTGGAACAAGATCTGCGCTTTGCCGGCGTTCTGGGTCGGGTTGCTGTACGACCAGGGCGCGCTCGATGCGGCCTGGGACCTGGTCAGGCACTGGACCATCGAGGAGCGCCAGGCCTTGCGCGATGCGGTGCCCAAGCTCGGGCTCGACGCGCCGGTCGCGGGCGGGCGGACGCTGCGCGATATTGCCGGGCAGGTGGTCGATATTTCGAGCGCGGGGCTCCGCGCGCGGGGTCGCCTGGACGGCGGCGGCAGCAACGAGACGGGCTTCCTCGATCCGCTGCGCGAGATCGTTCGCTCGGGCAAGGTGCCGGCACAGGTGTTGCTCGACAAATATCACGGCGAATGGGGCGGTGATGTTTCGAAGGTGTACGACGAACTGCGATTCTGATCCGCCGTCGCCCCGGCGAAGGCCGGGGCCGCTGGGTTACGGTGCGGGCGGCGTGTCACAAACGCAGCGGCCCCGGCCTTCGCCGGGGCGACGTTATTTGCGGCCCATCGCCCAGGCAAAGAACCGCGGCACCGCGCCGCGCCGCGCCATCCATTCCGAATAGACGCGATAGTCCGGGTCAAGCCCCAGATGCCGCTCCTCGGTCCGCGCGCGCCAGTAATAGACGCCGCTCACCACCGTCATCAGGATAGTCGCGCGGATCGCATCGATGACCGAGCCGGTCGTCAGCACCGGGATCGTCGCGATCCACCAGAACAGGTTCTTCGACAGATAGGCCGGGTGGCGCGAGAAAGCGTAGGGCCCGTGCGTCAGGATCCCGCGATTGGTGAGGTTGGAAAAGCGAAAGCCGAACGCCACCGTCGCCCAGGCATAGATTGCGGTCAGGCCGACCAGCACCACGCCGAACGCGACCAGCACCGCGGGATAGGCGGCGAACCAGGTCGACCAGCCGTCGGTGCCATAGGTGCCGGGATGATAATCGAGCGGGCCGTTATCCGCCATCAGCGTGAACGGCGGGTAGCAGATCAGCGCCGCCATCCACGCCGCGGCGAACGGATTGGCGCTGCGGATATGCGAATCGAGCGGGCGGAAGGTCAACACGTAGCCGACCGTCGCGAACGCGCAGTCGATCACGAACATGAAGCCGGTCAGCCAGTTGGTCAGCGCCACCGGATTGTGCAGCACTTCGCTCAGATCGCCGCGGATGAAGGCGCCGAAGCCGCCCGGCACCACCGCGAGCATGAACGCCAGGAAGAACGCCTTCACCCCCCAGCTGCGCAAATGGTTGTAGATCGCCTCGCGGTCGATCTCTTCGTTCAACCCCATCAGCCACGCGCCGAGCGCCCAGGCGCCGTCCTTGGGGTTTTCGAGCCGGCGGTCGACCCACAGCACATAGCCGATCGAACAGACGAACAGCACCGGCGCGGCGGCGCCGAAACACTCCATCGCGAACGGAAAGCCGCCCCATTGGTCGGTCCAGTAGAAGCGCCCGGTGCCATAGATCAACGCGATCGCGGCCCAGGTGAACCACAGGCCGGCCAGCTTGGTCAGCGAAATGTCGAACGTCTCGCGCCACGGTCTGGGTGCCGCCCAGTCGATCCCGGTCGAGGCGCGGCGGTGGACCTTGTCGACCAGCACCGCCCACAGCACCATCGGCAGGCCGCACGCCGCGACGTTGACGAGCGCGGCATAGGGCCCGTCCATCCGGAAATAGCGCGCGACCGCGACCCACGCGAACAGGCCGACCAGCCCGGCGAGCCCGCATCCGGTGCTCACCGCCGAGACGGGACGAGGATCGGCAGCCTTGGCCGCGCGCGCGAGAGCGGTGTCGTGGAACATCGCCCGATGGGTAATGCGGAATGGTTAGCGAGCCGTAAAGGAGCCCGCATCCGCGCGATGCACCGGCGTGACGCTGGCGAGCGCCGGCGCGCGGTGGAGCACGCGTTCGGCGAACAGCCGGTCGGCGAGCGGCAGGTCGTTGCGCTCGTAATAGAGCTTGCCGCCGACGTGCTGCCGCCACGCCAGCGCCTCGGGCAAGGTGCCGTTGGCGCTGACGAAATCGCTGGTGTCGTGATAGAGCGGATCGGCGAAAGCGGCATCGGCGGTGACGATCTCCCAGCCATCCTTGCGCAAGCCCGCGACGAGGTCGGGCAGATAGCGCGCGGCGATATCGGTTTCGTGCAGCAACAGCACATGCGGCGGCGAGCGGCGGACCGTGCGGCGCATCAATGCGTCGGAGAAATCGGCCGATCTGACCATCGTCTCGACATACAGATCGCGCAGCGCGGCGTCGTCGATCGCCACGCCAGCACGCTTGGCGGCGATCGTCTGCGCCTCGATGTTCCAGTCCGATCCATCGACCGACACCCACGCGATCTGCAGCCCGCGCGCGGTCAGCCCGTCGATCACCGCGCGGCGTTTCGCCATGTCGCGACCGCCCTGGTTGAGGCCGGGGAAACGCAGCCACGGGCGGTAGCCAGGCCGCCCCTTGAGCCAGGCCTCGGCCTTGTCGACGTCGGCGAGGAAAGCCGGCGCGCGCATCGACGCGACGTCGCGGTGCGAGAAAGTGTGGTCGGCGATCACATGGCCCGCCGCGGCATAGGCCGCCAGCCGCGCGCCGCCGCCATTGGCCGGGCCGATCCGCCCGGGATTGGCGAAGAACGCCGCTTGCTCGACCCCGGAGTCGCGCAGCGCCGCGATCAGCAGCGTGGTGCGCTGCTCCGGCGTGTAGAAGGCGCCGGGCCCGCGCGGCACATCGTCGAAGGTCAGCGCGATGCGTTTGTCGGCGTGGCGCCAGGGCGGCGAGCGTTCGAGGCTGAGGGCGGTCGGCACGCCGATCACGACGATCGCGCCGGCGAGCAGCGTGACGCGGAAGCGGTAGAGCAAGACGTCGATCCGCGCTGGCCGGACGCGCCGGCGCTTGCGGGTCAGCCGCCAGAGAAGCCCGCGCGCCCCGACGCCCCTTACCCGGCGGTTCCGGCACGACAGCGCATCAGCGGCTGGATCCGCGTTCCGAACGCCTCGACCCCCACGACGAAATCGTCGAACGTCAGCAACACCCCGCCCGTCCCCGGCACTTCCGCCATTTCGTCGAGCATCCGCGCGACGCTCTCATACGACCCGACCAGCGTCCCCATGTTGATGTTGACCGCGCCCTCGGGCGCGGCGAGCTGGCGGACGTTGGTGTCGGTATTGTGCGTGTCCTTGGCCCCCTGGTCGGCGAGCCAGGCGATCGCTTCGAGATCGGCGCCGTCATTGTACGACCGCCACTCGGCCATGGCTTCGTCGTCGGTCTCGGCGGCGATGATCATGATCAGCACGAAGATCGACACGTCGCGCCCGGTCTTGGCGGTGGCGGCGGCGAGGCGGACGTTGTTCGAGGCGAAGGCGGTCGGCGTGTTGACGCCCTTGCCGAGGCAGAAGGCGTAATCCGCCCATTTCGCCGAGAAAGCGAGGCCGTCGTCGGAGGAGCCGGCGCAAATGATCTTCATGTCGCCGCCGGGCTTCGGCCGGACGCGGCAATCCTCCATCTGGTAATAGTCGCCCTTGAAATCGCTGACCCCGTCGGCCCACAATTCGCGCAGGATATGGGCATATTCGTCGAGCATCTGGTAGCGGTTGCGGAAATGCTCGTCGCCGGGCCACAGCCCCATCTGGGTATATTCGGGCGGTTGCCAGCCGGTGATGAGGTTGAGGCCGAAGCGCCCATGGCTGATCGAATCGATCGTGTTGCACATCCGCGCGGCGAACGCCGGCGGGATGACCAAAGTCGGGCAGGTCGCGAAGATCTTGATCTTTTCGGTCACCGCGGCGAGCCCCGCCATCAGCGTGAAGCTCTCCAGGCCATATTCCCAGAATTCGGTCTTGCCGCCGAAGCCGCGCAGCTTGATCATCGACAGCAGGAAATCGAGCCCGTGCCGTTCGGCGCTCTGTGCGATCTGCTTGTTGAGATCGAACGACGGCAGATATTGCGGGGCATTCTCCGAGATGAGCCAGCCATTGTTGTTGATGGGCACGAAGACGCCGACTTGCATGGCTTTCACTCCTCCACGGTTTCGCCCGCCAGCCAGGCGAGCACGAAGCCGTTGAACGCGTCCGGATCGACCAGATTGACCGCATGCCCGCCATGCTCCGCACGGCAGAAGCCGGCGATCGGCAGACCGTTGGCAAGCGCGACGCCGGCATTGGAGGGGACGAGCATGTCGTCGTCGGTAGCGATCACCAGCACTGGCCGGTGGATGTCGCGCAACCGCTCCCGGATATCGAAGGCGGCGAGCGCGGCGATGCGTTTCTCCATCGTTGCCGTGCCGGGGAAATGGGCGAGCTGCCCGGGCAGATCGGCTTCGAGCAACGCATCGTTCGCCGAGATCCAGTTGGGCGGATAGAGGAACAAGGGTTGCGCGCGCAGATAGGCCTCGGCGCCGCTGTCGCGCAGCAGCGCGAGCCGCGCGGCGAAGCAGCGCAGGAAGTGCGGATCGGGCGCCGCCCAGCCATTGACCACGACGATCTTGTCGATCCGCTCCGGCGCCAGCAAGGCGAGCGCGAGCGCGGCGACCCCGCCCGCGGCATGGCCGACGATCGTGGCACGCGCGATGTCGAGCGTATCGACGAGGGTGAGGATGTCGCGTGCGAGATCGTCCACCGTGACGGTATCGGGCAAAGCGCGGTCGCTGCGGCCGGTGCCGCGGTGATCATAAGCGATGACGCGATAGCGCTCGGCCAGCGCGGGAATATTCGGCGCCCAATAATTGGCGGAGCCGCCAAGCCCGGACGACAGGATCAGCGGCGGCGCGTCGTCGGGGCCGTGCGTTTCGTAATAGAGGCCGGATGCGTGTGGCATTACGCTTCCCCCCGCTTCTGCTTCATCCCTTGTATCCCTTCCCCGGCGAAGGCCGGGGCCCAGTCGTGGCGTAGAAGGAAATCGTGCGCAGCGTCCGAGCAACGTAGCGCCCTCTCCTGGGCCCCGGCCTTCGCCGGGGTAGCAGGACGAGGGAAGCGGCCAGCGAAAGACATCTCAGCCAAGGTGCGCGACGCTTGCGATCTCGACGAGGCAGTCGGGCTTCACCAATTCGGCCTTGATGCAGTAGCGCGCCGGCTTGGCGCCGGGAAAATATTCCGCATAGACCGCGTTGAACGCGGCGTAATCGGCCAAGTCCTTCAGGAAGATGTGGTTCATCGCCACGTCCGCGAGGCTCGCGCCGGCGGCCGCGAGCGTCACCTCGATCGCATCGAGGATGTGCCGCGTCTGCGCCACTGCATCGCCGACATGGAGCACCGCCCCGCCCTCGCCGAGCGCGAGCATGCCCGAGACATAGATCGTGTTGCCTGCCCTGGCCGCCGCCGAATAGGGCGCGATCGGCGTGGGGAATTGCGGGGGGTTGATGGCTTCGAAGGGCATGGGATGTTTCCTGTTTTCCGTTCGCTCAGGCCGAACGGGGGTTGGAGTTGGGCGTCTGGCCGAAACTGCCGCAGAAATCCGCGGTCGTGCTCACCCAGCCGAAGAACTTTTCGACGTTATAGACGGTCGCCTCCTGCATCGCAGGCGGCCCCAGATGGTGCGTTGCATCCTCCAGCATCACCCCGAAATATTCGAGGTGGAAGCCGTCGCGCAGCGTGCTCTCGACGCACACGTTGGTGGCGATGCCGACGAATACGAGATTGCGGATGCCGCGCCCGCGCAAGACGCTGTCGAGCTGCGAGTGGAAGAAGGCGGAATAGCGCGTCTTGTGGAGCGAGATGTCGCCCGGCTGCGGCTGCAGCGCAGCGACGAGGTCGTAATCCCACCCACCGCGTGCGAGCAATTGCCCGGACAGTTCGGGCCGCGCGCGCATCGTCTTCAATGCGTTCGACTTGTGGAAATTGGGCGAGCCCGCGCCGCCGGCTTCGGTGTAATCCGGATCCCAGCCATTCTGCAGGAAGATCACCTGCACGCCCGCCGCGCGCGCGGTGTCGAGCACGGTCGCGATCTTGCCGATCGTCCCCGCCGACCCCGCAATGTCGAAGCCTGCCAGGTCGACATAGCCGCCAACGCTCGCATAGGCATTCTGCATGTCGATCACGACGACCGCGGTCTGTTCGGCCGCCAGCCGCAGCGCCTCGGGCCGCGCCGGGAGCGTCACCGCGGTCGCACCGTCGCCGCCGGGGCACGTCACGGTGAAATCGTCGGCCACTTTGCGCTCCTTACCGGAAAGCGGGTCATCCTGTCGCTTCGTGCGACCGTGCGCAAGGGCCGCGTCTTGCGCGGCGTGCCGACGCGCGCTAACCGGAGACATCGCCGCACATGCGAGCGCGAAGCCGGCGAGCGGGTATAGTACAATGGTAGTACAGCAGCCTTCCAAGCTGAATACACGGGTTCGATTCCCGTTACCCGCTCCAGCCCGCTCACAATGAGCGCGCTCGCCTTCGACGCGGCGCAGGACGCCATCGTCGCGGTCGGGCGCTGGCTCGACGGCAAGGGCTGGGCACCGGCGACTTCGGGCAATTATTCGGCGCGGCTGGACGATGGCAGCTTCGCCGTGACGGTGTCCGGCCGCCACAAGGGACGGCTGACCCGCGACGACGTGATGCGCGTCGATGCCGCCGGCGCATCGCTGGACGGCAAGAAGCCGTCGGCGGAAACCGCATTGCACCTCGCGCTCTACCGCACCTTTCCGGACACCGGCGCGGTGCTGCACAGCCATTCCCCGGCCGCCGTCGGCTTGAGCCGGGCGGTTGCGGGTGCCGGCTATACGCTCGCCGGGCACGAGATGCTGAAGGCGCTGCCCGGCATCGCCACGCACGCCACGTCGGTCGTGCTGCCGATCGTCGAAAACAGCCAGGACATGGCCGAGCTCGACGCCGCGATTACGCCGCGGTTGCTGGAAACGGGCGCGATTCCCGCGTATCTTATCCGCGGCCACGGTCTGTACGGCTGGGGCGCCGACATGGCCGAGGCCGAGCGCGTGATCGAGGCGGTCGAATGGATGATCGCCGCCGAACTGGCTGAAAGGAGCTTTCGATGAGTCGTTTGCAGATATTCGCCGAAACCGACGGCACGACGGCGTTGCTCGACACGCGCGATGGCGATGCGATCGCCGCGGCGCTGAATGCGGCAGGCGTGCAGTTCGAGCGCTGGCCGCTGAAGCCGCTGACCGGCGACAGCGACATTCTCGCGGTCTATGCCGACGAGGTCGCGCGGTTGACGGCGCAAGGCGGCTATCGCTCGATCGACGTCGCGAAGATCGCGCCCGATCACCCGGAACGCGCGGCGATGCGCGGCAAATTCCTGTCGGAACATACCCATGGCGAGGACGAAGTGCGCTTCTTCGTCGAGGGCGAAGGGCTGTTCACGCTGCATCACGACGGGCGCGTGTTCAACATGCTGTGCAGCGCGGGCGATCTCATCTCGGTGCCGGCGGGGATGCGACACTGGTTCGACATGGGTGCGTCGCCGCATTTCACCGCGATCCGGCTGTTCGTGAACCCCGATGGCTGGGTCGCGGCGTTCACCGGCAGCGATATCGCCGAGCGCTTCCCCCGGCTGGAGCCGGCGCTTTCGTGAAAGCGATCCTCACCGATATCGAGGGCACGACGTCGAGCATCGCCTTCGTCGCGGAGGTGCTGTTCCCCTACGCGCGCGCGCGTCTCGCCGATTACGTGGCGGCGCATGCCGCGGAGACTGCGCCGATCCTCGCCGAGGTGGCGGCGAGCGAGCCGGGCGACCCGGTGGCGACGTTGCTGCGTTGGATCGACGAGGATCGCAAGGCGACCCCGCTCAAGACGCTGCAGGGGATGATCTGGGCCGATGGCTATGCGTCCGGCGCGTTCACCGGGCATGTCTATCCCGATGCGGTGGCGGGGCTCAGGCGCTGGCACGAGGCGGGGGTGAAGCTGTACGTCTTCTCGTCGGGCTCGGTCGCGGCGCAGAAGCTGTTGTTCGGGCATAGCGATGCGGGGGATTTGGCGCCGCTGTTCGCCGGTTATTTCGATACGACAACCGGGCCGAAGCGGGAGGCTGCGTCATATGGGAAGATCGCCGCGGCGATCGGCGTCGCAGAGGGCGAGGTGCTGTTCCTGTCCGACACGCCCGAGGAAGTCGCGGCGGCGCGGGCGGCGGGGATGGATGCGCGGTTGATCGACCGGGCGGGCGATGGCGGGGATATCGCGAGCTTCGACGACCTTCCCTTCTTCACTTCCCCGGCGGAGGCCGGGGCCCAGTAGCGGGCCGCCGATAGCCGCGCGCTGCGCGCGATACTTACGACCTGCGCGACTGGGCCCCGGCCTTCGCCGGGGAAGTGCAACAGAAGAAAGTAAGCCCGTGATCCTGCAAGGCACGCATCAACGCTCGATCAAGCGCACCGCCGATGGCGCGGGCGTGTGCATCCTCGACCAGCGCGAACTCCCCTGGGCGGTGAAGTGGGTCGAACTGCGCAGCGCGCACGACGCCGAGCTGGCGATCCGCGAGATGTGGACGCGCGGCGCCCCGCTGATCGGCGCTACCGCCGCCTACGGCCTGGCGATGGCGCTGGCCGAGGATGGATCGGACGCGACGCTCGACGACGCCTATGCGCAGTTGCTCGAAGCGCGTCCGACCGCGGTCAATCTCAAATGGGCGCTCGATACAGTCGTCGAGGCTGTCCGTCCCCTCCCCGCGCCCGATCGCGCGCGCGCCGCCTTCATGCGCGCCGATGCGATCTGCGACGAGGATGTCGCACTCAACCAGGCGATCGGCGCGCACGGGCTGGCGCTGTTCCGCGACCTGCATGCGAAGAATCCCGGCCGGCCGCTCAACATCCTGACGCATTGCAATGCCGGCTGGCTGGCGACGGTCGATTACGGTACCGCGACCGCGCCGATCTATCTCGCGCACGACGCCGGCATCCCGGTGCATGTGTGGGTCGACGAGACGCGGCCGCGCAACCAGGGCGCGCTGCTCACCGCGTTCGAGCTGGCCGGCCACGGCGTGCCGCACACCGTGATCGCCGACAATGCCGGCGGCCATCTGATGATGACCGGCCAGGTTGACGCGGTCATCGTCGGTACCGACCGCGTCACCGCCAATGGCGACGTGTGCAACAAGATCGGCACCTATCTCAAGGCGCTCGCCGCCAAGGACAATGACGTGCCGTTCTATGTCGCGCTGCCCTATACGACGTTCGACGCGGGCACCGCGACCGGCGCCGACATCCCGATCGAGGAGCGGAACGGCGACGAGGTGACGTATGTCGCGGGCGAAGGCGGGCGCATCCGCGTGACCGCGTCGAACGCGGCGAACCCGGCGTTCGACGTCACGCCGGCGCGGCTGGTGACGGGCTATCTGACCGAGCGTGGGCTGGTCGACCGCATCTGAACTTTAAGGCCGCCGCACCATCCGCTCGAGCGCGGCATCCAGCGTCGCGTCCTGCTTGGCGAAGCACAATCGCACGACGTTCGTCACCGCATCCTCGGCATAGAAAGCCGAGACCGGGATCGTCGCCACCCCCGCTTCCTCGACCAGCCATGCGGCGAAGGCGACATCGTCCAGCGCGATCCCCGACGCGGCAAGGTCGATGTTGAGGAAATAGGTCGCAGCACTCGGCAGCACCGCATAGCCGAGCCCGCGCAACCCCGTCGCCAGCCGATCGCGCGAGCGTTGATACCCGGCGCGCATTCCGTCGAAATAGGCCATGTCCTTGCCCAGCCCGAAGGCCGCCGCCGCCTGCAGATTAGGCGGCGTAGTGAAGGTCAGGAATTGGTGCGCCTTGGCCAGCACCGACGAAATCGCCGGCGCAGCGCACATCCAGCCGACCTTCCACCCGGTGAGCGAGAAGATCTTGCCCGCCGAACCGATCTTGACGGTGCGCTCGCGCATGCCGGGGAGCGCCATCAGCGACTGGTGGCGGGCGCCGTCGAACACGACATGCTCCCACACTTCGTCGCACATCGCGATCGCATCGTGGCTCACGCAGAAATCGGCGAGCAGCGCCAGCTCCTGCGGCGACACCATCGTGCCGGTCGGATTGAGCGGCGAGTTGAGCAGCACCAGCCGCGTGCGGTCGCTCGCCACCGCGGCGAGCGCCTCGGCGGTGATGCGCCAATCGGGCGGTTCGAGCCGGACGAGCTTGGCGACACCCCCGGCGCGACGCACCAGTGGCAGATAGGCGTCGTAGAGCGGCTGGAACATCACCACCTCGTCGCCCGGCGTGACGAGCGCGAAGATCGCCGCCGCCAGCGCCTCGGTCGCGCCCGAGGTGACGATCACCTCGTTCGCACCGAGATCGAGCCCCTGATGCGCGCGGTAATGATCCGCCACCGCCTGGCGCAGCGCCGCGGTGCCGGCCATCGGCGGATATTGGTTGGAATCCTCGATCAGCGCCCGCGCCGCTTCCGCCAGCACGTCCTCGGGCCCACGCCCGTCGGGAAAACCCTGGCCGAGATTGATCGCGCCGGTCGCACGCGCGCGCGCCGACATCGTCTCGAAAATGGTGGTGCCGAGCCCGGCGAAAAGGGGATTCATGGCGTTCTTGTCGATGAGATGTTGGTGGACACGGTAACCGTGATACGCTTCGCGTTACGCGCCCCAGAAATTGGTATCGTCGTCGTCGCGGGGCGCGTTGACCGCAGCCCAATATGCCGCCCATTTGCGCCTGATGAAAGCGAACATCGTGCAACTCCCCCGCCGAACCCGGTTGCCCCCGAGTTTCGATGGAAACCTCGATATATGACAGTAGCTTAATAATCTAGAGCCCGCGCGTGTTCCATATTCGTTCGCTGGAGACTTGCCACCCCGCGCAGCCCGCGACTACGACCGTCCCGCAGCCGTCCGCACAAATCCCTCCCTATCCGCGACCACCGTTACGCAAGCGCTTAGGGAAAAGCCATATGAATGGCCTGTTTATATCAAGATTTCAGCCGCTTAACCCGCGGTAATGGTGGACAGGGTAGGGTTCGAACCTACGTAGGAGAAACTCCGGCAGATTTACAGTCTGCTGCCTTTAACCACTCGGCCACCTGTCCCCAGGTGCGCTTCGAAAAGCGAGGCGTGCCAATGCCGACCGCGTGGGCGCCTGTCAACGGATAAGCAGCGGATAAATCCGTCAAGGCTTGCACCCGCCCCGCGCGGCGCATACCCACCCGCACGCATATTGCTCCATCGACCAAGGTTTTCGTATGTTCCGTTTCCAGTCCCCCGACCGCTCTGTCGGCAAGCTCGCCTGATGGCCGGCCGTCGCGGACATCGCCCGTCGCAGGCGCCTGCCGGGCGCCCGCGCTTCTGGGGGCGGCACGCCGTCATCGCAGCGCTGGAAAATCCCGAGCGCGTGGTGCGCAAGATCTGGGCGACGCGCGAGGCGATCGCCAATGTCGAGTTCGATCCGGCGATCCCGATCGTCTATGCGCAGGTCACCGATCTCGCCCGCCTCGTGCCGGGCGACGCGCCGCACCAGGGGCTGGTGATCGAAGTCGACCCGCTCGAGGACATGTGGCTGGCCGACCTGCTCCAGCAGGGCGCGGACGACCAGCGCCCCTTGCTGATCCTCGACGGGGTGACCGATCCGCACAATGTCGGCGCGATCCTGCGCTCGGCCGCGGCGTTCGATGCGCTCGGCATCGTCACGCCCGACCGCAATGCGCCGCCCGAATCGGGCACGATCGCGCGCTCGGCCTCGGGCGCGCTCGAGCTGGTGCCGTGGGTGCGCGTCACCAACCTCGCACGCGCGCTGGAGGAAATTGCCGAAGCGGGCTTCTGGCGCGTCGGCTTGAGCGGCGATGCCTCGCAGACGCTGGTCAAGGCGATGGGGACGCAGCGCGTCGCGCTCGTGCTCGGTGCCGAGGGCGAGGGCATGCGGCAGAACACCGCGTCGCATTGCGACGAACTGGCCAAGCTGCCGATCTCGGACAAGATCGAGAGCCTCAACGTGTCGAACGCCGCGGCGATCGCGTTGTACGCGGTTTCGACGCGCTAGCCGGCGGGACGCCGGCAAAGCCGTCGTCATCGGACGGGATCGCCGGAGGCGACCCGCCGCCCGTGCCGGGCGCTGCGGCGCGGCTTGCCGCGTCGCAGCGGCGCGTCGCTTCGCCGACGCGCCTGCGCCCGTTAGTCCTCCGCGGCGATCGTGACGCGCATCCCGTCGAGCGCGTCGCTCATCGGCACCTGGCACGACAGACGCGAGAACGCGTTCCGGTCCGCCGAGGAATCGAGCAGATCGTTCTCGTCTTCGCTCATCTTGGGCAGTTTGGCCGCAAAGTCCGGGTCGACATGGACATGGCACGTCGCGCAACTGCAGCAGCCGCCGCACAGCGCCAGGATCTCGTCGATCCCGGCGTCGCGGATCACTTCCATCACCGACAAGCCCGCCTCGCCTTGAATTTCCCGCTCTTCCCCCTCGCGGGTCACGACGATAAGTTTGGGCATTGGCAGTCCTTTGCGATAGCGAACATTGACCGCCATGGCGCGAGACGCCGCGCCGATCAAGGGATGACCGCATGGGCCTGAGCGCCGACCAGTTAAAGACCGCGCTGGACGCGCTGGCGGAGCGCGAGCCGGCATTCGCCGCGGCGCTCGGCCGGGTCGGCTATCCCGAGCCGCGAATCAGCGCGCGCGGCTATGCCACCTTGCTGCGCACGATCATCGGCCAGCAAGTCAGCACCAAGGCGGCGCAGTCGGTATGGCACAAATTGGAGGGGATCGTCGGCGACCTGACCGACCCCGCCAACATCACCAAAGCGAGCGACGAACAGTTGCGCGAGGCCGGGCTGTCACGCCAGAAAGCCGGCTATGCGCGCAGCCTGTCCGGGCTGGTGACGAGCGGCGAACTCGACCTCGCGCATTTGCCCGCGGATGACGAGGAAGCGATCGCCAAGCTGGTCGCGGTGAAGGGGATCGGGCGCTGGTCGGCGGAAATCTATCTGTTGTTCGCCGAGGGGCGGCTCGATATCTGGCCAGCAGGCGATCTTGCGGTGCAGATCGAGGTCGGACGGATCCTCGGGATGGAAGCCCGGCCGAGCGAGAAACTGACTCGCGAAGTGGCCGAGGCGTGGCGGCCGCATCGCGGCGCGGCGGCGATCTTTGCCTGGTTTCACTACCAGAGCGACATGAAGGTGATTTGATTTGGCCAAAGCAGACCGCCTTGCCCGGCTCGACGACCGCCGGGTCGAAGCCGAGGCCGAATATCACGCGCTCCTGCTTTCCGCCTTGCAGCGCACCGCTGCCGGGCAAGTGCGCCTGTTCGGGCATGGCAAGGACAAAGCGCAGATCGCCAAGGCGGCGCCGCTCGTCGCGGAACTGACCGAATTGGGCGATACGATCGGCCAATTGCGCGACCAATTGTCGCTCGAGCCGTTCGCCTTGCACGCCCGCTTCCTCGCCTCTCGCGGCGCGGTGAGCGCGCATTCGGTCGGCGAACCGAAACAGGCGCAGGCCTGGCTGGATCAATGGACGGAGACTCCCGCATGAGCGGCAAGTGGAAATTGGGAATCATCGGCGGCTCGGGCCTCTACGCGATCGATGCCTTGCAGAACCCCGAATGGCGGCGGGTCGATACGCCGTGGGGCGAACCGTCGGACGAACTGCTGTTCGGATCGATCGGCGACGTCGAGCTCGTCTTTCTGCCGCGGCACGGGCGCGGGCATCGGATCAGCCCGTCCGAGCTCAATTTTCGCGCCAATATCGATGCGTTGAAGCGCAGCGGATGTACCGACCTGATCGCGATCTCGTCGATCGGGTCGCTGCGCGAGGAATTGCCGCCGGGGCAGTTCGTGGTGGTCGACCAGTTCATCGACCGCACCGTGGCGCGCGTGTCGAGCTTCTTCGGCACCGGCATGGTGGCGCACGTGTCGATGGCCGAGCCGGTCTGCCCGCGACTCTCGGCCTTCGCGGCCGAAGCGGTCCGCGAGGCGGGCGGCACGGTTGCCAAGGGCGCGACCTATCTGGCGATGGAGGGGCCGCAATTCTCCAGCCGCGCGGAAAGCCTGTTGTATCGCCAATGGGGCGCCGACGTGATCGGCATGACCGCGATGCCCGAGGCCAAGCTCGCGCGCGAGGCCGAGCTGCCCTACGCGCTGATCGGCATGGTGACCGATTACGATTGCTGGCGCGAGGAAGCCGCGTTCGTCGAGGTCAGCGAAGTGATCAAGCAGATGGGCGCCAATGGCGAGATCGCGCGCAAGGCGATCGCGGCTTTGGTCGACGCGTTGCCGGCGGAGCGCACGGCGTCGCCGCTCGACACCGTGCTGGACCATGCGCTGATCACCGCACCCGAGGCTCGCGATCCGGCGGTGCTGAAGATGCTCGACGCGGTGGCCGGGCGCGTGCTCTAAACTGTCGTCGCCCCGGCGGAGGCCGGGGCCGGGCGGATGTCGCGCGCCCTGCCCGTTACGAAGCGGCCCCGGCCTCCGCCGGGGGGACGATTCGTTCCGCCTCTTCCAAATGCAGCCGTTCCACCATCTCGCCGTCCACCCGGATCGCGCCCTTGTCGGCATTCTCGGGCGATGCGAAGGCGGCGATCACCGCCCTCGCCCACGCCACGCGCTCCGCCGATGGCGCGAAGGCGCGGTTGGCGGGGGCGATCTGCGCGGGGTGGATCAGCGTCTTGCCGTCGAAGCCGAACGCCGCGCCTTGCGCGCATTCCGCCGCGAGCCCGGGCGTGTCGGCGAGCACGTTCGATACCCCGTCGAGCGCGACCAGGCCATGCGCGCGCGCGGCGGTGACGATCGCGATGAGATGCGGCAGCAGCGGGACGCGATCGACGCCCGGCGTGCAGCGCATTTCCTTGGCGAGATCGTTGGTGCCCGCGACCAGCCCGGCCAGCCCGCGCGCCGCGGCAATCGCGGGCAGCCCGAGCATCGCCGCGCACGTCTCGATCATCGCCCAGAGCGGCACGTCGCCGAGCAACGCGCGCGCCAGGACGAGATCGTCGGGCGCGGAGACCTTCGGCAGCAAGACCGCGTCGAACCCCGCCCCCGCGGCGGCGACGCAATCCGCCTCGCCCCATTCGGTATCGAGCGCATTGACGCGCAGTACCAGCAAGCGCTCGCCGAACCCGCCCTCGCGCGCCGCCGCCAGCGCCTGCGCGCGCGCTTCCGGCTTGGCCTCGGGCGCGACCGCATCCTCGAGATCGAGGATCACCGCGTCGCACGCGAGCCCGCGCGCCTTGGCGATCGCGCGCGCGTTCGACGCCGGCATGAACAAGGCGCTGCGGATCGGCCTCACGGGGTCGGCGCGACCGGCTCGCGCCGGACCGGCGCGGGCGCGTCTTCCCAGCCGCCGCCGAGCGCCTTGAACAGGCTGATCTGCGCGTCGGCGACCGCCGCATCGGACTGGGCCAGCGCCGCGCGCGCATCGGCACGGTCGCGTTCGGCCTCGATCAGCAGCAGGAAGCTGTCGGCGCCATAATCGAAGCGCAGCTGCGACAATTTGGCGGCAGCGCTGCTCGATGCTTCGGCGCGGCGCAGCGCGGCATTGCGATCGAGCGCGCCGGCATAGCGCGCGAGCGCTTGCTCGACCTCCTGAAGTGCGGTCAGCACGGTGCCGTCGAACCGCGCCAGGCTCGCATCGGCACCGGCCCGTGCCTCGCGAACACGCGCGCGCGCGATCGTCTGGTTGGGGAAGCTCCACGAGATGAGCGGACCGGCCGAATAGGTCACCGCGCTGCCCTTGAACAATTGGCTGCCGCGATTGGCGTTGAGGCCGATCGCACCGAGCAATTGGATCTTCGGATAGAGATCGGCGACCGCGATGCCGATCCGCGCAGTATCGGCGGCAAGCGTGCGCTCGGCCGCGCGCACGTCGGGCCGGCGGCCGATCAACGCTGCCCCGTCCCCGATCGGCAGCACCGACACGACGCGCGGCGGAACCTTGCAGGCATCGGCGGCGGCATCGACTTGCTCGGGCGGCAGGCCGGTCAGCACTGCCAGCGCATAGAGCGAGGCGCGGCGTTCGGCCTCGAAACCGGGGATCGTCGCCTGGGTCTGCGCGAGCAACACGTCGGCGCGCTCCACGTCGCGGCGTGTACCGCGACCGGCATCGAACAGCGTGTTGGTCAGCGCGAAGGTGCGCTGTTGGAGTTGTACCGTATCGATCGCGACCGTGCGTTGCGCGGCGTTGCTGCACGCGGCCGCATAGGCCCGCGCGGTTTCCGCCGCGACCGATACGCGCGACGCGTCGAGCTGAGCTTGCGCCGCCTGAACGTCGCCCCGCGCCGCCTCGATCGCGCGCGTGATGCCGCCGAACAGATCGACCTCGTACGACGCGTCGAAACCGAGCTGGAAGCTGTTATACCGGAAGGTCTGCTGTGTGGCCGCAGCGCCCGTGCCCGCTGCTGCGCCTGCCGCGCCCGAGCTGGCGAGGTTGGCCTGGCCGCGCGTATATTGCGCGCTCGGGCTGGTGGTCGGCAGCCGCGCGCCACGCTGTTCGGACAAGACCGCCCGCGCGCGCTCCAGGTTCGCCGCCGAAACGCGCACGTCGGTATTATGCGCGAGCGCATCGGTCACCAGCCGGTCGACCACCGGATCGTCGTACAGCCGCCACCAATGGTCGGGCAGCGGCGTCGCGGTGATCGCCGCATTTTTGCTGATCTCTGCGAAGCTGCCGCCGGTCGCGGGCACGGGCGTCGCCGGCTTCACGTAATTCGGCCCGACGACGCAGCCCGAAAGCGCGAGCGCCGGCAATACGGTCGCGATGCGCTTCATGCCGGCGTCTCCTCGGGCGCCGGAAGCAGCTTGGCGGGCTTCTCCTTGCGGCGCGGAATCTTCGAGGAGACCCAATCGCCCAGCTTGCGGCTGATGATGTAGAAGCTCGGCGTGAACAGCAGACCGAAGGTGGTCACCCCGATCATCCCGAAGAACACCGCGACACCCAGCGCCTGGCGCATCTCGGCGCCGGGGCCCGACCCGATCACCAGCGGCAGCACGCCGAGGATGAAGGCGATCGAGGTCATCAGGATCGGGCGCAGGCGCTGCTCGGCGGCATGGATCGCCGCGTCGTGCATCTCCATGCCCGCTTCCTCGTTCTGCCGCGCGAATTCGACGATCAGAATCGCATTCTTCGCGGCGAGGCCGATCAGCACGACCAGACCGATCTGCGTGAGGATGTTGTTGTCGCCATGGAAGATGTTCACCCCGATGATGGCGGCCAACAGGCACATCGGCACGATCAGGATGACCGCGAGCGGCAGCACCAGGCTTTCGTAATTCGCTGCCAGCAGCAGGAACACGAACAACACGGCGAGCCCGAACGCGACCGCCGCGGTATTGCCCGCTTGCTGCTGCTGGAACGCCAGCTCGGTCCATTCGAACGACATGCCGCGCGGCAAGGTCTCGGCGGCGATCTTCGCCATCGCGGTGAGCGACTGGCCCGACGAGAAACCACGCGCGGTATCGCCCTGCAATTCGGCCGAGGGATACAAATTGTAGCGCACCACGCGGTACGGCCCGGCATCGTTCTTCAGCGTCATCACCGCATCGAGCGGCACCATGTTGCCCGCCGCCGAGCGCGTGCGCAGATGCCCGACGTCGGACACCTGGTCACGATAGGGCGCATCGGCTTGCGCCGTCACGCGATAGGTGCGGCCGATATAGTTGAAGTCGTTGATATAGGTCGAACCGAGATAGGTGCCGAGCGTCGAGAAGACGTTCGCCACCGGCACGCCGAGCTGTTCGGCACGCTCGCGGTCGATATCGGCGAAGAGACGCGGCGTGCGCGTGTTGAAGGTGGTGAAGGTGCTGACCAGGCCCGGAGTCTGGTTCGCCTTCATCATCATCGCGAATGCGGCACCCTCGAGCGCCTTGTAGCCGAGGTTCTGGCGGTCCTCGATCAGCATCTTGAAGCCGCCGCCGGTCCCGATCCCGCGCACCGGCGGTGGTGGGACGACGAGGATGTTGCCGTCGTTGATGCCGGCGAACGCCTTGCGCATTTCCATCGCGATCGCATCGGCCTTGCCGCGCTGGCCGAAGGGCTTGAGCGGAATGAACATCGCCGCGGCATTCGACGCGGTCGAGAAGGTCGCACCGTCGAGCCCGGCGAACGCCACCGTGCCCAGCGTCCCCTTATTTTCCATCGCCAGCTTGCCGGCGCGCTCCATCACCGCGGTGGTGCGCTCGAGCGACGTGCCCGGCGGCATCTGGATCACCGCGATGAGATAGCCCTGGTCCTGCGCCGGAATGAAGCCGCCCGGCGTCACCGAGAAGCGCCAGCCGGCCAGTCCTATCAGGCAGAGATAGACCACGCCGACCAGCAGCAGCGAGCGCACCGCGCGCGCGGTGTATTTGCCGAAACGCGCCGCGAGCCGTTCGAAACCGTGGTTGAAACCGCGGGCGAAGCGGCCCGGAAAGCCGCGCACACCCGTGCGCGGCGTCTCGTCATGCTCCTTCGGCTTGAGCACCAGCGCGGCGAGCGCCGGCGAGAGCGTCAGCGAGACGAACGCCGAGATGATCGTCGCCGCGACGATCGTCAGCGCGAACTGCTGGTAGAATTGCCCGGAAATGCCCGGAATGAAACTGGTCGGAATGAACACGCCGGCCAGCACCAGCGCAATCGCGATCAGCGCGCCCGACACTTCGTCCATCGTCTCGTGCGCGGCCTCGCGCGGGCTCATGCCCTTTTCGTGCATCAGCCGCTCGATATTCTCGACCACGACGATCGCATCGTCGACGACGATGCCGATCGCCAGCACCATCCCGAACAGCGAAAGGTTGTTGAGGCTGAACCCGAAAGCGGCGAGCACCGCGAGGCTGCCGATCAGCGACACCGGGATCGCGACGATCGGGATGATCGACGCGCGCCAGCTCTGCAGGAACAGCAGGACGACCAGGGCGACCAGCACGATCGCCTCGCCCAGCGTGTGATACACGGCCGTGATCGAATCCGCGATATAGTCGGTCGGGTTGTACGGGATCGAATAGGTCATCCCCGGCGGGAAGTTCTTCGACGCCGCGGCGATTTCCTTCTGCACCGCTTCGGCGGTAGTCAGCGCATTCGATCCGGGCAGCTGCGTGATGCCGAGCGCGCTCATCGGCTTGCCGTTCAGCCGCGCGTTGATCGTGTAGTCCTGTGCACCGAGCTCGATCCGCGCAACATCGCGCAGCCGCGTCAGCCGGCCCTGGTCGTCGCGCTTGACGACGATGTCGCCGAACTGCTCGGGCGTCGTCAGACGGCCCTGCGCCTGGATGCCGAGCTGGAACGCCGATCCGCCCTTGTTGAACGGCGGCGCGCCGACCGAACCGACCGCGACTTGCGCATTCTGGCCACGGATCTGCGTGACGATCTCGTCGACCGTCAAGTTGCGCGACGCGGCGCGATCGGGATCGATCCACACGCGCATATTATAGTCACGCCCGCCGAACGAGCGCACGCCGCCGACGCCGGGAATCCGCGACAGGCGATCGATGATCTGCGTCGTCGCATAATTCGAGATATATTGATCCGACAGCGAGCCGTCGGGCGAGGTCAATGCGATCACCAGCAGGATGTCGGGCGAATTCTTGAGGACCGTCACGCCGATCTGGCGGACCTGGTCGGGCAAGCGCGGCTCCGCGGTCGAGACGCGGTTCTGGACCAGCACCTGCGCCTGGTCGACATTGACGCCCTGCTTGAAGGTGACGGTGATCTGGATTTGGCCGTCGCCGGTGTTCGACGAGGACATGTAGATCATGTTCTCGACGCCGTTGATCGATTCCTCGAGCGGCGCGGCGACCGTTTCGGCCAGCGTCTCGGCGGTCGCGCCGGGATAGCTTGCGGTGACGACGACGGTCGGCGGCGCGATTTCGGGATATTGCGCGATCGGCAGCGTCGGATAGGCGACGATCCCGAAGATCACGATCAGGACCGACATGACCGCCGCGAAGATCGGGCGCTCGATGAAGAAATGGGGGAATTTCATGCGCGCGTTACTTCGCGGTCGCGTCGGAAGCGGGTGGCGCTGTGTCGGGTTGCGACGCGGGTGAAGTCGCGGCCGCGCGCGGCTGCATCTTGATCAGCTTGGCGGTCACCGGCGTGCCGGGCTGCAAGTTGGTCAGCCCGGCGATGACGACATGCTCGGTCGGCGCGAGGCCCGATTTGATGACGCGCAGACCCTCGACCTGCGGCCCGGTCTCCACCAGACGCTGGACTGCTTTATTGTCCTTGCCGACGACATAGACGATCTTGCGCGTCTGGTCGGTGGAGACCGCTTCGTCGGGCACCAGCATCGCATGATACGTGCCCGAGCCGAGCAACCGCGCCCGCCCGAACAGGCCGGGGGTGAGGAAGCCGTCGCGGTTCGAGATCACCGCATGCGCGCGGATCGTGCCAGAATTGGGGTCGATCGCATTGTCGACGAACTGCATATGGCCGTGCCAGCGATAGCCGGTCTCGTCCGCAAGCTGGACATCGACCGGATTGGGCGTGTTGCGCGACGAGCCGCGCTCGCCGGCCTTCGCCTGGCGCAGATATTTGAGATAGAAGCTCTCGGCGCCGTCGAACGAGAACCAGATCGGGTCGGTCGAGACGACCCGCGTCAGGACGGTGGTGGCCTCGGTCGCGTAATTGCCCTGGCTGACGCGGCGGTCGGATACGATCCCGGTGATCGGCGAACGAACCGTGGTGAAGCCGAGATTGAGCTGCGCGGTCGTGACGTTGGCGTTGCCCGCGCCGAGATCGGCCTGCGCGCTGCGCACGGTCGCGAGCTTGGTCTCATATTCTTCCTTGCTGATGGCTTCCGCCGCCAGCAATTTGTTCGCCCGCGCCAGTTCGGACTGGGCGTTGGTCAAGGCGGCCTGCGCCTTGGCGACTTGCGCGCGGGCTTGCGCCAGCGTTGCGGCATATGGTCGCGGATCGATCGTGAACAGCGCTTCGCCGGCGCGAACGTGCTGGCCGTTGGCGAACAGGATCCTGTCGATCGTACCCGACACGCGCGGGCGCAGCTCGACGTCCTGGATCGCCTCGAACCGGCCGACATATTCGTCCCAATCGACGATTTCGCGCTGCAACGGCACCGCTACGGTGACCGACGGCGGCGGCGGCGCTGGGGGCGCGGTCTTGGAACAGGCGGCAAGCGCAAGGAGGCCCGTCGCGGCCAGGATCGAACGCATCTGGCTCGGCAACGTCGACATCGAATAAGACCCCCCGCGAACGTTCGGCCCCAAGTTGCAACCGCGTCGACGATCGCTTCGTCGCGGCTGGGCTTGCGCACCGTCGGCGAAGCAAAAATGCGGTCGCGCATGCTGCATTGCAAGAGGCGGCCACGAAAATCTCTCGCTATCGCGGCAAAGCGAAGAAGACGAGCCCGCCCGGGCGTCGGGCGCTACCAGCCGATCGAGGCGCCGAGGCGCAGGTTGCGCGGTCGAAGCGGCGTCGTCTGCTGGCGCGACGACAGGATCGTCGGATTGCCGAGCGAGAAGCGGTTGGCGCTGGCATTGGCGAGATTATCACCGGCCAGCGTCACGTCGAGATTGCGCCAGTGCCAGCCGAGCTGCGCATCGAGCACGGCATATCTGCCCTGGCTGACGTCGAGAAAGTCGCCCGTGCCCAGCACCGACCGGCCGACATAACGCCCCGACGCACCAACGCTGAAGGTCGAATCCGCGCCGCGCGTCCAGCGGTATGACAGGCCCGCATTGCCGGCAAAGGCCGGCGTCTCGGGCAAGCGGCGATTGGCGCGAACCGATAGATTGGCGAGCGGTCCGTCGACGGTGTTGTGGGTGTAGAGGAACGCGAAGGTCGCATGCACCCGGGGCACCGGCACCCAGTCGCCGCTCGCTTCGAGCCCGAGAATGTCGGCATTGCCGATGTTCGCGGTATAAGGCTGGCCGCGCCGGTTGTAGAGATCGGCCTGGATGTCGCGCCAGCGCGCATAGGATCCGGCGACGGTGAGATCGAGCCCGGTCGCGCCCTGCCGCTGCTTGCGCACTCCCATTTCGGCGACCGCGATCGTGTCCGAGCCGAAATCCTGCACACGGCCGACGCCGGTCGCGACCGCCAGGCCGCCGGTGCGATAGCCCGATTGCACGCGGGCGAAGACCGCGACGTGCGGCGCCACCAGCCACGACGCTGCGAGCGTCGGATCGACGCGACGCGTGGCGCGCCCCTTGACGAAGCTGTTGACGCGCGGCTGGACCGATGGCTCGCCATCGGTGCGCGCAGCGGTGAGCCGCGCGCCGGCGGTGAGCGACAGCCGCGCATCGACTGGCCAGGTCGCCTCCCCGAAGCCGGAAAGACTGTCGGTGCGGTTGCTGACGCCGATAATGTCGCGCGGCTGATCGGGCGGGCCGAGTGTGCGCGCCTGGACGTCGCGGTCGTGCAGGAAGGCGAGGCCGAGCAGCCAGCCGATCCGGCCGGGCACCGCGCGCGACAGGCGTGTCTCCTGGACGAACAACTGGTTGGTCTGCCCGGTGGTGTAGACGGTCGGCCCGAAACTGCCCGCCGCGCGCGACGCATCGAACGTGTCGTTGGTCCGCAGATCGACATAGCCCGTCGCCGACACCAGATCGAGCCCGCTGTCCCAATGCTTGCGCAGCACGCCGCGCAGCAGCTTGATCGTGCTGTCATACGGCTGGGCGAGCAGCGACCCACGCTCGAGCCGGCTGAGCACCGTCTCGGCATATTGCGCGTCGGTCGCCTTGATCTGCTGGCCGAGCGCGCCAAGATCGACGCTCCACCCGTCGCCGGGCTCGATCGTCAGCGTAGCGCGGCCGCCCACGGTGTCGGTGCGGTTGGTATTGTCGAGCCCGCGCATTCGGTCGGCGATATAGCCGCCGTCGCGGTCGCGATACGCCACCATGCGCAACCCGACATGGTCCTCGACCAGCGGCAGGTTGAGCATGCCCGCAAGATCGAAGCCCGCCGCCCCGCTTTGCGTCGCCGTCGCGCCGGCGCTGAGCGAGCCGGTGGCCAGCGTCAGATTGACCGGGTTCGGCGTCAGCCGGATGATCCCGCCGATCGCGCCCGATCCGTAGAGCGTGCCCTGCGGTCCCTCCAGCACTTCGACGCTCTTCATGTCGTACAGATTGAGGCTGGGCTCCGGCCCCGAATAGCCGAGCGGGACTTCGTCGAAATACAGGCTGGCGGTCGACTGGGTCGGGCCGTTGAAGCTGCTGTCGGCGATGCCGCGGATGAAGATCTTGTTTCGCCCGACCCCGAGCTCGGTGTTCTGCAGCACTGGCGTCAGGCGCGCGACATCGTCCATGTCGAGCGAGCGCGCGGAAAGCGGGCCGGGCGCGAACCCGCCGATCAGGATCGCGCTGCCGGGGAAGCGCAGCAGCGTCGATCCCTGCTTGCTGGCGGTGACGATGATGTCGTCATGCTCGCTCGGCTCCGGGCGCCGATGCGGCGCGCCGCGCGGCCGTGGTGGCGCGGATGCGGCGCCGCGCACGATGCGATAGCTGCGCGAATCAATCGCGATGGCGCGATAGCCGGTCCCGTCGAGCAGCCGGCGCAGCGCCTCGCGCGGCAGCATCGGCCCGTCGACGGCGCGCGCACGGATATGTGCCAGGCCGGGCTCGGTACTGATGATGTCATAGCCACTTTCCTGCGCCAGCGCAGTCAGCGCGCGATCGAGCGGTTCGGCCGGAATGACGATTCGTAGGCTCTGCGCGAGCGCCGCGCCGGGCAGCGCCGCCGTCAGCAGAAAGGCAAGAATAAAGCTCTTATCGAAAGACTTATCGAGGCGAGATAAACCACCGCTCGCCATCGTGATGCCACTCAGCCCCAACCAATGCAGCAAGGTGCGGAACATCCCGCACTGCCGCCCCCGACAGGCGGACCATGCCGGTAAAGGGACGCTGCGACAAGCTGGCGTCGATCGAAAGGTCGACCCCGTCGAAGCGCTTGACGATGGTCGCGATGCGGCCGAACGGCGCGCCTTCCAGCGCCACCGCACCGCTGCGCCAGGCGCCGACCTTGGTGACGTCGATCTTGCTCAGCGCGATCCGGCCGAGGTCCTCGCGCACGCTGACCGCCGCGCCGGCGCGCAGCGTGACGGCCTCGCGCCTCGGCTGGAACAGCACCGATCCCTCGGCGACCTGGACGTCGAGCCGGGCGCCGTCGCGTTCGACATTGAACACGGTGCCGACGTCCTGCACGACGAGGCCGCCCGAATGGACGGTGAACGGATCTTGCGGATCGTGGCGGACGTGGAAGGTCGCCTCGCCCGCTTCGAGCGTGGCGATGCGCGGATTTTGATGATCGAGCCGCAGCCGGCTCGCGCCGTTGAGTTCGATCCGGGTGCCGTCGTTCAGCGCGATATCCTGGCGCTGGCCGGGCTTGGTCTCGATCGTGTAGCGCGCGCCGCCGTCGCCGCGCGAGAGCGGGGCGACGATCAGGGTCAAGCTCGCGGCCACGGCGATCGCGGCGCCGCCGCCGACCCACGCCCAGACGCGACGCGGTTGCGTCCGGACGACGGGCGGTACGATCGCCGGCGTTTCGACCGCAGGAAACAGATCGGCACGCTCGCCGAGCACCGCCATGTCGAGCGCGACGGTATCGAAGACGCGCGCATGCGCGGGATCCGCCTCGAGCCACGTCACGAAGGCGTGCCAGTCGGTGTCGCTCATATCGGCCTGGCGCAAGTGCCAGTCGATCGCGCGATCGATGATGTACGCGTCCTCAGCGGCCACGGAACAAGTCCCCTTCGCTCGATAGACGATGCGCGTCGCCCAATTCCGCCTCGCTGTTCGCTTTATACGTTCGAATTTCTTTGACCGCGCGTCGCAACAGCTTTTCGACCCCGCTCAGCGTCATGCCGAGCCGGTCGGCAATTTCCTTTTGCGGGAGGTCTTCGACGCGGTACATCCTGAGCGCATCGCGCATCCGCTCGGGCATTGCCGCGAGCGCGCCCTCGAGCCGCGCGAGCCGTTCGCGCGCGAGCAACGCCCGCTCGATCGTCGGCTGCTCGTCGGCACCGGGCTGCACTTCGATCCAGGCGGTGTCGCGCGCACCCGCGCGCGTCGCGGCGATGCGACGGTCGGCGGCGTGGTTGGAGGCCATGCGATAGAGATAGGCGGCGGGCTGCGCGACCGGCATCGCCGGCAACTGGTCGAGCTTCAGCCATATGTCCTGCAACGCATCCTCGGCATCGGCGCGATTGCCGAGCCGCGCCACCAGCAGACGCAGCAGCATCGGCTGTTCCGCCAGGAAAACCGCCTTGAGCCCGCTGTCGCTCACGGTATCGAACACCATTCCCGCATGCATCGCGTAAAGCGCCGATCGCAGGCGGCTGCAAGACCCCTGCCGCCGCCCGTGTCCCGCTTTGATTATGCGGCGATCGGAAGGTCTTCGGCGAGATCGGGCCGGGCCTGGAATTGCCGCTCGCGGATCCGGTCGCTGGTCAGCCGGCGCGTCGCGAGCCGACGACCGAGAAAATCGTAGAAGAACCAGTCGCGCGCGAGCTTGGGCGTGGCGTGGTACAGGATCCGCTCGGCGAGCGTCCAGCGGATCGACTCGCGGTCGCGCTCGCGCGGGCTGGGCGCGCACCACAGATCGCCGCCATAAGCGAGCGCGCCGAACTTCGCCATGCGGTGCATGATCTCGTGATCCTCGAGCACATAGCCCCAGCGCAGCGCGTCGAATTGCCCGGCGCGGCGCAGCACGTCGGTGCGGAACACCTGCCCGGCGCCACCGGTATGGCATTGCGCGGGCAGCAGCCTGGCGGCGCGCGTCATGCGCCTGGCGGCCTGCATATGATCCTCGGCCGTCGCGCTCGGCGTGACGAAATAGGCGCCGCCGGCGACCGCGCCTTCGCGCTCGAGCAAATGCTCGGCGTGCCGCAGATAGCCGCTCGGATAGAACGTGTCGGCATCGCACGTCGCGACGAAGCGCGTGCGCGTGTGCCGCACGCCGGTCTGCAACGCGTTGACCTTGCCCGGGCGCGGTTCGACCAGCAACGTGAAGATGAGGCCGAGCCGGCTGCACGTCGCGGCGGCGATCGCCCCGCTGCCGTCGGTCGAGCCATTGTCGACCAGGATCAGTTCGAACGGCACGTCCTGCGCGGCGAGACTGGCGAGCGTGCCGTCGAGGAAGTCGCGTTCGTTGAAGAACGGGATCAGCACGGTCCATGCGGGACGCGAAATGGTCGTCGCGGGGCGCTTCCAGGGCGACACCCAATCCGGATAATATTGCGATTCGAGCAGCATGCAGGTGTCCTGGGTCGTCCACTGTGTCTAGAAGGGTGAGGAGAGAGCGCGGATCGCCGATCCGGCTCGCGCTCGGTCTACGTCGCGCAGAAGCCCCCCGGCCGACTGCGCACGATGCCAGAACACGCGCTACGGGCGTTGATTCCCGTAAATTTGGTCGCGGTCGGCATCGGCAAACGAGATCTCCTCGTTAACAAAACGATACCGATGTGGAAAAACCGGACGGGGAATTTGGGGAGGACGGAACTTTTTTTCGTACCGCGCGTGCGGTTAGCCGATGAAAGCCCGGTCGCGCCGCAGATAGACGATCGCGCGGTAATCGCCGCGGGGTGTGCTGAACACCGGGCGATAGTTGCGCGCCAGCGCTGCCGACACCATGGCAAGGCTCTGCCGGTTCCATTCGGCGAGCGGACGGCTGGCGCTGACGATCACCGGTGGGCGATGCGCGAGGATCCGCCGCACTTCGGCCGCTTCGTCGATGCCGGTCGCACCCTGCTCGGGTGCGTAAGCGAGCGTCGAGGGGAAGACGTAAGCGGTCGGGATGCAGGCGTCGGCAAGATGATAGACGATCGCGTCGCCGATGAAGACATAGGGGCATTCGCCGCCGCTATTTACCTTCACCACCGCCGCCAGCGCGCGCACGCCCGGCGCGTCGTCGGGCCGGATCGCGGCCTCGATTGTGAAGACGGTGAGCCCGGCCGCGACGATGCCGAGCGCGATCCGGCGATGCCGCGCGAAGGTCGGCGCGGCGAGCGTCAGCAGCGGCGGCAGCAACGGCAGCGCATAATGATCGAAATAAACGCCGAGCAGGATGAACGGCACCAGGGCTGCGCCCATCCACGCGGCCGCCATCCGCACCTCTTCGCGCGCCCAGTCGCGGCGTACCGCGACACCGGCGCAGATCGCGAGCAACAGCAACTGCGCGCCGATCCCGGCGAGGCGGCGCAGCGTCAGTTCGAGTGGGTAGCTGTACGCCCCGCGCGCGAAGATCGACGCGAAATTATCGTACCAGAACGCCTCGAACGCCGGTCTGCCGAGCTGCCAGTAGAATGCGAGCGCGGCGAGCGTCGGGGCGAGCCCGAGCAGCAGCCACAGCACCGCCGCGGCGCCGAGCACGCGCGGCGTCCCACCGGCCCGGCGCAGATAGAAGAGGTGCGCCAGCCCGAACAGAGCACCCTCGACCGCCGGAGTATATTTGGTCTGGATCGCCAGCCCGGCGAGCAGGCACGCCCCCGCCCCGCCCCACACGATCGCGCGGAGATCGCCGCGACGCGCCAGACCGGGCAAACGTAGCGTGAGCACTGCGCCGAGTGCGATGAACAGGTTGAAGAAGACCGGCGCTTGCCCGGCACGTCCGCTCAGCAGCGGCAGCCACTCGAGGTATGCCGCGCCGGCGATCAGCGCGCCGGCGGGGTTCGCGCCGGCCTGGCGCGCCGCGCGGCCGATCGCCCAGGCGGTCAGCACCGCGAAGACCAGCGCGACGATCTGATAGGCGACGATCCCGTCGCCCGGCAGCAGGCGCGTGGCGGCATAGAGCAGGAACAGCCCGATCGGCTTGCGATCCCACAAATTGATATACGGCAGCGCGCCGTGCCACATCCGGCTGCCGACCAGCAGATAATATTGCTCGTCGGTGTGGATGACCGGATTGCCGAAATCGGGCGCGCGGAGCGCCAGCGCGAGCAGCAGCAGGACCAGCAACGGGCCGCCAACACGCAGCCGCTGGACGAGCGTCACACTTCGCCGGGCGCGAAACCCAATCCTTCGAGCAACGCCGCGCGTGCGACGCGGCATTGCTGCCACAAGGCCGGATCGCCGAGATCGTCGGGCGCGATATGCTCGGGCCAATGCTGCTCGACCAATCCGGCAAGCAGGTCGCAGCGCGCCGGATCGAGCAGGAAGCGCGGGTCGATCGCGGCATGCGCCGCTTCGTCGACCGCAACGCGCAAGCGCAGGCACGCCGGCCCGCCGCCGTTGCGCATCGATTCGCGCAGGTCGAACATTTCGATCCGGCGGATCGGGCCATTGCCCGCGATCAGGTCCTGCAGCCACGCCCAGACCGCGGGCACGTCGCGGCACTCGCCGGGCACGATCAGCGCCATCGCGCCGTCGGGCAGCGTCACCAGTTGCGAATTGAACAGATAGGATGCGATCGCCGCTTCGAGCGAGACGCGCGCGGCGGGCACTTCGAGGATGATCGCCTCGGGCAGACGCGAGCGGATGAAGGCATAGACCGAAGCCGGATCCTCGAACGCCTGTTCGTGCGCGAACAGGACGCTTTCGTTGGCGACCGCGACGACATCGTTGTGGAACGCGCCCGCGGCGATCGCGGCTTCGCTTTGCTGGACCAGCAGGGTATCGGCCGGATCGAGCCCGTGGCGCCGCGCCACGGCCGCGCTGGCGAGGCGGTTCTGCCGCGCCGGGAAGCCGGTGTCGCGCCGCACGCCATAGACGAACAGCTCGATCCCGCGCGTGCCGTGGCTGGGCGCGAGCCGCATGAAATTGGCCGCGCCCTCGTCACCCAGCGCCGCCGGCAGCGCGTCATGCACGACGAAATGACGCGGATCGGCGAAGGCGAGCCGCAATTGTCGCGCGGTCTGCGGTGCTTCGAGGCTGCGGTGGAGCATCGTCGAGAGATTGGCGACCGAAACGTGGCAGCGCCCGTCGGCGGTATCGGGCGCGGGCGAAACGGTGCCGGCATTGGCGGTCCACATCGCCGATGCAGCCGACACGTTGCGCAGCAGATCGGGCGCCTCGCGCCAAGCGGCGGCGAGCACCGCATCGTCGTCGCCGGCGAAGCCGAGCGTGCGCAGCCACGCCGCATCGGGCCGGTCGTGCGGCAGCAGCACCCCCTGCGGCAGCCCGAGCGCCAGAATGTGGCGCATCTTGGCGATCCCCTGCAACGCCGCCGCGCGCGGCGACGAAACCGCGCCGGCATTGCTCGCCGAGGCGATATTGCCGAACGACAGCCCGGCATAATTGTGGGTCGGACCGACCAGCCCGTCGAAATTGATCTCGCGCATGTGTCTGCGCTACCGCACTCGCCGCCGCTAATCCATGGCGCGCGCAGCGAAACGCGTGATCAGCCAGTTCCGCACCAGCGCGATCGTCGGATCGGCGAGATCCCCGGCGCGCAGCTTCAGGTAATAGCCGAAGCCGTCGTTGATCACCGCATCGAACGGCACGACCAGCCGGCCGGCGGCGATTTCGGGCGCGAACATGTCGATATCGGCCAGCGCGACGCCGTCGGAATGCATCGCATAGCTCACCGCCAGCGCGTTCGCATCGAACGCGAGGCCACGCTCGACATCGAGCGCGATGCGGCATTGCGCGGCGAAGGTGCTCCACAACAGCCCGCGCGGCTGCCCCTCGAGCTTGACGTGCAGCAAGGCGTTGTCGGCGAGGAACTGCTCGAGCGTATTCCCCGCGGCGCGGGCGGCGACCGCTGGCGCGCAGACCGGCGCCACGCGCACCATCCACAGCAGGTCGGTGACGCGATCGTCGACATTGGGCCGGTCGAACACGATCGCCATGTCGGTCTCGGCCTGCGGCAGCCCGACCGCGCCAGAGCTCGATATGTCGATGCGGATGCCGGGATGCTCGGCATGGAACGCCTGGATCATCGGCAGCACGACTTGCTGCAAGAGGGTCGGCGGAATGTGCAGCCGGATCGGGCGCCCTGTCGCGGGATCGGTGCCGATCGCGTCGATCGTCCGTTCGAGCCGGTCGAACGCCGTGCCGACTTCGGCCAGCAGAGCGGCACCCGCCGGGGTCAGCGCCAGGACCGGCCCCGAGCGATCGAACAATTTCTGCCCGAGCATCTTTTCCAGGCTGATGACATGCCGGCTCACCGCGCTTTGCGACACGTCGAGCGCGCGCGCGCCGGCGGTGAAGCTTAGCCGCGCGCCGACCGCGTCGAACGCGCGTAGTGCATTCAATGGAAGCCAGCGCCGATTGGCCGGAGGAATGCGTTCGATCGGACCAGTCCTTTTATCGCTAAGCCCATGCGCTTTTGCGATACCAAGCGGCGGCAAAGCCTGCGAGGTGTAGCCGGCAAGCGGGTCCGCCGCTACGATTCAAAGGGGCAGCGACACGATGACGACCACACCGCGACTGGAATCGGCGCGCTGGTACGTCGTGCTCGTGCTGGGTCTGGTCTATGCGCTCAACATCGCCGACCGCTACGTCGTATCGACCGTGCTCGAGCCGATCCGCAAGGAATTCCACCTCAGCGATTCGGGCGTCGCCTGGCTGACCGGCGTGTCGCTCGCTTTCTTCTACATCTTCGTCGGCCTGCCGATCGCGCGTGTCGCCGACCGCTCGAACCGCCGCAACATCGTGGCGGGCGCGATGATCCTGTGGTCGGCGGCGACCGCATTGCTCGGCCTCACGCAGAATTACTGGCAATTCCTGCTCGCGCGCATCGCGGTCGGCGTGGGCGAGGCGGGCGGCACACCGCCCTCCACCTCGATCGTCGCCGACACTTTCCCGCGCGGGCGCCGCGCCTTCGCGCTGACGCTCTATGCGCTCGGACTCCCGCTCGGCGCGTGGCTCGGATCGAGCGTGGCGGGCCAGGTGGTCGACCATTTCCATAGCTGGCGCGCGGCCTTCATCGCGCTCGGCGTGCCCGGCGTGATCTTCGGGGCGGTGATCCTGCTGACGGTGCGCGAGCCGGTGCGCGGCCGCTTCGAGGGGCCGATCGAGCAAAGCGAACCGAGCGCGACCTTCGTCGATACCTGCAAATTCCTGTGGTCGCAGCGTTCAGCCTGGCACATCAACGCGGCCGGCACGGTGATCTGCTTATGGGGTTGGGGCCTGCTGTTCTGGACGCAGACCTATTTCGAACGCGCCTACGGCCTGTCGACCGCCGAGGCCGGCGCGCGGCTCGGCACGATCTATTTCTGGGCGGGCACCGCCGCGACGATCGCCACCGGCGCGATCCTCGCGCTGCCGCAAATGCAGGATCCCAAGCGGATCGCGCAGATGCTGGCGGTGATCGTCGCACTATCCACCATTCCGTCGTTCGTCATCTACTGGACGCATTCGCTCGCTCTCGCGACGGCAATGCTGTGGATCGTGGTGCCGGCGATCTATCTGTATGTCGGGCCGACCATGGCGCTTTTGCTCAACTTCATGCCCGCCAATATGCGCGCGCAGGGCATGGCGATCAGCTTGCTCACGGCCAATGTCGCCAACCTCATCATCGCGCCGAGCCTGGTTGGCTGGATCAGCGACACGCTGAGCGGGCCGCTCGGCAGCAATGCCGCATCGTTGCGCTATGCGCTGCTCGCACTGTCGTTGACCGGTTTCTGGGCAGCGTATCATTACTGGACCAGCGTGCGGACCTACACCGCCGACGACGCGCGGGTTCAGGGTATTGGCGCGAGCGCCTAGAGCAAGATCACGCTTAGTCCGCTCGCTTCCCCGGCGAAGGCCGGGGCCCAGTAGAGAAACGATCGAACGCGAGCGCCAGCGCGCGATTACCTCGACCTATGCTACTGGGCCCCGGCCTTCGCCGGGGAAGCGCGTTTAACTCGACGGAAACGCCCTCAGAACTTGACCTTCGCCCGCAGCCCGATCGTCCGCGGCCGCACCACCGTGTCGCGGCTGCCGGCCTGATAAACCTGGTAATAGGTCGCCCGCGCGATGTTACTGTATTTCACCCCGTCGACCAGATTGTTTCCATACACGCCGAATTCGAACTGCCCGATGTCGTAGGCGATCGCCGCGCTGACATTGTGCGTCTCGGGGATCACCGCGTAATTGGCATTGGCGCCGTTGCGCGTCAGCACGCCGCCGACGATCGCGGTCGTGAAATTGTTGAACGTCGTCGTCTGCTGCGACTGATATTGGTAGCTCGCCTGCAGATGCAGGCTGCCCGCGCCGAGATTGCGGTCGTAAAAGGCCGACGCCGAGGCGGTCCATTCCGGATAATACGGCGTGCGGTCGCCGTCGAACGCGCCGACCGTCGGAATGTCGCCGTTGGCCTTGGAGCTGTTATACGATCCGCTGCCGACCAGCGTGATCTCCGGCGTGGCCTTGATCGTCGTCTCTAGCTCCAGCCCCTTGCTGATGATCTTCCCCTTGTTCGAGGTGAAGAAATACGAGCAGTCGAGCCGCAGCCGAGTCTGCACGTCGGACCAGTCGATATAATAAGCGCTGGCGTTGAGCGTGACGCGGCCGTCCGCGAGCTTGGCCTTCTCGCCGATCGTGTAGTTCCACAATTTGTCGGGGCCGAAGGTCAGCGGCGCGGCGCTATAGCCATAGCCGGCGAGCTGGCGGGTACATTGCTCGGCGATCGTGCCGCCGGTGGCGGGATAGCTTGCGGCGAGCGGCACCGGCTGGTTGCCGCCGCCGTAGCGGAAGCCCTTGGCGACTTCGCCATAGATCATGAAATTCTGGTCGATTTTGTACGAGATGTTGCCGCGCGGATTGAAGCCGTTGGATTTCAGCGTGGCGTTGGTGGTCAGCGGCACGCCGTTGAGCGCGCCGTAGGTGCCGCCCTCGTAGAGATAATAGCGCTCCTTGAAATTGAAGTAGCGCAGGCCGGCGGTGAGATCGAGCTTCTGCGTCGCATGCCACGTGCCGTCGGCATAGAGCGCGAATTGATGCTCGTTGACGTCCTGCAGCCCCGAAAAAATGTCGTTCGACTGGAACGCGCCATCGACCAGCTTCGAGTCATATTTGCCGGTCGGGGTATTGAACGGACCGTAATAGAAATTCTGGTACGACAGGGTATCGAACCCGGCGACCGGAATGTCCTGCCGCAAATGGCGGTCCTGCTTTTCGTAGAACGCGCCGACCGTCCAGTTGACCGGCCCGCCATTCTTCGAGACGAGCCGCGCCTCGCCCATATAGTCCTTCAGTTTCTGGTCGATCTGGTACAATTCGGCCGGGATCGAGCGCGCCAGCGTATCGCTGTACGCGGTCGGCGACGGGTAAAGCGGATACGTCGTCGTACTCGGCGTGCCCGTACCTTCGAAGAAATAGCCGATCTGCGGCTCGACGCTGGCATCGAAACCGATCGCACGATCGGTATAGGCGCCGGTCACCACCAGATTGGCGAAGCCGACATTGTAGGTCGCGCCCAATTGATAAAGCCGGAAACGGTCGTCGGTGCCCTCCGGGCCATTGGTCAGGATCGTGTACGGCTTGAGCCCGCTGAAGGTGGTGTTCAAGCCGTTCGCGATGCTGCGCTCGTAGGTCATGCTGGCATCGACGGTGAGGTCGGCATTCGGCGTCCAGCGCAAGGCGGCGCGGCCCTGATAGGTGCGGTTGCTGTTGGCGTTCTGTTTGTTGCGCAGACCGATATTGTCGATGAACCCGCCGTCGCGCCCGACATAAAAATTGGCACGCAGCGCCAGCGTATCGGAAACGAGCGGCAGGTTGACCATCCCGCGCAGATTGTAGCTGGCCGCGCCGTGCTCGGTCGTCGCGACGCCGGCCTCGGCGGTGCCGAAGCTCTTCACCAGATCGGGCTTGGCGGTGACGAAGCGGATCGTGCCCGCCATCGAGCCGGCGCCGAACAAGGTGCCCTGCGGCCCGCGCAGGATCTCGACGCGTTCGAGATCATAGACCTTGAGATCGGGCGTCTGGCCCTGGACCGAGATCGGCGTATCGTCGAGATAGACCGCGACGAGCGAGCGATCCGACGTGTCCGACGTCACATAGCCGCCAGTCGACATGCCGCGCATGTTGAACTTGTTGAAGCCCGGCGCGCCCTCGGTGATCGACAGCGACGGCGTGTATTTGGCGAGATCGGACAGATTGCCCTGCCCGGCCTTGGTGATCTGGTCGATGTTCACCACCGACACCGCCATCGCGACCTTCTGCAGCGATTCGGCGCCGGAACGGTTGGCGGTGACGACGATATCGCCGGTGCTCTCCTCGGCGACAGGCGCCGGCTGGGGCGCGGGCGCGGTTTGCGCCGCGGCCGCGCTCGGAGAGACCAGAGACAGGCTCGCGCCCGATGCCAGCAGGAGCGCGAGCAACGGTGCGCGGCGGCGCGACGGGCCCTGCTGATACGAAAACGTGGTCATGATGTCCCCCTGGTGAAGATGCCCCACCAATCCACGTCGTGCATCCCGAGGCTGCATGGCACTGGAATTGCGGACGAATCGAAATGGTCCCGAGTGATGTCGCGCCTGCGTCCAAGCCGGACCCGGCGCGATTATCGGATAGGGGCATCCAAAATAGGCATATGGCCGATTGCAGCCGTCGCTGGCAAGAGGTCGCAGTCCGCCCACCCGGCTTCCGACCAAGGCAGGTCGGGAGATGCAATTATCGATCGCTCTGCAATATTGACCAAGCAAGTCCCGAGCAACGCGCCAATCATATATGACGTCGTATCGATGGGCGCAGTGCGCATAGCGGGACCGTGGCTGCGGCGCAGCGTGCGCGAAGTCCATGAGGAACCAAACATAGATAAAACATCGCGTATCGCGCCTGATACTTAATCTATATCAATGTAGTTCATTTGCGTGTACGAGTCCCTTATGTACCCGCTTAAGATGACGTCTCCGCACGCATTGCACCGGCGCAAGGATCGGCTGAGATCGGCCGCGACCGTTTGTGCCGTCTTCTCTGGCAGCGTCTCCTTGATGGTGCTCGCAATGTGGGCAGGGCGTGTAACCGGGGTCGCCGCGGTCTGGCCGCCGCTGCTCGACATGAAGGTCAACGCGGCGCTCGGCCTTGCGGCCTGCGGCGTGGCGCTTTTGTTGTTCATTCATGATCGGCCGCGGGCTGCGATGGCGGTGGCGATGCTGCCCTTGCTGCTCGGCCTGACGACCTTGTGGGAACATGTCACCGGCCTGGACGCGCATGTCGACCAGCTGTTGCTCGACGACTGGTCGGGCAGCGACATGCCGGGGCGCACTGCGCCCAATTCGGCGGCCGCGCAGGCGCTGCTCGGGGCGACCTTCCTCGCCCTGGGTTTGACGCGCGGCGGCGGGCGCCAGGATCTGGTGGTGAAATTGCTCTGCCTGGTCGTGATCGGGATCGTCGCCGAGGCGATTGCCGGGCACATCGTCGGGTCGCGCATCGCGGTCGGCTGGGGCAGCGCGCAAAGCATGTCCGCCCTCGCCGCCGCGTGCGCCATGATGTTGGCAATCGGCATCTTCGCGCACTGCATGCGCGCGGAAAGGCGGCGATTCTCGCAGGCATCGCTCTGGGTACCGGCCCTGCTCGCCGTCGGGATCGGGCTGCTCGATCTTTCGACCTCGCTCGATTACCAGCTCGGCCTTTGCTACATCCTGCTGGCGGCGTGCGGCATATGGTTCCCGCGGCGGTATTTTCTGACGATCTTCACCGCCGTGTCGATCGCGCTGGTGCTGTTCGGGCTCCTCGCCGCACCGCGCGGCGACAGCACGCTCTGGGCGGCCATCGTCAATCGCGGCCTTACGGTCGGCGCGATCGTGCTGGTGGCGGTGCTGGTCCGCCAGCATTTGCGCAGCCAGAGCGCGCGCCTGCACATGGTCGACCATCTCGCCACGATCCAGCAACTCTCGCAAACCGGAAGCTTCGAACTCGACCTGGCAACGATGCGCTTCACCACGAGCCGTGGCTTCGATGCGATCCACGGGTTGCGCGCGTCCGATCTGCGCGATTGGGACCGCTTCGTCGAGGCGGCGATCCCGGCCGACGAACATCCCGCGGTCGCGCGCTTCGTGGCGGCGTTGCGGCTGGGCGATTGCGCCGGCACACTCGACTACAGCTTCCTGCGTCCCGACGGCGCGACCGGCGAGGCCGTGCTGCGGTGCATCCCTACGATCGACGAGCGCGGCATGCCGACCGGGATCACCGGCATCGTGCAGGACACGACGCGTCAGCATCAGCGCGAGCAAGCGCAACTGGAGCTCGAGGCGAAGCTGCGCCACGCCCAGAAACTCGAATCGCTCGGCATGCTGGCAAGTGGCGTGGCACACGATCTCAACAATATCCTCGTGCCCGTCACCATGCTGGCGCCCTTGCTGCTCGAAAGCGCCGAGGGACCGGCCGACCGCGAGAATCTGCGCCTCATCATCGGCTCGGCCCAGCGTGCCAAGGACCTGGTGCGCGAAATGCTGACATTCACGCGCAAGGATCCGCCGACGCTCGAGGCCGTCCGGCTCGATCTTCTCGTGCGCGATTCACTGACTATCCTGCGCGCCGGCCTGCCATCCGACATCACGATCATCGAGGAGCTCGGCCGCGTGTCGGAGATTTGCGGCAGCAAGGGGCAACTTTACCAGATCCTGCTCAACCTCGTGATCAATGCCGCGCACGCGATCGGGCGCCGGCCCGGCAGGATCACGATCGGCACATGCGAGACGTCGACCCCGGCGCAGGCGCACGGCGTCCACCTCTACGTCCGCGACGATGGCGACGGGATGGAGCCGGAGACGCTCGAGCACGTGTTCGAGCCGTTCTTCAGCACCAAGGACGGCATGCAGGGGTCGGGAATCGGCCTCGCGATCGTCTATGGCATCGTGAAGACCCATGGCGGCGTCATTTCGGCGCGCAGCAGCCGCGGCCGCGGCGCGCAATTCGATCTGGTGTTCCCGGTCGCCGTCATAGGGGAGCCGTTATGCCTGGCAGCGTGACCCCTGAGCGCGTGCTGGTGATCGACGACGATGTCGCCATCACCGTCTCGCTCGCCGTCGTGCTGCGCGCCAAGGGGTATGACGTGGTCACGGCCAGCGACGGGCCGACCGGGCTCGCGCGCTATCGCGTCCATCATCCGCAAATCGTGATCAGCGATATCATGATGCCGGGGCAGGCCGGCATCGACACGATCGACATGATCCGCCGCGACAGCGCCGACGTGCGGATCGTCGCCATGTCGGGCAGCATCGAGACGCGCGGCGGCCGGGTACGCGATCTGGCGTGCTCAGCCGGGGCCGACGTCTATCTGCACAAGCCGTTCGAGATGCACGAATTGCTCGATGCGCTCGCGCATCTTCCGTCCGTGCGCGACCGCCCCCCGTCTTGTTGATCGCGACAGAAAGACCTCGCATGTTCAAGCACATCTACATTGTCGACGATGACGAACCGGTTCGCCGCTCGCTGCTCGCCCTTCTGACGCTGCGTACCGAATTCCAGGTCGACAGCTTCGCTTCGGGCGACGCCTTCCTCGCCGCGACCGCGACGCTGGAGCCCGGCGTGGTGCTGCTCGACGTGCGAATGGCCGGCACCACCGGCATGGAGGTGCTCGGCGAGATCAATCGCCACGAACTGCCGCTCTTGTGCGTGATCATCACCGGCTACGGCAACATCGCCATGGCGGTCGAGGCGATGAAGAACGGCGCGATCGATTTCCTGGAAAAGCCCTACGACCATTCCGCGCTGATCGAGACGATCGAACGCGCCTTCGATCGGCTGACCCAGGCCGGCGCCGATGCGGCGCGGATCGCGGCGGCGCAGGAAAGCATTTCGCGGCTGGCGCCGCGCGAGGTCGATGTGCTGCGCGGCCTGATCGCGGGGAAGGTCAACAAGGTGATCGCGCACGAACTGGAGATCAGCCCGCGCACGGTCGAGGTCTATCGCGCGCATCTGATGACCAAATTGCGCGTCCGCTCGCTGCCCGACGCCTTGCGCATCGCCTTTGCCGCCGGTCTCGTCGATTGAGCGACCATGAGCCCGGCGTCCGGTGCGACACGCTCGAAACGCTGGTGCACGACCTCAACCAGCCGCTCACCGCGCTTACCAACTTCCTCGCTGCGGCGCAGATTGCGGTCGAGCAGCACGCCGCTGCGATCGCCGTGGCCGACCTGATCGAGGCCGCCGATGCCGAAGCGGCGCGCGCCCGCGCGATCGTCCGCCGCCTGCGGGATCACCTCGCGGCCTGAAGCATCGCTCGACAAGCCCGCGCGCGGGGTCGATGAAGGCGTATCCCGGCCCCGGCCGCAACATCTGGACATGAGATGATCGATCCCCTCGCTTATTGGACACGCGTCATGTCGGCCTGGGGGTCGGTCGGTGCGACGCGCGATCGCCTGAATGAGACCGCCACTGCCTCGCAAGCGGTGATCGCGTCGCGCACCACGACGATCGGCGACGCGATGCGCGCGCCGCTGCGCGGCGATTATGCCGAACTCGGGCGGATGGTGCCCGAAAAGGTCGCGGCCTTCTCGCAAAGCGGCACGGCCGGATTGAGCGCGCTGTTCACGCTGCAGGCCGGCTATGTCGCGCAGACGCAGGAACTGGCCGCTTTATGGCTGCGCGGGCGTCCGCCGACGCTCGGCGAACTGACCGAGCTGTCGGAGCGATCGAGCATGCACGCCCTGCGCGCGCTCGAAACCGGTGCGCGGATGGGGCAGGACGTGGTGGCGCCGTTGCACAAGGCGGCGACGGGCAATGCGAAGCGACTGCGCAAGGCGCGCTGAGCGAGTTCAGCGCGGGCGCACCCGTCTCAATAGCATCCCCGCGAAGGGTTCGCGCGGATCAGAAGATTCCCAGGATCTTCTTGCGTTTTCCCGCCCCGACCTTGGCCGTCCCGTTGCCGACATCGTCGCGCGGCTTGCCCTTGGTGGTGCGTTGCGCCGCCGCCGGTCTGGCCGACAGGATCGGGCCGCATGCCGCGGCCTTGGCATCGCCGACGTCGATGAACGCCAGCAGCGCCGCGGGCGGCGTCGCCAGCAAGGCCAACCCGAGGCCGGCGCCGGCACGGCCGAGCAATTGCGGGCTGATCGGGTTGATCTTCGGCCCGGCAAAGGTCCCTTGCAGCCCGACCGGCGATTGCCCCGAGAACAGGCTGAACTTCTTGCCGTCGGCGCGGAAGGCGAGATCGAGGCTCTCGGTGCCGAAGCTGAACCCGCCGGTCGCGGCGATGACGTTCTTGCTCGTGTCGATCAGGATCGGGTCGGCCGCCGCCGCGCCCTTGCGCACGGTAAAGCCGATCAGCCCGCAATTGATGTGTACCGGCTCCTTCAATTTGTCCTGGAACATCTTCTGCACGAAGGTGCCGATGTCGAGTTCGGACAATTGCACGTTGCGCGTCCAGAAGCTGCCGGCGGGCATCACCAGCGCGATCCGCCCGTTCGACGTGGCGAGCGAATCGTGCAGGCTGTCACCCACGCCGTCGAGCTGCAGGCGGCCTTTGATCGTGCCCGTCGTCCCGGCTTCCGCGACACCGAAGCCAGCGAGCAGCCGGCCCATCGGCGTCGCCGCGAGCCGGATGTCGTAATGCGCCCTGGTCGGGCGATTGCGCGTATCGAGCACGATGTCGGACGCGACGTTGCCGCGTGCCATCGAGAAGGTCAGCGGAGAGAGCTTCAGTACGCTGTCCTTGAGCGCGAGCGTGAGATCGATGTTCGACACCGGCACGTTCTTCGATCGCACCACGCCGATCGTGTAATGCAGGTCGGCATCGAACGCATGCAGCGCCGCGATATCGAGCGATGCATCGGGCAGGATCCGCGCCGGCGCTGCGCCGGTCTGCGCCGCTGCGGCCTTCACGCCCTGGGTCGCGACGATATCCGGATTGTAGCCGATGAACGGCGCCAGATCGACGATATCGAGCGAGCGGCTGGCGAGCGTGGCATCGATGTGCAGCTTGGGCTGCTTGTTCTCCACGGTGAACCGCCCGGCGAGATCGCTGTTGCCGAAACGGCCGCGCATGCCGGTAAAGGCATAAGTCTCACCGGTCTTCACCATCTGCGCCGTGAGGCGATAGGCACGCGTCTGCGGTACCGTCACGCCGATGATGTGGAGCAGTTCCTGCAGGTTGCGGCCGCGCGCGGCGACCCGCAACGGTACGTCCTCGATCTCGGCGAGGCTCGGCAGCGTGCCGGCGACGTCGATCACATTGTGCGCGGCATGCGCCGTCATCGTCAGCTTATTTTCGCCGCGCGCGACGGTCTGGTTGGGCGACAGCAACGCGCCGGTCAGCGTGAACGGCGTATCGCGCGCCACGCCCGTGCCGGTGAAATGCACGCTGTCGCCGATCTGCGCCTGAGCCGATTTGATCGTCTCGAAAGCGAGATCGACCGTCAGGCGCATCCGCGAATCGTTGTAGCGCACCGTCGTGCCGGCCAGCGTCGCGCGATCGATCGTGGGGAATTCGAGCGGCTTGCCGCCCTTCTTGTCGCTGAAGGTCCAGCTGTTGGTGGTGTGCGCCTTGTTCCATTCGAGATCGACCGAACCATTGGCGAGATCGAGCCAGTACAAGCGCCGCTTGCCGAAGATCAGCGAAAGCGGGGCGATGCGCGTGTCGATCCGCTTGGCCTCGAACAGATTGGGCTTGGTCGCCCAGTCGGGGTTCGAGATCGTCAGGCCCTCGGCGAGGAACTTGATCTTGATCGGATCGAAGTAGAGTTGGAAGTCGCCCGCCACCTTGACGGTGCGATGCGTCTGCGCGCCGACCAGGCGCTCGAACGTGGGCTTCAGGAAGCGGCCCTTGGTGATGTACAGCACCAGCCAGATCGTGAAGAGCACCACGACGATGCCGACCACAATATTGCGCACGATTCGCCACGCCTTGCGCGATCGCGGCGGCGCCACAGGGGCGTCGAGCACGGGGGCCGTCGCGGTGGTCACGAGCGCGAGATCTTGCTGGAGGGACGCGTCATCAACCGGACATCTTCCATGTTTAGCGGACCCGCGGGCGCCGAATATCGCCAAGGATTCGTTACGCTAAACGCCGAATGCGACGAAAGGTGCCGCCTGGCCGCGTGAGCGCTGGACAGTGGCGCGCTTTGCTCGGTATCGGCACGCCATGGGTGTCACAGCAACGATCATGAATTCCGCCACGGGCGAACAAATCCAGAAGATGGTGTTCGGTCGCATGCCCAAACCCTGGGCGTCGTTCACGCTCGAATCGGGCGAGCTCGTCACCGCCGACCGAGTCGATGTCGGCAAGCCCGCGCCGGGCAAGTTCGTCGTGCCGGTCGCGGTGTGGGTCACGCCGAAGAAATAAGGCGGACCCGCCTCGGACCGCTTCGCATCGATCTTCGTTAGAACCTTCGACTTTGCCTTTAGCCCTTCCCCGGCGAAGGCCGGGGCCCAGGAGTAGGGCGGTTGTTGGCACGGGCAGCGCTCGCTTGCAGCCACCTTCACGCCTGGGCCCCGGCCTTCGCCGGGGAAGCGCAGGGTGTCGAATAATCGCGAGGGACTTTCCATGGACTATATCAAGCTCGGCTCGACCGGCCTCGACGTGTCGCGGCTGTGCCTCGGCTGCATGACCTTCGGCGTGCCCGACCGCGGCAACCACGCCTGGACGCTCGACGAAGCAACGAGCCGCCCGATCCTGCGCCACGCCGTCGAATCCGGGATCAACTTCTTCGACACCGCCAACGTCTATTCCGACGGCACCTCCGAAGAGATCGTCGGCCGCGCGCTGAAGGAATTCACCCGCCGCGAGGAAGTTGTAATCGCCACCAAGGTCCACGGCCGGATGCGCCCCGGGCCCAACGGCGCCGGCCTCAGCCGCAAGGCGATCCTGACCGAGATCGACGCCAGCCTGACGCGGCTCGGCACCGATTATGTCGATCTCTACCAGATCCACCGCTTCGACCCCGAGGTCGCGATCGAGGAAACGCTGGAGGCGCTGCACGACGTCGTGAAGGCGGGCAAGGCGCGCTACATCGGCGCGTCGTCGATGTTCGCCTGGCAGTTCGCGACGATGCTGCACACCGCCGAGGCCAATGGCTGGACGCGCTTTGCGACGATGCAGGATTATCTCAATTTGCTCTACCGCGAGGAAGAGCGCGAGATGCTGCCGCTGTGCGCGGCGGAAGGGATCGGCGTGATCCCGTGGAGCCCGCTCGCGCGCGGCCGCCTGACGCGCGACTGGGACGAAGCGACGAACCGGTCGGAGACCGACCAGTTCGGCGCAACGCTGTACAGCCACACCGCCGATGCCGACCGCCGCGTGGTCGAACGCGTCGCCGAGATCGCCAGGGAACGCGGCGTGCCGCGCGCGCAGATCGCGCTCGCCTGGGTGCTGGCCAAGCCCGAGGTTTCCGCACCGATTATCGGCGCGTCGAAGGTCGCGCATCTCGACGATGCGCTGGCGGCGCTCGCGATCGGGCTGACAGAGGGCGAGATCGCGCGGCTGGAAGAGCCGTACGTGCCGCACGCGGTGGTGGGTTTTTCGTAAACACGCTTCCCCGGCGAAGCAATTCCACCCAGCGCAATCCTGCTCTAGGGCAAGCGCAATGTCTGCCCTCACCGCCCATGCCCGCGACCTTGAGTCGCTCGGCCTCGCCCACCGTCGCCGCTCGCTCGCCCCGCGCGCCGGGCGCGATTTCGCTTCGAACGATTATCTCGGGCTCGCCGAATCGCCACGCCTGCGCGCCGCGGTGGCGGCCGCGCTCGAGCGCGGCGTGCCGATCGGCGCGGGCGGATCGCGGTTGCTGCGCGGCAATCATGCCGAGCATGAAGCTCTCGAAGCCGAAGCCGCCGCTTTCTTCGGCAGCGAAACGGCGCTGTTCTTCTCGAGCGGGTTCGCCGCCAATGCCGCGCTGTTCGCCGGCTTGCCGCAGTCGGGCGACCTGATCGTCCATGACGCGCTGATCCATGCCAGCGCGCATGACGGGATGCGGCTGTCGCGCGCGGCGGCGCAACGTGTCGCGCATAACGATGCGCAAGCGTTCGAAGATGCGATCGCCCAGTGGCGCGCCACCGGCGCCACCGGCCGGGCATGGATTGCGGTCGAGAGCCTCTACAGCATGGATGGCGATTGCGCCCCGCTCGCCGATCTGGCGGCCATTGCCGACCGCCACGACGCGATCCTGCTGATCGACGAAGCGCATGCCACCGGCGTGTTCGGCGCGGACGGGCGCGGGCTCGCCGCCGCGCTGGACGGGCGCGACACCGTCGTCACGATGCGCACCTGCGGCAAAGCGCTGGGCTGCGAGGGCGCCTTGGTCTGCGGGCCGGCGGTGGCTCGCGATTTCCTGATCAACCGCGGCCGGCCGTTCATCTTCTCGACCGCGCCCTCCCCGCTGATGGCGAGCGCGGTGCGCGAAGCCTTGCGCATTCTGGCCGACGAGCCCGACCGGCGCGCCCGTCTCGCGACGCTGATCGCGCAGGCCGGGCGCGTGCTGGCGCCACTGGGCGCGACCGCGACCGATACGCAGATCCTGCCGCTGATCGTCGGCGACGACGACGCCACGATGCGGCTCGCCGGCGGGCTGCAGGCCGCCGGGTTCGACGTGCGCGGGATCCGCCCGCCGACCGTCGCGCGCGGCACGTCGCGGCTGCGCATCTCGATCACGCTCAACGTCGATGCCGCCGCGATCGACGCGCTGGCGGCGCAACTGGAAGCCCTGCAATGATCGCGCGCATCGTCGTCACCGGCACCGACACCGACATCGGCAAGACGGTGTTCGCCGCCGCGCTCGCCGATGCACTGGGCGCGGCCTATTGGAAGCCGGTGCAGGCGGGACTCGAGGACGGCGGCGATGGCGCGCGCGTCGCCGCGTTGACCAGCTTGCCGCCCGAGCAGATCCTGCCCGAAGCGTATCGCCTCGCCACGCCATGCTCGCCGCATCTGGCAGCACGGATCGACGGCGTCGCGATCGACGCGCTGGCGCTGGAACCGCCGGCTTACGACGGCGCAATGGTGATCGAAGGCGCCGGCGGCGTGTTCGTGCCGCTGACCGACACCCATGTCTATGCCGATGTCTTCCAGCGCTGGGGCTTCCCGGTCGTGCTGGTCGCGCGCACCGCGCTCGGCACGATCAACCACAGCCTGCTCTCGATCGAAGCGCTGCGCGCGCGCGGCGT
>CAXTEO010000028.1:0-43678 GCA_964243205.1 uncultured Sphingomonas sp.
GTGCAGGCCCAGGCCGAGGCACAGGCGGCGGCAAAGGCGGCGGCGCAGGCCGCGCAGGCAGCGGCCGACCGCTCGGCGCAGAATGCCGCCGACGCGGCCGCCGCCGCATCCACCAAGGCCGCGGCCGACGCCCAGACCGCAGCCGATGCGGCCGTCGCGGCGCAGCAGGATCAAGCCGCCAAGGACGCCGGCAAGGCGGCCTCGCAAGCCGCGTCGGACAAGGCAGCGCAGGATGCGGCCAAGGCCGCGGCTGATGCCGCCAAGGCGCCGGGCGACGCGGCCGCACAGGCAGCGTCGGACAAGGCCGCCAGGGATGCCGCCAAGGCCGCCGACGATGCCGCCAAGGCGACCGCCGCCGCCGCGCAGGCGGACGCCGACAAAGCCGCCAAGGATGCTGCCAAGGCGGCGGCGGACCAGGCCGCGAACGCATCGAAGGATGCGCAGAAGGCCGCCCAGGCCGCCGCCGACAAGGCTGCCAAGGACGCGGCCAAGGCGGCCGATGATGCCGCCAAGCAAGCCGACGACGCCGCAAAGAAGGCCGCCAAGGCCGCCGATGATGCCGCCAAGGCCAATGCCGACAAGGCGGCCAAGGATGCCGCCAAAGCCGCGTCCGATCAGGCCGCTGCCAAAGCCGCCAAGGACGCGGCGAAGGCGGCCGACGACGCGGCCAAGGCTGCGGCCGACCAGGCCGCCAAGGCCGCGGACGACGCCGCCAAGGCCGCCGTAAAGGCCGCCGCGCAAGCTTTGGCCGATCTCGCCAAGCAGCAGGATCAGGCGGCAAAGGACGCCAAGAAGGCAGCCGACGATGCCGCCAAGGCGGCCGATGCCGCTGCCAAGGCCGCCAAGAAGGCGAGCGACGACGCGGCCAAGGCCGCGGAGGATGCCTTGAAGGGCAAGGGCGGCGGCGGGTAACGTCCCGCCGCGTCCGGCAGCAGTTCAGGCCTGCCGCGGTGACGATCCGCAGTCAGGCGTTCGACACCCTATCGGGCAGGACCCAGTGCCGCATCCACCACCGCGACCGCTTTCGCATAGGGCGCGTAGAAGGCGTCTATCAGATCCCGGTCACCCCGCACGACCACGCCGCGCGGGTTCGAGAATTCGCGAAAGCCCTCGATCCCGTGATGACGCCCCATCCCGCTCGCGCCCGATCCGCCGAAGCCCATCGAGGGCAAGGCGCTTTGCACGGCACACGTGTTGATCGCGACGCCACCCGAATGCGTCTCGTCGAGCACGCGCGTCGTCAGCACGGCGTCGTCGCCGAACAGATAGAGGCCGAGCGGCCGCTCGCCGCCATTCACGAAGGCAATCGCTTCGTCGACATCGTCATAGGAGATCACGGGAAGCAGTGGACCGAAAATCTCCTCGCGCATGACGCGGGTATCGGGCGCCGGATCGATCAGCAGCGACAGCGGCATGCGGCGCGTCGTCCGGTCGATCGCCGGGTCGTCCTCCAGCGTCACGATGCGGGTCTGCCGCGCAGTCGCCTCGTCCAGCATCGCCTCGAGACGACCCAGATGCCGGTCGGAGATGATACCGGTGCATTCGGCGCCTTTGGCGTAGCCGGGAGCGGCGCGGTCCATGAATGCGCCCGCATGCGCGACAAAGGCTTCCACGTCCTCGCGCGGGACGAGCGCGTAATCGACCGACACGCACATCTGCCCGTTCTTGACCATCTTGGTCCCGACCACCGACTCCACGTTGGCGGGGGTCACGGCGCCGGGTAGCAGGATGGCAGGGCATTTTCCGCCGAGTTCCAGCGTTACCGGCGTCAGGTTGGCCGCGGCGGCGGCCATGACCTGGCGACCGACGTCGGGGCTGCCGGTGTAGAGCAGATGATCCCATGGCGTCGCGGCAAAGGCCCGCGCCAGATCGACTCCGCCGACGACGACCGTAACCAAGTCGGCATCGAAGGTCGCCGCGATCATTTCGGCGAGCAAGGCGGCCGATGCCGGCGCATATTCGGATGGCTTGACGATCACGCGGTTGCCCGCCGCGAGCATGTCGACCATCGGCCCGACCGAGAGATCGAACGGGAAGTTCCACGGCACCATGTTGCCGACCACCCCTTTCGGCTGATAGGCGACGTGCGCGGACGCACTGCCGTACACTGCCGTGTCGACGTCGCGAGGGGACGGCTGCATCCACGCGCCGAGATGTTCCGCCACGTAGGCGGCACGGCCGATCACGCCAGCCACTTCGATGAGATCGGACGCACCCTGCGGATGCGCGCCGAAATCGGCCCGTACCGCCTCCGCGATCCTGGCGCGATTGGTCGCCATCATCGCGATCAGCGCGCCGAGCCGATCGCGCCGCGCCGCAAGCGACGGGTTGCGCGCAGTCGCGAAGGCGCGTCGTTGCGCCGCAAAGGCGTCATGAAGCTGCTGGATCGCACCGGCGTCGGCGGACTGCACGAAGGGTTCGGCGGCGTTTTCGAGAATCGACATGATATTTCCTCAGCCCGCCATCATCTGGCGGAGCAGTTCAGTGCGGTCTTCGCGGACGCCTTCGGGGTTGGCGACGACCTGAGCGTGGAAAGCGCGCAGTTCCTCGGGCACGTACCAGTGCAACCGATCGGAGGCGTAGGCGGCCCAGACCGTCTCCGCGACTTCCGCGGGCGCGACCAGACGCCACGGCCCGTCGGCGGGCGCCATCGCGCGCATCTGGGCCGACAGCAGCGGCGTATCGATCAGGCCGGGCAGCAGATCGGCGGCGCGGACGCCGAAGCGCTTGAATTCGATCGACAGCGCTTCGACCAGACCGCGCACCGCATGCTTCGTCGCCGAATAGACGCCGATGCCGGCCGAACCCCAAATCGCGGACGATGAGGCGTTGACCAGGCACAGCGAGCCCGGCGTGTTCCGGAGCAATGGAACCCCGGCGCGGATGCCGATCATCACGCCGATGAGATTGACGTTGATGATCTGCATCACTTCGTCCCACGGCTGCTCGTCGAACATGCCGCTGCGCGCGATGCCGGCATTGTTGAACAACAGATCGAGCGTGCCGCCGGTGGCGTCGCCAAACCGCGTCATGGCGGCTTCGAACGCCTGATGGTCGGTCACGTCGAGCGACCCGGTCAGGCAATTGTCGATGCCGATCTCGGCGCATAGCGTATCCAGTCCGCCGGCATCGACGTCGAAACCGCCGACGAACCATCCGCCCTGCGCGAAGCGGATCGCCGTGGCGCGGCCCATGCCCGACGCCGCGCCGGTGATGAAGATCGACTTGCGTCCGTTGGCGGTGCTCACGACACGTCTCCTTCGTTGCCGCGGGCATGCGCGCCATTCGCTTCGAGTCCGGCGAAATCCCCCTGCTCCCGCCAATCGCGCAGCAAGTGCGCGAACGCGAGTGGCCCCGCAGCGAAGGTTCCGCTCCTGGCGCCGCTGGCCGATGCGCGCCCTTCATTGTTGTAATAACCGGGCGTGCAGGTCTCGAGGATATGGCGCCGCGCGATGACCCCCGCGACGATCGACGACACCCAGTCGTTTTCGGCGGTCTCGATCGGCTCCACGGTTGCGAGACCCTTCTCGCCGCACTGCTGGACGATGTGCGCGATGTGCGCCGCCTGCTCGCTGATCATGTGCGGGAAGTTGGGCGACATGCCGGCCTGCGCCTGGCTGATCACGAACATGTTGGGGAAATCGCGCGTGTGCATGCCGTGCAGCGTCGACAGCCCATTGCCCCATTTGTCGTTCAGCGTGCGTCCGGCGACGCCGGTGATCGTCATGCCGCCGGAGCGTTTCGCATAGCTCGACGTCGTGTCGAAACCGGTCGCGAAGATCAGGCAATCGAGCGGATATTCCCTGCCGTCGACGATCGCGCCGCTCGGTGTGATCCGCTCGACACCCGCCCGTCCGGTCTCGACCAGCGTCACGTTCGGGCGGTTGAACGCCTGGAGGTAGACGTCGGAAAAGCACGGGCGCTTGCAATAGACGCTGTACCACGGCTTCAGCGCCGCGGCGGTCGCGGGATCGGTCACGATCGTGTCGACGCGGTCGCGCGTCGCCTGCATCTTCTCGAAATCGGCCAGATCGTGCAGCTGCGCATAGTCGGCATCGGGACCATGTTCGGCGACCTTCGCGCGCATCGCCCGCGCGAGCACCGTCCAGCCGTCGGCGACCAGATCGTCCGCGGGCAGGCCGGCCACGAACTGGGCGGAAAAATTCTCCATCCGCCGCTGCTGCCAGCCGGGCGTCAGCGTCCCCCACCAGTTCGGGTCGGTCGCGCTATTGTCGCGCGGGTCGATCGCCGAGGGCGTGCGCTGGAAGACCGTGAGGTGCCGGGCGTCGCGCGCGAGCGGCGGCACGCACTGGACCGAGGTCGCGCCGGTGCCGATGATGCCGACACGCTTGTCGGCCAGCTTGGTCATCAGCTCGGTCGCCGACCCGCCGGTATAGCCATAATCCCAGCGGCTGGTGTGGAAGGCGTGGCCGGCGAAATCGTCGATGCCGGGGATGTCGGGCAATTTTGGCCGGTTGAGCGGGCCGGTGGTCAACACCACGAAGCGCGCGCGTACCGCATCGCCTCGGTCGGTCGTCACGGTCCAGCGCGCGGCCGCCCCGTCCCAGGCCAGCCCCTTCACCTGAGTCGAGAACAAAGCGTCGCGGTACAGATCGTAGCGCTTCGCGATGCGCTGGCAGTGCGCCCGGATTTCCGCCGCCTTGGAATAGCGCTCGAGCGGCATGTAGCCAGTCTCTTCGAGCAGCGGGAAATAGATATAGGATTCGATGTCGCAGGCGGCACCCGGGTAACGATTCCAGTACCACGTCCCGCCGAAATCCGAACCTGCATCGGCAATGCGAATGCTGCCCACCCCCGCTTCGCGCAGGCGCGCCGCGGTCAACAGGCCGCCAAAGCCCCCGCCCACGATGAACACGTCGACGTCGTCCGAGACCGGCGCGCGGTCGGGCGCGGTGCCGTAGGGATCGTCGAGCAGGTGCGCGAACCCCTGCTCGACATCGCGATACTGGCGGTCGCCCGCCTCGTGCACGATCCGCCGGTCGCGCTCGCGGGCATAACGGTCGCGCAGCGCGGAGAGATCGAGCGTGGGTGGCATTGCGGGGTCCTGTCGATCGGTCATAGGGGCACGGCGCGCGCTTCGGCGAGCAGGCGGAGATTGGTCTCATGGTCGTCGCGACCGAGCCGATAGCTGTTCAGCACGGCGATCATGCCCAGCCAGAGCGCCAGCACCGTCGGCACGTACCAGGCGCCGAGGCGCCAGAGCGTGTCGGCCGAAACCTGTCCGGCCTTCGCACCCTCGGGGAAGCCGGAAAGCCACAGGATCGCCGATGCGGCGATCAGACCCAGCCCGAGCACGGCCTTGCGCACGAAGGTGATGGCGGCGAAGAACACGCCCTCGGATCGCCGGCCCGTCCTTAGTTCGGCCTTCTCGACCAGATCGGCGATCATCGCGGCGGTCAGCGTCTGGAAGCAGATGATGAGCGCGGTATCGAGCGTGTTGGTGACGAGCACCAGGCGGAAGATCGTCGGATCCTCATTGCCCGGCAGCAAGCCGATGAGGCGCAGCACGATCGGCAGCGGCGCACCGAGGAAAGCGACCAGCCCGACCGCCATCGCGCCGCGCTTCTTGCCGAACTTGCGCGACACGAGCGGAGATATCGCCGCGCCGATGAACGCCGACGCGAACACGCCGAGCGTGATGATGCCGATCTGCTGCGAGGTCAGCGCCCAGAAATAGGTGGAGAAGTAGAAGGTCAGCGAAGCCGAGAGACCGGTGGCGATCGCACCCAGCATCGCCGCGGCGAACAAGGCGCCGAACGAGCGATCGCTCAACGTCTCGCGCATCTCCGCAACGATCTGACGGAGCGTGATGCGACGCCGGGGCGGCGCGGGCTGCATCAGCGGCACGCGGGAATGGGTGCCGATCGCGCAGACCAGGACGGAGACCAATATCACGCCGGAAGCGATCAGCCCGTAGCTGCGATAGGCTTCGCGGCTGAACTGTCCGTTGGGGATCGCCGCCGTCGCGAAGGCGGGGAACACGAGCACGAACATCAGCACGGTCAGCACGTTCCCGCCCGCCCAGCCGAAGAAGTACCGCACGGCCTGGATCGCGGAGCGTTGGTCGTAATCGTAGCTGAGTTCGGGCAGGAGCGCGCTCGACGGCGTCTCGTACAGCGTGAAGCACAACCGCACCGCAATGCTGATCGCGACGAGATAGGCGAACAGCGCCCCGCCCCCCAGCCCCGACGGCGGCATCCACACCAGCGCATACAGCACCGCGATCGGCACGGCGGCGGCATACATGAAGGGGTGTCGCCGCCCCCAGCGCGACCGCGTATTGTCCGACCAATAGCCGGCAATCGGATCGGCGAAGGCATCCACGAGCAAAGACAGCGTGGTTGCGAGACTGACCAGCCAGGCATCCAGCCCCACCACCTGCGCGTAGAAGATGAGCAGGAAATAATTGAAGCCGGTTTCGGTCACGCCGGTCGCGACCGCACCGAAGCCGAACGCCCCCTTCGTCCAGGACGAAGCCGGCGCCGGATGCTTGGCCAGAGCTGCGGCCTTCGTCATCCGTGCGCCAGTCATAAGATCAGAAACGCTTCGTCAGCGTGGCGCCATAGGTGCGCGGGTCGTTGACGAAGCCCGAATAGCTGCCCGTCTGCGCCACCGTCGGGAAGGCACCGACCAGCGTGTTGTGCTTGGTGAGATTGCGCACGAAGAACAGCAATTCGAGCTTCTGCGGCGCGAGCGCGAAGCCGAGGCTCGCATTCACGTTGCTCGTCTGAGTGCTGCCATATTGCGCCGGCACCACTTCGGTCAGCTGGGTCCGGCTCGCATAATCGTATTCGCCGCGGAGGAATGCGCTCAGGTTGCCGCCGAAATTGTGATTGATCGTGGCCGAGACCGAGGTGCTCCACTTCGCGATGCCGGCAGGCCGCGCGCCCGAAAGATCGCGAAACGCGGGGATCTGCCCGGTGGCGACGTTCAGCGGACAGCGGACGGTATCGAAGCTGACGCACGGCGCGCGCAGGAACGAATCGTATTTGGGGTCGAGATAGGTCGCGGCGCCGGCAAGCGAGAGCCACGCGACCGGACGATAGGCGCCTTCGACTTCCGCACCGCGCACCGATTCCTGCCCGGCATTGACCAGGCTGTAGCCGGTGCCCGTGAAGGCGTTCGACTGGAACCCCTTGATCGTCTGCTTGAACACCGCGACGTTGAGATATCCGCCGCGGAACGCCGCCTTGGCACCCGCTTCGTACAGCGTGACATTCTCCGGGTCGGCAGTGCGGCCGACGCCGTTCACGTCGGGTGCGCGAGCATCGGTCGACAGATTGTAGGCGCCCGCCTTCCACCCCGTCGAATAGCTCGCATAGAGATTGACCGGCCCGAGCTTGTAGGTCGCGCGGCCGAGATAGGTGACCTTGTCGCCCTTCAGGACGCCCGATTCATTGGCGTTGGGGTAATTGACCGGCCCGTGCGTGGGGGCGTTGCCATAGAAGAATTGCAGCGCACCGAGCGCGCCGTACAGATTGCCGGGCAGCCCGATCGCGGTGAATTGCGGCACGGCCTGCAGGTTCAGCGCGGAGAACGGGTCGCTCAGCACGACGTTGGAAGTCGAGGCCTTGCGGTCGCTGAGATAGGCGACGCCGCCGGTCACGGTCAGGCGGCTGGTGAGCTTGTAGTCCGCCTGCCCGAAGAACGAGAAGGAATCCTGTTTCAGCGTATAGGGCGCGGTCACCGCCGGCCCCGCCTGGAAATAGGTCGCGCCGGGGCGGATCGACGGCGTCACCAGGCTCTGCAGGAATTCGAGCGCATAGATGTTCGAGCGGCCGGTGAGCACGGGGCGCAACGCTGCCGGCAGGGCGCCGATCAGCGCCGCGGGCACCTGTCCGCTCAGCGCATCGGCAAAGGCGCGGATCTGCGAACCGAAATTGATCGTGCTGCGCGTGTCCAGATTCTCGTGATCGTAGAAACCGCCGACAAGCCAGCTGAACGGCCCCGACCCGGAGGACGTCAGCCGGACCTCCTGGGTGAACGTCTTGGTGTGCGTGGCATCGGACCGGTCCGAAAGGTTCGCCCCGGTGAAGTCGACGTCCTCGGTGCTGCGATCGCTTTGATCGCGATAAGCGGTGATCGAGGTCAGTTTGGCGAAATTCAGGTCATAATCGATTTCGCCTGAGATGCCCTTGCCGACGATATGGTTGGTCGGATCGCGATCCGACGCGATGGTGCGGCTGTATTTGGTGGCCGGGTTGGAGACCGCTGCGCTAAGCCCGAAGGGCGCCGGCGCACCGATGAATTGTGTGGCGGGCCCGTTGAAAAGCTGGACGACACCGCAGCACCGCTCGTTGATCTCGTTATAATCGCCGATGACGCGAACGGAAAGGCGGTCGGATGGCTGCCACAGCAGATCGACGCGGCCCGAGGCACGGTTCCGGTCGTTGACGTCCTGTTTCGTCACGACGTTGCGATAGAAGCCGTCGCGCTGGTCGACATTGCCCGAGAGACGAATCGCGACCGTCGAACTCAGCGGTCCGGTCACGGTCCCCTTGGCGACCATCTGGCCATAATTGCCCACAGTCAGGTCCACCCTGCCGCCGAAGTCGAATTGCGGGCGCTTGGTGACGATGTTGATCGCGCCCGCCGACACGTTCTTGCCGAACAGGGTCGATTGCGGTCCGCGCAGGACCTCGATCCGTTCGACCTCGGGCAAGTCGTTGAGCGAGGCCGCGCTGCGCGAGCGGTAGACGCCGTCGATGAAGACGCCGACCGACCCCTCGATGCCGACATTGCCATTGCCGTTGCCGAAGCCGCGGATGATGAAATTGGTCTGTCCGACGGTGTTGAACTGCGTCACCTTGAGCGATGGCACCACCGACTGAAGATCGATCAAATCGCGGATCTGCGCGCGCTGGATCGTCTGCTCGCTGGTAACGGCGACCGAGATCGGAACGTCTTGCAGCGTCTGCTCGCGCTTGCTGGCGGTCACGACGATATCGTCGTTCGCCTGAACTGCATCGGTCGCGGCTTTCGCCACAACGGGGTTTGCCGCCGCAGCGCTGTCGCGACTTTCGAGCGACTGCGCGTCGGGTGCCGTGGCCACCCCCGTCTGCGCCACGGCAGGCGAAGCCGCAGCAAGCGCAAGCAACGATACACCGATCAAACCGACTCTGCCCATCATCGCTCTCCTCACCGCGCGCCAAGTGCCCTGGCGCTACGTCGACACTCTATGTCATTCTAGAAATTCTAGTGCAAGCTTGAATCTCTAACCGATGCCGGCTTGTGTCTCGGTCAGTCGAAGCTAGGACGGTCGGGAAAGGAATGCGGATGTCGCTGCCGGAAACTGCGTCTCGGGACCGACTTGCCGATGAGGCCAAGCCGCGGGCACGAGGCCGTAAATCGGAGAAGAAGAAGCTCGAGATCATGCGAGCCGCGATCGAGATCATCAACGCCAAGAGCTTCGCGCTGGCGACCATGACCGAAATCGCCGCCAGCCTCGATCTGCGCGACGCCACGCTCTATTATTATTTCCCGAACAAACAGGCACTCGTCTACGAATGCCACGTCGCTTCGCTGGAGCGCTTCGAACGGCTGTTGGGCGAAACGGATGCGGCAGGCGGCACGGGAATCGAGAAACTGCGCAGCTTTCTCAGGAGCTTCCTGAAGGATTCTTATATCAACGGGCAACAGCTATATTTCGGGGATTATTCCTACCTCGAAGAGGCGCAGCGCGGCTGGATCACCGCACGGGCGGATCGGCTCAAGGACACGCTCGAAGCGTTCCTTCGCCAGGGCATGAGCGACGGGAGCGTCGTCGAATGCGAACCGGAGCTCGTCGTCCAATTGTTGCTCGGCACGCTCATCTGGTTGGCGAAATGGGCGCCGAATTCAAAGGACCTGACGCTCGCGCGTCTGAACGCTGCGATAGAGGCGTTCGCGTTTCATGGGCTGGAAAGTCGCTGAGCCTGGTTTGCGCCGTCACGGCGCGTATGGCTTCACGCCATGTCGCTGTAAGATCCCGGCCTATCGCTCCGGAATTGCTGGCGAAACCGCCAGGCCCGCCTCTTTCCAACCGTCGAGCCCCTCGGCGAACCACTGGACGTCGCGGAAGCCGGCGCGATGCAGACGCAGCGCGGCGTTCCAGCTCATCCAGCAATCGGCTTGGCAGAACACGACGATCGCGCGGTTGGGGCGCCGTGCGCTCAGCCGATGCACGCCGAGCAGCAATCCTCGCTCGACTTCGGGTGCCAGCACACCCCGGCCGCTCTCGGCGAACCAATGCGCACGCGGGATCGACGCATGCGGTTCGGCAAGGGTCCATCGCCCGCTCTCGGGGTCGCGGCGTGCCCCGGGCGCCGGATTGACGTCGAGGAAGAGTGCGCCGGCGCGCCACGCGGTACGCGCCTGGGTCACATCGATGCGCCGCACGCCTTCGGGAACGGTAGTGACGACACCGCGATAATGGGCCAGCCGATAGCCCGTAATCGGATCAAACAGGGGCGCATCGCCGGACGGTGGCGCGCCGGATTGGGCGATGGCCGGTGCGGCCGCGAGCCATGCTGCCGCAAAGATCATCGCCATTCGCATCCCGACCGCTCCGCTTGTCCCAAAGTCGCATGGTAGCAGCCACGGCGGCGCTGCTAAGCTGTGCTTTGGGAGAAGGTGATGATCGTGAAATCTGTGGCGCGCGCAGCCGTGCTTGTTTTCCTGGCGATGGGAGCGCTGCCCGCGCAGGCGAAACTGCCCGACGACCCGCTTGCCTCGCCGATGTGGCAAGGTCTCGGCCACACTTTGTTCGGCGAAGCGCCCGTCCGCTTCGACGACCGGGTCCGCGTGACCTTTCCCGCGATTGCGGAGAACCAAAGCAGTTTTCCGGTCACCGTCGATGCACGCGGCATCAAAGGCGTGAAACGAATCCTGCTGTTCGCCGACCTGAACCCGATCCCGCTCGCGGTCGATTACACGCCCGAACGCGCGCAAGCCTTTCTCGGCACGCGGATCAAGCTGGATCAGCGCACGCCCGTCCGCGGCGCAGTGCAGCTCGAGGATGGCAGCTGGCTGGTCAGCGGCGGGTGGATCGACGCGGCGGGCGGTGGCTGCTCGGCGCCCCCCGCCAGCCGCGTCAAAGGCGATTGGGCGGAACATCTCGGCGAAGTCCGCGGCATCGCGCTGCACGCGGCCGACGGAACGCACGTCCGGCTCGCTTTCCGGCATCCGATGGACACCGGTTTCGTGGCGAACATTCCGACCTACAATCTCGACGCAGTCGCACTGACCGGGGCCGGCGGCAAAAGCTACGGAACGATGCGGATCGAGGCTTCGGTCGCCGAGGATCCAACGATCACCGTCATCGTCGATACCGCGCCGGGCGAGACGATCGTGCTGCGCGGCAGCGATAGCAACGGCATCCGGTATGACGGGTCGCTGGCGGTGCGCGATGCCGGCACCGCGCTTGCCGCGCGCTAGATGATCGACCGCCGTCTGGCATTGGCCGGCTTGCTCGGTGCGGTCGCGCTGCCCGTCCGGGCACGGGCGCTCGCCTACAGGATCGTGCCTGAAGCAGTGGCCGCGGGACTGTGGGTCGTGCGCGGCGTGGATGCGCCGATCGCAATGGCCAATGGCGGCGCGATCGCCAACAGCACGATCCTCGCGACCGAGGCCGGCACGGTCCTGGTCGATTGCGGGCCGTCCTTGCGCTATGGCACGGCGCTGAAGGCGGCGGCCGAGGCGGTGACCGGCAAGCCGGTGGTGCGGGTGTACCTGACGCATCTGCATCCCGACCACGTTTACGGCGCCGCTGCATTTGCGCCGGGGACCGTCGCCGCGACACCGCAGCTCGCCGCCTTGCTCAAACGCGACGGCGCGGGGTTTTCGGACGGCATGTACCGCTTGCTCGGGGACTGGATGCGTGGGACCGAAGTGACGACGCCGGGCGTGATCCTTTCCGCCGCGCACGAGACGTTCGGCACGCGGCGGTTGCGGCTGCTGCCGCTATCGGGGCACAGCCCGGCCGATCTCGCTGTGCTCGACGAGACGACCGGAACGCTGATCGCGGGCGACCTCGTCTTCCACGATCGTGCGCCGTCCACCCCGCATGCCGACCTGGCACAATGGAGCGCGGCCCTTGCGGCACTGCGCGCGCTGAACCACGCACGGGTCGTCCCCGGCCATGGACCGGTCGATCCGACCCCGGCTTCCGCGATCGACCAGACCGGCGCTTGGCTAGGCTGGCTCGCCACGACGTTGCGTACCGCGGTCGCCGCCGGGGCGGACAATGTCGCGGCGGGCAATGTCGCGATCCCTGCGCGCTTTGCGATGATGAAGGCCGCGCGGTACGAACTGCAGCGCTCGGTCGCACATTTCTATCCGGGGCTGGAGGCCGAACTGCTGCCCCGGATCGACGGCAAGCGCTAACCGACGCGGTTGGCGACCAGATCGCCGATCACGGATGGATCGGCAAGCGTGCTGGTGTCGCCGAGCGAGGACACGTCGCCCTCGGCGATCTTGCGCAGGATGCGGCGCATGATCTTGCCCGAGCGGGTCTTGGGCAGGCCCGGGGTGAACTGGATCGCATCGGGCGTCGCGATCGGCCCGATCTCGCTGCGCACCCAGCCGACCAGATCCTTGCGTAGCGCATCGCTCGGCACCTCGCCGGCGTTGAGCGTGACATAGGCGTAGATCCCCTGCCCCTTGATGTCGTGCGGGAAGCCGACGACCGCCGCCTCGGCGACGGTACGATGCAGCACCAGCGCCGATTCCACCTCGGCGGTGCCCATGCGATGCCCAGACACGTTGATGACGTCGTCGACTCGCCCGGTGATCCACCAATAGCCGTCGCCGTCGCGCCGTGCGCCGTCGCCGGTGAAATAGGCGCCGGGATAGGTCGAGAAATAGGTCTGGAAGAAACGGTCGTGATCGCCCCATATTGTGCGCATCTGCCCCGGCCAGCTGCGCGTGATGACGAGATTGCCCTCGGTCGCGCCTGCCAGCACCGTGCCGGCCGCATCGACCAAAGCGGGTTCGACCCCGAAGAACGGGAAGCTCGCCGCGCCCGGCTTGAGCGCGGTCGCGCCGGGCAGCGGGGTGATCATGTGGCCGCCGGTCTCGGTCTGCCACCAGGTATCGACGATCGGGCAACGCCCGCCGCCGACCAGGTCGTGATACCAGCGCCATGCCTCTGGGTTGATCGGCTCGCCGACCGAGCCGAGCAGCCGCAGCGAGGCGCGGCTGGTGCCCGTCACGAACGCATCGCCCTCGCGCATCAGCGCACGCAACGCGGTCGGCGCGGTGTAGAGCTGCGTCACCTGGTGGCGATCGACCACCTCCCAGATCCGCGCCGGGCTCGGCCAATTGGGCACGCCTTCGTACATCAACGTCGTAACGCCGTTCGCCAGCGGACCATAGACGATATAGCTGTGCCCGGTGACCCAGCCGACATCGGCGGCACACCAATAGGTATCGCCGGCGCGGCAATCAAACACGCAGGCATGGGTAAAGGCCGCCCATAACAGATAGCCGCCGGTGGTGTGCACCACGCCCTTGGGCTTGCCGGTCGAGCCCGACGTGTAGAGCAGGAACAGCGGGTCCTCGGCCTGCATCGGCTCGGGCGGGCAGTCGGCGTCCACGCTCGCGGCCGCCACATGATACCACAAATCGCGCCCCGGCTGCATCGCGACGTCGCCGCCGGTCGCCTGCACCACGATCACCGTGTCGAGGCATGTCACCAATTTGGCGGCGGCATCGACATTGGCTTTCAGCGGCACGCGCTTGCCGCCGCGACAGCCTTCGTCGGCGGTGATCACGATGCGGCTGTCGCAATCGGTGATCCGCCCGGCGAGCGAATCGGGCGAGAAGCCGCCGAACACGATCGAATGAATCGCGCCGATCCGCGCGCACGCCAGCATCGCGAACGCCGCCTCGGGGATCATCGGCAGATACAGCGTGACGCGGTCGCCCTTGCGCACGCCCTGCGCCTTGAGCACGTTGGCGAAGCGGCACGTCTCGGCATGGAGCTCGGCGAAGGTGATCCGGCGTGGGGTCGCGTCGGGCGAATCGGGCTCCCATAGGATCGCCACCTGCTCCGCGCGCGTGGCGAGATGGCGGTCGATGCAATTGACCGAGACGTTGAGCACGCCATCGGCGAACCAGCGCACGCCGAAATCGGCCTCGTGGAAGCTGCTCTCGTCGGCGACGGTCGGCGGGGTGATCCAGTCGAGCCGCTGCGCCTGCTCGAGCCAGAAGCGATCCGCATCGTCGAGCGAGCGCGCATAATCGGCCACATAGCTCTGCGCCGTCACGCTCGCGGTCGCCGCCCAGTCTGCCGGAACCGGGTAGAGGTCTTCAGCCACGCACAATCTCCATCATTTCAGGCGCACGCCGATCCACAGCGTGCGCGGGGTGCCAAGGTCGATCGATCCCGCCGCGTTGCGCGTGAAGACCGTCGCGTCGAACAGGTTTTCCGCGCGCGCGACCAGCGAGACATGGTGGCCGAGCGGCACTTTCACGATGCCGTCGACCGTCGTCGCGGCGGGCAGCACGTCGGTCTGCAGATCGTCCTCGAACTGCTTGCCGACGTAGCGCGCGGTCACCGACGCGCCGAAGCCGTGCGCATCCCACGTCAAGGTCGCGCTGCCGGTGTGGCGCGGGGTTTGCGCGGGGATGAACCCGTTCAACTGTATCTGGCTGCCCGAGGCGTGGACCTTGCTGTCGCTGAACGCGTAGGACGCGTCGAGCGTGACGGGACCGTGCGCGGCATGCGCGGTCAGCTCGATCCCCTTGGCTACGATCGCATCGACATTCTGCCGCTGGCGCACATTGGTCCTGATCGTGACATTGGCGATCGCGCCCTCGAGCCGATTGTAGAAAGCGGTGACGCCGAGGCTGACCCCGTCGATCGGCCTGAGATCGACCCCGCCCTCGAAACCGCGCAGCCGTTCGAGCCCCAATGCGGCATTGGCTTGCGTGGTGATCGGGAAGACCACGAACGGACGATACAGTTCGTTGAGCGTCGGCAGGCGGAAGCCGGTATAGCCCGCCGCGCGCACCGCCACCGCGTCGCTCGCGTGGAACAGCGCGCCGGCGCGGCCGGTGCCCTCGACGCCGTGACGGTCGGCATAATGCGTGTCGGTCGTGGTCGCGCCTGCGGCACTTGCCTCGTGGAAGAAGCCGTCGGTGATCGTCCAGCGATCGCCGCGCGCACTCGCGGTCAGCACCAGCCGCCCGAGCGTCCAGTCGTCCTCGACGAACAGCCCGGTCGTGCTGGTATGGCCGCCCGCGGCGCGCCGCGTCGTGACGAGCCCGCTCGCCGCATAGGCATCCTCGTACAGCGTGCCGTCGCCGAGCCGGGCATCGATCCCGATACGCAGCACATGATCGGGCCCGACCGGCGGGCGCAGTTCGATCTTGCCGCCGAGCCCGGTCGCCGGCGTGTTGCGCTGGTCGAGCGTCAGCTTGGCGGTCGTCGCGCTGATCACCCGGTTGGTGAAGTTGCGCGTCTGGAGATAGGCCAGTGCGTCGACCGCCCAGTCGCCGCGATGGATCACGCGGATGCTGGCATCGTTCGCTTCCGAACTGCTGTCGGCGCCGGCAAAGCGCAATGTCCGATTGTCGCGGTACAGCAAGCCGTTCGCCTGGAGCTCGGTCTGTGCGTCGATCGGCACGACCGCGCGCATCCCGCCCGAATAATCGCGATAGCGCGCGCGTACCGTCGCCGCGGTGACCTGGCTGTCGGGCGTCGTATAGAAGCCGTCGCCGCGTTCGAACTTGCCCGAAAAGCTGACGAACCCGCCGCCGACATCAGGCGTCAGCGTGCCGGCCGCCTCGACCGCATGGTTGCTGCCGTAAAACGCTTCGCCCGACGCCAGCGGCAGCGCATCCCGCGTCGCGCTGACGAGCTCGATCGTGCCGGCGACCGCGCCCGCGCCGAACGCCCCCGCCCCGCCGCCGCGCGTGACGCGCACCCCGGCGAGCCGGTCGGCCGCGAGCGCGTTGAACGGAATATAACCGAAGAACGGATCGGCGAGCGGCACGCCATCGAGCAGCACGAGCGCGCGGCTCGAGGCATTGCCGCCGAGCGCACGCAGCGTCACGCCTTGCGCCGACGGGTTGGCCGAGCGGCTGTCCGACCGGCGGAATTGCTGGAAGCCGGCGACATCGAGCAGCACGTCCTCGACTCGTCCCGACGCGTCGCCGGTCAGCCGCTCGCGGCTGATCGTGACCGAGCCATAAGCCGGGACGCCCGGCGGCAAAGGCAGCGGCTGGCCGAGCACGACGATGTCGGGCGTCGCCGGCGGCGGTGCCGGCGTCTGCTGCTGCGCTAGCGCGGGCAGCGGCACGGCCAGGGCAAGGAGGGGCAGAACGGGAGCGCGGCGCATTGACCGGATGCCTTCGACAAGAGATGCGGCAAAGGGGCAGCCCGCGCCGGGCCGCCCCTCGCCAAACGGATATCGCCCGATCAGAAGAACAGGATCGATCCGACCGAGACGGTGTTCGATTTGGCTTCGTTGATGCCCTGCGCCTCGGCCTTGGTGTGGGTATATTCGGCGAGCAACGTCACCCAGCTGGTCAGGCCGTAGCGCGCCTGCCCGACCCAGCTGCTGTTCCTGTCGAGCAGGGTCGGGTTGATCTCGCCGCGCGCGAGATCGAGCTTGCTCTCGCCATAGCTGCCGGCCAGCGTGATCTTGTTGAAGGTCAAGCTCGCCTGGCCGTAGAAGCCGCTGCTGTCGCGCTTGCGGCCCAGGGCGTCGGTCGAATAGACGAACAGCGCGGTCGTCCCGAGCCCCGATCCGCCATAATAATAGCCGAGCACGCTGAGCGGCCCATAGCCGAGCTTGCCGCCGATATCGAAGCCGCTGCCGGTATAGCTCGGCGTTCCGGCAAAGCCGTCATGCTTCTGCGAAATGCCCGACGCCCACAGATGGCCGGTGAATTTGTCGGCCTTGAAGTCATAGGTTAGCTTGCCCTGGAAGCCGGGCGTGCCGTTGACCTCCGCTCCGCCGGTCAAGGTCGAGAGCGGCTGGAAGATCCCGGCCGAGGCCTGGAAACCGGCGAAGATAGGCGTGGTATAGGTGATCTGCGGCTGGAAATCGGTGTAGATATAGCCGATCCCGATGCGGCCGAGCGAGGTGTTCGACGGGCCCGCATTGCTCCCCGGCGTGCCGACCGACAGCAAGGTGATGTCGTTGAGGATCGCGTCCGACCCGAACAGGCCGATATCACGCCCGAGCTTGAGCGTGCCGAGATGCGGCTTGCCGATCGTCATATAGGTCTGACGGGCATCGATCCCCGACGTCGCCAGCGCGACCGGCGCACCCGCCGCATTGGCGCCGTTGCCGCCATAGGAATTGCTGTTGATGCCGGGATAGAAGCCGAAATGCGCCGCAATGTCCCAGCCGCCCTGGTTGGTCGACACGTCGAGGCCGAAGATGCCGGGCAGCAGACCGTTGCGGATCGCCGACGTGTTCTGCGTGCCGGTGTTCGCCAGGCCGCCGATCACGGTGGTGTTGGCGGTGCGCTTGTCGGGCGAATCGTGCGTGTAGAAGGCGTTGACCGAGCCCGAGAATTTCACCGTCACCCCGCCGACTTCCATGCCGATGCCGCTGCTGGTCATCCGCACCAGCCGCTTGTCGTCGAGCTGCGCCGCGGCGGCGGCCTGTGGCTCCGCGCTCGCGCTGGTCGCGACCGCTGCGGGCTGGGCCGCCGGCGCCGCCTTGCGCGCGACCAGATCATCATATTCGGCTTGCGTCAGGATGCCCTTTTCCTTCAGCCGCAGCAGCAATGCGCTGGTCGTATCGTCCTGCGCGAAAGCGGGCGTCGCCCCCGCCAGCAACGCAAACGCGCAGACCGCCTGCAGCAATTTCGTGGTGCCCCGCATCGGAATCCTCCCTGTTCGCGGCCCGCCTTTCGCGGTGCCTTGTGCGAGCGAGGCTGGGGCCCGGGCGGCTTCGGGGGAATTGGACTTTGGTGGGTGTCGCCGAGCGCGCGTTCAGGGCGCGATCACGACACCCCACGGCGCACGGCCCGCCGGAATGGTGGCGATCACCGTCTGCGTCGCCAAATCGACCACCGAGACATTGTCCGAAAGTCCATTGGCCGAAAAGACATGCGCGCCCGCCGCATCGATCCCGGTGTGCCACACGCGGCGCCCGACCGGGACATAGGCCAGCACCGCGGCGCTCGCGACATCAACGATCGCGAGCGTGTCGGCGCGGCCGAGCGCGACCACCGCGCGCTTGCGGTCAGGCGTGAAGCGGATCCCGACCGGCATCACCTTGTCCTTGAACACGCCCGGCGGCGCGAAGGCGATCGTCCTGGTCACCGCATGGGAAACGGTGTCGATGATCTGCACCCCGCCGCCAATCTCCGAACTGACCCACAACGCCTTGCCGTCGGCGGTGAATTCGGCGTGGCGCGGGCGCATGCCGACCGCAGTCTGCGCAATGTCCTTGTGGCTGGCGATATCGATCCAGTGGACCGCATCGTCGGTCTCCGAGGTCGAGACGACGGTCTTGCCGTCCGGGCTGACCGCCATGCCTTCGGGTTCGACGCCGACATCGACTTGCCAGGCGACGACGTGCCTGGCGATGTCGATCGCGGTCACCGCCGCATCACGCTCATTCGCGGCGAACAGCATCGTCCCGTCGGGCGAAAGCGCGAATTGCTCGGGATCCTCGCCCGAGGGCAGATCGGCGACGACCGTGCCGGTCGCGCGGTCGATCACCTGCACCGCATTGTCGTCGCTCGCGCAGACGTAGAGAAATTTGCCGTCGCGCGACAGCACAATGCCGCGCGGTCGCTTGCCGATCGGCCAGGTCGCGGTGACTTTCAGCGTGGCCGCATCGATCACCGTGATGCTGTTGCCCTTCTCGTTCGAGACATAGACCGTTTCGGCCCGGGCGGCGCCCGCCGTCCCCAGGGCGGCGAGCAGCGAAAGCGAGGGGATGAGTGCGCGCATGAAGAGGGTTTAATCCAAGCCGCGCGGTTCGCCATGCTGTACCTAAGTGCAATAGGGACTGCCGCCCCCACCCGCCTACAGCTCGGAGCGATCGCGAGTGTTCGCGACTGTTCGTGGAGAGTAATCGATGAAGACCCCCCGCCTGTCGACGCTCGCCTTTATCGCGGCGACGGGATTTGCCGCCGCTTCCGTCGGCAACGCCGTCTTCGCGCATGGCAACGTGCTGCCCCAGCCAGTCGATACCACCGCATTGCCCGATATCGGCGAGGCATGGCTGGTCAAGAATCCGTATCGCGGCAACGCCACCGCGATCAAGATCGGCGAATCGGCTTATGGCCAGAATTGCGCGCGCTGCCACGGCCTGGAAGCGATGTCGGGCGGGATCGCGCCCGATCTGCGCTATCTCGACGTCGGCGAGTCGGGCGACGAATGGTTCATCAATCGCTACCAGCACGGGTCGTCGCACGACGGCAAGGTCTACATGCCTCCGCTCGGCGACGTGCTCGGGCAGAAAGCCGGCTGGGCGATCCGGTCGTGGCTCGACACCAAGCACCAGGATTGACCGCGTGAGCGGGGGCATAACGCGCCGCGCCGTGCTCGCCGGGATCGGGGTGGCGGCGGCCTTGCCGGCGCTACCGGCGCGCGCAGCCTCGCTCGAGAAAATCCGTGCCGCCGGGGTGCTGCGCGTCGCAGTGTATCGCGATTTCGAGCCCTGGGCATGGTATGACGGCGCCATGTTGCGCGGCATCGACGTCGATCTCGGCGCGGCGATCGCCCGGAAGCTCGGCGTGAAGGTCGAATTCCGCGATTTCCTCGCCGGCGAGGATGTCGACGACGATCTGCGCAACATGGTTTGGAAGGGCCCGGCCACCGGCGGGATGGTATCCGACATCATGATGCACGCGCCGTTCGACCGCGCCTTCGCGCTGCGCAACGATCGCGCAGTGATCGTCGCGCCGTATTACCGCGAGAGCTTCGCGATCGGCTGCAGCCGCGAAATCGACTGCGAGGATCCGCCGGTGCAGTTCAAGGGCCACAAGATCGCGGTCGAGCTCAACAGCATTCCCGATTTCTACATGAGCGGCCAGTTCGGCGGCGCGCTGCGCAGCGACGTGGTGCACATGACCAGCGGCATGGTCGCGCTCGACGCGGTGCGCGACGGCAAGAGCGATCTGGCGATGGCGACGCGCGCGCAAGTCGAGCATGCGCTCGCCAAGGGCGGCGATGCGCTCGTCGCGCGCAAGGGCCCGATCCCCGCGCTGACCAGCCCGGGCTGGGATATCGGCCTCGCGGTGAAGGACGACAGCCGCGATCTCGGCGACCGCCTCGATGCGCTCATTCCCGAACTGGTCGCCGACAAGACGATTCCCGCGATCTTCGAAAAATACGGCGTGACGCTGCGCGCTCCGCTCGCCTCCTGAGAAACGTCACGAGGTAGGTCCAAGGTCCAATTGGCGCGCGCGCCGACCCTGATACGCTGGCCCGATCGTACTGCACAGCAGCCGAAACGCCGGAAGCGGCGCACCGAAGAACAACCAGGGGAGAAGATGATGAAGCGCATCCTGCGACAGACGTCGATGTTCGCGATCGGGAGCGCGCTGCTTGCAGCTCCGCTCGTCGCCGCGCCCGACGCCGCGGCACCCGCCGCAGCCGTCGAAACCGCGACCGCCGGCCCGACCGATGCCGATCTGATGAACGACGCCAACACGCCCGGCGACGTGCTGACCTACGGCATGGGTCCGCGCGCGCAGCGTTTCAGCCCGATCACCGAGATCAATGCCGGCAATGTGTCGAAGCTCGTCCCCGCTTTCTCCGCCTCGCTCGGCGGGGAAAAGCAACGCGGCCAGGAATCGCAGCCGCTGGTCTATGACGGCACGATCTACGTCACCGGTTCCTATTCGCGCATCTTCGCGTTCGACGCGAAGACCGGCGAGGAGAAATGGGAATATGACGCCCGCCTGCCCGACGCGATCGTGCCGTGCTGCGACGTGGTCAATCGCGGCGCCGCAATCTATGGCGACAAGGTCATCTTCGGGACGCTCGACGCGCGGCTGGTCGCGCTCAATCGCCACACCGGCAAGGTGATCTGGAACAAGCAGATCGCCGACTACAAGTCCGGCTACAGCTTCACCGCCGCGCCGATGATCGTCCACGGCAAGATCATCGTCGGCAATTCGGGCGGCGAATTCGGCGTGATCGGCGAGATCCAGGCGCGCGACGTCAATACCGGCGAGCTGATCTGGACGCGTCCGACGATCGAGGGGAACATGGGCACCCTGGGCGGCAAGGACAACGGGATCACCGGCAAGCTCAATGCGAGCTGGCAGGGCGACCAGTACAAGCAGGGCGGCGGCGCCACCTGGCTCGGCGGCACCTACGATCCCGACACCAACCTGATCTACATGGGCACCGGCAATCCGGCGCCGTGGAACAGCCACCTTCGCCCGGGCGACAATCTCTACACCGCCTCGACGCTCGGCGTCGACCCCGATACCGGCCAGATCAAATGGCATTACCAGACGACGCCACACGACGGCTGGGATTTTGACGGCGTCAACGAACTGATCCCGTTCGACGCGATGCGCGGCGGCAAGATGATGAAGCTCGGCGCCAAGGCCGACCGCAACGGCTATTTCTTCATCCTCGACCGCACCAACGGCAAGATGCTGCAAGCCACCCCGTTCGTCTCGAAGACGACTTGGGCGACCGGCTACAACATGAAGACCGGCCGGCCGAACTTCGTCGATGCCAACCGCCCGGGCCCGCCCACCGCCGAAAAGGGCACCTCGGTGTTCGCCGCGCCCGCCTTCCTCGGCGCCAAGAACTGGATGCCGATGTCGTACAGCCAGCAGACCGGCATGTTCTACGTGCCGAGCAACGAATGGGGCATGGACATCTGGAACGAACCGATCGCGTACAAGAAGGGCGCGGCCTATCTCGGCGCCGGCTTCACCATCAAGCCGCTGTACGAAGACCATATCGGCGTGCTGCGCGCGATCGACCCGGCGACGGGCAAGATCGCCTGGGAATATAACAACAAGGCGCCGCTGTGGGGCGGCGTGCTGAGCGCCGCGGGCAACCTCGTCTTTACCGGCACGCCCGAGGGCTATCTCAAGGCGTTCGATGCCAAGACCGGCAAGGAATTGTGGAAGTTCAACACCGGCTCGGGCGTGGTCGGCACGCCGATCACCTGGACCACCGATGGCGAGCAATATGTCGCGGTAATGTCGGGCTGGGGCGGCGCGGTGCCGTTGTGGGGCGGGGAAGTCGCCAAGGCGGTGCAGCATATCAACCAGGGTGGATCGCTCTGGGTGTTCAAGCTGCCCAAATCGTGAGCGTGGCGGCTCTTTCGCACAGCGACGGGAGCCGCATCGCGGGGGTGGCCGTTGCCGCCCCCGTTTCGCTATCCCGGCAATTCGGCCTAGGCTCGGCCAACCGGGCGGCGCAACAAGGGGATCGGGATTACGTGGAACGCGTGCTGATAGCCGACGACCATCCGATGGTCCGCGACGGTTTGCGCACCGTCATCGCGGTGGCGTTCGACCAATGCGAACTGTTCGAGGCCTCCTCGCTCGACGAAGCGACCGCGGTGATCGCGCGCGAGGGCGATTTCGACCTGGTGCTGCTCGATCTCAACATGCCCGGCGCAGTCGGCTTTTCCGGGCTGATCGAATTGCGCGAGCGCTTCCCGTCGGTGCCGGTGGTGATCGTGTCCGCGGCGCAGGAGCGTGGCCTCGCGCGCGGTGCGCTGGCGGCCGGCGCGGCCGGGTTCATTCCCAAGTCACTCCGGCGCAGTGCGATCGTCGATGCGCTCAAGGCCGTGCTCGCCGGCAATTTCTACGCGCCTGAAATGGACGAGGTCGAGTCGGCCGAGACGCTCGAGGATGCCGACATCCAGCGCCGCATCGACAGCCTGACGCCGCAGCAGAAGGTCGTGCTGCGGCTGGTCATCGCCGGCAAGCTCAACAAGCAAATCGCCTATGAGCTCGACGTGTCGATGACGACGGTCAAGGCGCACGTCTCGGCAATCCTGGGTAAACTGAACGTGTTCAGCCGCACGCAGGCGGTGATCCTGGTCAACAAGGTGAAGTTCGGCACCGACGCCTGAGATTATTGCGTCAGCCGCGTGATCAGCGCGCGCAACTGGGCCGGCTTGACCGGTTTTTGCAGCACATGGAACCCCGCCGCGGCCAGCAGGTCGCGCAGTTCGAGCGTGCGGTCGGCGGTGATGACGATCGCCGGAATCGTCGCCCCCGCTGCCGCGCGCACCGCGCCGATCGCGCTGACCCCGGTCAACCCGTCGTCGAGATGATAATCGGCGATGATGATATCGGGCGCGCCGTTCGCGGTCTGCGCCAGGCCGGCCTGCTCGTCGCGTGCGCTCAGCACGGTGCAGCCCCACCCCTCGAGCAGCGCGGACATGCCTTCGAGGATCGACGCTTCATTGTCGATCACCAGGACGATCTGATCGTCGAGCCGACCGCTGCGCGAGGGCGTCGCGACGTGCGGGGCCTGCAGCTTCGCCACCCCGAGCGGCACGCACACCCCGAAGCGCGACCCCGCGCCCAGCGCCGATTGCAAGGTGAGCGCATGATGCAGCATCCGCGCGGCGCGCTGCACGATGGCGAGGCCAAGCCCCATGCCGCGATCCCGGCCATGCTCGCCGATCCGGCGGAACTCCTCGAAGATCTCGACATGATGCTCGGGCGCGATGCCAGGGCCGGTATCGATCACTTCGAGGTGCAGCGTCGCGTCCTCCGCCCGCGCCGATACGTCGACCGAGCCGGCCTGCGTGTAGCGCAGCGCATTGCCGATCAGATTCTGCAGGATGCGCCGCAACAGCCGCGGATCCGAACGGACCCATAGACCGCATTCCTCGATCCGCAGCGTCAGCCCGCGCTCGCGCGCGACCGGCGCGAATTCGGCGCGCATGTTGCGGAGCATTTCGTCGATCGCGAAATCGACCGGCTCGACCACGATCGCGCCGGCATCGAGTCGCGAAATTTCGAGCAACGCCTCGAGCAGGTCCTCGACCGAATCGAGCGCCGACCCGGCCTGCCGCACCAGCGCGCGCGTCGGCAGCGCCAGCCGCCGGTCGCCCAATGCCGCGACGAACAGGCGCGCGGCGTTGAGCGGTTGCAGCAGATCATGGCTCGCCGCCGCGAGGAAGCGTGTCTTCGAGATATTGGCCTGCTCGGCGGCGGTCTTCGCATCGCGCAGCGCCGCCTCGACCGCGAGGCGTTCGGCATTCTCGCGGCTGAGCTCGCGATTGACCGCATTGATGTCGGCGGTGCGCTCCTCGACGCGGCGTTCGAGCGTCTCATTGGTCTCGCGCAACCGTTCCGCCGCGCGCAGCCGCTCGGTAATGTCGCCGAAGCTCATCACCATTCCGCCATCGAGCATCCGCGCGCGGTGCACCTCGACCACCTTGCCGCTGCGATGATACCGGCGCGACACCGCATCGGGCGCGCCATCGTCGAGCCAGGCAAGCGGCGCGTCGGGCTCCATCGGGCCGTTGAGCGCGGCGCAGCCGGCAACCAGTCGATCATGCGTCGCGACGATCGCGATGCCATCGGCGGGCAGGCCGATCACCGCCAGCAGCGGATCGTTCCACGCCACCAGCCGCCGCTCGGCGTCGTAGACGCAGACGCCTTGCGGGATCGTGTCGAGCGTGGCCTGCAGGATCGCGCTCTTTTCGGCGAGTTCGCGCGCGCGCAGCCGCGCGTCCTCCGCCTTTACTTCGGTGATGTCGGTATAGACGCCGACGATCCCGCCCTCGCTGGTGCGCAGTTCGTTGATCTGGATCCAGCGTCCGTCGGCCAGCGCATGGACATGGCCGCCGCTCGCCACCATCCGCTGCGCCATCCGCTCGGACACCCAGCGATCGCGCGCCACCATCGCGCCGAGCGTGGTGCCGTCGTCGCCGATCATGTCGGTGATGTCGGAAAAACTGATGCCCGGCACGATCCGGTCGGCGATCTTGGGCCACAGGCCGAGATAAGTCTGGTTGCACAGCACCAGCCGGTCGTCGGCGTCGAACAGCGCAAAGCCTTCGTTGATGCTTTCGATCGCATCGCGCAGGCGGCGCTGCGCATCGTCGGCAGTCTCCTTGGCGACGCCGAGCGCGGCATTGCTGCTCGCCAGCGCGCCGAGCGCCTGCTCGAGATCCGTGGTGCGTTCGCGCACCTTGCCCTCGAGCGAAATGGCCGTCTCGAACAGCGAAAAGGCGTTGCCCTGCAAATCGGTCGCCCGTTCGACGCGGTCGATCAATGCGGTGTTGATGCGCTTGAGCTTGACGATCTCGGCTTCCAGCGCGGCGATGCGCGCACCGTCGTCGTCAAGCGGCAAAGCCATACGCGTCGCCACTACCGCCCCCAGCCGATCGCGAGCCCGCTGAAGGTCTGGTTGACATGGAGTGCGTGGAACTGCTCGCCATAGGTGTTGAAGCCGGTAACGCGGTGCTCGACGAACATCTTCGACACGCGGCGGGTCAGCTGCCGCTGCTCGGCCTCGATCTTGTTGAGCACGCAATCGAACCCGACGATCCGGTCGATCCCGCCGACCTTGCGCTCCAGCCCGTCGAACACGCTGGCGAGCCCATCGAGAATGTCGCGCGCTTCGCCGAGCGTCAGCACGACGCCTTCGTCGATCGCGCAATAGAAGGTCAGGCTGCCATCGGGGTTGGCCGACTGGATCGAGCGGACATAATATTCGCCGCCGGCGCGCACCATCGGCGGGTGCGAGGCGAAGACGGTCGGGCCGAGCTGATCGAGCGTGGTGCCGGTCAGGCGGGCATATTCCTCGGCCGCCGGTTCGGCGTTGATCTCGTGGACGACGCGCCCGACCGGGTCGGCGCCGGTGATCACCATCTTGACCTTGCCCGGCGCATAATGCTGCGAGCGGAACACCTGCATCGGCCGGGCCGAGGAGAGGATCGCGACCAGCGCGGCATCGCGCCGGAACGCACCGCCCTGGAAGATGAAGGTCTCCTTGAAGTCGAGCCCGTCGCCCGACGACCCGCCGATCAGCGGAATGTCGCCGAGCGCATCCTGTACCGTGACGGTGAGCATCTCCTCGCGATGCGACAGACCGTCGACCAGGAAGATCGCGGCGCGCGACACGCCGGGACCAAGCGTTCGCGACGCCTCGACCGAATCGGCGACCAGTCCGCGCACCACGCTCTGGGCGAGGCTGGTATCGAACGAGTCGAGATGGTCGAACCGCACCGCGTTGAGCGTGAAATCGCTGGCCGGAAAGCCGATCGCGGTGATCGTGCCCTCGGCGATCCCATCGGGCGTGATTTCGCCCGACGAGGTGCAGCCGACCACGCACAGCCCCTCGCTGCGGCGATTGATCGCCTTGGCCAGCGCGGCGAGATCATAGCGGCTCGAGCTGAAGATCAGCACGCCCGCCAGCGTGGTCGGGTCGAGCTCTGCGAACAGCGCCTGCGCCGCGGCATCCGGATCGGCAAGCCGCGTCGCAGCGGTGCGGACGGGAGAATCGAGCCTCAAAGGCGGGCGTTCGTCGAGCATGACCTGCATCATGTCACGCCTGCGCTGCTGCGTCGATTGCCGCGGATCGTCACGCGCCGCGCACCGGCGCGCCGGCGGCGTCGAGCGCATCGACCTCGGCGTCGCTGAATACGCGGCTGCGGATGATGAAGCGCAAACCTTCCGGCCCTTCGAGCGAGAAACCGGCGCCACGCCCGGGTACGACATCGATCGTCACTTGCGTGTGGCGCCAATAGTCGAATTGCGCCGCGCCGATCCACACCGGAACGTCGCCGGCGATCCGCCCGAGCAGGATATCCTGCGTCCCGACGCGAAATTCGCCTTGTGGGTAGCACATCGGCGCCGACCCGTCGCAGCACCCGCCCGATTGGTGGAACATCACCGGACCGTGCATCTCCACCAGTCGCGCAATCAGCGCGACGGCGGCATCGGTGGCGAGAATGCGGGCGGGCGGTTGCATGCGCGGCTCCTCAAACGAAAAGTGCGGCGAGTCCGAAGACCCGCCGCAACACCGGCGACCAGGGACGAGTGACACGCCGCCGGTACAGCCCCAGGATCAGAAGAATCCCATCGCCTTGGGGCTATAGCTGACCAGTAGATTCTTGGTCTGCTGGTAATGATCGAGCATCATGCGATGGTTTTCGCGCCCGATCCCCGATTGCTTGTACCCGCCGAACGCCGCGTGCGCCGGATAGAGATGATAGCAATTGGTCCAGACGCGCCCGGCCTGGATGCCGCGGCCCATGCGATAGGCGCGCGTCCCGTCGCGCGTCCACACGCCGGCGCCGAGGCCGTACAGCGTGTCGTTGGCGATCGCCAGCGCATCGGCATCGTCCTTGAACGGCGTGACCGCGACGACCGGTCCGAAGATCTCCTCCTGGAAGACGCGCATCTTGTTGTTGCCGGAGATGATCGTCGGCTTGACGTAATAGCCGCCGCCGAGCTCATCGCCATGCTGCGCACGCTCGCCGCCGGTGAGGATCTTGGCGCCCTCGCCGCGCGCGATGTCGAAATAGGACAGGATCTTCTCGAGCTGATCGTTCGACGCCTGTGCGCCGATCATCGTCGAGGGATCGAGCGGGTTGCCCATCACGATCTTCTCGACTCGCGCGATCGCCTTTTCCATGAAGCGATCATAGATGCTCTCGTGCACCAGCGCGCGGCTCGGGCAGGTGCAGACCTCGCCCTGGTTGAGCGCGAACATCGCAAAGCCTTCGAGCGCCTTGTCGAGGAATTCGTCGTCCTGGTCCATCACGTCGGCGAAGAAGATGTTGGGCGACTTGCCGCCCAGTTCGAGCGTGACCGGGATGAGGTTTTCGGTCGCATATTGCATGATCAGCCGGCCGGTGGTGGTCTCGCCGGTGAAGGCGATCTTGGCGATGCGCGGGCTCTGCGCCAGCGGCTTGCCCGCCTCGACGCCGAAGCCGTTGACAACGTTGAGCACGCCCGGCGGCAGCAGGTCGCCGATCACGTCCATCAGCACCATGATCGACATCGGAGTCTGCTCGGCGGGCTTGAGCACGATGCAATTGCCCGCGGCGAGCGCCGGGGCAAGCTTCCACACCGCCATCAGGATCGGGAAGTTCCACGGAATGATCTGCCCGACCACGCCGAGCGGCTCGTGATAATGATAGGCGACCGTGTCATGGTCGATCTCGGAAATGCCGCCTTCCTGGGCGCGGATGCAGCCGGCGAAATAGCGGAAATGGTCGATCGCCAGCGGAATGTCGGCGGCGGTGGTCTCGCGGATCGGTTTGCCGTTGTCGATCGTCTCGACCATCGCGATCAGCGGCAGATTGGCTTCGATCCGGTCGGCGATCTTGTTGAGGATGACGGCACGCTCGGCGTAGGACGTGCGACCCCAGGCGTCCTTCGCCTTGTGCGCGGCGTCGAGTGCGAGATCGATGTCTTCCTTGGTGCCGCGCGCGACCTGGCACACGGTCTGGCCAGTGACGGGCGACGGATTGTCAAAATAGCGCCCTTGCACGGGCGCGACCCAGTCGCCGCCGATGTAATTGTCGTATTTCGGGCGGATGGCGACCTTGCCGGTCAACCTTTCGAGTGCCTGATGCAGCATGTTCTCTCTCCTGGATGGTGAGTCCGGTGGCCGGCGACGGCACGGACTTTCATACTGCATTGTGCCGATCCCGCGCGAGCGCGCTATTGCACCAAAGGGCTATTGGCGGGCGACGGATCGGCTCGCATGCTGCCCCTAGAAAACAACCGCCGCCTTGCCCGGAGCCAAACGCCCTGCGCTGCGCGATGCCAGGAGAAGACCATGTCCAGAACGACCGCCGCCGCCTTGTTGCTCACCGCCGCGCTGGGCGCGACCGTCGCCATCGCCGCGCCGCTTGCGGCCAAGACCGCGCCGGCAAAAACGATCATCATCGAGATGAAGGACAGCGGCCCAGAGGGCGCGATGGTGTTCGTCCCCGCCTTCGTGAAAGCCAATCCCGGCGACACGGTGCGCTTCGTCCCGACCAGCGTAGCGCACAATGCCGAGCTGATCCCGGCGATGCTCCCGGCCGGCGTCGCGCCGAGCAAGGGCGCGATGGGCAAGCCGTTCGACCTCGTCGTGAGCACGCCGGGCATCTACGGCATCAAATGCGCGCCGCATTATTCGATGGGGATGGTCGCGGCGGTGCAGGTCGGCAACGGCCCCTCCGCCAATCTCGCGGCGGCGCGCGCGGCCAAGCTGCCGCCGTTCGCGATGAAGCGGATGACGGCGTATCTCGCCAAGGCGCAATGAGATGACCACCTTCCTCGTCACCTATCCGCTCACCGCCGGAGCCAGGTTCGACACGAACTATTATGTCGCGCAGCACATGCCGCTCGTGCGCGACAGCTGGACGCGCCATGGCCTGACCGGCGCCACCGCGCTGATCCCGGACGAGGCGATGCCGGCTTATGCCGCGGTCGCGGTGCTGGAGTTTGTCGACGGCGCGGCGCTCGACGCGGCGCTCGCATCGCCCGAGGCGGCGGCGGTGTTCGGCGATCTCGCAGCGTTCACCGACATCACGCCCGTCGCGGTGCGGTGCGCGGCGCGCTGACCGCGCGACGTAGCCGCCGCCTCGCTGCGATGCCGGACGCGCCACGGATCGGGACGCTGCGCGGCGGTAGTGTGCGCCCTAGCCCAAAGGCCAACACAACCTGAGACTGATTGCGGGTGCCGGCACCGATATTGGCTCATCGCGCGCTTAGAAAAGAAACGAACGGGGAGACAGATATGGGTCGGCACGGCTGGCTGGCAGGCGCGGCGCTCGCGACGCTTGCACTGACCGGGGCGGCACAAGCGCAGGGCCCGATCGACTCCGACCCCGGCCCCGACCCCGGTCCCGACATCGTCGTCACCGCCGCCACGCCGCTGTTCGACGTGGGGGAAGGGTCGCTCGCATATCCCGCCCAGACCGCGAGCGACGAACAGCTCCAGCGCGCCCATGCCGCCGACCTGACCGACTATCTCAAGCGCATGACCGGCGGGGTGTTCGTCAACGAGACGCAGAACAACCCGCTCCAGCCCGACATCAACTATCGCGGCTTCACCGCATCGCCGCTGCTCGGCACGCCGCAGGGCCTGTCGGTCTTTATGGACGGGGTACGGCTCAACCAGCCGTTCGGCGATGTCGTGAGCTGGGATCTCATCCCGAAGTCGGCGATCCGCTCGATCAGCCTGGTGCCGGGTTCCAATCCGTTGTTCGGACGCAATTCGCTCGGCGGCGCACTGTCGATCCGCACCAAGGACGGCGTATCCGATCCGGGCTATCAGCTCGAAGCGGGCATCGGCTCGTTCCGCCGTCGCACGGTCGAAGCGCAAGCCGGCGGCGCGGGCAAGAGCGGCTTCAACTGGTTCCTCAGCGGCAATTATTTCAACGAGCGTGGCTGGCGCCAGGTCTCGCCCTCGACCGCCTATCAGGCCTTCGGCAAGATCGGCTGGTCGGACGCGGCGACGAGCGTGTCGCTTTCGGCCAGCTATGCCGACACCGACCTCAACGGCAACGGCCTGCAGGAACAGCGCCTGCTCGCCGCCGACCGGCGCAGCGTCTATACCCAGCCCGACACCACCCGCAATCGCGCGGGACTGATCACCCTGACCGCGCGGCACGCCGTCTCCGACGCACTTGCGCTCTCGGGCAATGCCTATTGGCGGCGGATCAAGACGCGCACCTATAATGGCGACGTCAACGACGGCTCGCTCGGCGAAAACCTCTACCAGCCCAACGCCACCGAACGCGCCGCGCTGACGGCTGCGGGCATCACCGGATTCCCGACGAGCGGCGAGACGCAGGCCAACACCCCCTTCCCGCGCTATCGCTGCATCGCCAACGCTTTGCTCGACACCGAGCCCAACGAGAAATGCAACGGCCTGATCAACCGCTCCGCGACCGACCAGGACGAATGGGGCGCGAGCGCCGAGGCGACGCTGACCACCCCGCTCGCCGGCCTGCACAACACGCTGACGCTCGGCGCGAGCTTTGCCGACAGCCAGGCCGATTTCGCGCAATCCTCGCAATTCGCCTATCTCACGCCCGATCGTGGCGTCGTCGGCGTGACTGGCCCCGGCGCCTTTGCCGATGGCACGCAGGCTTCGGAAAATGCGTTCGATGCGCGCGTCGATCTGCACGGACGGACGACCAATATCGGCGTCTATGGCACCGACGCGCTGGCCCTCACTCGCGCGCTGCGCGTCGATCTGTCGGCGCGCTACGATCACACCACGGTCGGCAATCGCGACCGCATCACGCCGGCTGGCGGCCCCGGCTCGCTCACCGGCACGCATCACTTCGCGGCGTTCAATCCCGCGCTCGCCGTCACCTGGACGCCGTCGCAGCGGATCGGCCTCGACGCCGCGATCGCGCAGACCAGCCGCGCGCCATCGGCGATCGAACTCGGCTGCTCCGATCCGGCGAGCCCGTGCCGCTTGCCCAATGCGCTCTCCGGCGATCCGCCGCTCGACCAGGTGATCGCCACGACCTTCGAGGCGGGGGTGCACGGCGGATCGGGCAAGCGCTTCGCCTGGCGCATCGGCGCGTTCCGCACCGACAGCCGCAAGGACATTCTGTTCGTCACCGACGACGCGTCGGGCTTCGGCTATTTCCGCAACTTCGGGCGGACTCGCCGGCAGGGCGTGGATGTGGACGCCACCGCCACGCTCGGTCGCTTCCGCCTCTCGGGCCATTACACCTGGCTCGACGCCACCTACCGCAGCAGCGAAACGGTCGATGGCTCCGGCAACAGCGGCAACGACGGCGTCGCCCCGGGTTTCGAAGGCGACATCGCGATCGTCAAAGGCGACCGCATCCCGCTGATCCCGCGCAATATCGTCAAGGCGGCGATCGGCTGGGATCCGGTCAAGCGCCTGTCGCTCGACCTCGACATGATCGCGGTGTCGGGCATGTATGCGCGCGGCAACGAGAACAATGCGCACCAGCCCGACGGTGTCTATTATCTCGGCGCGGGCAGCACGCGCCCTTATGCCGTGGTCAATTTCGGCGCGGAGCTGCACCCGACACGGGCCGTGACCGTGACGGTCCAGGTCAGCAATCTGCTCGACAAGCACTATGCCACCGCCGCGCAGCTCGCCGCGACGGCATTCGACGGCAGCGGCGCTTTCATCGCGCGCCTCTTCACCGCGCCCGTGATCGGCGGCGAGCGGCCGCTGGTCTCCTCGACCTTCTACGCGCCGGGGGCGCCACGCTCGGTCCAGCTCAGCGTGCGCGTCCGCCTGTGACGCCGGGAGCGCCTGATACTTTGGATGCATTGACCGCGCAGACGCATGTGGCGAAGCTCGCGGCGTGATCGAGAAGAGGCGATGACCATGGCGACGTCCCTGCCCCCCGGCCGCGCCGCTGCGCGCTATTCGACCGTCGCGATCGCCCTGCACTGGGCGATCGCGCTGTTGATCCTGTACAATCTGACCTCGGGACTGTTGCGCGCCGCGCTGCCGCGCGAAGTTTTCCAGTTCCACGTGTCGTCGGGCATCACGATCCTCGTGCTGAGCATCGTGCGCGTCGGATGGCGGCTGACGCATCGCCCGCCGCCCTTGCTGGAAATGAAGACATGGGAGCGCCGGTCCGCGCACTGTGTCCACGCATTGCTCTATGCCGCGATCCTGATCCTGCCCGTTTCGGGCTGGGCGCTGGTCTCCGCCAAGCCTCCGCCCGGTTCGCCGGGCGCCGCGTGGAGCGTCGCGCATCCGCCTGCCGGTGCGAGCCCCGCGCCCGTCGCCGCGCCGCGCGCCGCGGAACGGCCACGCGGACCGACGATGGTGTGGGGGCTGTTCAAGCTCCCGCTGCTGACACCGATCACCTCGATCGGTCGCACGCCGGACGGCATACCCACGCAGCGCGCGCTGCGCGCCCGGATCGAGACGTTCCACTGGCTCGGCGCCTGGGCGATGCTTGCGCTGCTCGTGCTGCACATAGCCGGGGCACTCAAACATCAATGGATCGATCGCCAGCGCGAGCTCGCGCGCATGGGGATCGGTGGCTAGCCGCCGATGCGAATGGATTGACGCAGCACCGTCCTCCCGCGAAAGCAGGGGACCGCGCTGCCCCCCTCCGCTGGAAGAAGAAGCGGCAGACATTGCGGACATATTCTCCAAACCGAGCGTTTGCTTGTTCATATCCCGCGCTTTTCGGTCTGCGGCCCACCACGGGGCCGCATCTGAAGATTGCCGGGATCGCAATCCGTTCAATTCGTGGCTGCCGCCGCGCGCACTGGAGAATTCTCGCATGGCGACCAAGGACAAGACCGAAACCGGCCACGGTGGCGAAACGCATCAGCGCGTCGGCAGCGACGGCGCGATCCTCACCACGAACCACGGCGTGCCCGTCAGCGACAACCAGAACAGCCTGAAAGCCGGCACGCGCGGCCCGACGCTGCTCGAGGATTTCGTGCTGCGGGAGAAGATCTTCCATTTCGACCATGAGCGCATTCCCGAACGCATCGTCCATGCCCGCGGCTCCGGCGCGCACGGCGTGTTCGAAGCGACCGACGACATTTCCGATTTGTCGAAGGCGGCGGTCTTCACCAAGGGCGAGAAGACCGAGGTGTTCGTACGCTTCTCGACCGTCGCGGGCGGCGCGGGGTCGGTCGATACGCCGCGCGACGTGCGCGGCTTCGCGGTCAAGTTCTACACCCGCGAGGGCAATTGGGATCTCGTCGGCAACAACATCCCGGTCTTCTTCATCCAGGACGCGATCAAGTTTCCCGATCTCGTCCATGCGGTGAAGATGGAGGCCGATCGCGGCTATCCGCAGGCGGGCAGCGCGCACGACACGTTCTGGGACTGGGCGTCGCTGATGCCCGAAACGACGCACATGCTGATGTGGGCGATGTCGGACCGCACGCTGCCACGCTCGCTGCGCATGATGGAGGGCTTCGGCGTCCACACGTTCAAGCTGGTCAATGCAAAGGGCAAGGTCAGCTTCGTCAAATTCCACTGGAAGCCACGGCTCGGGCTGCAATCGACGATCTGGGACGAGGCGCTCAAGCTGCAGGCGGCCGACAATGATTATCATCGGCGCGACCTGTTCGAAGCGATCGACACCGGCGCCTTCCCGCAATGGGATCTCGGTATTCAGGTGTTCGACGAGGCGTTTGCGAATGCGCAGCCATACGACGTGCTCGACGCGACCAAGCTGATCCCCGAGGAGGACGTGCCGGTTCGCCTGATCGGCACGCTGACGCTGAACCGCAACGTCGACAATTTCTTCGCCGAGACCGAGCAAGTCGCTTTCCTGCCGACCAACATCGTGCCCGGCATCGATTTCTCGAACGACCCGCTGCTGCAGGGCCGGCTGTTCAGCTATCTCGACACGCAGAAATCGCGACTCGGCACGACCAATTTCCACCAGATCCCGATCAACACGCCGCGCTGCCCGTTCGGCAATTTCCAGCGCGACGGAATGATGCAGACCGCGGTTCCCAAGGGCCGCGCCAATTACGAGCCGAACAGCCTGGCCGCACATGGTGAGGAAGGCGGGCCGCGCGAGAGCGCCGCGGGCTTTGCGACCGCCAATGCGGCGACCGGACCGGACGAGACCGGCGACAAGCTGCGGGTCCGATCCGAGACCTTTGCCGACCATTTCAGCCAGGCACGGCTGTTCTACCGCTCGCAGACCGAGAACGAGCAGGCGCACATCGCCTCGTCCTTCGTGTTCGAACTTTCCAAGGTGGGTTTGCTCGATCAGGTGCCCGGTCGGATGGTGGGCAACCTGCTGAACGTCGATGCGGATCTCGCCAAGCGGGTTGCCGCAGGGCTCGGCATTCCGCTGCCCAAGAAGACGCCGGCTGCCAAGGAACCGGTTGAGATGCCGCCCTCCGACGCACTGTCGATCCACAAGAACATGAAGGTGACGCTCGAAGGACGCGCGGTCGGCATCCTGATCGCCGACGGCACCGACGCGGCCGCTTTGGCGGCGGTCGTGGCGGCGGTGGAAAAAGCCAAGGGCAAAGCGGTGATCGTTGCCCCCAAGGTCGGCGGCGCGACGCTGTCGGACGGATCGCAGCAGAAAGCCGATGGTCAGCTTGCCGGATCGCCGAGCCAGATATTCGATGCGATCGCGGTCGTGTTGTCGGAAGCTGGCTGCGCGGCGTTGCTGAAGGAGGGCGCCGCGGTCGAGTTCGTGATGAACGCGTTCGGCCACCTCAAGGCGATCGGCGCGACCGGTGCGGCGCAACCGCTGCTCGACAAGGCCGGGGTCGTACCCGACGATGGCGTGACCGGCGTTGACGGCGCGTTCGTCAAGGCGGCGAGCCGGCGCTTCTACGATCGCGAGCCGTCGTTGCGGACGCTGGCCTGAGGCGCGTTCGCCGCCAGTAGACGGAGAAGCCTGAACGCCACATCTCCGCCCGTCACCGTGACAGGCGGAGCGGCCCGGATTAAGGACCCACGCCCGTCAGCGGGCGAGGCCTGAAATCACGAGCATGAGCGCGGTGCGTTCGTGCGGAGATCCGCCCGTCGGGAGGCCGCCGTCCAGCGCCAGCGTCGCCAAGCCATGCACGACGGCCCAGCACGCCAGCGTCGCCGCCTCGAGATCGGCCGGGGCGAGTTGCGCCACGCGCCGGACCATCACGCCATAGGCATTGTCCTCGACCGGCGGCGGCCCGCCATCGTGCCCCGCGAACATCAGCCGGAAAAGCGTCGGATGTGCGCGCGCGAAGGCGATATAGGCCTCGCCTTGTGCCACGAGCGCGTCTCGCGCCTCCGGGCATGCATCGGCCGCGAGCAGGTCCTCGCGCAGATCGTCGAAGCCGCGCACCACCACTGCCGTCAGCAAAGCTGCCTTGTCGCTGAAATGCCGATACGGGGCCATCGCCGACACTCCGGCTTCGCGCGCGACCGCGCGCAATCCAATCTCCTCGCCCCGCTCGAGCGAAGCCAGCGCGGCGGCGATCAGGCGCGTGCGAAGATCCATTTTCTTTTCGGGCAGCATGTTTACAGCGTAAACTCCATCGGCTATGTTTACAGCGTAAGCAGCATGGAGCCTGAAAATGCAAGCCGCGCCCAACCGTCAATCGGTCGATCTTTCGGAATTTCCCGATCTCGTGATGATCATGCTGGGTTTCCGGATCCGCGGATGGCGTGGAGTGCTCGCGATGCGGCGGATCGGTCCGGGGTTGAACCAGATTGCGCGCGATCGCCCCGATGGCTTGCTAGCGCATGAGGGGATGATGTTCAGCCTCTCCCATTTTGGCTTTCGCCAATATTGGCGTGACCTCGACTCGCTGGAACGTTTCACGCGCAGCGAACCGCATGCCGACTGGTGGCGCCGCATGCGTGAAATGTCGGCAGGCGCGGGTTTTTGGCACGAGACTTACCACGCCCAGGGCGGCGTAGAAGCCTTGTACGTTGCCATGCCCGGTCCGGTCGGTCTGCAACATTTCGCGCCCGAACGACGCCCGATCGGCCCGTTCATGGCTGCACGGGCACGGATGCAGGGCCCCGCAGCGCAATCTGCCGCTTGAGATCGACGCGCGAATTACAGGATGACGGTCGTGCCCTTGGGGCGGGCACGCCCCTCCCGGTCAGTCCTGCACGCGCGTTCGGCCGAAACGTGAGGAAAATCAATGCGAAAAGCAGTCGCTGGAGTCTGACTACTCGAGGATCTTAGCAGAAATTATCGATGATTTGGTCGATCGTTCGGAATCCTCTTGTCGATAACGCTCGACGTTATATTTTTATCGTCTTAGTATTTGACGTTAAGATGGTTCCGTAATTTCCGATCTTCGAAGACCATCGGCACGTCGGGATACCAGGGATGAAGGGCTGCACCTTTCTCATTCGCGTGCTTGCGCTTGCGCTCGGGGCACCGGGAGTGTCATTCGCCGCCGACCTCACCGACGACGAAGCGCTGGCGATCCTCATTCGCAAGTCTATCGCGCAAGAATATTCAAACAGTGACCGGATGGATCGACCGGAATTTTCCGAGTGGGCCGCGCAGAGTTTTCGCAAGCCTTTCCTCGCTGGCGACACCGCGCTGGAAAAGAAGGCTCGTACCGACTGGTATGCCGCCCAGCTCCCGGCGAATTTCCCGCGGACCGGCAAGGTTCGGGTCGTGCTGCTGCAGAAATGCTATACCAACGTTTGGCTGGCCGACGCGGACGACCAGGCGGATTACGAACGTGTAGAATCGCTCGCGGATCGCGAATGGCTGCGCGTGGCGTTCCAGAAAGCGGGGGTGGAGCAAGGCCCGCTCACGATCGTGCCGACCACCGTCCGCAGATCTTCGCTGGAAGATCCAAGCCCTGCGCCTTGGATCCGTTCATTGAACCAGCACCTGCAGCACAGGGCATCGACGACCGAAAAGTCGCTGCCGCTTGCCGTGTTCGAGCCCTATTGCGGCGAGAGCCAGCGTCAAGAACCGTCTCCGCCACCGCCCCCGCCACCGCCGCCCCCTCGGCCGGCCCAATTCTATTTTAGCGCGCCGCCCAACACGACGCTGACGATCATCAGCGAGCTCAAGTCGGATATCTGCGAAATACGCACCGGCTCGCGCTACACCGCCTCTTGCAGGGGCTGGCGCACGATTTCACAAAATCCCTTTCCCGTGACCGGCACGCGGTACCGCTACACCGCCATCCGACCGGGCACGAGCGAGACGCATGGCGAATTCACGGTCGTTTGGGAAAACACCGACCCCAACAATCCCATCAAATTCCTGCAGTGAGGCGCACATGGGAATGACGGCCCTCGACCAGTTCGACGCGGTCGTCGGACGCTTCGGAAAGGTTGCCGGCTATGCGATCGGCGGCAGCGTGCTGACTCCCGTCGTCATCGCGGCTTCGGGCATGGCCCCGACTTGGCCCGATGGGTTGCCTTTCATTACGTCCGTTTTGATGCTCGCCATTCTGATTTTGACGTTTCACTTCCTGACGACACGGCGCCGCTGGGTTTTCTCGATTCTCCTCGTGATGAGCTGTGTCGCACTGGTCGGGTCCATCGGCGGCTATTCCTACGCCAGGGGAACATTCGTCGTGAATTCGAGGCTGACCGGAGAACCGTTGACGCTGGGTTGCCGTTTCCGCTCGGACATCGTCATGTACGCCCGCAAAACGGGATTGGATTCCGCCAGCCAATGCCCCGGAAACGACTTCCGCGAGATATTGGAAAAGGCGGAAAACGATCCCACTCAAGTCTGGACCGAGACGAGCATTGCCAACGTGGCCTATGTCATCGCGCTTTTGTGGCTTGGCATATTCACTGCGTTGGCCCTGTTCATCGGCTCGTTCGTCATTTGGTACACACGCCAACCCGGCTTTTCCGAAAACGCGGATATGCCCTAGTTCGACCTGTGGGGCGCGGCCGGACGGCCGGGTAGCGGGCAACGCCACTGCCCACACGACGTGCGGCGTTAACGGGCTACTAGGCAATAATCGATAAGATGATGGCATGCGCTTGGCGACGATCACGAACTGGGCTTATGGCGCGACCGTCGCGCTGACCCTCCTTTCCGGCATGACGATGCTGATGGCGTCTTCGGCACAGGAGCAGGAGCGGGCAGCCGTCGGCCGGCGCTACGCGCTGGATCGCGCGACCGCGACCGTCGAGGACGATGTCGTCGCGCTCAGCGAACTCGCACGGCAGTTCGCCGTCAGTGGAAATGCCGCCGACCTGACGGGGTACCACAGAGCAAAGGCAGCGCTCGGGCCCGTCGAAGCGCGAACCCGGCATATTCTGGATGCCGGCGCGGAGGCGGATGAACTGCGCAGTCTGCATGAGGCGCTTGGCTGGGCGGATGCTCTACAGGCCCAACAGCAGCAGGCGATCATGGCACTTAGTCGCGGCCAAAACGACATGGCGATCCGCATCCTGTTCGCCCCGGAATATGAGCGCGAGCTCGATCGGTCGCGTGCGGCGGTCGAGCGATTTCAATATCGTCTGGATCAGCGTACGGCCGACGACCTGCGCGCGGCCGAGCGCACCTCGCGGCTGTGGCGAACCAGTTCGGAGATCATGCTGGCGGTCACCGGGCTGCTGTTCCTCTTCGTACTGTATTTCGTGTTTCGCAGGCGCGTGCTGCGTCCGGTCGTGAAGCTGAGCGACGTGATCGTCCGGCTTGCAGCCCAGGATTACGAAGCCGAACCGCCCGCATTCGAGCGTGTCGACGAGATTGGCGACATGGCCCAGGCCTTGAGCGTCTTCCGTGAGAACGGGATCGAGCGCCAAAAGCTCGAACGTGAGCGCGATGCCGACCGATCCGTCCGGGATATCCTGTCGCGCATGACGCAGCGCATGCAGGGCTGCGATACGGTCGCCGAACTGCAAACGATCGTCAGCCGCTTCGTTCCGGAAGTGGCGCCGCATTTCGCAGGCCGGCTGTATCTGCTCGACGCGCGGCGCAACGCGTTGATCGAGGCATGTTCCTGGCTCGAGCCAGTCCATTCCAAGCGCGAATTTCCAGCGATGGGTTGCTGGGGCTTGCGCCGCGGCGCGCCACACCGCCCGGCAGGCGCCAGCTTCGACGTGCCGTGTGATCACCTGGTGGGCCCCGAATTGCCCGACAGCCTCTGCCTTCCTTTGACTGGCCAGCGTGGGACACTGGGCTTGCTCTATTTCGAACGTCGACCCGCCAGTCCCGACGGCGCGTTGAACCAGGTCTATCTCCAGATGCTCGCCGAGAACATCGGGCTGGCGCTCGACAATCTGCGCCTTCGCGAGGCACTTCGCTCGCTCGCGATGATCGACCCGCTCACGACGCTGCCGAACCGGCGGCAACTTGACGAGGTGCTCGCGCGCGAACTGGCGGAAGCAGAACGAAACGGAACGCCTGTCTGCTGCGCGATGATCGATATCGATCATTTCAAGCGGTTCAATGATAATTACGGGCATGATGCCGGCGACAAGGTGCTCCGCGCGGTCGGGACCACACTCAAGGAGATGGTGCGCGATGCAAACCTAGTATTTCGCTATGGAGGCGAGGAATTCCTGATGCTTCTGCCCGGGATGGCGCTGGATGCGGCTGCGGAACGCGCCGAGGAAATCCTGAGCCGCGTCGTCGCCATCCAGATCCAGCACGACGGCAAGGACCTGGGTCAGGTTACCGCATCGATCGGCCTCGCTTCGGCGCCGCTGCACGCCGGTTGGAAATCGGTGGTGCAGACGGCCGACGCGGCCCTGCTCCGCGCCAAGCAAGCCGGGCGCAATCGTGTTCTCGTCGCCGCGACGAGAGCTGAAATATCGGCGCCAGGCGTTGCGCTGAAATAGCGTTCTCCCGCAAGCGGGACCGAGATCGAGGAATGACCGGGATGGCGATGTCCAGCTGGGACGCTTCCACGCGCTCTTGAACACGGCACTGCCACTTTAGCGGCTCAACTATAAGCGTCCAAGCAGCCCCGGCTTTTCGCTCAAATCGCCGCCATCGCCTCACGCCAGAGCAGCGCGACGAGCTCGGCGGCCGGCATTTTCCGGCCGAGCGGCGCGCCTTGCCCGGACCACTGCGCCCCGAACCCTCCTTCGCCTGCGGCCTTCGCGGCGCGATTCAGCGCTTTGCCGGCATCGTAGGCGATTGGGTAATCCGGCGCCTCGCCCGGCGCGCTCGCCGCCCATTCGGTGAACCGGTTTGCCAGGCAGCGCGCGGGCCGGCCCGAAATGACGCGCGTCATCACCGTGTGATGCGCGCCCGGGCCATCGAGCGCGGCGCGATACGCCTCGTCGGCGCTGCTTTCCGGGCAGGCGATGAACGCGGTGCCGAGCTGGGCGGCGGCCGCACCGAGTGCGAGCGCCGCGCGGACCCCCGCCCCGTCCATTATCCCGCCGGCCGCAACCACCGGCAGAGCCGATTGCGCCACCAGGAGGCGGGTGAGCGCCATCGTGCCGAGTTGATCGTCGGGGGCGGCCGGATCGAACACGCCCCGATGTCCGCCCGCTTCCCAGCCCTGCGCGATCACCATGTCGATGCCCGCCACCGCGATCGCGCGGGCTTCCGCCGGATTCGTCGCCGTCGCGAGCAGCAGGCATCCGGCCTGGCGCAGGGCCGCGATGCGGTCGGCACTCGGCAGGCCGAAATGGAAGCTGACGACGGGTGGAGCCGTCTCCTTCAGCATCGCCAGCATCGCGTCGTCATCGACGAAGCTCTGATAGATCGTGCGCAGAGCTGCGGGTGGCTGCGCCCCGAAGCGCTCGAACAACGGGCGCAGCGCGTCGAGCCATGCCTGCTCGCGCGCCGGGTTCGCCTCGGCGGGCGCGTGCGTGAACAGATTGACGTTGAACGGGCGATCCGTGCGGGCGCGCGTCTCCTCGATCATCCTGCGGGCGCCGCCCACGTCGGTCGCGCCAATGCCGATCGAACCCAGCCCCCCCGCATTGGAGACCGCCGCGGCCAGCTCCGGCGTGGATATGCCGGCCATTGGCGCCTGTATGATCGGGATCGTCAGTCCCAGCGTATCCAGCGGTGCCATCGCGTAATGATGCACGCGGTCGCATCGCGCCGCAACCACGCCACCGGCTTGCACAGGATGGACCCGATTTCCGACATCCATGCGCAGTATGCGGCGCAGCACGTCATTTGCTGTCGGATACGCCGAGACCGGCACCCCGCCATCATTGATGAACACGGCATCATCTGGTCAGGTCGAGCTGGCGCCCGCTGACCCGGCCGACATGCGCGGAGTGGCACCGAGATCGCTCTATGGGCAGGCGCTGCTTCGCCATCCCTCGGACCTGGCCGGTCAGTAGCGGTAGCGCAACTCGGCCCGGCCGCTCGGCGGCAGCTGTGGCGACCAAGTGAAGATCCCGTCGATCCGGCCGACGTCTTGGCTTTCGGCTTCGATCTTCTGTCCCGCCGCGCCGATCGGCACGTCGAGCGTCACGGGGAACGGATTGCTGTTGCTCGCCGTCAATACCGCCTCGCGCGAACCTGCGGCGCCAGTCGCCATCACCGCCGGCGCGCCAGGCGGCACGATCGCCTGGGCGAGCGTCACCTGGCTGCTGACACCGGCTGCCAGGCGAACGGTCTCGCCCACGGTACGGTCGCTGATCGCGCCCAACCCCAGCAGCAATCGTCCGCCTGCCCGCTCCGCGTAGAGCGCGGTGCTGCCGGCGGGCAGCGGCACGCCCAGGCCGCCCTGCTTATCGTTCTTCAACATCAGCACGATGGCGGTCGGCGTTCCGTCGAACTGTTGGCCGGGATACACCGCCCGCCGGTAGCGGCGTTCGACCGGCACCGCGTTCTGGACGAGCAGGGCAACCTGCTTCTGGCCCCGGGCCGCGACGGTCGTGAGGGTCGGCACCCGATAGAGCTTGAGGTCGCCAAGGTCTTCGGGTGGAGGTGGCGGGGGTGGTGCTGATACCGCAACCGCCAGTGGTGGTGGTGGTAAGAACCCCACGCGCGACGCCGTTACCACGATCTCGTCGGCCGGCTCGAATTGCGCCTCGCGCAAGTCCGAAGTGGTCGTGCCGAGCGGGTAGCAGACCAGCCGCAGCGCTCCCGCCGTCGCCGGAATCGCCGGCACCGCCACGCGGTTGAGCCGGCCTGCCACCGCCTGCACTTCGGCCATGGCGAACGCCTCCGCGTTGCCGTTGGCAAGCGTCAGCCAAGCGAACAGGTCGACCGCTCGCCCGTCGGCGGCCAGCGCCGCGACATAGCTTGCGCGCCAGTCGAACCCCGAGGCGAGGTAGGAGAGCCGCACCGTCACCGTGCGCGCGGCCGGACTGGTCGTCGTCACGCTCAGCACCGGCTTGCTCGACAAACCCGACGGCACCCCGGCGAACGTCAGCCGTTCCGCCAGGCCCGAGCAGCGCAACGCCTCGATCCCCGCCGCCGTGCGCACTATGATGCCGGGCGCCGGGCCGGCGACGATCGTCGCGGTTTCGCTCACTTGCCGCCCCGACACGCGATCGGTGCGAGTCAGCGTCACGTCGCGACCGAGCGTGCCGTCCACCAGCGAGGCCGGCGACAGCAAGCGGGCGTCGCGATTCTTTTCGTTCGTGCCGCCGGGCAAACCGTCGACGATGGCGCTGACCGGCACGATACCCTCCGCAACGCCCTCGAAGCGTAGCACCGCGAGTCCGCGGGGCAGCCGCACCCGACGCGTCTCGGTCACCAGCGCGAAGCCACCGAGATAGTGGAGGTTCATCGCCCCCGTGCCGAACGGCGCGCGATACACCGTCAGCGCGACATGGTCCGGCGCGCGTGACGTCACGATGGTCGCCCGCGCCTGAACCTGCGCCTGCGCCTCGCCGGCCAGCAGCGCGACCGCCAGAAGCAGCAGGCGCCGCATCAGTAACGCGTGTCGAAGGTCGCGGTGACGGTCGCGCTGCCATTGGCCGGCACCGCGACTTGCCAGGCCAGCGTCCCGGCATTGCGGCGCTCGCCCCTGGCGCTATCCTCGATGACTCGCACGTCGCCCCAATCGAGCCCGCTTTGCACGAGTTCCACCGTCACCGGCCGGGCGCGTGCGTTGGTCACCTTGTACTGCATCGCGGTGCGCCAGCGGCTGGTGCCCTGCCGCGTGCGCGACACGGTAACGGGCTGCACCTTCACGTCGAATGCGTCGCCGGTGGGGAGCGCGATGGTCGATCCTTGCGGGGTATGCTCGATGCGGTTTTCGCCAGTGAATTGCGGCTGACCGCGCGCATCGCGAACATAGACCCGCACCACCCCCGCCGGCAGCGCGTCGCCAAGACCGGCCGCGCCCGAATTGCTGAAGCGCAGCACGGACTGCGCGCTACGCGGCACGTCCGAACTGCCGAGCCAAGCGTTCTCGAACTGGTAGCCCGAGCTCGCCGCGACACCCTTGGCGT
>CAXTEO010000029.1:0-42123 GCA_964243205.1 uncultured Sphingomonas sp.
CGCGACGCGACACGACGATGTTGCCGCGCTTGCGGTCCATCTTGAGGATCTGGAAGGGCTGGGGGATGTCCATCAGCGGGGTGACGTCGCGCACCGGGCGGATGTCGACCTGCGAGCCGGGCAGGAAGGCCACGGCGCCGTTGAGGTCGACGGTGAAGCCACCCTTGACGCGGCCGAAGATGACACCCTCGACGCGGGCGGTCTTGGCGAATTCGGTTTCGAGCGTGTCCCATGCGGCTTCGCGGCGGGCGCGGTCGCGCGACAGCATCGCTTCGCCATGCACGTTCTCGACGCGGTCGACGAACACTTCGACTTCGTCACCAACCTTGAGGTCGGCCTTCTGGCCCGGCAGCGCGAATTCGCGTAAGGGGACGCGGCCTTCCGACTTCAAGCCGACGTCGATGACGGCGAGGTCGTTCTCGATGGCAGTGACGGTGCCCTTGACGACGCGGCCCTCGAAGCTGTCGGCGCCGCCGAGAGTCAATTCGAGAAGAGCGGCGAAATCGTCGCGGGTTGGGTTTGGCTGAGTGGCCATAAAGTGATGAGATCCTAAATCATTGTTCCGGCCAGCCGGTTGTCTCCGGCGGTCTTGGCCTATGTGTCGGGATGACCGAATGCCGGCCCGACATCCGCCGATTGGGGCGTGCGGAGGGGCAACTCGCGTAAATGCGAAAAGGGCGCGAGAGGACATGCCTGTCGCGCCGACCTCCGCGAGCACCGCTCGCCGGACGGGTGTTCCTTAGCGCAAGCGAGGGGACGGAGCAAGGTGGCGTGGCGTTGACAAACTTAGCTGAAAGACGATCATCGCCGCGAGGAGTTGAGCCATGGTGACGATGGAAATCTCTTTGCCGGATGCGATGAAAGCGTGGCTCGGGGCGCAGGTCGAAACCGGGCAATATATCGATGCGAGCGAGGTCATCCGCACGCTTGTTCGTCGCGAGCAAGTGCGGGCCGAAAAGATCGCCAATATGAATCGTCTGGTCGAGGAGGCGCGAGTGAGCGGCCTCTCCACGCGCTCGGTCGAGGAAATAGTCCAGTCGGCGCGCGAACGGGTGCTGGCGAGGGACAAACAGATCGACGTTTAGGTTTTGCCAATCGCCACCCATGACGCTTCCCCGGCGAAGGCCGGGGTCCAGTAGCGAAGGTCTGCGTAATGGAGCGCGGAGCCCGATTACCGCTGCCCGTCCTCCTGGGCCCCGGCCTTCGCCGGGGAAGCAAACCCGTCGACGAACAGGCGATCAGTGACGATCGGTGATCTTGGATTCCACGATCTCGATCGCGCGCTGCACCGAAGCTTCGATCGACAGGAAGCTCGTATCGAGGAACGACGAATCGCTTGCCGGCACCAGCGGCGCGCTCGACCGCGTCGAATCGCGCAGGTCGCGCGCGCGGATGTCGGCGAGCACCTTGTCGATGCTGATCGTCGAGCCATGCGCCTTGAGTTCGGCATGGCGGCGCTTGGCGCGGATGTTGGGCGTGGCGCGCACGAACAGCTTCGCGTCGGCGTCGGGTGCGATCACCGTGCCGATGTCGCGCCCGTCGAGCACCGCGCCGCCGGGCTGGTTGGCAAAGCGCTTCTGGCGCTGCAATAACGAGGCGCGCACCAGCGGATGCGCCGAGACGACCGAAGCGAGCGTGCCGATCGCGTCGCTGCGCAGCGACGGGTCGTTCAGCAGGTCGTCGTCGAAATCGCAGGCGGCGACCGCATCGGCCTCGATCGTGCCGTCGAGCTCGAGCCGGGCAACATTTGCCGCCACCGCGCGGTACAGCAATCCGGTGTCGAGATGCGGCAGGCCGTAATGCCGCGCGAGCGCACGCGCGATCGTGCCCTTGCCCGAGGCGGCAGGTCCATCGACGGCAATGATCATCGGCGTGTCACCAAGGTACGTCCCAATCCTATCAGCGCAATCGCGGCCCAGGCGATTTCGAGCGTAAGCGCAGGCAGATTGTAATTCACCGCGAGCGAGAGCGCGAGCAGCGAAGCGCCGACGAAATTCGTGGCGTTCGACCAGAGATCGGGCGCGGCCTTGCGCAGTGTCTGATAGCCGAAGCCGCCAAGCACGATCAACGCGCCGACAAAGCCGATCGCGTCGGCGGTATGCGGTGCGATCATGCAGTCGCGCCCTGCAAGTGCGCGATCTGCGCGAAGAATGCGGGGTAGCTGGTGGCGACCGGCGACGCGTCGTCGAGCGTGATCGTCGCGCGACTATTGAGCGCTGCCACCGCCAGGCTCATCGCGATGCGGTGGTCGAGCAACGTCGCGACCGTCACGCCGCCCGCCAAAGGCTCGCCGCCATTGCCCTCGATGATCAGGCCATCCTCGACTTCCTCGACGCGCGCACCGGCAGCGCCGAGCGCGGCGGCCATTGCGGCGATGCGGTCGGATTCCTTGACGCGCAGTTCCTCGGCGCCGCGCGCGATCGTGCGGCCGGCCGCGAACGCCGCGGCGACGAACAGGACCGGATATTCGTCGATCATGCTCGGCGCGAGATCGGGCGGGACTTCGATGCCCGACAGTGCGGCATGGCGCACGCGCAGATCGGCGACCGGCTCGCCGCCGACGTCGCGTGGGTTCAGTTCCTCGATGCTCGCGCCCATCAGGCGCAGCGCGGTGAATAGCCCGGCGCGAGTCGGATTGAGCCCGACATTCTCCACCACCACGTCCGAGCCCGGCACGATCGTCGCGGCGACGACCAGGAAAGCGGCGGAGGAGGGATCGCCGGGTACGACGATGTGCTGAGGGATGAGCTCGGCCTCGCCGGTGATTTCGATGATGCGGCCCTTGGGCGAAGGCGCGACCGTGACGGTCGCGCCGAAGCCGCGCAGCATGCGCTCGCTATGGTCGCGCGTCGCGATCGGCTCGATCACGCGCGTGATGCCCGGGGTGTTGAGCCCGGCGAGCAGCACCGCCGACTTCACTTGCGCCGACGCGACGGGCAATGTGTAGGTGATCGGAATCGCCGGGCACAGGCCACGCAGCATCAGCGGCAGGCGGCCGTCGGTGCTGGTGATGTCGGCGCCCATTTGCGACAGCGGGGTGATGACGCGGCCCATCGGCCGCTTCGACAGCGAGGCGTCGCCGATGAAGGTCGCGGTGATCGGGTGGCTCGCCACCAGCCCCATCAGCAGCCGTGTCGACGTACCCGAATTGCCCATGTCGAGCGCGGTCGCCGGCTGCAGCAGGCCGCCGACACCGACGCCGTCGACGGTCCATACCGCATCGTCGCTGCGCGTGATGCTCGCGCCCATCGCGCGCATCGCCGCTGCCGTCGCCAGCACGTCCTCGCCCTCGAGCAGTCCCTCGACCCGGCTCGTCCCGACGGCCAGCGCCGACAGCATCAGCGAGCGATGGCTGATCGACTTGTCGCCCGGCACGCGCACGCGCCCCGTCAAAGGACCCGAAGGTTGGATTTCCAGCGGTGCGCGGGTAGGGTGTGCCATCGGGTCGGCGCTTTGACAGTGCGCTTGCGCTATGGCAAGGCGCCCCCCACTTTGCGGCCTGACCGGTCGCGAGACCAAATCAGCTCATCAGAAGGTCGAACATGATCCAGCCGGAATGGGGTACGAAGCGTTCGTGCCCGAAATGCGCCACCCGTTTCTACGATCTCGGCAAGGACGATCCCGTCACGTGCATCAATTGCGGTGCGCATTGGGAGCCGGAGCCGATCCTGAAGTCGAAGCAGCCGCTGCCGTTCGAGCAGGCCAAGCCGGAACTCGTCAAGAAGGACGACGATCTCGCCGGCGACGACGAGGATATCGACACCGGTGAAGACGAGGAGCCCTCGCCCGATGACGAGGTCGATCTCGGCGGCGACGACGATCTCGGCGTGGAAGCGCCGGCGAGCGAAGACGAGCATTGTTCTGATCGGCGGCAGGCGGAGTTTTATGGTGAGGTGTTCGTAGATCGCTTGCCAAGGGTGCGTCGCCTCGGTTAGGGGCGACGCCTTCCCGCAAAGAGGTTCCGGTTTCGGGCTTCTTTCCAGAATACGATGGGGCCGTAGCTCAGCTGGGAGAGCGTTCGCATGGCATGCGAAAGGTCAGGGGTTCGATCCCCCTCGGCTCCACCACTTTCCCTTGAAATCATTGGTTTTTTTGTGCTTTTGGGCTGCAGCAGCCTAAAACGCGTCCTAAAATCGGCTCGATCATTCACGAACGTTTTTGAACGGGTTCGACTTCCATCTGATGCGTTCTAGCCCAAATCGTGGCGCGCGCTGTCGCAGGGATGGCTAGCGCGGCGAATCGGAGGGGCTGTTAGGGAATTGCGCCAGGTTTGGGCGTCTTCCAAAGGTTCGCACCGTGCGGGCTCTCAATGATGCCGGAAAATTTGAGCCAACCTGCCCCTCATACAATTCCAATACAGGGCGTGGCGGCTAAGGCTGTCCGCCTCCGCTTCGCGACCGAGGCTTTGATTCGGCAATCAGGGGGCAAATGATGACGCCATTCCCGCTCGATATCTTTACCGAACCCTCCGATGTCGATCCCGACACACTCGCCAACCTCGGCCCGCTACGCCGCCTGGCGGGGCGCTGGCGGGCCACGAAAGGCGTCGATCTCAATCCGAAGGCGGACGGGCCGGAACGGCGAGAGTTCATGGAGCACGTCGATTTCCAGCCGATCGACCCGCAGGCCAATGGCCCGCAATTGCTCTACGGCCTGCGCTATCACATTCGCATCACGACGCGGGAAGAGGACATCACCTTTCACGAGCAGGTCGGCTATTGGCTCTGGGAGCCGAAGACCGGCATGATGCTCCAGACGCTGGCGATCCCGCGGGGGCAGGTAGCTCTTGCAACCGGGATGGCAACGGGCGAGCCGGACCGGATTGCGCTCAGCGCGGCCCGCGGCAGCACCAGCTATGGCATTTGCTCGAGCGATTTCCTCGAATATGCGTTTCGTACCGATTCCTACGCTATCGCGATCGACTTCCACGATGCCGACAGCTGGAGCTATGACATCCGGACGACGTTGAAAGTATACGGGCGTGACGATCCGTTCGATCACCATGACCAGAACACGTTGCACCGGGTCGGCCCGGCCAAGCCCAATCCGCTCAAGCATTTGCTCGACACGCGCGCCGCTGTTGCTTCCGCGTCGACCTGATAAGCAGGGGCGGTCCACGAAGACCGCAGCGTCCTTTTCTCCTTTACCGCGCGGCCCACGGCGGTTGCGCCAAGGCCTTTGCCAGATAATCGATCAGCAGCTGAACGCGTTGCGGCCGCAACGGGTTCGCCGGCATCACAAGATGCAGTCCGAGCGCGGGCGCCGACCATTCGGGCATCCCGATCTCCAGCGTGCCATCGCGCAGTTCGCGCCAGACGAGGAATTCGGGCTGCAGCGCGACGCCTTGCCCCGCGACCAGCACCGGGTTGAGCATGTCGGCATTGTCGCTCCAGATGCGGACCGGCGGCTCGACCGTTTCCTCGCCGAACTGGGGGTGGCTGAAGCGCCAGACGCCGCGCTGGGCGCTCCCGCTATAGGCGAGCGCGTCGTGCCGCTCCAGTTCGCGCGGATGCGTCGGGCGTCCGCGCAGGTCGAAATAGCCGGGTGCGCCGACCAGCAGGATCCGCACCTTGCACAGGCTGCGCGCGAGCAACGAGGAATCGTCCAGCGCCGCGATGCGCAGTGCGACGTCGAACCCTTCTGCGACCAGATCGACGCGCCGGTCGCTGAGCGCAAAGTCGAGCGTGATTTCGGGATAGGCCGCGAGAAAATCGGGCAGGATTCCGCCGAGGAACGCGGTGCCGAACGACAGCGGCGCGCTGATCCGCACCAGCCCGCGCGGGACGTGCGCCTGATCGGCGGCCTCGTCCTCGAGCGCCTCGCCCTCGCGCAGGATCCGCGAGGCGCGTTCCAGCGCGCCGCGCCCTGCCTCGGTCAACGACAGGCGACGCGAGGTGCGCGCGAGCAAGGCGAGGCCGAGCTGCGCCTCGAGCCGGCCGATCGCCTTCGACACCGTCGGGTTGGCGAGGCCGAGCGCGCGCGCCGCCCCGGAGAAGGAGCCTTGCTCGGCGACCTTGGCGAAGATCGCCCAGGCTTCGAAATCGGGGAGACGTCTTGTCATTATTGGCAATGATGTGATGCAAACGTTGCTGTTTCGTCAAGAGCCGCCGTGCGGCATTCAGCATCCATCGGGCCGCGAGGCTCGCCCCAACAAGGAACCGCACGATGATCGAACGCCGCCCCTTCGCCACCCTCGGTGCCGCCAATCACGGCTGGCTCGACGCCAAGCATCATTTCTCGTTCGCCAATTACTATGACCCGCAGCGGATGGGCTGGGGCCCGATCCGCGTGTGGAACGACGACACGATCGCGCCAGGCACCGGCTTTCCGCCGCACGCCCATGCCGACATGGAGATCATCACCTATGTGCGCGAAGGCGCGATCACGCATCAGGACAGCCTGGGCAATATCGGCCGCACCGAGGCCGGCGACGTGCAGGTGATGAGCGCAGGCTCGGGCGTGCGCCACTCGGAATATAATCGCGAAACCGACACGACGAAGATCTTCCAGATCTGGATCGAGCCGGCGACGCGCGGCGAAGCGCCGTCCTGGGGCGCGAAACCCTTTCCGAAGGGCGCGCGCTCGGGCCAGTTCGTCACGCTCGCCAGCGGGATTGCCGGCGATGACGATGCGCTGCCGATCCGCACCGATGCGCGCATCGTCGGCGCGACGCTAAAGGCCGGCGAGACCGCCGAATACCCGCTCGGCGCCGATCGCCACGGCTATCTCGTTCCCGCCAGCGGCACCGTCGAGGTCAATGGCGTGCGGCTCGAGGCGCGCGACGGCGCGGCGATTTCCGACGAGGCGGTGCTGCGTGTTACCGCTATCGAGGATACCAAGCTCGTCCTCGTCGATGCCGCCTGATCCGAAATTGTACCGCGTACCCAACCATTATTCTGCCCAAGGAGTCCGACCATGACCACGATCACCACCAGCGACGGCACCGAGATCTTCTACAAGGACTGGGGTCCGCGCGATGCTCAGCCGATCATGTTCCATCACGGCTGGCCGCTCAGCGGCGACGATTGGGACGGGCAGATGATGTTCTTCCTGGAGAAGGGCTATCGCGTAATCGCGCACGACCGGCGCGGGCATGGCCGATCGACCCAGACCGCGACCGGCAACGACATGGACACGTATGTCGCGGATGTCGTCGCACTGACCGACGCACTCGACCTCAAGAATGCCATCCATATCGGCCACTCGACCGGCGGCGGCGAAGTCGCGCGCTATGTCGCGCACGCCAAGCCCGGCCGCGTCGCCAAGGCGGTGCTGATCAGCGCGGTGCCGCCGCAGATGGTGCAGACGCCGACCAACCCGAACGGCGTGCCGATGGCGGTGTTCGACGACATCCGCGCGCAGACCGCTGCCAACCGCGCCCAATATTATTACGATTTCACCCTGCCGTTCTACGGTTTCAACCGCGAGGGCGCCGAGGTGAAGGAGGGCGTGCGCCGCAACTGGTGGCGGCAGGGGATGATGGGCAGCGTGCTTGCGCATGTGCTCGGCATCGCCGCTTTCTCCGAGACCGATTTCACCGCCGACCTGAAGGCGATCACCGTGCCAACGCTCGTGCTGCATGGCGAGGACGACCAGATCGTGCCGATCGCGATCTCGGGCGACCTGTCGGCCAAGCTGGTGCCGGGTGCGCAGTACAAGACCTATCCCGGCTATCCGCACGGCATGCCGACCACGCATGGCGAGCAGATCAACGCGGACCTGCTCGCGTTCGTTCAAGGCTGAGCCTGACTCGGGTGGAGCCGATGCTCCACCCGAGCTTCCTTTTTCGGAGAGAGTCGATGAAGCTGTGCCGCCTGTTCATCGCCGCCGCCCTGTTCTCCATGCCGGCCATCGCGCCCGCCCGGGAAGCGCCGACCCCGGATTTCGCGGTCGGCCCGCAATATGATTCGACCCATGTCTTTGTCGCGCCGGCCGATTTCGATCGCTTCATGGCAAGCTTCATCGCCACCTTCGGCGGCACGACGAGCAAGCAGGGCGTGTTCCAGGTGACCCCAACGGCCAGCCAGACGATCTCGCAAGTCGCGATGACACCGGTCGGCCTGGTCTCGGTATTCGGCTTCAAGACGCCGATTCCCTATCCGTTCGGCACGGAGCGCACCGGTTATCTCGTGACCGACATCGACGCCGCGGTTGCCGCGGCGCGCAAGGCCGGCGCGACGCGGCTGGTCGACACCTTCCGCGATCCGATCGGCCGCGATGTCGTGCTGCAATGGCCGGGCGGGGTGACGATGCAATTCTACTGGCACACGGTGACGCCGCACTACGTGCCGCTTGCCACGATTCCGGAGAACCGCATCTACCTGACCGCGGACGCAGCCGAGATGTTCATCACGCACTGGCGCGCGTTCGCGCACGGCGTGATCGTATCGGATGACAAAGCGGCGCCCGGCAGCGAGATCGGCAAGCCCGATGCCCGCTATCGGCGGATCCGCCTGCGCTCGGGGTTCGGCGACATGATGGTGATCGTCAGCGATGGCGCGCTGCCATGGCCGTACGGTCGCGACGTGACGGGCTATGCGGTGCGCGACGTTCCGGCGACACTCGAGACGGCAACCGCGGCGGGCGTCGAAACGCTCGTGGCGGCCCATGTCGAGGCCGACCGGGTATCCGCGATGGTGCGCTTTCCTGGAGGGTACATCGCTGAGATACATTCCGCCCGACGTTGATCACGCCGATCCTCCGAACGAACGCGATCGGCGCCTCGCTCAACTTCGATCTCTTCATCGCTCCCTCCGTCACCTGGCCCCCAATCCTAAACTGGAATTTCCAGCTCAAATTGGTCCCGGAAACGGGCAGCGGGTCAGGTGCCCAAAATGACGTGCCCGGCCTGTCCCGGATTCAGACGGTGCTAACCACAAGAATGACTCGCCGTAATCGTAAACGCGGCGTTAACTCATCGCCATGCACCACACGCTTTCGCTCGCCGCGCCCAGCGCCCGCCATCCGTTCCGCCAGGCGTTCGTCGCGTCGCGCATCGAGCGCGCGCGGGTGCGCGACGATAGCGACGTCAAGCTGTTCGCTTTGAGCTTCGCGGCCTTCTTCGTGTGCTTCTACACGTTCATTTTCTGACGGCCATTTTCTAACGGCGGCGCCCCGAATGCGGGCGCTCCTCCGCTCGCTTAGTCGCAGGCGAGGTGCAGCTTCTGCGCCAGCCATGCCGAGATCGGGCACATCGCCGCCACCACCAGCAAGGTGTTCTCGGGCGACACGCCCGCGATCGCCAGCCCTTGCACGCCAATCGCGCCGATCGTCATCGCCCCGGCATTGACGACGTTGTTGGCCGCGACCGTGCGCGCGGTCTGGTCCTTGGCGACCGTCGTGGTGAGGAAGGCGTAGAGCGGCACGACGAACATCCCGCCGGTCACCGCGATGCCGATCAGCGACAGGATCACCAAAGCGGCGCGCGGTGTCTCGATGAAGGCCATCACGTCGTACAGCGTGCCAGCGGGCGCTGCCGGCCACGACCGGCACAGGAACGAGAAAGCGACGATGAAGCCGCCCATCGCCAGCACCGAGGCGGGGCCGTATTTGGCCGACGTATGCCCCTTCAGCAGGGCGTTGATCAGCACCGAACCGACCGCCACGCCGATCGAGAACAAGGCGATCATCAGCGTCAGCACGTGCTTGTCGGCGGTCAGCACGTTCTTGGCGAGCGGATTGAACACGATGATCAGCACCGCGCCCATCGTCCAGAAGAAGCTGATCGCGCAAATCGCGAGGAACAGGCGGCGAATGTGCATCGTGCCCGAGATCAGCCGCCACGACGAGGTGAACGGGTTGAAGCTCACCACCAGCTCCTTGCCTTCGCGCAGCGCGGGCGGGACTTGCAGCGACACGACCCAGCCGACCAGCGCCACGATCAGCACGACGATCGCGGCATGCTGCACCGCCATGAAGCCACCGAGCACGGTGCCGAGCAGGATTGCGAGATAGGTCGCCGATTCGACCAGGCCGGTGCCGCCGAGCACTTCGTCCTCGTGCAGATGCTGCGGCAGGATCGCATATTTGATCGGGCCGAAAAAGGCGGAGTGGACGCCGAGGAACAGCACCGCGGCGAGCATCAGGATCAGCCCCGCGGTGGTATAGCCGTTCCACGCGATCATCAGCCCGGCCGCGCCGACGCTCATGATGCCGATCTCCGCGGTCTTCACGTAGCGGATGATCTTGGCCTTGTCGTGCGTGTCGGCCAATTGCCCGGCGAGCGCCGACAGCAGGAAGAAGGGCAGGATGCCCAGCGCCGTCGCGAAAGCGGTGAAATTCTGTTCGAGCTTGGGATCTGCGAAAATCTTGTAGATCGCGAATTGCACCATCACGGTCTTGAACAGATTGTCGTTGAACGCCCCCAGGAACTGGGTGACGAATAACGGCAGAAATCGGCGCTCTTTCAGCAAGCCGAGCGCGTTGAGCATGATGTGTTCACGGCCTCTGTGTGGCAGAATAAGGGCCGCCCATAGACCATGCGGGATAGCGCCAGCAACCTGCTTGTCCCGAAACGGCCGCGCGGGCGGGGTTTCGCGCGCGCGATCGGACGGGTAGAGCGGGAGCGTGCTGACCTTGCCCAACCTGCTCACCCTGTCGCGCATCGTCGCGGTGCCCCTGCTCGCCTGGTTCCTGTGGTGGCCGGGCTGGGCGAACGGGTACGCCGCCGGCTTCGCCTTGTACTGCCTGATGGGCGTGACTGATTATTTCGACGGCTATCTCGCGCGCGCGCAGGGGACGGTGTCGAAGCTTGGCGTGTTCCTCGATCCTATCGCCGACAAGATCATGGTCGCGGCGGTGATCCTGCTGCTGGTCGGCACGCGCGACGACAATCCGGCGGTGATCCAGGGCGTCCACCAGATCGCGGCGCTGATCATCCTGCTGCGCGAGATCGCGGTGTCGGGGCTGCGCGAGTTTCTGGCGCAACTCCAGGTCTCGGTGCCGGTGTCGAAGCTGGCGAAATGGAAGACGACACTGCAGCTTGTCTCGCTCGGCGCGCTGATTCTCGGTGGCGCGGTGCCGCACTATCCCTGGGTCGCGCAGGTTGGGCTCGCGACCTTATGGCTGGCAGCGGTGCTGACCGTGATCACCGGCTGGGATTATCTGCGCGTCGGCCTGAAGCACATGGACTGAAGCGATGGCGATCGAAATGCTCTATTTCGCCTGGGTCCGCGAGCGGATCGGGCGGGGGAGCGAGACCGTCGCACCGCCTGCGGAAGTGGCAACGGTGGCCCAACTGATCGATTGGCTGGCGAGCGGCAGCGCGCCGCACGCGCTGGCTTTCGCGGACCGTGATCGGCTGCGGGCGGCGGTCGATCAGAGCTTCGTTCCGCTCGACGCGCGGCTCGGCAATGCGCGCGAAGTGGCGATCTTTCCGCCGGTGACGGGCGGATGATCACGGTCTCGCCCGAACCGATTGACGTCGCGACCGAATTTGCCGGGATTGCGGCCGGCGGGGCAGGGGGCATCGCCAGTTTCGTCGGGCTGGTGCGCGCCGACGACGGCGTCGCGACGCTGGAACTGGAACATTATCCGGGCGCGACCGAAGCGGCGCTGGCAAAGCTTGCCGCGCAGGCAGCCGAGCGGTGGGACTTGATCGACGTGCGCATCGCGCACCGAGTCGGTGTGATGGTGCCGGGTGATATCGTGGTGTTCGTCGGCACCGCGGCGGCACACCGCGCACCGGCACTCGAGGCGTGCGCATTCCTGATCGATCGGCTGAAGACCGAAGCACCGTTCTGGAAACGCGAAACGCGGGACGGCGAGAGCCGCTGGGTAGAACCGCGCGGCAGCGACGATGCCGCCGCCGCGCGATGGAAGGCTTAGCCGATCTTCGGCAGGACCACGCCGTTGACGACATGGACGACGCCGTTCGACTGCTTGACGTCGGGCGTCTCGATATAGCTCTTGTTGCCGTTGACGTCGGTCAACTGCACGCCGCCGCCGACCATCTCGATCACCAGCGGCTCACCCTCGACCGTGGTCAGCGACGCCTTGCCGCCGCCCGCGGTCACCTTCGCCTGAATGTCGGCGAGCGTCAGCGTGCCGGGCACGACGTGATAGGTCAGCACCTTGGCAAGCGTCGCCTTGTTCTCGGGCTTGAGCAAGGTGGTTACCGTGCCGGGGGCGAGGCGGCTGAACGCATCGTTGGTCGGCGCGAACACGGTGAACGGACCCGGACCCGACAGCGTCGTGGCGAGGCCGGCGGCCTTCACGGCCGAGACCAGCGTGGTCAGATTGGGCGCCGCCGCGGCATTGACGGCGATCGGCTTGGTCGCGTCCATCACGGCGCCGCCAACGGTCGGATTGGTGGTCGCGGCAGCAGCGGCGGCTGGTGCGGCCGCGGCCGGCGCGGCCGGGGTCGTTTGTGCGGTGGCACCCGCGCCGATGGCGAGGGCGCCGGCCATGGCCGACAGATAGAATTTGGTCTTGATCTTCATCCCGTTTCTCCACTGGATTGGGGCGCACCTTCAAGGGCCGCGCCCCATAGATACGGTTCAGAACCCGAATGGTTTCGTCAAGCCGCCTCGGCCAGCGCGGCGGCAAGCAGTTGAAAGTCCTTTTCGCGCGGGCTTCCGCGCCGCCAGACGAGCGCGATCTTGCGCGATGGATTGGCCGCGTCGAGCGGCCGCGCGACCAGGCTGGTATGATCGAGAATGCCCGATTTCAGCGCCATTTCGGGCAGCATCGTCAGCCCCAGCCCATTGTCGATCATCTGCACGATCGTGTGCAGCGACGTGCCCAGCATCGTCGCCTCGGCGCGCAATTCCGGGCGCGCGCAGGCCGACAGCGCATGGTCCTTGAGGCAGTGCCCGTCCTCGAGCAGCAGCAACCGCGTCTCGTCGATTTCCGACGGCGGCATGGCGCGGTCGATATTGCCCATCTCGCCCGGTTGCCCGGCGACGAACAGCCGATCGTCGAACAGCGCCTGCGAGGCGACTTCGCCGCACGCGAAGGGCAGCGCGAGCAACACGCAATCGGCGCGGCCATGATGCAGCCCCTCGCACGCCGCGCCGCTCGGCTCCTCGCGCAGGAACAGTTTGAGGTCGGGATAGTCGGTTCGCAGCCTGGGCAGGATGCGCGGCAGCATGAACGGCGCGATCGTCGGGATGACACTCATCCGCATCTCGCCCGACAGCGGCCGGCCCGCCGCGCGCGCCATGTCGCCGAGTTCCTCGGCCTCGCGGAGCACGCGCCGCGCCTTGTCGGCGATTCGGTCGCCGAGCGGAGTGAATCGCACCACGCGCCGCGTGCGCTCGACCAGGGTCACGCCGATCAGCGTCTCGAGTTCGCGGATCCCCGCCGACAGCGTCGATTGTGTGACGAAGCACGCCTCGGCCGCGCGTCCGAAATGGCCGTGGTCCTGCAACGCCGCGAGATATTGCAACTGCTTCAAGGTCGGCAGGTAGGTCGCCATTCATCGCTCCAGTCGATCACTACGCTGCAAATAAGCTGTTGGATCGATAAGAACACCCCCTATATGAGACCGGCAACGAGACGGCGCTGAAGCGCCGCAGTTCGAGGATGTCGCGCGAGGCCCCATTCTTCCAGGAGGCCCAAGACATGTTGACCATCGGCGACAAGCTCCCCGACTTTACCATTCCCGTCCAGCAGGGCGTGTCGGCTCTCCCCAACGGCGAGACGCTCAGCCAGGACGCATTCCCGGGCAAGTGGAAGGTGCTGTTCTACTGGCCGAAGGATTTCACCTTCGTCTGCCCGACCGAGATCGTCGGCTATGCCGGCCTGAAGGGTGACTTCGAGGACCGTGACGCGGTGCTGATCGGCGCATCGACCGACACCGCGCACGTCCATCTCGCCTGGCGCAAGTCGGACCCCGATCTGGCCGCTGCCGATTTCCCGTGGCTGGCCGATAACGGTGCGGTGCTCGCGTCGCAGCTCGGCATCGTCGACAAGGACGAGCGTGTCGCATTTCGCGCGACCTTCATCATCGATCCGGACAACATCATCCAGGCGGTCCAGGTCAACGGCCTGAACGTCGGCCGCAACCCCGCCGAGACGCTGCGCGTACTCGACGCGCTGCAGACCGACGAGCTCTGCCCGTGCAACTGGAACAAGGGCGACGACGTCCTCCAGGTCGCGGCGTAATCGATACCGGGCCGGCGCTCGCGCGCCGGCCCATCCCGTCGCCCCGGCGGAGGCCGGGGCCGCTGGCGAGTGGGCGCTTCGCCCGTTACCGAGCGGCCCCGGCCTGCGCCGGGGCGACGCATTTGAAAGGACTCGCATGTCGCTCAAGGATTTCGCCGGGACGCTTCCCGATTTCGCCAAGGACATTCGCCTCAACGTCGGCTCGCTGCTCAACGAAGCGCATCTGCCCGACCAGCAGAAGTTCGGCCTGTTCCTGTGCTGTGCGCACGCGACCGGCTACAAGCCGCTGGTCGACGTGACCGAAGCCGAAGTGGCATCCAAGCTGTCGCCCGAGGCCGCCAATGCGGCGCGCGCCGCGGCCGCGGTGATGGCGATGAACAACGTCTATTATCGCTTCACGCACCTCGCCGGGAATGCCGAATATCAGACGATGCCGGCCAAGCTGCGCATGAACGTGATCGGCCAGCCGGGGATCGAAAAGGTCGATTTCGAGCTGTTCAGCCTCGCCGTGTCGGCGATCAACGGCTGCGGCATGTGCATCGACAGCCACGAGCAGATCCTCAAGAAGGCCGGCGCTACCGCCGAGGCGATCCAGACCGCGGTGCGGATCGGCGCGGTGATGAAGGCCGTCGCGACGGTGCATTCGGCGATCAACTGACGTTATTTGGCGAGCGTCGCCCAGATCGAATAAGCGCTGGTCAGCGTCAGCAGCACGCCGACCAGCGCCATCAGCAGGCGCGACGGCACGCGCTTGGCGATCACTGCGCCGAACGGCGCCGCACACAAGCCGCCGATCAGAATGCCCAGCGTCTGCAGCGTGAACGCGCCGAGCCCCAGCGTTGCGATGAAGGTTGCCGAGATCGTCGTGGTCAGGAAGAATTCGGACGTGTTGACCGTGCCGATCGTCGTGCGCGGCGCCGAGCCTTGCACGAGCAGGTTCGAGGTCACCACCGGCCCCCATCCGCCGCCGCCCGCCGCGTCGAGAAAGCCTCCGACCAGTCCCAGGGGTTCGATGATCCTGGGCTGTTTCGGCTCCACGCGGCCGCGCCAGGCGCGATACAGCAGATAGAGGCCGATCGTCGCGAGATACGCCATCACGAACGGACGCGCGAGCGAGGCATCGACCGAACTCAGCACATAGGCGCCGAGAAAGCCGCCTATCATTCCCGGGATCACCAGCCGCCGGAACAGCCGCCAGTCGACATTGCGATGCGCGATATGGCTGATCCCCGACGCCGCCGTGGTGAAGGTCTCGACCGCATGCACGCTGGCCGAGGCGAGCGCCGGCGGCATGCCGAGGAACACGACGAGCAGGGTATTGTTGATTACCCCGAATGCCATGCCGAGCGCGCCATCGACCATCTGCGCGGCGAAACCGACCAGGATGAAGGGCAGCATGACGGCGAAGATCGTGGCGAAATCGAGCGTCGAAAGGTCCGGCATCGGCATGAGATCGCCGCTTTTACGAAATCCTACAAGCGGGATAGGGTTTGCGTGGGCGATGCACGGGGTCGGTCGTGCCTTTAATTCCCCCGATCGAACGCTTAGATAGGCGCCCAGATAAAGGGGATACCGCTACGATGGGACGCTTGCTCGCCTATCTCGACTCGATCAAGGCGCGCGATCCGGCTCCGCGTTCGCGAGCCGAAATCCTGACCTATCCGGGCGTGTGGGCGCTCGGCTATCACCGCATCGCGCACCGTCTGTTCAAGGCCAGGCTGTTCTTCCTCGCGCGCGCGGTGAACCATTTCTCGCGCTTCCTCACCGCGATCGACATCCATCCCGGCGCGACGATCGGACGCAATTTCTTCATCGATCACGGCTTCGTGGTGATCGGCGAGACGGCGGAGATCGGCGACAACGTCACGATCTACCAGTGCGTCACGCTCGGCGGCACGAGCCCCGACAATGGCGTGGCGGGCAAGCGCCACCCGACGCTGTGCGACAATGTCATCATCGGCTCGGGCGCGCAGGTGCTGGGGCCGATCACGCTCGGGATCGGCTCGCGCGTCGGCGCCAATGCCGTGGTGACGCGCGACGTGGTCGAGGGCGCGGTGATGGTCGGTATACCGGCGCGCGCGACGATGGTGGAAGGCGGGCAGAAGCCGTCGGGCTTCCTCGCTTACGGCACGCCGTGCAGCGACATGTTCGACCCGGCGACGCAGAAGGTCGAGCTGTTGCGCTGTGAGATCGAGACGATGCGCAAGCGGCTCGATGCCCTGCTTGCCGAGAATCACGACATGCGCGATCGGGCTTGATGGGGACCGTCACCGCTTTCCCCAATCCGCGCGCACCGCTCCAGGTCGGCTTCGAGCGACTGGAACTGGGCCGCATTCTCGATCTTTACGGTCGGATGGTCGCGGCGGGGCTGTGGCGCGATTATGCGATGCATTTCGGGCAGGACGCCGCCGTGTTCGCCGCCTTCCGCCGTGCCGCCGAGCGGCCCGAATTCCGTATCGAGAAACGCCCGGCGCTGCGCCACAAGCAGGGCATGTGGGCACTGGTCGGCGAGCAGGGCATGGTGCTCAAGCGCGGGCAGGAGCTGGGCCCCGTGCTGGCGCCGGTGGAACGGCGGCTCCTGAAGATCGTCGATTGACGGTCTGAGCGCGAATCGAACAGCGCCTTGCTACCGATGCGCGCCCGTCACGCAGCGACCAACGTTCCCACCGGCGGAAGACGTTCGCCGACACCACCGAGCGACCGCACCACGATCCGCCGCATCGCCGGCCAGAAGGCGGAGAGCGTCAGCAACGCCGAACCGATCGCCAGTCCGGTAAACGCCCAGGCCAGTTCGACCGCGCCGGCGGTCTGGAACAGCGCGTACATCGCGTAGAGCACGTAGACGAGGCTCGAGACGAGCAACGCGCGGCGGTCGACAGCGAGCGCCACGAAGGCGAAGGCGAGATACAGCGCGAGCACGATCAACGCCGTGCCGATCGCGATATTGCCGCCGAACACGCCGAGCATATGGAACACCGGATGCGCGATCATCGGCGCGGCGGCGAGGTGGAGCCAGAAGGCGACGTCGGAGCGCCGGGTGTGGCGCTCGCGGTCGGACAGGTCCCACCACATGGCGAGCGCGAAAATGCCGAGCCCGCAGACGAACACGAGCGGGTAAACCGCGTCCTGTGCCGATGGGATCGCCGCGAAGGTGAGCGCGATCGCCACGCCGGACAGCGCCGCGGCGCCGGCGGCGACGGTGATCGGCACCATGAAGCGGCGCCAGTGCAGCCAGGCCGCGCCCGCCGCGACGAGCGCGATGCCACCACCGATCGCGGCTTCGGTTTGCTCGGGCAGGGTGATCCGAAGCTCGACCAACACGCCGACCAATGTCGCGGCGACGCCGCCGACGAACGCGAGCAGCAGCAGGATGCTGGGCAATGCCATGCGGCGCACGCGCGTGAAATATTCGGCGAGCGCCCAGGCGGTCACCGCGACCAGCGCGCCCGCCAGCGGCGTGGTGATCGACTTGCCGATCCACGCCACCGCGACGAGCACCAGTGCCACCGCGATCGAGACGAAGATGTCGTTGAAGCCCGAGAGCAGCCGGAAGCTCTCCTCGTCGACCGCGGGAGCCGCATTGCGTGCGGCGATGTGGTTGCGCAAGGCGCCGGCGGCTTCGCGCGAGATCGCGCCCGCCGTCACTGCGCCGTCAATGTCGCTTTCGCTGTACATGCTGGATCTCCTGTTGCCGACAGGAGTGTACCACGAGTGTATCGGTGTAGCAACACAGTAACAGTCGTCGCCCCGGCGCAGACCGGGGCCGTCATGTTGTCCGCGGGACATCCGGCTCGCGCCGCAACATAGCGGCCTCGGCCTGCGCCGGGGCGACGATAGCGGTCAGCCGCCCTGCAGCTTCTTCAGGATGCTCATCGACTGTTCCATGCCGTTCTGCGGCGTCATCTCGCCCGTGCGATCGGTGATTTCCGCCCAATGCGCCGCGATGCCCTCGGGCGAGAGATCGCCGCCGCTCAGCAACGCGCCTTGCGTCAGCGTGACATAGGCGGCCTGGAACACGCCCGCGCCCGCACCGATGATCATGTTGGTCGGCGCGTCTTCCGACACCAGGTACAATGCGGCGGGGGCAACCTTGTCGGGCGAGAAGGCGGCGAACGCCTCGGCCGGGAAAATGTCCTCGGTCATGCGCGTGCCCGCAGTCGGGGCGATCGTGTTAACCTTGATGTTGTTCTTGGCGCCCTCGATCGCCAGCGTCTTCGTGAGGCCGGCCAGGCCGAGCTTGGCCGCGCCGTAATTGGCCTGGCCGAAATTGCCGTACAGGCCGGTGGACGAAGCGGTCATCAGGATGCGGCCGTAATTCTGCGCGCGCATCGAGTCCCACACCGCCTTGGTGACATTGGCCGAGCCGGTCAGGTGGACGTCGAGCACGAACTTGAAGTCGGCCGGCTCCATCTTGGCGAAGCTCTTGTCGCGCAGCACGCCGGCATTGTTGATCACGATGTGAACGCCGCCCCAGATCTCCGTGGCCTTGGCGACCATTTCGACCATCTGCTCATATTCGGTGACGCTGCCGCCGTTCGACATCGCCTCGCCGCCGGCCGCCTTGATCTCCTCGACGACCTTCAGCGCCGCATCGGAATGGCCGGTGCCGTCGCGCGACGCACCGAGGTCGTTGACGACGACCTTCGCGCCGCGCTTGGCGAGTTCCAGCGCATATGCGCGACCAAGGCCGCCGCCCGCGCCAGTGACGATGGCAACTTTGTCGTCGAAACGAATGGACATGGCAGGGCTCCTCAAAAGGGGTTTGAGGCGCGTCCTAGGCGATTGGACGCGGCGCGCAAGTCGCGATTCGCCGTACTGCAGGCACGAAAAGGCCGACGCGCGGCGGATCCGCGCGTCGGCCGTAGCGGCAATCGGATCAAACCACGACCGGTAATCCGGCCGAAGCTTATTTCCGGTGCGGACGCGGCGTCGAATGCAGGCGCTCGCCCTTGGCGTTCGAACGCTCGGTGCACTGATCGGTGACGGTGCGCGAGCACATCGGGTAGCTGCCGGTGGCGGCCATCGGTGCAACGGCCGGCGTCGCCATCGATGCATTGGCGTCCGGGGTCGTCGTCGGCTGCGCGGCTGCCGGATCGGCGGCAGGTGCGGGCTGCGCGGTATCGGGCGTGGCCGGCGCGGTCTGGGCCAGTGCCGGCGTTGCGACGGCGGCGGCGAGCGCCGTGAACATCATGAATTTCATAGGGTATCTCCTGCGAACGGGCAGCAGAGCGTGCTGCTCGTCGGGTCCAACGCATATTTGGCCGCAAGGGTCCAAAATTTCTTTACGCTCCCGAATCGAGTGCGTAGCCCGCCGAGCGCACCGTGCGGATGATATCGGGCCGGTCGCCGCGGTTGATTGCCTTGCGCAAGCGGCGGATATGCACGTCGACGGTACGGCTCTCGATGTCGCTGTCATGCCCCCACACCGCGTCGAGCAGGCGCTCGCGCGAGAACACCCAGCCGGGATGTTCGAGGAAATGCTTGAGCAAGCGGAATTCGGTCGGTCCGAGCGGGATGACCTCGCCTGATCGGCGTACCTTGTGGCCGACCGTGTCCATCTCGATGTCGGAATAAGTGAGCTGCTCGCCCGCCAGTGCCGGTCGCACGCGGCGCAGCACCGCGCCGACGCGCGCGACCAGTTCGCGTGGCGAGAAGGGCTTGGTGACGTAGTCGTCGGCGCCGGTCTCGAGCCCGCGCACGCGGTCCTCCTCCTCGCCGCGCGCGGTGAGCATGATGATCGGCACGTTCGCCGTCTCGGGCATGCGGCGCAGCCGGCGGCATACTTCGATCCCGGACAGTCCTTCGACCATCCAGTCGAGCAGGACGATGTCGGGGGTATTCTCCTTGGCGAGCAACAGCGCTTCCTCGCCATCGGGGGTCTGCGCGATCTCGAAATCCTCGCGCTTGAAATGCCAGATCAGCAATTCGGCGAGGGCGGCATCGTCTTCCACCAGCAACATTTTGGCGCGGGCCATATCACTTACTCCGTGTAGGTCGGGAGGACGCCGCGGTCGCGTTCGACCATGTGCGTGCCGGTTGCGGCGAAATAGATCATCTCGGCGATATTGGTGGCGTGGTCGCCGACCCGTTCGAGGTTCTTGGCGATGAACAGCAATTGCGTGACCTGGCCGATCGTCCGTGGATTTTCCATCATGTGGGTGACGAGCACGCGGAACAGGCTGTTGTAGAAATCGTCGACCTCGCGGTCGCGCTTGCACACTTCGATCGCCGCCTCGGCATCGCGCGCGGCGAACGCGTCGAGCACGTCGCGCACCATCTGCACCGCGAGCGCCGACATCGCCGGCAAAATTGACAGCGGCTCGATCTCGCCATGGCTTTCGATCGCGGGGACGCGCTTGGCGATGTTCTTGGCATAATCGCCGATCCGCTCGATCACGCCGGCGATCTTGAGCGCGGCGACGACTTCGCGCAGGTCGTCGGCCAGCGGCGCTCGCAGCGCGATGATCCGCACCGCGAGCTGCTCTACTTCGAGCTCGAGCGCATCGATCTTCTTGTCGCCGGCGATGATATCGCGCGCCCCTTCGAGGTCATGGCGGCGCAGCGCCTCCATCGCGGCGGCGATGGCATGCTCCGCCAGCCCGCCCATCTGCGCGATGAGGCCGCGCAACTGGCCGATATCCGCGTCGAAGGCCTTAACCGTATGATCGTTCACTGGCATGTCCCTTAGCCGTACCGGCCGGTGATATAGTCCTTGGTGCGTTCCTGTCGGGGATTGGTGAAGATGTCCGACGTCGCACCGTATTCGATCAGCGTACCCAGGTGGAAGAAAGCGGTGCGCTGCGATACGCGTGCCGCCTGCTGCATGTTGTGCGTGACGATCACGATCGCATAGCGGCCCTTGAGCTCGTGGATGAGCTCCTCGATCTTCGCGGTGGCGATCGGGTCGAGCGCCGAGCACGGCTCGTCCATCAGGATGACTTCGGGGTCGACCGCGATCGCGCGCGCGATACACAAGCGCTGCTGCTGGCCGCCCGACAGCGCGGTGCCGCTGTCGGTGAGGCGGTCCTTCACCTCGTCCCACAGGCCGGCGCGGCGCAGCGACTGTTCGACGATCTCGTCGAGCTGCGCCTTGTTCGCCGACAGGCCGTGGATGCGGGGGCCATAGGCGACGTTCTGGAAGATCGATTTCGGGAACGGATTGGGCTTCTGGAACACCATGCCGACGCGGGCGCGCAGCTGCACCACGTCCATTTCCGCGGCGTAGATGTCCTCGCCGTCCAGTGTGATCTCGCCCTCGACCTTGGCCGAGGGGATCGTGTCGTTCATCCGGTTGAGCGTGCGCAGGAAGGTCGACTTGCCGCAGCCGGACGGGCCGATCAGCGACGTGACGTGATCGGAGCCGAAGTCGAGCGACACATCGTCGATCGCTTTCTTTGCACCGTACCAGACGTTCACGTGGCTGGTGGAAATCTTGGAAGGGTTTGAAAGGTTCACCAGCGGGTCTCGAATTTGTTGCGGAGGTAGATCGCGAAGCCGTTCATCGCGAGCAGGAAGACGAGCAGGACGATGATCGCCGCGCTGGTCTTTTCGACGAAGCCGCGATCGATCTGATCGGACCACAGGAATATCTGCACCGGCAGCACGGTCGAGGGATCGGTCAGCCTGCCCGGCGGCGAGGCGATGAAGGCGCGCATGCCGATCATCAGCAGCGGCGCGGTCTCGCCCAGCGCACGCGCCATGCCGATGATCGTGCCGGTCAGGATGCCGGGGAGCGCGAGCGGCAGGACGTGGTGGAACACGACCTGGATCGGGCTCGCGCCCACGCCGAGCGCGGCGTCGCGGATCGAGGGGGGCACCGCCTTGATCGCGTTGCGCCCGGCGATGACGATCACCGGCATGGTCATCAGCGCGAGCGTCAGCCCGCCGACGATCGAGGCCGAGCGCGGCAGGCCGAAGGTGCCGAGGAACACGGCGAGGCCGAGCAGGCCGAAGATGATCGAGGGGACGGCGGCAAGATTGTTGATCGAGACCTCGATCAGATCGGTCCAGCGGTTCCGCGGCGCATATTCCTCGAGATAGAGCGCCGACAGCACGCCGATCGGGAAGGCGATCAGCAAAGTCACCAGCATCGTGAACAGCGAGCCCTTGAACGCACCCCAGATCCCGGCGCGAGTCGGATCGTTCGAATCCGACGAGGTGAGGAACGGCAAATTGAAGCCGGTCGAGATCGCGCCCCGCGCCTGGAGCGTGGCGACGATCGCTTCCGAGGCGGGATCGCCCTCGCGCTTGGCGGCGACGTCGATCGCGTCGGCAGCGGGGACCCAGACGATGCTGCGACCGGCGAGGATCGACGGATCGTGCTTCAGCGCGGCGCGAACGCTGAGCCAGGCGCCGTCGGACAGCCATGTGTCGCCGCGCGCGCCGAACGCGCTTTTGCCGGCATCGGCCGTCAGCCCCTGGATATTGGCGTTCGACAGCGCGAGGTCGGCACCGGGTCCGCGCAGTTCGGCCGGCGCCAGGCCGAGCCGGGCATGCGCGAAATCGACCGGCAGCGCGACCCGGGTCTGCAGGAAGCCGCTCGCGCCGTTATAGACCATCGTCACCAGCAGCAGAGCGAGGAAGCCCGCCGACAGCACGACGGCGGCGAGGCCGAGCAAGCGGAAGCGGCGCTCGGACGCGTAGCGGCGGCGGATGCGGCGCTGCATCGATTGCGTGCGCCAGTCGGTCGGCGCGCGTTCGGCCGGCGCGCCGCTCGTGGTCGCGACACCGGGGACGAGCCCGCTCAGGACAGGGGCCTCATTCATAAGCTTCGCGATACCGTTTCACGACCGTCAGCGCGACGATGTTGAGGAGCAGGGTGATGACGAACAGCGTCAAACCCAGCGCGAAGGCGGCGAGCGTCTTGGGGCTGTCGAACTCGGCTTCGCCGGTGAGCAGATCGACGATCTGCTTGGTCACCGTCGTCGCACTGGCGAACGGATTGAGCGTCAGCGTCGCGACGCCCGACGCGGCCATCACCACGATCATCGTCTCGCCGATCGCGCGGCTGACCGCGAGCAGCACGCCGCCGACCACGCCCGGCAAGGCGGCGGGCAGCAGCACACGGCGGATCGTCTCGGACGAGGTCGCCCCCATCGCCAGGCTGCCGTCGCGCATCGCGCCCGGCACGGCAGCGAGCGAATCGTCGGCCATCGAGGAGACGAACGGGATGATCATCACCCCCATCACCAGCCCCGCGGCGAGCGCGCTCTCGGAACTCGCCCAGGTGATGCCGACCGATACCGCGAGATCGCGCACGGCCGGCGCGACCGTCAGCGCGGCGAAATAGCCGTAGACCACGGTCGGCACGCCGGCGAGCACCTCCAGGATCGGCTTCATCCAGCGGCGTGCCCGCGGCGTGGCATATTGCGTCAGGTAGACCGCGCTCATCAGCCCGAACGGGATCGCGACGATCATCGCGATCACCGCGCCGATGAAGAACGTGCCCCAGAACAACGGAACCGCGCCGAGTGTCTTGCCCGGGTCGGCCGGGTCGATCACTTGCGGGCTCCAATGCGTGCCGAACAGGAAGTCGGTGATCGGCACCACGCTGAAGAAGCGCCACGATTCGAACAGCAGCGAGGCGACGATGCCCATCGTCGTCAGGATCGCGATCAACGATGCGGCGAGCAACGCCGCCATCACGACGCGCTCGATCTTGCTGCGCGCGCGGAAATCGGGGCGGACGCGCAGATAGGCGAAGCCCCCGGTGGCGAAGGCGAGCAGCAGCGCCACCGCGGTGCCGATCCAGTCGATCCGTAGCTGCGCCGCGGCATAAGCCGGCGCGAGTTTCTGCGACAGCGGGTTGAACGCGCCGAAGCTGTTGCCCGAGGCGAGGCTGCGCGCCTCGGACAGTACCGCCGCACGGTCGAAGCCGGGCGGCGGGAGCTGCGCGGCGGCCGGCGTGCGCAACACCTCGTCGGTCACCAAGGCGGGCGAAGTCGACGCCCAGACGCACAGGAACAAGGCGGCCGGCAACACCGTCCACAAGGCGACGTAACCGCCGAAATGCGACGGCAGCGAGCTGAACCGCGCGGTGCTGCCGCGGCGAAAGCCGACCGCGCGCATGCGCGCGGTCAGCCAGCCGATCAGACCGAGGCCGGCAATGAGCAGGAAAAGGGCAAACGAGGACACTGCGGAATGTTCGACTTCGCGTTCGAGGATGGAAAGGCGCTAGCTCAGAGCAATTTGGACGGGTCGAGCGGGGTTTCGTCCTTGACGATCTGCGCGCTGTGCTTGCGCACGTCGTCGGGTGCCGCGATCAGCCCCTTGGCGACGAGCGGCCCCTTGGGATCCCACGACGCAGCGTACAGCGCGAGGAATTCGCGCAAGCCCTTGATCGCGCTGAGGTGCGCTTTCTTGACGTAGACGAACAACGGCCGCGAGCCGGGGTAGGCGCCGCGCGCGATCGTCTCATAGGTCGGCTCGACGCCGTTGAGCGGCACGCCGTTCAGCTTGTCCTTGTTCTCCTCGAGATAGGAATAGCCGAAGATGCCGATCGCATTGGGGTTGGACTGCAGCTTCTGGACGATCAGATTGTCGTTCTCGCCGGCATCGACATAGGCGCCGTCCTCGCGGATCGCGGTGCAGCCCTTGGCATAGCCGGCCGCATCCTTTTCCTTCGTGTCGGCAAGCGCCGGGTTGATCGCGTCGCACCCCCTGGCAAGGATCAGCTCGGCGAGCGCGTCGCGCGTGCCGCTGGTCGAGGGCGGGCCGTAGACCTGGATCGGAATCGCCGGGAGCGCCGGGTTGACGTCCTTCCAGGTCTTGGCGGTATTGGGCTGGCCGAGCGGGTTGGCGGCGAGCGCCTTGTAGAGATCGACCGCGGTCAGTTGCAGCTTGGGGCCATTCTTCGATTCGGCGAAGGCGATGCCGTCGAGCCCGATCTGGACCTCGATGATGCCATCGACGCCATTGGTCTTGCAGGTGCGATATTCGCTCGCCTTCATCCGGCGCGAGGCATCCTCGATGTCGGGGTGCGCAGCGCCCACCCCGGCGCAGAACAATTTCATGCCGCCGCCGGTGCCGGTCGATTCGATCGCGGGGGACTTCATGCCCGGCGTCTTGTTGATCAGCTGTTCGGCGACGAGCGTCGTGAACGGAAATACGGTGGAGGAGCCGACCACCGTGATATGGTCGCGCGAACCCGCGCCGCCGCCATTGGCCTGGTCCTGGCAGGCGGTGAGGGCCAGGGTTGCCGCGCTGGCGGCCAAAGCGAGTGTGTCGCGTCTCCGGATCATGGAATCTCCCCTTGGGCGCTCGGTGGCCCTGGAGCCGCGTGTAGCAGCGCGACAGGCAGCCTGTGTGACACTGTCGTTACCGTTTGATGACAGCGCCCCCAGGAGGTGGAACGGAAGTGTGCGCGGGCAGCATGATCGTCACGGTCGTGCCCGTGCCGACGACGCTTGCGACGTCGAAGCGGCCGCGATGGCGCTCGATGATGTGCTTGACGATCGCAAGGCCGAGACCGGTCCCGCCACCGGCGCGGCTGCGACCCGGATCGACGCGATAGAATCGCTCGGTCAGCCGCGGGAGGTGTTCGGCGGCGATGCCGTCGCCTTCGTCGGTGACGCTCAGTCGCACCATTCCCGCCGGATCGCGCCACAGTCTGACCGCGACCGGCGTGCCGGCGCGGCCATATTTCATCGCATTGCCGATGAGATTGTGGAGCACCTGGCTCAACTGTGCGCGGTCGCCCGCCACCGCGGGTACGCCGAGGTCGATATCGGCGACGATGTCGGCGCTGCGCGAATCCTGCGCGTCGAAGAGTTCGGAGCGCACCTCGCCGACCAGCGCGCCGAGATCGACCGCGCGATCGGGCAGGCGGTATTTCTCGGCCTCGATTCGGCTGAGCGAGATGAGGTCCTCGACCAGGCGCTGCATCCGCCGCGCTTCGTCGAACATGATCTTGAGGAAGCGGCCGCGGACCTGCGCGTCCTCGCCCGCTTTTTCGTCGCCGAGCGTCTCGATATAGCCGAGGATCGAGGCGAGCGGGGTGCGCAGTTCGTGGCTGGCGTTCGCCACGAAATCGACGCGCATTCGCTCGGCCGCATAATTGCCGGTGCGATCGACCAGTTGGACGATGCGCTGCCCGTCCTGCGTGCCGCTGACGTGCATTTCCCAATGCTGGTCCTGGGTGCCGAGCCCGACAAGGTTGATCGGCCCCTGGGTGGCGCCGGTCAGCGGGCTGGCGAGCCGTTCGGCGGCGCCGGGGTGGCGGATCGCGACGCGGACGTCCTCGCCGACGATATGCTTGCCGAGCAGCCCGAGCGCGACGGCGTTGGCGTAGCGGACCCGCCCGTCGGCGATGATCAGCACCGGTTCGACGATCGCCTCGATCACTTCCTGGATTTCGGGCGGTTTGGGCGCCGCGGTGACTTCGATCGCGCGCGGACCCTCGATCGGCCCGTCGCCGGTTCCGGTCGCCACGAGCGCGGCGGCGATCCCGCCGACCAAGGTGACGAGGGCGGGTTGCAAATCCGATCCCAGCAGGAACACCGCGACCGATGCGACCACGATGAGGGCGATCGCCGTGATCGTACGAGAACCGAACCCTTGAAGCATGCGCGTCGCCATAGCCTAAAGATGCTTAAAGCCGATAGCCTTGCTTGCCAGCGATTTGCGAATGTGAAAGGGCTGTGACGATGAACGACGATGCGCCCGAACTGCCGCCAGTTGCGCCGCCGGTTGCGCCGAACGCCACGCGTCGCCGCGCGCTGATGCTCGGTGCCGCGGGCGCGGCGGCGGTGGTGTCGATCCGCCCGGCGCTGGCATCGACCACCGCCTCGATCGCCACTTGCGAAATTCCGGTGCCCGATCCGGGCCGTGCCGGCAGCTATATTGCCGCCGACGGATCGACCGTGCCGGCCGGCACCAAGGGCGCGTTCGCGCCGCCGGGGCGGCCGTTCAAGGGCGAAGCGGTCAAGACGGCGCTCGCCGGCGGGCAATTGCCGGGGACGAGCTACGAGCAGAGCCGCGCCTACACCAATTATATCCGGCGGCTGCAATCGGGGACGAGCGGCTTCACCTGCTTCGCGTCGTTGCAGATGCCGCGCGGCTAAGGCCGTGGGCCGAACGGACGACACCGTCCTCTACCGCATGGCGCGAGCCGAGAGTCTCGACATCGTCCATCTCGACAGCTTCGCCGCGGTGTATCATCGTGCCTCGGGCATCACGCATCTGCTGACTGCGCCAGCGCCCGAAATCCTCGCGACGTTGGGTGAGGCCGGGATGACGCGGGCGATGCTGCTCGAACGGCTCGCGATCGATTTCGCGCTGGGCGATGGCGATGCCGCGGTGCTGCGCGAGCGGCTCGACGAGCTGGTCGCGAGCGGTCTGGTCGCGACCGCATGAACCATGTCTTCAGCGTGCGGATCGGGCCGGTGGGGTTTCGCATCGGTTCCGACTGGCGCGCGCCGATCGCGCAGCTCGAGACCTTGTATGGCGCCTATCCCCGGCCGCTGGACGGCGTGCCCGATTTCACGGTGCGCCTGTTCGCGGCGCGGCCGTGGCGGCGCGTGCTGCGCCCGGCGGTGATGATCGGCGGCGATTTCGTGTTGCCCGAGGCGGCGCCGCTGCCATCGGCGCAAGGTCTGCTTGCCGCGGAAATGGGGATGAACCTGCAGATGGCGCTCGGCCAGCGGCGCTATCTGCTGCTGCACGCCGCGGTGGTCGAGCGCGATGGCGCGGCGCTGGTGCTGACCGGCGTATCGGGCGCGGGCAAATCGACGCTGGCGGCGTTGCTGTCGCTGCGCGGCTGGCGGCTGATGGGCGACGAGTTCGCCTTGCTCGATCCGGAGACCGGCCTGGTTCATGCCTTTCCGCGGCTCGTCAGCTTGAAGAATGCCAGTATCGCGACGGTCGAGGCCGAAGCGCCCGACAGCCGCTTCGGCCCGGTGCTGGATGGAACGCCCAAGGGCACGATCCGGCATTTCGTGCCCGACGCAGCGGCGATCGCCGCGATGGACCGGCCGGCGCGGCCGGCGCTGGTGCTGTTCCCCAGCTTCGGCTTCGAGGCGGCGGCGCGTGATGTCTCGCCGAGCGAAGTGTTCGTGCGGCTGACCCAGGCTTCGACCAATTACGTCGCGCTCGGCGAACGCGGTTTCACCGCGCTGACCACGCTCGTCAAAACCGTGCCGGCGCGGGCGATCGACTATCCCGATACCGCCAGCGCGGTCGCGCAAGTGGAGGCGGCATGGGCTTGTCGCTGAAGCGCCGCGCGCCCGACGGCTGGTTGCTGGCGCGTGCGTTGCGGCTGCCGGGCAATACGGCCGCGTTCGATGCCGAAAGCTGGACCGCCCTGCTCGCGATGGCGCGCGCCGAACAGATGATCGGCACGCTGGCGTGGCGGCTCGACGGGATCGCGGTGCCGGTGGCGGTTGCCGGCATCCTGGCGGATGCGTGGCGCTCGGCGGCGCAGGGGCAGGTCGTCGCCTTGTGGGAAGCCGAGGCTGCCCGGCGCGCGCTGGCGCCGCTGGGCGAGCGGATCGTGCTGCTCAAGGGCACTGCGTTCGTCGCGGCGGATCTACGCGCCGGCGAGGGGCGGTCGATCGGCGATCTCGACATCCTCGTGCCGCGCGCTTCGCTAGATGCGGTCGAGGCCGCGTTGCTGGGCGCGGGCTGGGAATGGGTCAAGCCCGATCCCTATGACGACGCCTATTACCGGCAATGGATGCACGAACTCCCGCCGCTGATCCACCGCGACCGCGACCGGATGATCGACGTCCACCACACGATCCTGCCGCTGACCGCGCGCGTCACGCCCGATGCGGCGGCGTTGCTGGCCGATGCGGTGGAGGTTGCGCCGGATCTGTGGGCGCTGTCGCCCAACGACCGGCTGGTCCATGCCGCCGCGCACCTGTTCGCCGATGGCGATCTGGCGGGCGGGATGCGCAATCTGTGGGACGTGCAGTGCCTGGTCGCGCAGGATGGTACGGCCGGCCTCGCCGAGCGGGCCGAGCACCATGGACTGGCACGCGAGGTCGCGCGCGCGCTACGGCTCGCAGCGGCGCTGTTCGGCGACGGCGCGGATATTTCCGTCGTCGACCGCCTCTATCTGCGCCGCATCACCGCGCGCGACGGGTGGGGCAGGGCGATCCGTCCGGTGACGCGAATGGGCTTCTACATCCGCTCGCATTGGCTGCGCATGCCGCCGGCGATGCTGGCGCGGCATCTGTGGACCAAGTGGCGCAAGGGTGGCGCCGGTCCCGGCTCAGGCTGACAGCCGCTCGAGCGTCGGCAGCAGATCGTCGAACGAATCGAGGATCGCATCGGCGCCCATCGCCTCGACCGGCTCGAGCAGGAAGCCGAAGCGCACCGCGATGGCGGGGATGCCGGCATTCTTCGCGGCCATGATGTCGTAGATCGAATCGCCGACGAACACGGCCTTGCCGCCGCCGCAGCGGCGAATCATTTCGTCGATCGGCGCGCGGTTGGGTTTCGAAAGACCGGGGCCCATCGTGTCGCCGCCGATGATGCAGGCGAAGCGGTCGGCCAGGCCGAGGTCGCCGAGCAGGGTCAGCGCGAAGCTCTCGAACTTGTTGGTCACCACCGCGCTCTTGATGCCGAGCGTGTCGAGCCGGTCGAGCGCCGCCACGACGCCGGGGAAGGGCCGCGTATGCACCGACAGATGCGCGCCATAATAGTCCAGCATCCTTTTGTAGAGCGGACGGAAATCCTCGGGCGTACAGCCGCCGGTCGCTTCGAGACCCTGCGCCAGCATATGCTTGGCGCCGCCGCCGACCATCGTCTTGACCTGCTCGATCGTGAGCAGCGGCCGCCCGGCGAAGCCGAGCGTGTCGTTGACCGCGGCGGTGAGGTCGCCGCTGCTGTCGACCAGGGTGCCGTCGAGGTCGAACCCCACGATCGTGAATGAATTCGTCGTCATGACGCGGCGCCTGGCAGGGTTGCTATGGAATTGGCAAGTCCGTCGTGGCAGGGCTGTGGCCATGGCCAGCACATCCCGCCCACAGATCGCAGCAATCATCCTCGCCGCCGGCAAGGGCACGCGGATGAAATCGGACCTGCACAAGGTGCTCCACCCGATTGCGGGGCAGGCGATGCTGCTGCACCTCATCGCCAGCGTCGCCGCACTGAACCCAGCGCGCGCCGTCGTGGTGACGGGCGCCGGGCGCGAACAGGTCGAGGCGGCGGTGGCGCCGCTCGGCATCGCGACGGCGCTGCAGGCCGAACAGCTCGGCACCGGCCATGCCGTCGCGCAGGCCGAGGCCGCGCTGGCGGGCTTCGCGGGCGACGTGTTGATCCTGTACGGCGACGTGCCCCTCGTGACGTCGGCGACGATGCAGGCGATGCTCGACCGCCTGAACGCGCCCGACGCGCCGGTGGCGGTCGTGCTCGGCTTCCGCCCGGCCGATGCCGGCGCCTATGGCCGGATCATCGCCGAGGACGGCGTGATCGCCAAGATGGTCGAATTCAAGGACGCATCCGAAGCCGAACGCGTGGTCGACCTGTGCAATTCGGGGCTGATGGCAGTACGCAGCGCCGATCTGTTCGCGCTGCTCGCGCGCGTCGGCAACGACAATGCCGCGGGCGAATATTACCTGCCCGACATCATCATGCTCGCCGCCGCCGACGGGCGCCGTTCGGCGGTGATCGAGACCCAGGCGGCGGAAGTGGCCGGCGTCAACAGCCGTGGCGAACTGGCGAGCGTCGAAGCCGCGTGGCAGGAACTGCGCCGCGCCCAGGCGATGGCCGATGGCGCAACGCTGATCGCGCCCGACACGGTGTGGTTCGCATACGACACGCAGATCGGCCGCGACGTCGTGATCGAACCCAATGTCGTGTTCGGTCCTGGCGTTACCGTGGCCGATGGCGCGGTGCTCCATGCGTTCAGCCATATCGAAGGCGCTGAGATCGGCGCGCACGCCGAAGTCGGCCCGTTCGCCCGGCTGCGCCCCGGCGCGGTGCTCGGCGAGAAATCGAAGATCGGCAATTTCGTCGAGATGAAGAAGGCCGTCCTTGGCGCCGGCGCCAAGGCAAGCCATCTCACCTATCTCGGCGATGCCGAAGTGGGCGCCGGCGCCAATATCGGCGCGGGCACGATCACCTGCAATTATGACGGCTTCTTCAAGGCCAGGACGATCATTGGCGCCGGCGCCTTCATCGGGTCGAACTCGGCGCTGGTCGCGCCGGTGACGATCGGCGCGGGCGCGATCGTCGCCGCGGGATCGGTCATCACCGCCGATGTCGAAGCCGATGCGCTTGCGCTGGTGCGTCCGCCGCAGGTCGCGAAACCCGGCTGGGCCAAGCGCTTCCGCGAAGCGATGACGGCGAAGAAGGCTGGAAAGTGATATCGCCAGGTGATATCTATTGGTGATGGCCAGCAGGACCCTTGTTGCGCTCGGCGATGAGCGCGTAGCGCGGCTCGATCAGATCGCGGCCGAACGTGGTCGGTCGCGTGCGGCCGTGATCCGTGATGCAGTCGATCAACTGATCGCGAGTGATGCGGAAGACAGTGATCGGCAACGGCGATTGGCGGCTTTGCGCGCTGGCTTCGGGGCCTGGAAGGATCGCACCGACATTGGCAACGCTGTCGAATGGCAGCGGCGCGAACGCGCGAGTTGGACTCGTCCGTGGGACGACGATTATGAAGATGTGAAAGCCGAATTCCCCGATTTGTTCGATGCGGAGGATGATCGCCAGCGCGGGATCTATCTCGATCAGCTTCGGGGCGTGCAGCCGCCGCGAAAGTCGTGAGTGCCGCATCGTTCGACAGCAATATCCTGATCGACGCGCTGAACGGCAGCGCTTCGGCAGAACTCGAACTCGAGTCGGTCGATGACCGCTGGATCAGTCGGGTGACGTGGATCGAGGTCATGTCGCGCGTAGAGCCCATTACCTTGCCGCGAATCGAATCGCTGCTGGCAGGATTTCTGATCGATGAGCTCGATATTCCGATTGCCACGCGCGCGGCGGAATTGCGCAACGAGCGCCGTCTGAAGCTCGCCGACTCGGTCATTCTCGCTTCAGCACAAGTTCACGGTCGCACGTCAGTAACGCGCAACACCAAGGATTTCCCGGCCAACATGCCGGGCATCCGAATCCCCTACACCCTCTAATTTCGAGACAGACCATGTGTGGCATCGTTGGCATCCTGAGCACCGAAGACGTCGCCGATCGTCTGCTCGACGGGCTCAAGCGGCTCGAATATCGCGGCTATGATTCGGCCGGCATCGCCACCGATTTCGACGGCGCGATCGAGCGGCGGCGGGCCTCGGGCAAGCTGATCAACCTCGCCAACGAACTCGCCGCGCATCCGCTGCCGGGCAAGACCGGCATCGCGCATACGCGCTGGGCGACGCATGGCGGCCCGACCACCAACAATGCCCATCCGCACGCCACTGGCGAAGTCGCTGTCGTCCACAACGGCATCATCGAGAATTTCAAGCCGCTGCGCGACGAGCTGATCGCGCGCGGCCGCGTGTTTACCAGCGAGACCGACACCGAAGTCGTCGCACATCTGATCAGCGAGAAGGTCGAGGCTGGCCTCGAACCCGCCGACGCGGTCCGCGAAGTGCTGCCGCGCCTCCACGGCGCGTTCGCGCTGGCGATCCTGTTTCGCCAGCATCCCGACCTGCTGATCGGCGCGCGGCTCGGCTCGCCGCTGGTGCTGGGCTATGGCGAAGGCGAGATGTATCTCGGCTCCGACGCGCTGGCGCTGGCGCCGCTGACGCAGCGGATCGCCTATCTCGACGAAGGCGACTGGGTCGTGCTGACCTGCGACAGCGCACAGGTCTATGACCGCGACAACGCGCCGGTCGAGCGCGCGATCACCATCTCCGGCGTGACCGGCGACCTCGTGTCGAAGGGCAATCACAAGCATTACATGCTCAAGGAAATCTACGAGCAGCCGATCGTCGTCGCGCAGACGCTGCGCTCGTACCTGCAGCGGATGGAAGAGCGCGTTACGCTGCCGATCCCCGAGTTCGACCTTTCGACGATCAAGCGTGTCACGATCGTCGCCTGCGGCACCAGCTTCTACGCCGGCATGGTCGCCAAATATTGGTTCGAGCAATTCGCCCGCGTGCCGGTCGATCTCGATGTCGCCTCCGAATTTCGTTACCGCGCGCCGGTGATGGAAGAGGGCGGCATGGCTCTGTTCATCAGCCAGTCGGGCGAAACCGCCGATACGCTGGCGGCGCTGCGCCACGCCAAGTCCGAAGGCCAGACGATCGCGGTCGTCGTCAACGTGCCGACCAGCTCGATGGCGCGCGAAGCCGACATCCTGCTGCCGACCCACGCCGGCCCGGAAATCGGCGTCGCTTCGACCAAGGCCTTCACTTGCCAGCTGGCCGTGCTCGCAGCGCTCGCCGCCAACCTCGCGCGCGCCAAGGGCAAGCTCAGCGCGGCGGAAGAAAAGATGATCGTCAAGCATCTCGCCGAAGCGCCCGCCGCGCTCAACGGCGCGCTGGCCTATGACGAAGCGATTGAGGCGATGGCGCACCACATCGCGGTCGCGCGCGACGTGCTCTATCTCGGCCGCGGCACCGATTATCCGCTGGCTTTGGAAGGGGCGCTGAAGCTCAAGGAAATCAGCTATATCCACGCCGAAGGCTATGCCGCCGGCGAGATGAAGCACGGCCCGATCGCGCTGATCGACGAGAACGTCCCCGTAATCGTCATCGCGCCTTCGGGCCCGCTGTTCGACAAGACCGTCAGCAACATGCAGGAAGTCCAGGCGCGCGGCGGCAAGGTCGTGCTGATCTCGGACTATGACGGCATCCAGGCCGCGGGCGACGGCTGCATGGCGACGATCACCATGCCCAAGGTCCATCCGCTGATCGCGCCGCTCGTCTATGCGGTGCCGGTGCAGTTGCTGGCATACCATGTCGCGGTGATCAAGGGCACCGACGTCGACCAGCCGCGCAACCTGGCGAAGTCGGTGACGGTCGAGTGAGCGTACCGCTTGGGGCTACGGCTCCAAGCGGCGTCCGTCTCAGCGGCGGTGCGCCGCATGGGCCTGTTGCGCGAGCAACAGCGCGCCCAGCAGGCCGGCGCGGTTGCCGAGGCTTGGCGGCCGCACCAGCGTTTCATACCCGTCGTCGGCGATCGAGAAATAGCCGTTGGCGAGCGTGGCGGCGCGCGCGCGAACGCGCGCGAGCAGACCGGGCGTGTCCATCACGCCGCCGCCCAGCACGATGCGTTCCGGCGACAGCATTGCCTGCTGTGTCACGACGAGCTGCGCCAGATAGAAAGCGGTGATCTCGTGCGCCTCATGCTCGGGCGGCAAGTCGGAGAGCGTCTTCCCCCAGTGCGCGAGGATCGCCGGCCCGCTCGCCAGCCCTTCATAGCATGCGCCATGAAACGGGCAGTGACCCGCAAAGGCGGTGTCGTTCGGATGGCGCTGGGGCAAGGCATGGCCCATTTCCGGATGCCGGTGTCCGTGGAGCGGGCGCCCGTCGATCACCACGCCACCGCCGATCCCGGTCCCGACCGTGACATAGGTAGCGATGCTCGCGCCGATCGCGGCGCCCCATGCGACCTCGGCCAGCGCGGCCGCATTCACATCGGTGTCGAATCCGACCGGGCGGCCATAGGCCCGCGCAATCGCCCCGCCGATGTCGGTTCCGCTCCAGCCGGGCTTGGGCGTATCGAGGATGTGGCCCCAGTTCGCCGAATTGCGATCCAGCCCGACCGGGCCGAACGACCCGATACCGAAGGCCGCGAAATCTCCGAAGTCGCGACCGGCGCGATCGAAGAACGCACGCACCGCCGCCATCGTCTCCGCCGGTGTCGTCGTCGGCACACGCTCGGTCGCCAGGATCTCGGTCTCCGATCGCGCCACGCCGACGACGAATTTCGTGCCACCCGCTTCGATGCACCCGTACAGATCACTCACGAACAGCCCCTTGCCGCCACTATGGCATCATAGTCGGTAGCGGGGTGGCGTGGCGCCGTCCATCGTGGCCGGCGGCCATGCGCGCAGCGATCGGAGCGCGGTCGCCGCCGCCCGGCGCGCCGCCGCTTTTGCAACGGACCGGCGGCGTGCTGCGACGGAGCGCCGTCGCTTGGGGATGGGCACCGCTGCGCCGGCCGCGCGATTGCCGCACTAGCGCCGCCAGGCGCGATCCTGGCGGCCGCTCGCGTCGTTCTCCGCCAAGGCGTGATCCGCATCCTCGGGACGCCGCGACGCTTCGACAAGAAAGCGGTCACCGCGCCTCGGCAGGGCCGGCCGGCGCGGGGATGTCGGCAAGCCGCTCGGCGCGGTGGGCCGCGCTGAGCAAGGTGGCGCACATCGACCGTGCCGCCTGGCGTACCCGCTCGAGCTGTTCGGCGGCGTAAGCGGCGTTCAGATCCTCGACCACGGCGTCGATATGGACACGCCGGGTCCCGGCCAGCGCGAAGATCTTCTCCAGATATCCGTCGAACGCCTCGCGCAGGGCGATCGTCTGCCCCGCCTCGGCGAGCCAGGCGGCGGTCGAAGCCGAAGTCGTAAAGCTCAGCATATGCCGCCCGTTCAGGAATTGGCTGCTGGCACGCGGATGCTCGCGGCTGGGCTTGAAGCCGGCGCCGAGGATGCGGTCGACATAGCCCTTGATCATCGCCGGCGGGAGCCCGAACCAGATCGGATAGACGAACACGAGCGCGTCGCAGCGGCGCGCCTCGGTGAGGTCGTACAGCACGGCGAGTTCGGGCGCCTCGGGAATTGTGTCGAGGATCGGATCGAACCGGTCCGCGTAGAGATCGCGCAGGTGGGCTTCCTGGCCGCATTCGCGCACCGCTTCGCAATAGGTCCGCGCGATTTGATGGTTGAAGCTGTCGCGGCGCGGGTGCGCGAGCACGACGAGGTGGCGGATCGGGGCGATCGACATGGCAAGCTCCGTCTCGATTGGGGCGTCGCGCCGGACGCTAGGCGCACCCCCGCGACCGGGCCATGCGGGAAACCCCGTATAACCGTCATGCCGGAGCAGCGTTTAGCGTCCGCAACGGAGCGGAGGCCGCCTCGGCCTCGCTCAGCGCGCGAGCAGAACCGGTAGCCGCGTCGCATCGAGCAAGGCGCGCGTCACGCCGCCGAACAGGATCTCGCGCGCACGCGAATGCGCGAAGGCGCCGACCGCGAGCAGATCCGCGCCGCGGCCTGCCGCGAAGTCCTGCAGGCTGTCGGCATCGGGGCCGTCTCGGTCGAGCCAATGCTGTTCGACGCGGGCGCCGTGCCGCTCGAGATGGCGCGTGAGCGCCGTCGCGGGATCGCGCTCGGACGGCGATGCGGCGGGCGGCGTACCGATCGTCACCAGGTCGAGCCGAGCCCCCGGCTGCGCCAGCCGCAGCACTGCGCGCATCGCGCCGAGCGCTTCGGGCGATGCCTTCCAGCCGAGCACCGCATGGTGGACGTGCGGCATCGAGCGTCCGTGCGGCAGCAGCAGCAACGGCGTCCCGGTATCGAGGATCACGCTTTCCAGCACGCGGCGGCGCAGCGACGGACGGGCCCAGCTCAGCTTGCTGCCAACGACGATCAGGTCGGCGATCGGCATGCTGCGCCGCACGTCGTCGATCAGCCACGGCAGCGAATCGTGAAGTTGCCAGACGTCGGCATCCGCGTCCCAGGTTTCGACCAGCGCGCGAACCCGATCGCACTCCAGCCGGGCTTCGGCATGCAGCGCGACCTCGGCGAGATAGGCTGGCGCGACCGGCCCGAAGATCGGGGCGGGCAGCGGCGTAAGCACCGCGATCTCGGCGTGCGCCTCCAGCGTGAGCGCGGTTTTCAGCATGTCGCGGATGAACGGTGCACAGGCACGCCCATCGTCGACGAGGGCAAGCAAGTCCTTGATCATGGCCGATCTCTCCCGGATGGAGGGGTCATCAAAGCCGGCCTCGGTGTCGCGCGCACCTCGGAAGGGTACGTAGGCGCGTTGCGCTGCGCGGACGGGTTCTGGCGTCATGCCGCATCGGTGCGGCGTTCGACAAGTCGTGCGTTCCGGGATGGAGGACGCGTTCGGTTGCGGCTATGCTTGCGCCGGTCTGCAACGCTTGCGGCCGCGGCGGTATCGGTAACGCCGCCTTAACCGTGTTCGCTTACTTCATGGCAATGGGCCACAGTGCCCGGTGACATACGGGCAGGTACTGCTATGCGAATTTTGATCGTCGACGACGAACCGGCCATGCAGGACAGCTACCGACGCAGCTTCGCGCCGGCAGTCGCCGATGGCGGCGTGCTCGGCCAGATGGCGAACGAGCTGTTCGGCGACGATGCGGGCGCCGCTGCGACCGATCCGGGGCCGAATTTCGCGCTGACCCATGCCACGCAGGGGCTCGACGGCGTCGCCGCGGTGAAGGCGGCGCTGCAGGAGGGCGATCCCTATGCGGTAGCGTTCATCGACATCCGCATGCCGCCCGGCATCGACGGCAAGGAAACCGCAGTGCGGATCCGCGCGCTCGACCCCGCCATCAACCTCGTCATCGTCACCGGCTATTCCGATTTCTCGCCGGTCGAGATTTCCAAGGTCGCCGGCCCGGCCGACAAGATCTTCTATATCGCCAAGCCATTCGAAGTCGCCGAAATCACGCAGATGGCGGCAGCGCTGGCGCATCGCTGGCAGGGCGACCGCGAGCTGGCCGAGGCGCGCGCGGTGCTCGCCGCGCAAGTCGTCCAGCTGCAGGAGCAAGGCCATGAGCTCGCCGCCAACGAGAGCCGCGCGATCCACATGGCGAATCACGATTCGCTGACCGAGGCGCCCAATCGGCTCGCCTTTCGCCGCGCGCTGACAGACCGCGCTCGCGGCACCACGCACTTCGCGGTGGCGATGGTCGATCTCGATCGCTTCAAGGTGGTCAACGATACGCTCGGGCACCTCGCCGGCGACGAGCTGATCCGCACGATCTGCAAGGTCTTGCAGAATTCGGTTCCAACCGGCGGCTTCGTCGCCCGCCTCGGCGGCGACGAGTTCGGGCTGTTGTTCGATACGCCCGGCACCGAAGCGGCCGAGATGGAATGTCGCCGTATCCTCAAGGCCTGTTCGGGAACGTTCAAGGTGCTGGGCAATTCGGTCCAGGGCGGAGCGTCGTTCGGCCTGATCGTGACCGAGCCCGGCGAACCGCGCGACCCGACCGATCTCATGCGCCACGCCGATCTCGCGCTCAACGACGCCAAGCGCGAGGGCCGCGGCGTGGTGCGCGTGTTTGACGAGGGCATGGACGAGAGCATCCGGCTGCGCCGCGCGATCGAGGGTGGCCTCAGCCAGGCGATCGCCAAAAGCGAGTTGAGCCTGGTCTATCAGCCGATCGTCGCGCGCGAGGAGCTCGAAGTGGTCGGGTTCGAGGCGCTGTTGCGCTGGAACACCGACGAGCACGGGCCGATCTCGCCCGGCGTGTTCATTCCGATCGCCGAGGAAACCAACCTGATCCACGAGCTCGGCGACTGGGTGCTGGGCGAATCGCTCAAGGTGCTCGCCGACTGGCCGGGGCAATATATCTCGGTCAATTTCTCGCCGCGCCAGTTTCGCCGCCACAATTTCGTGCCGCGGCTGGTCGAGACGGTGCAGCGTGCCGGCGTCGACCCGCGACGGGTGCAGATCGAGATTACCGAAACCGCGATCTTCGACGATGCCGATCGTGCCGCCGATACGCTCTACAAATTGCGCCAGATGGGCTTCCGCATCGCGCTCGACGATTTCGGCACGGGCTATTCGAGCCTCTACAACATCCGCAAATTCGCGCTCGATTGCCTCAAGATCGACCGCAGCTTCATCGACGGCATGGGGCGCGAGCGCGAGAGCGCGGCGATCGTCCATTCGATCATCCATCTCGGCCACGCTTTGGGGCTGGGCGTCGTGGCCGAAGGGGTCGAGACCGACGCGCAATTGCAGGCGCTGCGCGTCGCCGGCTGCAGCCACATGCAAGGCTATTTCTTTTCGGAGCCGGTCACGCGGAGCAACGCGCGCGACATCGCAGAGGCCCGCTTCATGATCGACCCGTCCGAGATTTACGACGCCGCGCCGGTCGAAGCGGTCGAGGCGGGTAACGGGGCCAACGGCTGATGCGCGGCATCTGGCGCGCTGCCCGCGGCCGGATCGGGGCGTTGCGCGGACCGGGGTCGCTGGGTGCCAAGCTCGTGCTGATCCTGACGGGCATCGGACTGGTCGGATCGGTCGCGCTGACCGCGTTGCTGGCGGCGCTGATCGTGCCGAGCTTCAACCACCTCGAAGCGAAATCGGTCGCGGCGCATGTCGAGCGCACGCGCGCCGCGCTCGGCGATTTCGCCGCCAAGGTCGAAGGAGCGGTGCGCGACTATGGCGACTGGACCGCGAGCTACGACTATATGGCGCATCCGACCGCGGAGTTCGAGCAGGAGAGTTTCTCGCCGTTGGCGATGGCCAATCTCAACGTCGACGGCATGGCCTATGTCGGAAATGACGGACGGATCGTGATCGCGCGCTGGCGCGGCGGGCCGCAGCGCGCCGATCTGCACACGGCGTTCGTCGCGGCGCTCGGCCGGACCGATCTCAAGCGCGTGCTGGGGCAGCGGAGTTCGGGCCATTATTATCTCCGCCTGGGGGATGCGCTGGTCGCGGTCGGGGTCGCGGCGGTGCGGCGCAGCGACGGCACGGGCGCGCCACGCGGCTACGTCCTGATGGCACGCCGGATCACGTCGCAAGCCCTGGCCGCAGTGCTGCAGCTTCCCGCCACGATCAGCCTGGCCGATCGACCCGAGGCCGCGGCGATCGTCTCGGCCCGATCGACGCTGCACATCGCCGTGCCGATCCGCGGCGCCGACGGCCGCGCCGTTGCCAGCGCGGCGTTCACCGTGCCGCGCGACCTGTCCCTGCTCGGCCAGCGCATGCTGCTGTTCGCGGTGCTGGGGTCGACCTTGCTGCTGCTCGTCGTGCTGATCATGCTGCGGCGGATGATCGCGATGCTGGTGCTGCGCCCGCTCGCGCGGATCGAAAGCCATATGCAGGTGGTGCGCACCTCGGGCTCGCTCGCCGCGTTGCCGGGCGAGACGCGCAAGGACGAGATCGGTTCGCTTCGCAACAGTTTCAACGCGATGCTGCAGCAATTGAAGGATCTGCGCGAACAGCTCGAAGTGCAGAGCTTCGCGCTCGGCAAGAGCGAGAGCGCGGTCGCGGTGATGCACAACGTCCGCAACGCGCTCAACCCGATCAGCACGATCCTGAGCAAGGGCATCGCGCAAGCGCCGCCGGTCGACCGCGCCGTGCTCGATCGCGCGCTCGCCGAGCTCGGCCAGGCGGACGTGCCAGAGTCGCGTCGTGCCAAGCTGCTCGCGTTCATTGCGGCGGCGATCGATGCCCAAGCCAAGGATCGCGGCGCCCGGCAGCGCGAGCTGGAGATCGGCCGCGAGGCGATGCGCCACGTGCTCGAGATCATCGGCGCGCAGCAGAGCGCGGCGCACGAGCGCCCCGAGCTCGCGCCGTGCGACATTACCGAAATCATCGCCAAGAATGCGACGATTGCGCGCTATTCGGGCAGCGTGTCGATCGCCTTCAGCTTTCCGGCGCAGCCGTGCCACGTGATGGCGAGCCGGATCATCCTCAGCCAGGTGATCGGCAATCTCTTTTCGAATGCCACCGACGCGATCGCCGCGACCGGGACGGACAGCGGCACGATCACCGTGACGATCAAGGAACGTGGCGACCATGCGTGTATCGCGATTCGCGACGATGGCGAGGGCTTTGCGGCGAACGACGCGCCGACCCTGTTCCAGCGCGGCTTCTCGACGCGCAAACACAAATCGGGCGGGCTCGGCCTGCATTGGTGCGCCAATTCGATGGCGGCGATGCAGGGCAACCTCAAACTGGAAAGCGAAGGGGTGGGGAGGGGTGCGTTTGCCGTGCTCACGCTCGGGCTGGCGCCTAAGGTCGCGCAGACGCTGGCGGCCTAAGGACCGTTCTCACTGAGTTTGAGCCCCCCGCTCACCCTGAGCCTGTCGAAGGGCTCCTCTCCGCTCGCGCAGGTCGCGCGTTCGTCGTTAGAAAGTCGGCGCCGGCGCGCCCGCGGCGATCGTCGGCGCGTCGAACAGGATCCGCTGGTTGTTCGAGAACGTCGCCGTCAGCGTCACCACTCGCCCGGGCTTGATCCCCGGATTCATGTCGAACAGCATCACATGCTTGCCACCCGGCGCGAATGGCACGGTCGAGCCCGACCGGATCGGCACGTCCTCCAGCGGCTTCATCGATGCCATGCCGCCGGCCTTCATCGATTCGTGCAGCTCGTTCTTTACCGAAACGTCGCTGCTCACCGCGATCAGCGTCGTGTCGGCCGTCCCGCCATGAATCGTGAAATAGGCGACCGCCGGCCGGCTCGGCACCGCGGCGAGGCGGATATAGCCCTTGTCGACCGACAGCGTCGGCGGACTGGTGCTGCATGCGCCCAACCCCAGGGTCGCCGCCAAAATCATCCGGATACGCATGCAACCCTCTCCCATTCGGGAACACCTAGTCGCGCCATACGTGCGGTGAAATCTTGCGACAAGCGAAAGCCCCCCTATATCGCCGGAGTAGAGTGTCGCGTCGCTTGATCTAAGGGCGCGGCGGAATGGCAATTTTTCTAGCGATGGGGGCCCCAGAGGACCAATGGCAAAAGTAATCGGAATCGATCTCGGCACGACCAACAGCTGCGTCTCCGTCATGGAAGGCGGCAAGCCCAAGGTGATCGAGAATGCAGAAGGCGCGCGCACCACGCCGTCGATCGTCGCCTTCGCCAAGGATGGCGAGCGCCTCGTCGGCCAGCCGGCCAAGCGCCAGGCGGTCACGAACCCCGAAAACACGATCTTCGCGGTCAAGCGCCTGATCGGCCGTCGCTTCGACGACCCGATCACCAAGAAGGACACCGAGCTGGTCCCGTACACAATCGTGCGCGGCGGCAATGGCGATGCCTGGGTCGGCGCCGGCGGCAAGGAATATAGCCCGTCGCAGATCTCGGCCTTCACGCTGCAGAAGATGAAGGAAACCGCTGAGGCCTATCTCGGCGAGACCGTCACGCAGGCCGTGATCACCGTCCCCGCATACTTCAACGACGCGCAGCGCCAGGCGACCAAGGACGCCG
>CAXTEO010000030.1:0-41585 GCA_964243205.1 uncultured Sphingomonas sp.
CGTAGAAGCCGTCGTTGAACAGGATCTGCGGGTCGAACACCATGATCATGTAGATACCGAAGAACATCTTGAACATGTTCTCGTTGAGGAAGAAGTTGATCGACGCGCTGCTCTGCGGGTCGGTGCCGTCGAAATCGAGCAGCACCTTGTCGCCGACACGGCGCATCGTGCATTTGATCTTGTACGGGCCGAAGCCCTTGCCGTCGTCGCAGATATAATCCTCGAACATCACCGGCGCTTCGCCGATCGACGTCGCGATCAGATGCTTCATCGCGCGATGGTTGCGCGCGAGCAGTTCCTCGGTCGCCGAGACGAACACGTCCTCGCCGAAACGCGTGCACATCTCGTCGACCCGGCGCGCGGCGACGCGGCACGAGGCGATGATCGCGCTGAGATCGGCCGAGCACCATGCCGGGGTGCGCGTCTGGTGCATCACGATCGCGACGACGTCCTCGTTATAGACGCCCTTGCGGTAGATCTTGACCGGCGGGATGCGCACGCCTTCCTCGAAGATCGAGGAGGCGTCGATCGGCATCGAGCCGGCGACCTTGCCGCCGATGTCGGACATATGGCCGAACATCGCGCTCCACGCGATCAGCCGGCCCGAGCGGAAGATCGGCAGCAGGATCAGCCAGTCGTTCGAATGGCTTACCGCGCCGTCGCACGAGTAAGGGTCGGAGAGGAGGATCATGTCGCCCTCCTCCAGCGTGCCGTTATAGACCTTGAGGAAGCCGTCGATGAACGAGCCGAACTGGCCGACGATCATCCGCCCCTTATGGTCGGCGATCAGCGGGAAGCTGTCGCCTTGCTCGCGAATGCCGGGCGACATGGCGGTGCGCACCAGCGTCGCGTCCATTTCGACGCGGGCATTGCGCAGCGCATTCTCGATGATGTCGAGCGTGACGGGGTCGATCTCGACGGGCGAGAACGGGGTGGCGTTGGTCTGGAGTATCTGGGCGGGCATCGGTTAGCTCCTCAAGCCGGCATGATCAGGATGTTGCCGACGGCATCGACCGTTCCGGCATGGTGCGTTTCGATCAGCGTGGTCGAATCCACCTCGACCACGATCGCCGGTCCGGGAATGACGTCGCCGGCGCGCAATCTGGAGCGATCGTAGATCGCGCCCTGCTGGATGCCGCCGTCCATCCAGATCTCGTGATCGCGCACTTTGGCGGCGGCCGGGTTGCCATCGCCTTGCTCGAGCTGCGCCGGCGTCAACGCAGGGGCGAGGCCGAGCGCGACCGCGCGCAGGTTCACCAGCTCGTGCTCGGTATCCATGTTGAAGGTGAACAGCCGGCGATGCTCGTCGTCGAAGCGCTGGGTGAGCGGGCCGAGGCCCTCGCTGCGCAACACGTCGAGGTCGATCACCATCGGCACTTCGAATGCCTGGCCGTGATAGCGCACGTCGATCTCGAACACCGCGCTCACTTCATGCTCGGGCACGCCGCCCTCGACCAGTTCGCCGCGCGTCTGCGCCGCCATCTCGTCGAGCAAGGCAATGATTTCCTCCGCGCTGGTCTGCGACAGCCGCTTCGACAGCGAGCGCGCCGCCTCGGTGCGCATCCGCGTCGTGACGTCGCCGAGCGCGCACAGCACGCCGGGCGAGACCGGCGACACGGCGGGGTAACTCCCCATCAGCCGCGCGACCGCATTGACGTGGAGCGGGCCGGCGCCGCCGAAGCCCATCAGCGCGAAATCGCGCGGATCATAGCCCTGCTGGACCGAGATCATCCGCAGCGCGCCGAACATATTCTCATTGGCGATATCGATGATGCCGCGCGCCGCTTCGTGCAGCCCGATGCCGAGCGCATCGGCGATGGTCTGCACCGCCGCGGTCGCGCCGGCGCGGTCGAGCTTGAACGCGCCGCCGAGCAATGCCTCGGGCAGATAGCCGAGCACGACATTGGCGTCGGTCACGGTCGGCTGCGTGCCGCCCTTGCCATAGGCCACCGGCCCCGGCACCGCGCCGGCCGATTGCGGGCCGACGCGCAGCGCCTTGGTCAGTTCGGGGACATAGGCGATCGAGCCGCCGCCCGCGCCGACCGTCTTCACGTCGAGCGACGAAGCGCGCACGCTGAGATGGCCGACATCGGTGGTGCGGGTACGGCGCGGATCGCCATTCTCGATCAGCGCGACGTCGGTCGAGGTGCCGCCGACGTCGAGCGTCAGGATGTTGCCGAGCCCGGCATTCTTCGCCACCCACAAGGCGCCGGTGACGCCGCCGGCAGGCCCCGACATCAGCAGCGAGACGGGATGCTCCTCGGATTTCTCCGAGGTCATCAGCCCGCCGTCCGAGCGCAGCAAAGCGAGCCGCCCGGCCATGCCGCGCCCGCGCAACTGCTCGCGCAAATTGCGGACGTAGCGGCTGACCACCGGGCGCACCGCGGCATTGGCAACGGTGGTGAGCGTGCGCTCATATTCCTGCATCTCGGGCAGCACTTCATGGCTGAGCGAGAGCGGGACGCCGGGCATCATCTCGGCGACGATCGCGCCGACCGCCAGCTCATGCGCGCCGTTGAGATAGGCGTTCATCAGCGACACGGTGACCGCCTCGACGCCCTCGTCCTTGAGGATCTGCACCGCGGCGCGGATGCCGGCCTCATCGACCGGACGGACTTCCTCGCCCTTGGCGTTGATTCGCCCGGCGACTTCGACCGTGTCTTCCAGCGCGGCGAGCGGCTGCGGCTTGGGCCAGATGATCCAGGCGGCGAGCCCGCCCGGCACCAGGCTGCGTGCGATCTGCAGCACCTGGCGATAGCCCTGGGTGACGATCAGCCCGACGCGCGCGCCCTTGCCCTCGAGCACGGCGTTGGTCGCGACGGTGGTGCCGTGCAGCAGGATCTCGATATCCGCCGGGGTGATGCCCGCCGATTCGCAGATCGCCTCGACGCCGACCAGCACGCCCTGCGAACTGTCGTGCGGAGTCGACGGCGTCTTGTGCCGCCAGAAGCCGCCGCTCGCATCGTCGAACAGCAGAAGATCGGTAAACGTCCCACCGACGTCCACGCCAAGCCTATATGCCATGCATTCGCTTCCTATTTTTCAAGCTGCGAGTGGGAAGCGGCCGACGCGGCCGAGCAACCCGGGAAGAGGTCGGCCCATCACGCCACCCAGCCAGTGGGAGGTCGCAATGAGGCCATCGAGATCGAGCCCGGCATCGACGCCGGAACGCTGGAGAAGATAGGCCACGTCTTCCGACGCGACGTTGCCGGCGGCGCCGGGCGCGAACGGGCAGCCGCCGAGGCCGCCGATCGACGCGTCGATCGTGCTCGCGCCCGCCTCGATCGCCGCCCAGACATTGGCGATGCCGGTGCCGCGGGTGTTGTGGAAATGCGCGCGCACCGGGATCGGCGCGATCGCCCGCGCGACTCGCTCGACCAAAGCGGCGACCTGCGACGGCACCGCGACGCCGATCGTGTCGGCCAGCGCGATCTCGACCGGGCCGGCCTCGGCGGCGGAGACCGCCATCGCGACGACATGGTCGGGATCGACCTCGCCCTCGAACGGGCAGCCGAACGACGCGCCGATCGTGATCTGCGCGCTTCGCCCTTCGGCCAAGGCGAACCGCACCACGTCCTTCGCCATCTCGAGCGACTCGAGCGAGGTCTGCCCCTGATTGGCATTGGCGAAGCTGTCGGTCGCGACGCATACCGCGCCGAGCTGATCGACTTTGGTGGCGAGCGCGCGCAACGCGCCGCGCTTGTTGAGCACCAATCCCATGTATACAACATCGTCGCGCTGGGGGAGCGCGGCGATCACCGCCTCGGCATCCGCCATCTGCGGCACCCGCGCGGGATGCGCGAAGCTCGCCACTTCGATCCGGCGCACGCCGGCGGCGATCGACCGTGCGATCAACTCCACCTTGTTTTCCGTGGAGATGAGGGTCGATTCGTTCTGCAGGCCATCGCGTGGCGCGACTTCGACGAAGCCGATTTTCCGCCCGTGACCCGATTGTTGCACCATGCCGAACATTTCCTCCTGTTGCCCCGAAGCTACCCCGGCGTCGCGCCAAGCTCAAGCAGTATTTGTATACATAATTTCGCGATCTGCTATTGTGCGGTGATGACGACCGCTTCCGCACGCTTCGCCGATCACGCCCGCACGACGCGCTGGTCCGACCTTCCCGAGACCGCACGGACGATGGCGCGCACCTTCCTGCACGACAGCCTCGCGGTCGGCGTCGCCGGCGCGGCGATACCGATGAGCGATGCCGTGCTGCGTGCCGCCAGCGGCTGGGGCAGCACGCCGCAGGCCGCGTCCGTCCTCGGGCGCGGCACGCTGCCGCTGACCGCGGGCAATGCGGCATTCGTCAACGCCTTCCAGATCCATGCGCAGGAATATGATGCGGTGCACGAGGCGGCGGTGGTGCATCCGATGGCGACGGTGGTGGCGGTGCTGCTCGCCGAAGCGGGGCGCGGGACGCCGGTGACGGGCGCGGACTTGCTGACGGCGTTATCGGTCGGGGTGGACGTGGCGACCGGCCTCGGCCTCGCGGCGACGACGGCGCTCAAATTCTTCCGGCCCGCCACCGCCGGCATCTTCGGCTGCGTCGCCGCGCTGGTCAGCCTGCGCCAGCTGGACAGGGACATGGCGCTCGACGCGTTCGGCCTTGCGCTCGCCTTTGCCGGCGGCACGATGCAAGCGCATGTCGAGGGGCTGGCGACGCTGCCGGTGCAGATCGCCGCGGCCGCGCGCGGCGCGATCGAGGCGGTCGATCTGGCGCAGGCGGGCGTGCCCGGCCCGCGTGGCGCGATCGACGGGCCGTTCGGCTATCTCGCATTGTTCGAGGATGGCGCCGACCTCGCGCCGGTGCTCGCCAGCCTCGGCGTGATCCACCGCGTGACCGAAGTGAGCTGGAAGCCCTTCCCAACCGGCCGCGCCGCGCACGGCGCGATCGTCGCGACCGCGACGCTGCGCGCGCAGGGCCTGTCCGCCGACGATCTCGACCAGCTCGTCTATGCCGCGCCGCCGCTGATCGCGCGGCTGGTCGGGCGACCGGCGCACGATGCGATGACGCCGGCCTATGCCCGCCTTTGCTTCCCTTATCTGGCGGCGGTGGTGCTGCGGCGCGGCGCGGTCGGGCTTGCCGATTTCACCGAGGAGCGGCTGCGCGACCCCGCGACGCTGGCGCTCGCCGCGCGTGTCCGCGTCGAGCGCGACGGCAATCCCGACCCCGCCGCCTTCGTCCCCGCCGTCGCCACCGCGACGCTGCGCGATGGCAGCCAGCGCGAGGCGCGGATCACCGCGCAGCTCGGCTCGCCCGCCAACCCGCTGACCGCGGCGCAGCATCTCGCCAAGGCACAGGGCTGTCTCGATTTCGCCGGGCTCGGCGCAGCGCACGCGCCGCTGGCCGAGCTGATGGCGCATTTCGAGCATGTGCCCGATGCGGCGGCGGCGATCAGTGCGGTTCTTCGCCCCCCGACACGTTGAGGCTCTCGGCGGTGATATAGGCCGCTTCGTCCGAACACAGGAAGGCGACGGCATTGGCGGTGTCGCTGGTCAGCCCGGGCCGGCCGAGCGGAATCCGCGCCGCCATGTCGGCGAGATAGCGCTCGACGCTGACCCCGGCGCGCGCCGCGAAATAGTCGTTCTGCCACGCGCCGAGGCCGGTCGTCACATGGTTGGGGCAGACGTTGTTGACGGTGATCGCGTGCGGCCCGAGGTCGATCGCCGCCGAGCGCACCAGCCCGACCAGCCCGTGCTTCGACGCGCAATAGGCCTGGGCATGCGGGAAGCCCGACTTGGCCGCCTGGCTGGCCACGTTGATGATGCGCCCGCCCGTGCCTTGCGCCACCATCGCGGCGGCGGCGATGCGCAGGCCGTGGAACGCGCCGGTCAGATTGACGTCGATCACCTGGTTCCAATCATCGGGACCAAGCTCGAGCAAAGGCTTCATGATGAAGCCGATCCCGGCATTGTTGACCCAGATGTCGAGCGAGCCGTGCGCGCGGCGCGCATGGTCGGCGAGCGCCTGCACCGCGTCCCATGCGGTGACGTCGCACGGACAGACGCTGGCGGCGCCGCCCGCGGCGCGGATCGTATCGGCGATGCCGGCGATCTCCAGCGCGGCCGCGGAGCCCGGTTCGGCCGCGCGGTCGGACAGCACCACCGCCGCGCCCTCCTGCGCCAGCCGCAGCGCGATGGCCGCGCCGAGCCCGGCGGCGCGGCCCGAACCGGTGATGACGGCGGTCTTGCCGCTGAAGCGCGCCATCGCCTCAGAGCCGGCGCGTGGTGAGGAAGACGACATCGGCCATCGCGGCGAATTCGGCAGCGATCGCCTGCATCGTCGCGCTCGCGACATCGGCCCCGAACGCGGCCATGTCGGCGACGTCGATGATCTCGACATAGTCGTACGGCGGCGTCCCCTCGCCCAGCACGCCAGTCGCGGCGAACACCTCGAACCCGGCGATCGACGGCAGGCCGCGGACCGTCGGCATATCGCGCGCCTGCGCCCAGGCTTCGTAGGCGGCGGCCTCCACCCCCGGCTTGAGCGTGAACAAGGCGATGATGCGATCATGGGACATTGCGGACTCCTGAATACAAATATGGCGCTAAAGTGACAAAGATGACGCGAAGAACGGCTAAATCTACCCTTGTTTGTATACATTTCAAGCGATATCAGCGCGACAGGAGACATGCCATGACCAGCCGGACGCTGTACGACAAGATTTGGGACGACCATGTCGTGGCCGGCGACGACGCCGATGCTTTGCTGTATGTCGACCTTCATCTGATCCACGAGGTGACGACGCCGCAGGCTTTTGCCGGGCTCGACCTGGCCGGTCGCGCGGTGCGCCGCCCCGACCGCACGCTGGCGATCGCCGACCATAATGTCCCGACCGCAGGGCAGGCCGCGGGCATCGCGGCGGTCGCCGATCCCGAATCGCGGCTGCAGCTCGAGACCTTCGACGCCAATGTCCGCGCCCGCGCGATCGACTATCTGCCGATGGGGCATGCCGACAATGGCATCGTCCATGTCGTCGGCCCCGAGCTCGGCCGCAGCCGCCCGGGCATGGTGATCGTGTGCGGCGACAGCCACACCTCGACGCATGGCGCGTTCGGCGCGCTGGCGTTCGGGATCGGCACCTCGGAAGTCGAGCATGTCCTCGCCACGCAGACGCTGCGCACCAGCAAGGCGGCCAACATGGCGGTGGAGATCGTCGGCACGCTCGCGCCGCACGTCGGCGCCAAGGACATCGCGCTCGCCCTCATCGCGCAGATCGGCACCAATGGCGGCACCGGCGCGGTGATCGAATATCGCGGCGCGGTGGTCGACGCACTGTCGATGGAAGCGCGCATGACGCTGTGCAACATGTCGATCGAGGCCGGCGCGCGCGCCGGGCTGATCGCGCCCGATGCGACGACGCACGCCTATCTCGCCACCCGCCCCGGCGGCGGCGCGCAGCCGCCGGGCCGCGCGACGCTGCGCTCGGACGCCGATGCGGTGTTCGACCGCAGCGCGACGCTCGACATGACCGGAATCGGGCCGATGGTGACGTGGGGCACCAATCCCGCGCAGGCGATCGCGATCCATGCCGCCGTCCCCGACCCCGCCACGCTGCCCGAGCCCGAGCGCGCCGCCGCGCAGCGCGCGCTCGCCTATATGGATGTGGCGCCGGGCCGCCCGCTGACCGGCCTGGCGATCGACCTCGTCTTCATCGGATCGTGCACCAACAGCCGGATCGAGGATCTGCGCGCCGCCGCCGCGATCGCGCGCGACGGTCGGGTCGCGCCGGGCGTGCGCGCGCTGGTGGTGCCGGGCTCGCGCGCGGTGCGGCGTCAGGCCGAAGCCGAGGGGCTCGACCTGCTGTTCACCGCCGCCGGCTTCGAATGGCGCGAGCCGGGCTGCTCGATGTGCCTCGGCATGAACCCCGACAAGCTCAAGCCGGGCGAGCGCTGCGCCGCGACTTCGAACCGCAATTTCGAGGGGCGACAGGGCCCGGGCGGGCGCACGCACCTGATGAGCCCGGCGATGGCCGCCGCCGCCGCGCTGGCGGGCTGCATCGTCGATGTCCGCGCGGTGCGGCCATGATGCCGTTCACCACGCTCAGCGGGATCGCCGCGCCGCTGCTGCAGGACAATGTCGATACCGACCTGATCATCCCGGGGCGCTTCCTCAAGACGGTGACGCGCACCGGGCTCGGCGATGGCCTGTTCGACTCGCTGCGGCGCGATGCGGATGGCGTCGAGCGCCGCGACTTCGTGCTCAACCGGCCCGGCTTCCACGGCGCCACGATCCTGATCGCCGGCGACAATTTCGGCTGCGGGTCGAGCCGCGAACATGCGCCCTGGGCGTTGCTCGATTATGGCATCCGCTGCGTGATCGCGCCGGGCTTCGGCGACATCTTCTTCAGCAACAGCGTGAATTGCGGCCTGCTGCCCGCGCGCATGGCGCAGGCGGACGTGGCCGCGCTGGCCGCGGCGGTCGCGCCCGGCGGCGTTCGCCTGACGGTCGACCTGATCGCGCAAGGAGTGACGGGCGCCGGCGATCGTTTCTTCGATATTCCCGCCGCCGCACGCGACCGGCTGCTGCAGGGGCTCGATCCGATCGGGGAAACGCTGCAGGACCTCGCAGCGATCGTCGCCTATGAAATGCGTGGCTGAGCGCGCGCCGGGCGCTTGGCGACATCGGCAAGCTGCCGGCAGATTTGATCGCGACGGGAAGGCGCTCATGGCCTCGTCGGCCAGGGCACGACGATCCGCCGACGCTTTGCCGCGCGCCGTGTCAGATATCCGATGCAGACCGCGGCGCAGGCGTGTAGGGCAGCGACCATGACGACCAGACGCCCCGCAAAGCCCATATCCACGCGCACCTTACGGGGCGCTTCGCGGTGCGCCGTGCTGCTTGCGTGCCTGCAAGTCGCGCCCGCGCTGGCGCAGGAACCGACGCAGCCGCTGCCGGCGCCGCTCGTCCAGAACGTGGTGTCGCCGCCGATCGTGCTGCCACGCCTGAGCAGCGCGCAAGCGAGCCTGCTCGCCGTCCTGCTGAACAAGGACATCGTCGCGCAAGGCTTGAGCGACGCGCCATCCACGCTCGCGTCGGACAATGACAGCCTGGTGCGGGCCGCGCTGGATCATGCGCGCGCCGTCCATGCCGGTCGGCTTGCCGAAGCCGATTTCCAGCGCGACTGGGCGATGCGGCCCGTCGCCTACGATCCGCTGCCCGCCTTCAAGGAAGCGGTCGAGCATGATCGTTTGGCCGCCTGGATCGCATCGTTGCCGCCGCCTTATGCCGGCTATGACGCGCTGGTCACCGGGCTCGCGAAATACCGGGCGATCGCAAGTTCGGGCGGCTGGGACGCGCTGGCGGCGAGCCCCGAACTGGCGCCCGGCAAGACCGGCCCGAGCGTCGTCGCGCTACGCACGCGGCTGGCGATCGAGGATCCGCAAGTGGCGGCGACGGGCGACGCGTTCGACGCCGATCTGATCGAAGCGGTCAGGCGCGCGCAGCGTCGCTACGGGCTCAACCCGGTCGGCGTCATCGGCGCGCAGACGATCGCCGCGCTCAACGTGCCCGTCGCCACGCGCCTCCGCCAGATCGAGGCGAACATGGAGCGGTGGCGCTGGCTCCCGCCCGAGCTTGCGAAGAACCGCGTGCAAGTGAACATCGCCGCGGCCGTGCTGACGCTGTTCGACGGCGATGCGCCGGTCATGTCGATGAAGGCGGTGACCGGGCGCCCCGGCGACGAGACGCCGATGCTGACTTCGCAGATCCACAGCATCGTGCTCAACCCGCCGTGGAACGTGCCGTCGACGATCGCCACGCGCGAGCTCTGGCCGAAGGAGAAGGCCCATCCTGGCTATTTCGCGCGCAACGGCTTTCGCGTGATCGATACGGGCGACGGCGGCAAGCGGCTCCAGCAAGCATCGGAACACAGCGCGCTGGGCAAGTTCAAGTTCGATTTCGCCAACCCGTTTTCGGTGTATCTGCACGACACGCCTGCTCAGGCCGGGTTCTCGCGCTTCGATCGGCTCGCGAGCCATGGCTGCGTCCGGCTCGAAAAGCCGGGTGAACTCGCCAAGCGGCTGCTCAGCGGCACGCCGGAATGGCCGACGGACACGATCGACGCCACGGTCACCGCGGGCAAGACTGTGCGCGCGCAACTGGCCCAGCCGGTTGCGGTCTATCTGCTGTACTGGACGGCGTTCGCCAATGCCGGCGGCCAGGTGAGCTTTCGCGACGACCCGTATCACTGGGACGGCACGCTTGCCGACAAGATCGCAGCCCGCTCCGCGCGCCAGGCGCTGGCTGCACGCTGAGGAGACGACACATGACCTACAAGCTTCCCCTCGCCGCAGCGGCGTTGCTGCTGACCGCCACTCTCGGCGCCTGCTCGCCCTCCGCCGAGGCGCCGACGCACGGCGAGAATTATACCGACACGCGCGCCGAACCGACCGACGAGCCGACGCCGACCGCGCCCTCGACCGCGATTCCCGACGCCGCGCCGACGCGCACCGCCGACAGCAACATGACCGCCCCCGTCCTCCCCGAGAGCGCGCCGACTGCGGCACCGGACGCGCAGCTGATGGACGATGCCTCCGCCACCGGCATGACCGCGCGCACCTCGCGCGCCGAGCCGACGCCCAACGCGACGTCATCCGCCGAGCCAGTCGAACAGAAATAGACGGCGCTGCGGGGGGGCGAGTGCGGCGCATTCGTCCGGCGCGTCACAAACCTCTGTCTGGCGCGATTCACCATCTAATGGCGGGGTCCGCCGTCACCCCGCCGCCCCCGGTCGGCCGTTTCCAGTGTGTTACCTGCATGGCACACATTTTGCAGAGCCGAACCCACGGCCACCGCCAACATGGCGGCGGCAATGGAGAGCCCGGACATGACACATATCGCCATCACGGAAATCCTTGCGGCTGCAATGCTCGTAGCGGCGCCGCCGGCTATCGCCGCGCCGCACAGGACCGACACGAGGACCGCGACGTACCGGGCAAGCTACGACCAGCGCCGCGACGTCTATTGCATTCGGTTCTACGCCGACCCACCCCCGGCCGACCCTCGCCCGGGCCCGTCGATCGACCCATGCCAATCCCGCGCAGCATGGGCCAGAGAGGGCGTCCGGATCAGCCACTCGCCTGGCCGGCCGGCCCAGACGCTCGCCTCGAGGTTTATACGATAAATAAGCTTTGAGTTCGCGCCGGCCTTTTGTATCAAGGTTCCCGATCCAGGCGCCCTTCGAGCGCCGGACATGGGGAGTGGATGATGAAGACACTGGCATTGGCGCTGGCCATTGGTGCGACCGCGCTTTCCGCGTCCGCCGCGCAGGCCGCGGACGCGAAGCGGTCGCGCTTCGGCGCACTTCCCGACGGACGCGAGGTCGCCGCCGTGACGCTGTCCAACCGTCACGGCGTGTCGGCGACGATCATCGCCTATGGCGCCGCGCTGCAGTCGGTGATCCTTCCCGACCGCTCCGGCAAGCGTGCCGACGTCGCGCTCGGCTATCCAGACATGACCGACTATCTCGCCAAGCCGCAATATTTCGGCGGCACGGTCGGCCGCTTCGCCAACCGCCTGGCGCTCGGCCGCTTCACGCTCGACGGCAAGCGTTATCAGACGCCGGTCAACAACGGACCCAACGCGCTGCACGGCGGCACGACCGGATTCGACAAGGTGCTGTGGCAAGTCGCCGACGTGAAAGGCGGCCCTGTCGCCTCGGTCCGGCTGCATTATGTCAGCCGTGACGGCGAGATGGGCTATCCCGGTACGCTCAGCATCGATGCGATCTATTCGCTCGACGAGCAGAACCATCTGACGATCGAATATCGCGCCACCACCGACAGAGCGACGATCGTCAACATCACCAATCACGCATATTGGAACCTGTCGGGCGAGGGATCGACCAATGGCGCGATGGGCACGATCGTGACGATCCCGGCCGAAACCTACCTGCCGACCGACGCCGGCGCGATCCCGACCGGCGAGCGCAGGTCCGTCGCCGGCACGGTGTTCGATTTCCGCAAACCGCGCATCGTCGGCAAGGACGTGCGCGATGCGAGCGACCAGCAGATCGCGTTCGCGCGCGGTTACGATCACAACTGGATCGTCGGGCGCTCCGTCACGCCCGACCAGCATCTGATGGCCAGGGCCAGCGATCCGATTTCGGGCCGCGGCTTCGAACTCTGGTCGAACCAGCCGGGTCTGCAATTCTATTCGGGCAATTTCCTCGACGGCACCAGCTTCGGCAAGGCCAGAAAGGTCTATCGCGAAGGCGATGCGATCGTGATGGAGCCGCAGATCTTTCCCGATACGCCCAACCAGCCGGCGTTCGGATCGGCCCGGCTGGCGCCCGGCCAGACCTATCGCAACGTGATGACCTATCGCCTGACCACGGGTCAGCGCTGACCATGGAGACGAATATGATCCGCAGCACGATGCTGTTCGCCGCCGCCAGTCTCGTCGTTCTGGCGATGCCCGCGCAAGCGCGCGAGCAATGGAGCAAGGCGCAGGCCAATCGCTGGGGTGCCGCCCAGCCGTGGCACGTGGGGTCGAACTACACCCCCGCCACCGCGATCAACCAGCTCGAAATGTGGCAGGCCGCGACCTTCGATCCGGCCACGATCGACAAGGAGCTCGGCTGGGCCGAGAAACTGCACATGAACACGATGCGCGTGTTCCTGCACGACATGCTGTGGGAGCAGGATGCGGCGGGCTTCAAACAGCGCATCGACACGTTCCTGACGATCGCCGCGAAGCACCACATCAAGCCGGTGTTCGTGCTGTTCGACAGTTGCTGGGACCCCAATCCCAAGCTCGGGCCGCAGCACCCGCCGATCCCGGGCGTGCACAATTCGGGCTGGGTGCAGGGCCCCGGCGCCGCCCACCTCGCCGACAAGGGCCATTATCCCAAGCTCGAAGGCTATGTGAAGGACGTGGTGGGCAGCTTCGCGAAGGACGATCGCATCCTCGCCTGGGACGTGTGGAACGAGCCCAACAACGGCGGCGGCGGTGGCGGGTCGTATCAGGAGACAGCCAACAAGAACAAGCTCGTCGCGGTGCTGCTCGACCGCGCGTTCGACTGGGCGCAAGCGCAGAACCCGGTCCAGCCGCTCACCAGCGGCGTGTGGATCGGCGACCATTGGGATCAGGTCGCGACGCTCGATCCGATCGAACGGATCCAGGTCGCGCGTTCCGACGTCATCACCTTCCACGATTATAGCTGGCCCGAAACCTTCGCGAAGCGCGCGCGGCAGATGCTGAGCTATGGCCGGCCGGTGATCTGCACCGAATATATGGCGCGCGGCAACGGATCGACCTTTGACGGCAGCCTGCCGATCGGCAAGAAGCTCAATATCGGCATGATCAACTGGGGCTTCGTCGACGGCAAGACGCAGACACGGCTGCCGTGGGACAGCTGGAAGAAGCCCTATACCTATGAGGAGCCGCAAATCTGGTTCCACGAAGTCCTGCGCGCCGACGGCACGCCGTATCGCGCCGCCGAAACCGATCTGATCACGCGCCTCGCCACCGCGCCGAAGACCGTGGTTCCGCTGGATCGCTTGCAGTGAAGCCACGGCTGCTTGCGGCAGCCGGCGTCGCGCTCGTGCTGGCCGCTGTCGGCGCGCGCGCGCAGGAGGTGAAATCGGTGTTCGCCGGCGCGGACCCGTCCGCGCTTTATGCCGAGGGGCAATTGTGGATCGAGCCGACCGGCCACGGCGACTCGCTCGAAAGCTGGTCCGCGGTCGACCGCACGCATTTCCGCAAGCGCGGCACGTTGCTGCGGCTCGCCGATATCGGCTGGGCGCGCGACGACCATGCGCGCGCGCATTATCTGTGGGCGCCGGACCTGCGCGCCGCCAACGGCAAATATTACCTCTATTACGCGATCGGACCGCAGAACCCGACGCCGAGCCGCCTAGGGGTCGCCATATGCGACACGCCGGCGGGCCCGTGCAGGGACAGCGGCAGACCGCTATTGACCGGTGGCGACGGATTCGAGGCGATCGACCCGATGATGTTCGTCGATCCCAAGACGCACCGCGCCTTGCTCTATGCCGGCGGCAGCGCGGGCGCACGGCTGCGCGTGTTCGAACTCGCCCCGGATCTGGTGTCGATCGCACAGGAAATCCCGGTCGATCAGCCGCCGTTGTTCACGGAGGGTGCGTTCATGCACGAACGGAACGGCCTGTATTACTTGTCCTACAGCAGCGGGCATTGGAACCGTGCGGATTACAGCGTGCACTATGCGACGGCCGCTTCGCCGACCGGCCCGTGGCGCTATCGCGGCGCGACGCTGCTCGGCGATCGAAAATATAACGGGCCGGGCCATCACGCTTTTATCCGTGATCCGGCAACGGGCGCACGGTTGATCGTCTATCATCGCTGGGAAAGAAAAGCCGGAAACGGGCCGTATTCCGACGATCGCCGCGTCGCGATCCAGCCGATCCGGTACGACAGGTTCGGCCTGATCGAGCCGGTCAGGATGACGCGATAGGCGGCGATCCGACATACGTCTGGCGCGCCTGCGTGGTCCGAACGCGGGGCGCCGCACCTACCCAAAATGTCCTACAATTACCGATTGTGTACCACGCAAAAACATCTTAGCGAAGAATCAACCGCTCGGGGCCGAAGCGGAACAAAAAAAGGGGAGAGGTTATGAAAACCAAGACACTGCTATGCGCATCCGTGGCGACTCTGGCGCTGGCGGGCATCAGTCCGGCCACTGCGCGCACGATTCAGCCGGCGAACGACGCGCAAGCCGCCGCGCTCGCCACCGGCGCCCAGGATCAGCCCAAACCTACGGCCGCATCGGATCAGAATACCGATCCCGCCACCCCGCAGGATGCGCTGCAGGAGACTCCGGTGGTCGACGGCGACATCGTCGTGACCGGGCTGCGCCGCAGCCTCCAATCGGCGCAGGCGATCAAGAAGAACTCGGACGGCATCGTCGATGCGATCGTCGCCGAGGACATCGGCAAGCTCCCCGACACCTTCGCTTCCTCCGCGCTGCAGCGCGTGGCGGGTGTCGCGGTGACGCGCGGCGGCGGCGAATCGGCGGGCGTCACGGTGCGCGGCCTGCCCGATCTCACCACTACCTATAACGGGCGGCAGATCTTCACCGCCGAAGGGCGCTACGTCCAGATCCAGGATTTCCCCGCCGGCACCGTCGCCGCGCTCGAGGTCTACAAATCGGGTCTCGCCAATCTGATCGAGGGCGGCATTGCCGGCTCGATCAACGTGCGCGGGCGCCGGCCGTTCGATTTCCAGGGCTTCGAGCTTTCGGGCTCGCTCAACGGCGTGCTGTCGCAGCAGTCGGAAAAGATCGTCCCGAACGGCAATCTGCTGATCAGCGACCGCTGGAACACCGGCATCGGCGAGATGGGGCTGCTGCTCAACGCTTCCTATGTCGGCATCAACTTCATGGATTCGTCGCGCGAACAGTCGGTGGTGATCGCCACGACCGACGCGAACAACGCGCCCGGCGCACCGGCCGGCCTTCGCTTCCCGGATGCGCAGGGCAATTTCCTCGGCTACGGCGCGCGCTACCGCCCGTCGGCCAATGCCGCCTTCCAGTGGAAGCCGACGCCCGAGCTCGAATTCTACGCCGATGGGCTGTACCAGGGCTTCCGGTCGAAGGATTACAACCGCTGGATGTTCATCCCGAACTTCGGCGGCATCACGCTGTCCAACGTGACGACCATCCCCGGCACCAACCAGATCAACAGCGCGACCGTCAGCGGCGCGGTGCGGCCCGATGGCTATACCGGCTCGTTCAACGGCAAGACCGATACCTATCAGGGCGGCGCCGGCGTCAACTGGAACAAGGACCGGCTGCATCTGTCGGCCGACGTGGCCTATACGAACAGCAAATACACCGCCGATCTGGTCAACGTCGATTACGCGACGGTCGGTTCGCCGACACATACGTCGTACTTCAACGTGGCGGAGGATGGCGGGCCGTCGCAGACCTTCCTCAACTACAACATCACCAATCCCGCCAATTTCATCAGCCGTGGCCTGTACCAGGAATTGACGGTGGTCAGCGGCAAGGACTGGCAGGCGCGTGCCGACGTGACCTACGACCTCGATCTCGGCTTCCTCAAGCGGCTGCAGGCCGGCGTGCGCTATGACAATCGCGATGCGGCGCGTGACTTCGGCAACATCTACAACAACAATGAAGGACTCGGCATTCCGCTGACCTCGCTCCCCGGAGCAGTCGTCACGACCAGCCTGCCCGGCTTCACTTACAACCAAGCGCAGCCCAACACGGCTTATGCGGCGCTCACCCGCGACAGCATTCGCGACAATCTGCCCGCGCTGCGCGCGTTCTTCAACGAACCTGCGGGCACCGTCGCGTTCGACCCGTTGCAAAACTTCCGTGCCAACGAAAAGGCGTACACTGCCTATGGCCAGCTGAAATACGGCTTCGAGCTGGGCAGCATCACGATCGACGGCCTGGCAGGCTTGCGCGCGGTCAAGACCAAGGAGCACATCCAGGCCTTCTCGAACATCAACGGAGTCGTTTCGCCCAGCATCGCCGACAGCGAATATACCGATTACCTGCCAAACGGCAGCGCCCGTATCGCGTTCAACGACAAGCTGCAGTTGCGGCTCGCCTACACCAAGACGCGCACCCGGCCGAACTTCATCGACCTCAGGCCGAACCTGAGTCTGGGGTCACCCCCGACGTTCCCGGCGGGCAGTCCGTGCCTGGATCCGACGAGCGCCACCTATAACAGCCGGTCTTGCGCGCGCGGCGGATCGCAGGGCAATCCCGACCTGAAGCCACTGACGTCGAACAATTACGACCTCAGCCTCGAATATTATTTCTCGCGCACGGGCTTTTTCAGCGCCGCCATTTTCCGCCACGACGTGACGGGCTTCCTGGCGACGGTCAACAACGTGTATCGTGACCCGACCTACGGGCTCATCGCGATCGATCAGCCGGTCAACCTCGGCAAGACTCGCCTGCAGGGCGCGGAAGTGCAGTTCACCAGCTTCCTCGACATCGACGGCGTGCCGAATTGGGCGAAGGGCTTCGGCGTCCAGGCCAACGGCACCTATATCGATGCCAAGGGCGACCTCCAGCCGAACTTCGCGGCGACGTACAGCGACCCGCAGCAAGCCTTTCCCGGCGTGTCGAAATGGGCGGCGAACGTGATCCTGTTGTACGAAAAGCCGATGTTCTCGGCGCGTCTCGCCTATAATTATCGCTCCGACTTCGTGTCCTATTACACGTTGGAAGCGCTCGACCCGGTTGCCCATCCGACCATCGAGAAGGGCCGCGGCCAGGTCGATTTCTCGACCTCGATCACGCCCGTGCCGAACATCACGATCGCGTTCGATGTCATCAACCTGCTCGGCAACCCGATCCAGCGCGACCGCGCCTACAACACCGGCGACGTCTATCGGCGGCAAGTGCTGTACATCGAGCGCGCTTATTCGCTCGGGATCCGGTTCCGCTTCTGACGAAAGGCAAGACGATGCGTCTCCCAATCCTTGCCGCCGCGCTCAGCCTTCCCGCTCTCCTCGCCGCCACCCCGACCGGGGTGGCGGCGCAGGCGGCGCCGAGCATGGCCGACCGGCTTCGCAACGATCCGCGAGTCGAGGCATTGCGCCCTTATGGGCTCAACCTGCCGCCGGTGATCCGCACCGACAAGGGCGTCCAGTTCGGCAAGGCGATGCGCTTCGCGCTGAGCGGGCATCCCGATTTCTGGCGGATCGGGGTCACCACGCCGCTGCTCAAGCCGGTCAAGCAAGGCGACCGCATCGTGATCGCCTTCTGGGCGCGCGCCGAACAGACCGAGAATGGCGCGCCGGGCAAGATCGGGCGTGTGCAATTGGAGGCGACGCCGGTCGTCCGCGCGATCTTCGAACAGCCGTTCGAAGTCGATGCGACGTGGAAAATGTATCAGTTGAAGGGCGTGGCCGACCGCGATTACGCGCCGGGTGCGCTCAACGCGGCGCTGCATATCGATTCGGCGAAGCAGGTGCTCGATCTCGGCCCGGTCTATGTGCTCGATTATGGGGCGGCGACACAGTGATGCTCGATCGGCGCGGCGTGCTCGGCCTCGGGCTGGCGGGCGGGTGTGCTGCGCTGGCGGCGCCCGCGCTCGGCGCGCCGGCGGTGCTCAACGACCAGCTCTCGGGCTATCTCGGCGGGCTGCACGATCCGGTGATCATTCGCGAGGGCGACACGTACCACGTGTTCGGCTCGGGCGGCTGGTGGGGCAAGCCTGGCCCCAGCTGGCGCGTGTCGACCGATCTCCACAGCTGGCGCGACAATGGCTCGCCGTTCGACGCAATCCCCGCATGGGCGCTGCAAGCCATACCCGGCGCGACCGCGATGTGGGCGCCCGACATCCACTTCGTCGACGGCCTGTTCCGGCTCTATTATTCGGTGTCGACGGGCGGATCGATGCGCTCGGTCACCGGGTTCGCGACCAGCCCGACGCTCGACCGCGCGAGCCCGCATTATGGCTGGACCGACCACGGCCTCGTGATCCAATCCTTCGCCGGCGGCACCTACAATGTGATCGACGCGAACTTCGTGATCGATCGCGCGGGCGACCATTGGCTCGCCTTCGGCAGCTATTGGAGCGGGATCAAGCTGCTCGCGCTCGACAAGAGCAGCGGCAAGCCCAAGCCGGGCGCCACGCTCCACTCGCTCGCCTACCGCCCTGCCCCGACCGGCGGCGACAATCCGGTCGAGGGCGCCTTCGTTTTGGTGCGCGACGGCTGGTATTATCTCTTCGCCAGCTACGATTATTGCTGCCGCAAGGAAGGAAGCAATTATTATGTCGCGGTCGGCCGCGCGCGCTCCATCACCGGGCCGTATCTCGGCAAGGACGGCAAGAAGATGATGGAGGGCTATGGCACCGCGGTCATCGCCGAACGGCCATGGGGATCGACCAACTGGCGCGGCCCCGGCCATTGCGGTCTGTATCACGACGCGGATCGCGACCTGATCGTGTACCATGCCTATGACGTCGCGCACGCCTCGCGGCCCACGCTGCGCCTCGCGGAATTGCGCTGGGACGCGCAAGGCTGGCCGGTAGCGCTGGTCTGAGCGCCGGCGCGGCTCAGCTGAGCAGGAAGGTCGCGCTGGTGCGGTTCAGGCCCGCCCCGTGCGACAGCATGACCTTCGCGCCGGCGTGCTGCAGATACGCGCCGGCCATGCCCGCCGCGACGAACGACACGCCGCGCCGATCCGCCAGACCGGCGACACGGCGGAAGCGGCTCCGCTCCGCAGCGGCGTCGGCGCGTACCAGCGCCACGCTGCCGTCCGCCGCCCAGCACAAGCGGTGGTCGGGCAATTCGATCGGCGCGAGCGATACCGTGCCACCCGGCCCGGCGAGTTGCCGGAACTGGCTCGCCGGCAGCGCACCGGTACCGACCGATACCGCCTCGCCATCGTGGCGCAGAAAGGCGCCCGCAGCATCGAGCGGCGACAGCCGGTCGGGCAGCACGCCGTTGCCGACCGGAATGCCGAAATCCGGCATGCCGTCGGGCGTGTAATAGAGCCGCTGCACGCGCGTGTGGCGGTTGGGGTCGAACAGCGGGTCGCCCTTGATCGCGCGATAGTCGCGGCCGTGATAGACCAGCACGTCGCGCCCCTTCTCGTCGACGGTGAACGAATTATGCCCGGGGCCGTAGACGCCGGTCGCCGCGGAGGTGGTGAATACCGGCACCGGCGATTTGGTCCACGATGCTTCTGCCATCAGATCGGCATCGGCGCGCGCGCTGAGCAGGCCGAGGCAATAGCGTTCGTCGGTCGCGCTGGCCGAGTAGCTGATGAACACCCGCCCGCCCCGCGCAAGGAAGGACGGCGCTTCGTTGACCTTGTAGCCGCGGATTTCCCAGTCGAGCGTCGGCACCGACAGCCGCACCGGCTTGCGCGCGAGCGTCAGCGGCGTCGCCAGCGGCGCGAGATACAGGTTCGAGTTGGTCTCGATCCCCGGCTCGCGCTGCGCCCAGCAGAAATAGCGCGTGCCGCGGTGGACGAAGCTGGTCGAGTCGAGGTTGAAACTGTCCCACGGCGCCTGGAACTGGCCGAGCAGCGACCAGGTGCCGGTCATCGGATCGGGACCGTCGCACGTCACCGCCCAGGTGCGGATGCGGAACACGTCCTCGCCGCCGCCGCTCGGGCCGGCGGCGAAATACATCACCCAACGGCCATCGACCAGATGCAGTTCGGGCGCCCAGATGAAGCCCGACAGTGGTCCGCTCGCCAGGTGCCGCCACAGGACGCGCTCGGGCGCGGTGGTGAGGCCCGCCAGCGTGCGCGAGCGGCGCAGCACCAGCCGGTCATATTCGGGCACCGACCCGGTCAGATAATAGAAACCGTCGCTGTGGCGGAACACTTGCGCATCGGCGCGCTGCCGCACCAGCGGGTTGACCGGCGCGGCGTCGGGCGCCGCAGCGGCCGCCAACGGACGCGCGAGCACCGCGCCGGCGCCGACCGCACCAGCCGCGGCCATGAGGGAGCGTCGCGTCAGGGTGGGCAGCATGGTCATCCTCTCAACGCACCGCGACCGGCCAGCCATCGGCGGTCCAGTCGATCGGCGAGATGCGCAATGTCGGCGCACCGTGGTTCAGCTTATCATAAGCGTGGTAGACGATATAATCCTTGCCGTCGGTGTCGTGCAGGAAGCCGGGGTGGCCCGGGCCGCGGAAGCGATCCTGCTCCTCGAGATCGGCGCGCAGGACGATCGTCCCCTCGCCGTCCATCAGCTTGCTGCCGTCCTTGCCGAGATACGGCCCCCGCACGTCCTTCGACCGGCCGACCACGGTGTAATAGGTGCTGTTCGCGCCCTTGCAGCAATAATCGTACGACGCGAACAGGTAATAATAGCCGCCATGCGCGATCAGGAACGGCGCCTCGATCGGCGCGGGGCCTCCGGCGGGCGCGAGCCGGCGGGCGAGCGACAGCGGCCTGGCGGCGGGGTCGAGCAGCTTGCCGGTCTTCGGGTCGAGTTCGAACAGCTTGATCCCGCTCCAGAAGCTGCCGAGCGTCAGCCAGTGGCGGCCGTCGCCATCGATGAAATGGTTGGGGTCGATCGCGTTGAAGTCGTCGCTATGGTGCGACATCACGACCAGGCCCTGGTCCTTCCAGCCATAGCCGGGCGCCGCGGGGTCGAGCGTCGGGCTGGTGGCGAGCCCGATCGCCGACTGGTTCGACCCGAAGGTCGAGAGCGCATAATAAAGATGCCACTGCCCGCCGAAGAACGACATGTCGGGCGCCCACATATCCTTGGTGCCCGGCACGGCCTGCAGCCCCCAATCGGGCACCTTGGAGAACAAGCTTGGCCTCGCGGTCCAGTGGATCAGATCGGGCGACGTCTTGACGCTCAGCCCGGTGCCGAAGACGTAATAGACGCCCTTTTCCTTGACCAGCACGGGGTCGTGCGTCGGCACGAGGTCGCCGGTGATGACCGAGTTGATCGGTCCGGTGGTGGCGGGCCCCGCGGCGATCGCAATCCCCCCGCCGGCCAGCGAAGCCGCGGCGGCGGCGGCGAAGAGGAAGCTGCGGATCGGCATGGGACGCTCACTCACGAAAAGGTGGCGACGCCGGGGGTTCGGCGCCGCCGGGACGATCAGAAGCGGAAGCGGCCGCCGATCTCGAAGGTGCGATCATAGGTACGCGTGTCGCGCGGCGTGCTCGAGTAGAGGCCGGTCGTCTGGCTCACGCCCTCGAACCGGTCGTGATAGACGCGGTTGGTGAGGTTGGTCGCATCGACCGTGATCGTGAAATTCTTGGTCAAGGCATAGCTGCCCGAGAAATCGAGCTGCCCGGTCGGCGCCACCACGATGCTGCTCGCCTGGTATCCGCCCGAATTGTAGCTGTCGACGAAGCTGGAGCGCCAATTGTACGCGAGCCGGCCCGAAATGCCGTATTTCTCGTAGATCGCCACGACGTTGTACGAATATTTCGAGACGTTGGTCAGGCGCTGCTGCGCGCCGGTGTCAGGCGCCTGTGTCGTGCCGATGATGAAGGTGCCGTTGAGCTGCGCACCGAAACCGCTGAGCGGCCCCGGCAGGAAATCGAAGAACTGCTGGTACGCGACCTCTGCGCCGTAGAGTTTTCCCGCGCCGGTGTTGCGCGGGCGGCTGACCAGCGCCGACTGACCAAGATAGGTTTCCAGCCCCGAATAGGTCTGAATGTATCCCGTCAGATCCTTGTAGAATCCGGCTGCCGTGATCGACGTCGAGCGCGCCGGGTAATATTCGAGCGACAGATCATACGCCGTCGTCTTGATCGGCTGAAGGTCGGGGTTGCCGCCGCCGCCGGTATAGAAAACGGCCTGGTTTCCGGTCGTACCCGTCGCGGTGTAGCTCACCAGCGGGTTGAGCTGCGCGAAATCCGGGCGGGTGAGCGTCTTGGCGAACGCCGCGCGCAGCTGGAGCTTCGGCGTCAATGCGAGTTTGGCATTGAAGCTCGGCAGCAGGCTGAGATAATTCTCCTTACCCGATACGCCGAACCCGGTCAGTTGCTCGACCGTATTGACCACGCGCAGGCCGCCCACGCCGGTCAGCCGCATGCCGCCGAGGTCGAAGCCATAGCCGACCTGGCCGTAGAATGCGTAGGTCTTCTCGTGATCGAAAAAGGCCAGGCTGGGATCATAGGCACGGTCGCCGGCCGGCTGCGAAAACAAGGCGCGCACCTGGTCGGTGTTGTTCAGCAGGAAGCTGGTGCTGGCATCGACGAACTGGTCGATCCCCGACAGACCCTGGACGAGGCCGGTCGGCGACAGCGTGCCGAAGCCGGGAACCGCGCTGACCAGCACGGGATTGGTGATGGGAATCGGGTTCGACGCGGTCGCCTGCGAATCCGCCTGGCGGTCGGTATAGCGCGCGCCGAACTTGAAGTTGGTCAGGAAGCCGCCGTCAAAATTGTGCTGCACGTCGCCGCGCCACGCCCATTGCTTGCTCGTCGCCAGGCTGTGGTTGTCGAACAGGGTGCGCAAGGTGAAGTTCGCCGGGTTGGTCAAATCGACACCCGGGATGCTGATCAACGGCGTGCCGTTATTATCGAAATTAACGTTCAGGACGGGCGCATTGAACGACGTGTCGACGATCACGCTGCGGTTCGGCAGCTTGCTGTAATTGTAGGTGACTTCGGTCGACAGCACCGTGTTGCCGGTCGTCCATTTCGTGCCGAAATCCGCCTGATACGTTTCGGTCTGGTCCTGGAACGCCTGCTTGCTGGTGAGCGTATAGGCGTTGGTCGTGCTGGTCCCGTTCGCGAGTTCGGGGCTGTCGGGATAGGTGCTCGTCACGGTCGTCACGCCCGCCTTGGGCAGACCGATGAAGAAGCTCACGTCGTGCGTGTTGCGATACCGCGTGTAGAGGCCGTCGGCATAGAATTCGAGATTGTCGGAAGGCTTCCACTGCAGCGAGCCGTTGACGGCAAGGCGCGTGCGCTCGCCATTGATATATTGGCCGCCGACCGTGTCGGGAATTGCGGGCGAAGCAGGTGTCGTCGGCGTGGCGGCGGTGATCGGATTGGAGACGAAGTCGAAGGCGACGTCGTCGCGATACTGGCGCTTGTTGTACGACACGCCGACCATCGCGCCGATCTCGCCGATGCCGGTCGTCCAGCGATCGCTGACCAGCCCGCTGCCGAGATAGCCCCATTTGCCAGACTGGTCGCTATAGACCGCACGACCGCCACCGGCGATCTGAAGGCCGCTGAAATCGAACGGCCGGCGCAGCCGGACATCGACCGTGCCGCTCAAGCCGCCCTCGACGATGTCGGGGGTCGTCGTCTTGTAGACGTCGACGCCGGCGACCAGTTCCGCCGGCAGATCCTGCAGCGCGACGCCGCGGCCGGTGCCGGTGAAGGATTCACGGCCGTTGAGCAACGTCGCTATGTTGGGGAGGCCGCGGATCAGCACCGTGCCGGCTTCGCCCGAACCGCGCGTCACCTGCACCCCGGTCACCCGCTGCAATGCATCCGAAACGGTATTGTCCGGCAATTTGCCAATATCTTCGGCGACGATCGAATCGACGATGGCGACCGAATTGCGCTTGATGCCCTGCGCCGAGGCAAGGCTGGCGCGGACGCCGGTGACGACGATGTCCTGGTCGGTCGCATCGGCCGGCGAGTCGCTCGGCAGCGCCTGGCTCTGCGGCGTGGTCGCCTGCGTTGCGGCCGGCGCGCTGGCGGGCGTGCTGGTCGCGTCCTGCGCATGAGCGGGTACGGCGGCAGCGGCGATGAGCGCGAATGTGGAGACCGCCATGGCGGCGCGATGCTGTTTCATGAAACCTCTCCGATACGGCGCCGCCACACGGCCAAAGCGCCTTATTACTCGGACAATTCATACGCCGACGGATTTGTGACGCAAACCGCTTTTTGGAGCCGTCGCAATTTACCGGGGAAACTGTTGCAATCCGGCAACTTGGGCCGAAACGGTTCAGTCGGTGTCGAGCCGATACAGCCCTGCTCCGTGCCACGGAACGATCGGCGCCCAGTCGTGCGCTACCGGCCCGAGATCGGCGCCGCTCCACAGATCGCGCGCGCGCGCCGCGCCGGCCAGGCCGAGCGCCGCGAGCGCGCCCGCGACCGGCACTCCGGGCTGCACCCCAGCACGGTCGCGCGTGTTGAACAGCGCCAGATAGCGATCGCGCGTACCCGGGACATCGGCGCACCAGCCGATCAGCCCGCCTTGCTCGAACAGCGGGCGATTGCCGCTGCTGTGCTGGTTGACCGCGAGCACCGCATCGTTGGTCAGCAGCGCCAGCGTGTCGCCATCGAGCGCGCGCAGATCGCCGCCCATGATCAGCGGCGAGCGTGCGATCGACCACAGCGTCATCACCGTGCGCGCTTCGTCGGGCGTGAAATTGCTGTGCCGCTTGCCGAGCGCGAGCAGCCCGAACGGCAACATGTCGGCATCGGGCCAGCCGCCCGCGGCGCGATACGGGTTCCAGTTGCGCAGCCGGGTGAACTGCTCGCGCACCGCCGGCCAGCTGTCCCAGAAATCGTCGCTGATCCGCCACATATTGGCATGGGCGCGGGCGTGCGCCCATTCCGCCACCGGCGTCTCGCCGGGTGACATGCTCAGGACCATCGGACGCCCGCTGCGGTCGATCGCGCGGCGGATCGCCTCGATTTCGGGGCGATGCTCGGCATAGGGGCGGCTGAGATCGTCGACCTTGACGAAATCGACGCCCCATCCGGCGATCTGGCGGAAGACGCCGTCATAATAGGCCTGGGCACCGGGCTTGCGCATGTCGACGCCGTACATGTCGGTGTTCCACGGGCAAATGCTCCCGCGATCGGCAATGTCGGCCGCGCGGACCTTCGTCCCCAGCACCGGCAGATCGCGCTCGACCGCCAGCCGCGGAATGCCGCGCATCAGATGAATGCCGAATTTGAGCCCCAGCGCATGGATCCGGTCGGCGAGCGGGCGGAACCCCCGCCCCGCCGCCGCCGACGGAAAGCGGTTGGGCGCGGGCAGCAGCCGGCCCCACGCGTCCATCACCAGCGGCGCACCTTTGCGATAGTCGAAACTGTCGGCGCCGGGCTCGTACCACTGAATGTCGACCGTGAAGACATCGTAGCCGTGCGGCAGCAGCACGCGCGCCATCACGTCGGCATTGGCGATCGCCTGCGCCTCGGTGATGGTCGGGCCGAAGCTGTCCCAGCTGTTCCAGCCCATCGGCGGGGTCGGCGCGAGCCGACGATGATCGCCGCTCCCCTTCCCCGCCGCCCCGGCGGCCGCCGGGGCGATCGCCAGCGCCGCGAGCAGCGTGCGCCGGTCGATCACGTCACTCGGCCTCGGCGGCCGCATTGGTGACGCGGCTGCCCCACAATGCATAGAACAGCACGTAGAGCTCGCACGCCGCGGTCAGCAGGAACGATGTTTGCAGGCCATAGGTGTCGGCGAGCTTGCCCTGCACGATCACCAGCGCCCCGCCGGCGATCGCCATGATCAGCAGCCCCGATCCTTCCTCGGTCAACGGGCCGAGGCCGCGAATGCCGAGCGTGAAGATCGTCGGGAACATGATCGAGTGAAACAGCCCGACCGAAATCAGCGCCCACATCGCGACATGGCCGGTGGTGAAGGTCGCGATCAGCATCACGACGAACGCGCCGATCGCGGCACCCGCGAGCACGCGCTCGGCAGGCACCTTCTGCATGACATAGCTGCCGATGAAGCGGCCGACCATCATCCCGCCCCAGAGCAGGAACAAATAATGCGATGCCTGTTCGTGCGTGGTGTTGCCGATTTCGGGCTGGCTGACGAAGTTGATGAACAGATTGGCGACGCCGATCTCGGCGATCAGATAGATGAAGATCGCCGGGATGCCGAGCACCAGGTTGCGATGCGACCAAAGCGAATGCTTGGCCCGCTCGGCCTTGGCGTTGCGCTGAGTCGCGGCGCCCATCGCCGGCAGCGGGAAGCGCGCGATGACGATCGCGAGCACGACCAGCACCGCGGCGACGATCAGATAGGGGAGCTGCACCGACTGCGCGTCGGCGAGCCGTTCGGCCGGAGTCAGCGCGGCGGCGCCGGCGACCGCAGTCCCCGACGTCGAGCGCCCGAGAATGAGATACCCGCCGAACAACGGCGCGAGCGTCGCGCCAGCCGAGTTGAACGCCTGGACGAGGTTGAGCCGCGACGACGCCGTCTCCGGCTTGCCGACCACCGCGACATACGGATTGGCGGCAACCTGCAACAACGTGATGCCGCTGGCGATCACGAACAGAGCGACGAGCGTGACGCCGTAGGACGGAATCCGCGCCGCCGGGATCATGCCGAGCGCGCCGACCGCCATGATGCCGAGCCCGACCACCAGCGACCGCTGATAGCCGATCTGTTCGATCAGCTTCGCCGCCGGGATCGACGCGAAGAAATAGGCGATGAACCACACGCTCTCGATCAAGGTCGTCTGGGTGTAGCTGAGGTCGAACACGCTGCGCAGATGCGGCAGCAACGTGTTGTTGATAACGGTGATGAAACCCCACATGAAGAACAGGCTGGCGAGCAAGGCCAGCGCCGGCCCGAACGAGCCGCCCGCCGTAGCGGGTGCCCCTGCGGCGGTGCGATTGATGGAAGCGGCCGGTAGGGCCATGCGCCTAGATCCTCTCGAAAACGGTTCGCAAAGTGACGGGTTGCCCTTGCCTCTTTTTTGTCTGAGTATAAAAGCCAGGTCGAACCGTCAACCGCGTACGCTCGATCGCTGCGGCGGCCAACGAGAGGATCCCGATGCGCACATCTGTCACCGGCACCGCGCTAGCGCTGCTGTTCGCCCTTCCTTCGGTCGCTTGGGCGGCCGACGCGCAGCGTGCGCCGTTCGGCGCGCTCGCCGATGGCCGGCCGGTCGAGGCGATCACGCTGACCAACGCGCACGGCATGCACGTCCGCGTCATCAGCTATGGCGCGATCCTGCAATCGGTCGTCGTGCCCGACCGCACCGGCAAGAGCGAGGACGTCGTGCTCGGTTATGCCGACATGGCGGGCTATCTCGCCAAGCCCAATTATTTCGGCGCCTCGGTCGGCCGCTATGCCAACCGCATCAAGGCCGGCCATTTCACGCTCGACGGCAAGCCATATACGCTCGCCACCAATGACGGCCCCAATGCGCTGCACGGCGGCAAGAAGGGGTTCGACAAGCAACTCTGGCGCGTGGTCGAGGTCAAGAGCGGGCCGAGCGCGCACGTCACGCTCAGCTATACCAGCCCCGATGGCGAGGAAGGCTATCCCGGCACGCTCAGCGTCACCGCGACCTATACGCTCGGCGAGGATAACAGCCTGACGGTCGATTACCGCGCCACCACCGACAAGCCGACCGTGCTCAACGTCACCAATCACAGCTTCTGGAACCTGGGCGGCGAAGCGTCGCAGCGCACGATCCTCGACAATCTGCTGACGATCCCGGCCGAGACGACCACGCCGGTCGACACCACCTTGATCCCGACCGGTCAGTTCCGCCCGGTCGCCGGCACTCCGCTCGATTTCCGAAAAGCGACCATGATCGGCACGCGCATCCGCGACGGCCGCGATTCGCAGATTGCGGTCGGTCAGGGCTATGACGAGAATTATGTCGTCGGCCGCAGCATCACCACCACGCAGCACCTGATGGCGCGGGTGGAAGACCCCACAACCGGCCGCGTGATGGAGCTGTCGAGCAACCAGCCGGGCGTGCAGCTCTATACCGGCAACTTCCTCGACGGCACCGCGATCGGCAAATCGGGCCATGCCTATCGCCAGTCGGACGGCATCGCGCTCGAGCCGCAAGTGTTTCCCGACACGCCGAACCAGCCCGCTTTCGGGTCGGCGCGACTTGACCCGGGCCAGACATATCGCAACGTCTTCACCTATCGTTTCTCTACCAGCGCTCGCTGATCAGCCGGAAATCACGCCATGACCGACCGCCCTACCCCCAAGCTCCGCTCGCGCGCCTGGTTCGACAATCCCGACAATGTCGACATGACCGCGCTGTATCTCGAGCGCTATCTCAATTTCGGGCTGAGCCTGGAGGAATTGCGCTCGGGCAAGCCGATCATCGGCATCGCGCAGACCGGCTCGGACCTGTCCCCCTGCAACCGCCACCACCTCGTGCTCGCCGACCGGATTCGCGAGGGCATTCGCGAAATGGGCGGGATCGCGCTCGAATTCCCGGTCCATCCGATCCAGGAGACCGGCAAGCGCCCGACTGCCGGGCTCGACCGCAACCTCGCCTATCTCGGCCTGGTCGAGACGCTGTACGGCTATCCGCTCGACGGCGTCGTGCTGACCACCGGCTGCGACAAGACCACACCTGCGCTGCTGATGGCGGCGGCAACGGTCAACATCCCGGCGATCGCTCTGTCGGTCGGGCCGATGCTCAACGGCTGGCACAAAGGCGAGCGTACCGGTTCGGGCACGATCGTGTGGAAGGGCCGCGAAATGCTCGCCAATGGCGAGATCGACGACGAGGGCTTCATCAAGCTCGTCGCTTCCTCGGCGCCGTCGACCGGTTATTGCAACACGATGGGCACCGCCTCGACGATGAACTCGCTTGCCGAAGCGCTCGGCATGATGCTGCCCGGTTCGGCCGCGATCCCCGCGCCGTATCGCGACCGCCAGGAAGTCGCCTATCTCACGGGCAAGCGCATCGTCGACATGGTGCGTGAAGACCTCAAGCCGTCCGACATCCTGACGCGCGACGCGTTCCTCAACGCGATCATCGTCAATTCGGCGATCGGCGGATCGACCAACGCGCCGATCCATCTCGCCGCGATCGCGCGCCATGTCGGCGCCGAGCTCGATTTGACCGACTGGCAGACGCACGGCCACAAGGTGCCGTTGCTGGTCAACATGCAGCCGGCCGGAGAATATCTCGGCGAGGATTATTATCGTGCCGGCGGCGTGCCGGCAGTCGTGTCCGAACTGATGAAGCAGGGCCTCATCCACGAAGGCGCGATGACCGTCAACGGCCGGACGATGGGCGACAATTGCCGCACCGCGACGATCGAGGATTCCAAGGTGATCCGCAGCTTCGACGACCCGCTGGTCGACGAAGCCGGGTTCGTCGTGCTGAGCGGCAATCTGTTCGACGCCGCGATCATGAAGACCAGCGTGATCAGCCCCGCCTTCCGCGAGCGCTATCTTTCCAACCCCGAAGATCCCGAAGCGTTCGAAGGCCCGGCGATCGTGTTCGACGGCCCCGAGGACTATCACCACCGGATCGACGATCCGGCGCTCGGCATCACCACCGACACTTTGATGTTCATGCGCGGCGCGGGGCCGATCGGCTATCCCGGCGCGGCCGAAGTCGTCAACATGCGCCCGCCGGCCTATCTCATCCATGAGGGCGTGCATGCGCTGCCGTGCATAGGCGATGGGCGGCAGTCGGGGACGTCGGCCTCGCCGTCGATCCTCAACGCCTCGCCCGAGGCGGCGGCCAATGGCGGCCTCGCGTTGCTGCGCACCGGTGACCGCGTGCGGATCGATCTCGGTCGTGGACGCGCCGACGTCCTGATCTCCGAGGAAGAACTCGCCGAGCGCCGCGCGGCGCTGATGGCGGCGGGCGGTTATGCGTATCCCGCCTCGCAGACGCCATGGCAGGAAATGCAGCGCGCGGTGGTCGGCCAGCTCAACACCGGCGCGATCCTGGAGGGTGCCGAAAAGTATCAGCGCATCGCGCAGACGATGGGGCTGCCGCGCGACAGCCATTGAGGCAGGGGATTTGCGCAGCGACGCTCGGCTTTTCCTCTCCACAGGAAAAGCCGAGCGTCGCCCTTCTCACCCCTTGAGCGACAGCTCGGTATCTTCGAGCGCCAGCCGCACCAGCTCGGTCATCGCCGCGCGCGCCGCGGCCGGATCGGCATCGGCGATCGCGTCGTAGACGCGGCGATGGTCGGGCAGCGGGTCGCGCGGCAGCTTACGCTTGCGCTGCTTGAAGATCGTCGTCCACGTCACCGCCGCGGCGATCGAGCTCGACAGTGCGATCAACGGCGCATTGCGCGCCGCCCCCAGCACTGCGTGATGAAAGGCCTGGTCGGCCGCCCGCCCCTCGTCGGTGGCGAGGCCGAAGCGCGCCATCTCGCCGAGCGCATGCCCCATTGCGGCGAGGTCGGTGCCGGTGCGGCGTTCGGCCGCGAGCGCCGCCGCCGACGGCTCGACGATCATGCGGAGCTCGAACAGGTCGCGGATCAGTGCCTCGCTCGGCTCCGATGCGAAGGTCCACGCGAGCACTTCGGGATCGAGCACGTTCCACCGGCTGCGCTCGCTCACGCGCGTCCCGGTCTTGGGCCGGCTCTCGACCAGCCCCTTGGCGGCGAGGATACGGATCGCCTCGCGATACGCGCTGCGCGACACTTTGAGCTGCTCGCTGAATTCGATCTCGCCGAACAGCACGTCGCCAGGCGCATATTGCCCGGTCAGGATCGCGACGCCCAGGTCCCGCGCGATCGACCCGTGGATTCGCTTGGGGCCCTGATTGTCGAACGGAAGCCTGATCTTCTCCGGTTTACCCGTTGCCGCCACGTATCATCCTCCCCGTTCCGATCCATATGGACGGCATGCGCCGAACTTGTCGAGCATGCCGGAGCATCGCTTGATCAATCGCACGCTCGCTCATACAGTAAATGTCAGACAAGTTGGCGCAAGCTCCAACAGCTTTAGGAGGATCGATGTTCACGAGGTTTCGCAGAACCGCTTTGGTGACACTGGCCAGTGTTCTGGCGACGACGCTGCCAGCCATGGCGCAGGACACCGCACCCGCCGGCGCCCCCGCCGCGCAAGCGACGATCCACGCCGACCAGCCCGGCGCGCACATCAACCGCCAGATCTTCACCCAGTTCGCCGAGCATCTCGGCCACGGCATCTATGAGGGCATCTGGGTCGGGCCGAATTCGAAGATCCCCAACACGCGCGGCTATCGCACCGACGTGCTCGACGCGTTGCGCGCGATCAGCGTGCCCGTGGTGCGCTGGCCGGGCGGCTGCTTCGCCGACGAATATCACTGGCGCGACGGGATCGGGAAGCGCAGCCAGCGCCCGGTCAAGGTCAACACGCATTGGGGCGGCGTGACCGAGCCCAACAGCTTCGGCACGCACGAATATATGGATTTCGTCGATCTGCTCGGCGCCGAGCCCTATGTCTCGGGCAATGTCGGCGATGCACCGCCGCGCGAGATGGCGGAGTGGATCGAATATATGACCTCGCCGACCGGCTCGTCGCTCGCCAGAGAGCGTGCCGCCAACGGCCATCCCGCGCCGTGGAAGCTGCCCTATTTCGGCATCGGCAACGAGCTTTGGGGCTGTGGCGGCAACATGACGCCCGAATTCGCCGCCAACGAGACGCGGCGCTACGCCACCTTCGTCAAGGCGCCGGCGAACACGCGCATCATGAAGTTCGCGAGCGGCGCCAATGTCGACGATTATCACTGGACCGACGTGATGATGCGCGACGCCGCCAGCCAGATCGACGGGATCACGCTGCATTATTACACCTTCCCCGGCAGCTGGGAGCATAAGGGCTCGGCGACGCAGTTCGACGAAGCCGGCTGGGCCTCGACGCTGTCGCACACGCTCAAGATGGAAGAGCTGATCACCCGGCATTCGGCGATCATGGACAAATACGATCCGGCCAAGCGCGTGTGGCTGGTGGTCGACGAATGGGGCACGTGGTACGATTCGGAGCCGGGCACCAATCCCGGTTTCCTCTACCAGCAGAACAGCTTGCGCGATGCGCTGGTCGCCTCGATCAACCTCGACATCTTCTCGCGCCATGCCGATCGCGTGAAGATGACCGCGATCGCGCAGATGGTGAACGTGCTGCAGGCGATGATCCTGACCGACGGATCGAAGATGGTGCGCACGCCGACCTATTACGTCTTCCAGATGTACAAGCCGTGGCAGGACGCGACCAATCTGCCGCTCGAGCTCAAGTCGCCATGGTACAACAAGGACGAGTGGACGATGCCGTCGGTGAGCGGCTCGGCAGTGCGCGACAAGGCTGGGCTGGTGCATGTCGGGCTGTCCAACCTCGATCCCAACAAACCGGTCACGGTGACCGCCAAGCTCGCCGGGCTGAGCGCGACGGGCGTCTCGGGGCGGATCATCACCGCCCCGGCGATGAATGCGATCAACACGTTCGACCGGCCCGACACCGTCGTGCCGCAGGCGTTTTCGGGCGCGCGGATCGACGGCGATACGCTGAGCGTGACGCTGCCGCCGAAATCGGTGGTGATGCTCGATCTAAAGTGAGCGGGGCGGCGGGTGGCTTGGGCTGTCCGCCGCTTCGCGCCCTCTTGTTACGCTCCCCCGGCGAAGGCCGGGGCCCAGGAGTGACGGCGGCGGTAATGAAGCGCAGCGGTCGCAACCGGTCGCCCTACTCCTGGGCCCCGGCCTTCGCCGGGGAAGCGCTTTTTGGCGCGCGCGCCGCTCTTAGAAAACCTTGAATTCGACCAGGCGCGCGGCGGTGTCGGGGGTGTTGCGCAACACCACGCGGACCCTGTCCAAAACCGTTACCGGCCAGGTGACGCGCGTGATCCCGTTCTCCACCGCCGCGGGCGCTACCGCCGGCAAATCCCGCCACGCACCCGCGCGCCACGCCTGCAAGCGATACGCAACCGGCGCGGCAATCCTCTTGCCGTCACCCAAGAAGGCGAGCTCCGCCGCGTGTACGCGCGTCGCCCGCCCGAAATCGACCGCGAACCATTGCTCGCGCCCGTTCGCGCCCGTGGTCGACCAGCCATTGACCATCTCGGGGAAGAACCACACGCGCCCGTCGAGCGCCTGGTGCAACGCGGTCGGATCCGCGTTGATCGACGCACTGCCCTTCGGGTAATCGGACGCCACCAAATTCATCGCCAGATCGATCGGTCGCGCGACCGGGGGCAGCGCCTTGCGCGCCAGCGGCACGCTCACCCGGCCGAGCGTCGCGGCGTGCGCCACGACGCGTCCATCGACCAGCACCGACAGCCCCGCCCCGCGATGATAGCGGCTGCCATCGGCGTCGAACACCACGCTCACTAGCCGGCCATGATACGGCACGTCCTGCAACGCGAACCAGCGCTGAAACCCCGGCGCGGCCGGGTCGTGCGGCACCAGCGGATCGACCACGAGCATATCGTCGGCGCGGGGGCGGATGCCGACCATCCCGCTAACGATCAGGTCGACGAAGCCCGAATGGTTGTAGTGATGGCTGCGCGCCAGGCCGACGATCGGCGCGCCGGTGTCGGGATCGTAATCCTCCTGCAGATTGGGTGTCGCGCCGGTGCCGTGCAGATCGGCATATTGCCGCAGCAGCCGCATGTAATCGGAGCGCGTGACGACCGACTGGTGATAGTCCTCGAGCAGATTGGCCATGCCGATGAGCGCCTGCGTCGTCTGGAACGGCCAGGCCGGGCCGTTCCACTGGCATTCGCGCCGGCCGGTTGCCGCGTCGTAGCGATATTGCCGCATGTAATATGCGTAGGATGGCTCGACCGTGCGCATCCCGGCCTTGCCGCCGAGCTCGGTCGACGACAGCAAATGCTTCCACGCCGCAGCATTGCCCGGCGTGTCGCGCGGCAACCCGACCGTCCAGGGCAGATAGCCGACCAGTTCGCGTCCGCGGATCTGGTCCCAATATTTCACATGGTCGTTGTTGACGCGGTAACGGTCGATGAAATGCGTCAGCGGCGCGCTCCACAGATCGCGTTCGACATGCGTGCGCAAATCATCCGCCCGCGCGGCATACGAAGCCGCCGTCGCCGCGTCGCCCGTCAAGGCGGCGATCTGGCTGATCGCGCGCGCATTGCCGTACATATAGCTGTTGATCGACGGCCGGAACGCCTCGCCGCCGGTGAAGCCATCCTTGCCGCCCGAGGCATCGATCGAGGCGATGGTATATTCGGTCGCGTCGAGCAGCGGCTCGATCCAGTAGAGCCGCTTGGCGAAATCGAAATGGTCGTCCCATAAGGTATAGATGTGCTGCATCGCGTCGAGATGCTGCACCACGCCCGCACGATCGCCATCGACGAGGTACCGCCCCCAGGTGGCATCGGCGATGCCCTCGCTGAAATGGCGATCGTTGCCGCCCCCAGTGTAGAGGAAATCGACATAATCGCCGGCATAGCGCCGGTCGCGCAGCCAGCGCCCCTCATTGATATGGAAACCGCTCGCATCGTTGAGGCTAGCATAAGGTTGCCGCTGCCAGCCGACATCGTCGAGGAATTCGGTGGTGATGTAGCCGCGCGGGCCCAGATCGCGCTGGTGCGCGCGATACACTTGCCAGCGGTAATAATAGATCTTCGACAGTTGCGCGTCGGCGGTCTCGAAGAACGGGATGTTCCCCTCATACCACGGCGCATCGTTGCCGAACGCAGCGCGAGCGAGCGCATGCGCGTCGAGCACCGGCCCGGCCGGCACGCGCGCCGCGCCCGCCGTCGCGAGCAGCGCGCTCCCGGCGCACAAGGCCGCCAGGAGGCGCCGCACGCGGTTAATCCTCGAACGCCGCGACCTGGCGCCGCTCGGCGCGCATCGACGCGTCGGCGACGTGGCGCAGCGGGCTGACATCGACGTCGCTCTCGCCCGCCGCGATCAGCGTGGCGAAGCGATCGTAGAGACCGCGATATTCGGTTTCGGGCGGCAGCGGCTGGGCCACGCCGTCGATGAACAATTCGCTGCCCCCCTTCGACAGCAGCAGCGTGCCGCCATCGGTCTCGACGCGAATGTCCCAGGTCTGCGGCCCCGTCTGGCGCCAGTCGAACTCGGCCTTGATCGGCGTGCCGGCCGCATCGGTAAAGGTCAGGTCGGCGGCGATCGGCGAGGCGCGGTTGGCGGGCACTTCGAGTGTGCCCTCGGTCAGGAAAAACGGCGGCAGGATCGCGGTCGCGATCGACAGCGCGTTGATGCCCGGGTCGAACACGCCCATGCCGCCGGCTTCCCAGATCCACGCCTGGCCGGGATGCCAGTGGCGTACGTCTTCCTTCCACTCGATCAGCACCGAATTCAGCGTCTTGCCGGCGAGCCAGGTCCGCGCCGCCGCAACGCCGGAGGCGTAGCGCGAATGCCAGCTGGCGAAAAGCGTCACGCCCTTTGCGCACGCCAGATCGCGCAGGATTTCGACTTCGCTCAGCGTCGCGCCGGGCGGCTTTTCGAGGAAGACGTGCTTGCCCGCGGCAATCGCGACGCGCGCCGCCTCGAAGCGCACTTGCGGCGGCTGACACAAGGCCACCGCGGCGATGTCCTCCGCGGCGAGCATCTCCTCGATCGTGATGTGCGTCACGCCCTCGGTGATGCGACCGTGCCGGCTGGCAGCCGTCACCAGGTCGAAATGCGGCGAGGCATTGAGCACCGGGATATGCTGGTCCTGCGCGATCTTCCCGACGCCGACGATGCCGATGCGGATCACCATGCTCAGAGCGCCTTCACAATGACGGCGGCGGGCGCGTCGATCGCGATCGGGTTGCTGACCGGCAGATGGAATGGCGCGGCCGAGATTTCGAACACATCGCCTTCCTGCGTCGCGACGCCGTCGCTGAACGACAAGGTCGCAGTGCCGAAGAAATGGACGTGCACGTCGCCGGGGCGGCGGAACAGGCCGTATTTGAAATGGTGATGCTCGAGATTGTCGATCGAATGCGACATGTTCGCCTCGCCCGACAGGAACGGCTTTTCCCAGATCGTCGCGCCGTCGCGCAGGATCTTGCTGGTGCCGCGCACGTCGGCCGGCAAATCGCCGACGAGGATCTCAGGCCCCAGCGCTGCATTGCGCAGCTTGGAATGCGCGAGCCACAGATAATTGCCGCGCTCGGTGACGTGATCCGAAAATTCGTTGGCGAGCGCATAGCCGATCCGCACTGGCGTGCCGTCGGCATCGATCAGATAGATGCCGGCAATCTCGGGCTCCTCGCCGGCGTCGAGCGCGAAGGCTGGCGAGCGCAGCGGCTCGCCCGGGCCGACCAGTTGCGAGCCGTCGCCCTTGTAGAACCATTCGGGCTGGACGCCCTGCCCCGGCTCGCTCGGCTTGCCGCCTTCGACCCCCATCAGGAACATCTTCATCGAATCGGTCGGCGCCGGATTCTCGACTGCGGCGCGATGCATCTTGTCGCGTCCCTCGGCCGAGCCGAGATGCGTGAGGCCCGTGCCGGTGAGCAGCAGATGCGCCGCATCCTCATGGTCGATCGGCGCGAGCACAGTGACCGACGCGAGATCGATCGCCTCCCCCTGCCCGGCCTGTGCGATTGCATCGGCCAGCCCCTGCCCCGCCGCGAGCGCGGCGCGCGCCAGCGCGAGGACGCTGGTCGCGCCGGGAACGATGCGGGCGGCGCCGCTCGCATCGAGTGCGGCGACACCGCGCCGGCCATCGGATGTGCGATACTGTACGAGCGACAGGCTCATGGGAAACCTCTCCTAGGAAAGCGGCCGCCTGTGGCGGCTCGCCGAAAAATCAGGCCGGGGTGACGACGCCATCGACGCGGCGCGACAGGCCCCACGGGTTGGCGCTCTTGAGCGGCGTCGGCAGCAACGCGTCCGACAGGTTCTGGTAGCAGACCGGGCGCAGGAAACGCTCGATCGCCAGCGTGCCGACCGAGGTCGAGCGGCCGTCCGACGTCGCCGGGAACGGCCCGCCATGCACCATCGCATGGCTCACCTCGACACCCGTCGGCCAGCCATTGGCGAGGATGCGACCGACCTTGCGCGAGATCAGCGGGATCAGTTCGGCCGCCATCGGCTCGTCGGCAGGATCGAGCATCAGCGTCGCAGTGAGCTGGCCCTCGAGCGCGGCGATCACCTTCGACGCTTCGGCCATGTCGGCGACCGCGACGACGATCGACGACGATCCGAACACTTCGTGGCCGAGCGCGCGATCGGCGAGGAAGCTTGCGGCGTCGGTCAGGAACAGCGCGCCGCGCGCCTGGTTGACGCCATCGCCAACGCAACCGCGCGCGACGACCGTTACCGCCTGATGCGACTCGAGCGCCTGGACGCCCTGCTCGAAGCTCGAATGAATGCCGGGGGTGAGCATCTGCACGGGTTGGCTGTCGGACAGCGCCGCACCGGCGGCCGCGACGAACGCGTCGAGCTCGTGGCCGGCAATCGCGATCACCAGCCCGGGATTGGTGCAGAACTGCCCCGCACCCATCGTCAGCGACTGGACGAACGCCGGCGCCAGCGCGGCGCCGCGCGTCTTGAGTGCTTCGGGGAACAGGATCACCGGGTTGATCGAGCTCATCTCGGCATAGACCGGGATCGGCTCCTCGCGCCCCGCCGCGATCCGCACCAAAGCGAGACCACCGCCGCGCGAGCCGGTGAAACCGACCGCCTTGATCCGCGGATCGGCGACCAATGCGCCGCCCAGATCGTTGCTCGCGCCGGGCAGGAAGGAGAAGACGCCCTCATGCAGCCCGCATTCGGTCACCGCGGCCTGGATCGCGCGCGCGATCAGCTCGCCGGTGCCGGGATGCGCGGGGTGGCCCTTGACCACCACCGGGCAACCCGCGGCCAATGCCGAGGCGGTGTCGCCCCCGGCGACCGAGAAAGCGAGCGGGAAGTTGCTCGCGCCAAACACCGCTACGGGCCCCAGCGCAACATGACGGCGGCGCAGATCGGGGCGCGGCAGCGGCTGGCGCTCGGGCAGCGCCTGGTCGACCGTGGCATGGACCCACTCGCCGTCGCGCACGACGGTCGCGAACAGCCGCAGCTGGCCGACGGTACGGCCACGCTCGCCTTCGATCCGGCCGCGCGGCAAGCCGCTTTCCTGCACCGCGCGCACGATCAGGTCGTCGCCGATCGCGACGATCTTGTCGGCGATCGTCTCGAGGAAGACGGCGCGAGCCTCGAGGTCGGTCTCGGAGAAAGTGGCAAACGCTTCGTCGGCCAGCGCGCAGGCGCGCGCGACGTCATCGGGCGTGGCCGAAGCGAAGGGTGGTGCGATCGTCGCGCCGCTCGACGGATCGATCGCCGCGAAGGTCTCCGCGCCGGCATGCTCGCTGCTGCCAATAAGGATCGAACCGTTGATCATCTTGCATTCCTTAACTCAGACAATTTTCGATAGCAGGCCAAGTTTTACGGCGCAAGCGACAGCTAGGCCAGAAGCGTGGCATTCCCCATGCCCGTCCATTCTCGCCATGGAAGCGTCGCTGGCGGGACGCAAGCTGGGCCATGAGGTCCGCCGACGGCGCGGCCAGGCCGCGACTTTCCATCCCCCGCCCTCAAGCAAAAATTCACCGCCGAACGCCGCGCGTCAACCGATGCCAACGTTGACAATTTCGTTCCAGCCCGTCTTGATACCGCTACCACATACCAAATGAGGGCGCGACGCTTAACAGGCCGCAATCGGCGCACATCGAGAGAGGAATGCATGATGACGCTCCGTGTCGCGGCGCTGCCGCTGCTGCTAGTTGGTGCTTCCGTTTCCGCGCAAGTGGCCGCCCCACCCCCGCCCGCAAAGGCGGCGCCGGTCGCCGGCACGCCGGTGCTGCCGGTCTGGACCAAGCCCGCATTGCGCGGCGCGTGGAACGATGCGCGAAGCACGCCCGATGCGCGCGCGACGGCGCTGGTCGCGGCGATGACGCGCGACGAGAAGCTCACCTTGGTGTTGGGCTATTTCGGAACCGATTTCCCGGTGTCGAAATACCTCGCGCCCGCCGCCGCGCATGCCGGTTCGGCCGGCTATGTCCCGGCGATCGCGCGGCTCGGCATCCCGGCGCAGCACGAGACCGATGCCGGCGTCGGCGTCGCCACGCAGGGTGGCGCGGCGGTCAAGCGCGAGCGCACCGCTTTGCCGTCGAACCTGGCGATCGCGGCGAGCTGGGACGTCGGCGTAGCGCGCGCCGGCGGCGCGATGATCGGCGACGAAGCGCGCCGTTCAGGCTTCAACGTGATGCTGGCGGGTGGGGTCGATCTGCTGCGCGAACCGCGCAACGGCCGCAATTTCGAATATGGCGGCGAAGATCCCCTGCTCGCCAGCACGATGGTTGCCGAGCAGGTGATCGGCATCCAGTCGAACCACGTCATCTCGACGATCAAGCATTATGCCTTCAACGACCAGGAAACCGACCGCAACACCGGCAATTCGATCATCGACCATGCCGCCGCGCGCGTCTCCGATCTGCTCGCGTTCCAGCTCGCGATCGAACGCGCCGATCCGGGGTCGATCATGTGTTCGTACAATCGCGTCGACGGCACCCATGCCTGCGAAAATCCGTGGCTGCTGACCGACGTGCTGCGCAAGGATTGGGGCTTCAAGGGCTATGTAATGAGCGACTGGGGCGCGACGCACAGCACCGTCGCCGCCGCCAATGCCGGGCTCGACCAGGATTCGGGCTTTCCGTTCGATACGCAGCCCTTTTTCGGCGGAGCGTTGCGTGAAGCGGTCGAGCATGGCGACGTGACGCCCGCGCGGCTCGACCTCATGACGCACCGCATCCTGCGCGCGATGTTCGCGCAGGGGCTGTTCGAGCATCCGGTCAGCGAACAACCGATCGATTACGCCGCGCACGCCGCAGTGACTCGGGCCGGCGCCGAGGCCGGCGCGGTGCTGCTCAAGAACGCCGGCGACCTGCTGCCGCTCGCCGCCAGCGCGCGGCGCATCGCGGTGATCGGCGGCCATGCCGACAAGGGCGTGCTCGCCGGCGGCGGGTCGTCGCTGGTCTATCCGATCGGCGGCAATGCCGTGCCCGGGCTGCTGCCGACCGGCTGGCCGGGGCCGATCATGTATTACCCCTCCGCCCCGCTCGACGAAATCAAGCGCCAGGCGCCCGGTGCGACCGTGCGCTATGCCGATGGCAGCGATCCCGCCGCCGCCGCGTCGCTGGCGCGCGACAGCGACGTGGTGATCGTGTTCGCGACGCAATGGGCGGGCGAATCGTTCGACGTGCCGATGGCGCTCGACGGCCAACAGGACGCGCTGATCGATATGGTCGGCAGCGCCAACCCGAAGACGATCGTCGTGCTCGAAACCGGCGCGCAAGTCGCGATGCCGTGGCTCGACCATGTCGGCGCGGTGCTCGAGGCGTGGTATCCCGGCACGCAGGGCGGCGCGGCGATCGCCAATTTGCTGTTCGGCAAGGTCAACCCTTCGGGCCGCCTGCCGATGACCTTCGCCAGGTCGGTCGACCAATTGCCCGACCCCGCCACGCCGCATGTCGGCGACGTGGCCTATGCGGAAGGCGCGACCGTCGGCTACAAATGGTTCGACGCCAAGGCGCGCGCGCCGCTGTTCGCCTTCGGCCATGGCCTGTCCTACACGCGCTTCACCACCGGTGGCCTGAAGGCGAGCGTCGCCAACGGCACGCTGAGCGCGACCTTCACCGTGCGCAACACCGGCGCCCGCGCCGGCGCGAGCGTGCCGCAAATCTATGTCGCGCCGGTCGCCGGCGGGTGGGAAGCGCCCAAGCGGCTCGGCGGCTTCGCCAAGGTCGCGCTCGCGCCGGGGGCGAGCCGGAGCGTGACGCTGTCGGTCGATCCGCGCCTGCTCGCCACCTGGGACGAAGCCGGCCACCAGTGGAAGGTCGCGGGCGGCGCCTACAAAGTGATGCTGGCGGATTCGGCGACCGACATTCGCCAGACGGTGACGGTCACACTCCCGGCGCGGACGCTGCCGGCGACCTGGCGCGCGCGGTAACAGCTTGTCTTTTTCCTTCCCCGGCCTTCGCCGGGGAAGCGCCATTCTGGTGACGGTCGCTTACCGTTTCACAGCCGCTCGTCGCTCTGCACCAATTGTTCGGCGATCCGCCGGGCGGCGGCGAGCACCATCACCGCGACCTGGTCGGCGCTGTGCACCGGCTCGCGCCGTTCGAGATAGGGCACGGTCAACGCAGCGGCAGCGGCGCCGCCGCGCATGATCGGCGCGGAAATATCGGTGACGCCGCCGACCAGCGGACTTTGCGTCAGCTCGACTTCGCGCGTCCGCACCGCATCGGCATAGGCGCGGAAGTCGCGCAGCGCCTCCTTGCCCAGCGGCGGCGCGAACAGCCCCTCCCAGCGGCGGCGCACTTCGTCGGGCTGGAAGGCGTAGAGCACCGCGCCCGAGGCGGTCGACGCGATCGGCCGGCGATAGCCGACCCGCACCGAAAACCCGACCTGCTCGCCCGATTCGACTCGCGCCACGACGACCATCTCGCCGCGGCTGTGAAAAGCGAGATGGCACGATTCGCCCGATTCCTGCACCAGATGCCGCATCACCGGGATCGCCAGCTCGACCAGATTGCG
>CAXTEO010000031.1:0-40977 GCA_964243205.1 uncultured Sphingomonas sp.
ACTGACCTGCTTGGTCTGCTTGTCGGCGATCGTCGTGCGCTCAGCCAGGGGGTACAAATAGAAGTCGCCGAGCTGTTCGCGCGCCGCGCTTTCGGTCCCGGGCCGCGTCGTCGTCACGCGGCGCGGTCGTGGCCTGTAATTGCCGTTGCCGTCATCGTCGGTGCTGCCCACCTCACCGGCAACCAAGAGGGTCTTGGCGTTGACGAAAGTCGTGCCGCTGCTGTTCTTCAGCGTCACCCAGCCCTGCACGTCCACCGTCCCGCTTTTGTCATCGAACAGCGCGACATAGTCGGCGCTCCAACCGAGCCCCCGGCTCAGATAGGACAGCGTCGCCGGCCGCGACCCCGCACGCGTGCTGGCCAGCGTCACCGACAAGGTCGGGCGGGCGCGCAGCGCGTCGGGCACCCGGTCGAAGATCGCGCGCACCGGCAGCCCGTCGTCGCGCAGCACCTCGACATGGCCGTTCACCTCGATCACCACGCCGCCGTTGACCGCTAGGACCTTGGCGCGGTCGCGAGTCTCCGCGCCGGTGGCGGGATTGGTCCGCACCAACGTAATCGTCTCGCCGACCGCTTTTTCCATCAGGCTCGACGGGCTGAGCAGGTCGTAATCGAAATTCTGCTCGATGATCGCGGCATCGGCCACTTTGAGCGATACCGTCTCGGGCCGGATCGCGGCGCTGACGTCGGCGAAGCTCTGCCGCACCCGCCCGCTCGCCAGGATCAGCGGCCTAACGTCCTGAACCAGCACGACGTCGTTGTTGTAGATCGTCACCGACACGTCGCCTTGCGCGCTGCCGGAAGCGGGAGCGTCCGCCGGGGCAGGCAATTGCTGCGCGGCGGCGGCGGTCGATCCGAGCAGCGTCGCGAGGCAACAGGCTCGCCAGATGGTCTTGCGCACGTCATTCTCCCCTGATGAGCGCAACAATGCCGCGGCTGGCTCGGAAGGGCAACGCGACATCCTTCTTTTCAGATCGGAGAATCTTTCGTCGGGCGGCAGGACCCGAACGCAGACCTTCGCGGTGCGCTCGCCCGCTTCTGAAACCGGACCTATCCGAGTGCCGCTTTGCAGCGCAAAGTGATCCGCGTCATCTCCGACGGCCGTCCGAGGCGCAACGCAAAGCCGGGCCACAGCCCGGTACCGTTGCTGACATACAGCGTCATCCCGTCGACGTCGTAGCGCCGCGATACGAACCCGGCATTTCCGTTCGCGACGAGCCGATCCAGTCCGACGATCATGCCGCCATGCGTGTGCCCGGACAGCTGCAGCGAGACACCGCGTGCGGCCGCTTCTCTCGCTTTTCCCGGCTGATGATCGAGCAGAAGCACGGGTGCATTCGGCGCACTGGCCAGCGCCGCCGCGAGGTCGGGGCCCGACTGTCCATGTCCGGGCGCGGACAGATCGGTGACCCCTGCGAGCACGATCCTCCCCGCTCCACGCTGTACGACCGCATGCGCATTGGGGAGCATGCGGATGCCCAAGCCGGCCAGATGCCGCATCCATGCGGCGTAATCGAAGAAATATTCGTGGTTGCCAGGGATGCCGTAGACCCCGTCGGCCGCGCGCAAATCCCGCAAAGGTGCGACGTCGGCGCGACGCATCGCCACCGATCCGTCGATGAAATCACCGGTCACGACGATGAGATCGACCGCGGACGCATTGGCGCGTGCGACCACCGCCCGCACCCAACGCGCTGGAAACAGCCGGCTGATGTGCAGGTCGGTCAGCTGCAACAACCGATAGCCATCGAACTCCGGTGGCAGGTCGCGGATCTCGACGTCGACGTCCCGCACCGGGGGCACGCGCGCCGCATTCGCGACGCCGAGCGCGGCCAGCAGTGCCGCGCCCGCCGCAGCCGCATAGCGCACGCTGTCCGGCATGCCGGCCGCGCGCTGCCCCACCAGCATCATAATCAGCGTGCCGAGATCGAGCACGATCTGCAGGACGGCCAGCAGCGCAATGGCGCCGAACGCCCAGTTGAACAGGATGACGATCGGGCGCGGGAATTCGGGGGCGAATGCCGATCCCGAGGAAAGCTTGCTCCAGAAGAGGTATTGCGAGGCGAACAGCAGCAGCAGCGCGATCCCGCCCTTGCACCAGAGCGGGAGTGCGAGCGGCAACAGCCAGCGCACGATGAGGAGCAGGCTCGGAAGCGAGAGGATCAGGTGAAAGATCGTTTGTCTCCTACGCGTCAGGCGATGACGCTACGCAGCGCCGCGAAAGCGGCTTTCCCGAACGTGTCGGGACCCGCATCGCCACCCCTCAGCCACGCTTCGGTCGAGAGCTTCAGGATACCGATCGCGGTCGCTGCGGTAACGCGACACGCTATGTCGTCCTCGGCCAGCCCTTTGCGGCTTGCCAATGCGGCGGCGACCACGCGCTCCACCTTCTCATATTTGGCCTGATCGCCGGCACTAAGTGCGGGCGTGTCATGAATCAGGCGCGCAAGATCGCGCGCTTGCGCGGTCTGATGACGCGCGGCCAGATCGATCAGGGCATTCTCGACCATGTCCAGCAACGGTTCGCCTGCCGGGCGGCGCCCGATCGCGTCGGCGATCAGGTTCGGGAAATCGGCCTTCGTCGAAAAGACGATCTCTTCCTTGGACGCGAAATAATGGAACAGGGTGCGGCGCGACACGTCGGCCGCACCGGCGATGTCGTCCAGGGTCGTGGCATCGAAGCCCCGTTCGAGGAACAGGCGCATCGCTTCGCCCTGGATGCGGGCATGCGTTTCGGCTCGCTTGCGACCACGAAGGCCATTGGGTTTCATTTCTTGCACTGCTTGTATATTTGCACTGCGTGCATATTATTGCAACCAAGGCGCCGCAATTTAGAGTGAACATAGGGATAGCGAAGATGGCGAACTGGACCACCAAGGACATTCCCGACCAGTCGGGCAAGCTGGCGATCGTTACCGGGGCAACCGGCGGATTGGGGTTGGAAACCGCGCTGCACCTCGCGAAGGCCGGTGCCGAGGTGATCCTCGCCGGGCGAAACGCCGACAAGGGTCGCGCGGCCATGGCGCTGATCCGCGATCACCGCGCGGACGCCCAGGTGCGTTTCGAGATGGTCGACCTGGCCAGCCTGGCTTCGGTCGCGGCCATCTCCCAGCGCATCCTGGCGGCGGGCCAGCCGATCGACGTCCTCGTCAACAATGCCGGCGTCATGGCACTGGCCAGGCGCGAGACGACGACCGACGGGCTGGAGCGGCAATTCGGCACCAACTATCTGTCGCACTTTGCGTTGACCGCACACTTGCTACCGCTGCTGACCGCGGCGAAGGCACGCATCGTGCAGCTTTCCAGCATTGCACACCGCAATGGCGCGATCCGTCTCGACGACCTGAATTCCGAAACCGGTTACAAACCCTGGCCGGTCTATGCGCAGAGCAAGCTCGCGATGCTGATGTTCGCGATCGAACTCGACCGGCGCAGCGATGCCAATCGCTGGGGATTGACCAGCGTGGCCGCGCATCCGGGCGTGGCGACGACCGAGCTGATGGCAAACGGCCCGGGCGCCGGCGGCGGGATCATGGCGTGGATCAGCGGCATGGCGGTCAAGGTGATCGGCCAACCTGTGGCCCAGGGTGCACTTCCGCAATTGATGGCGGCGACGATGCCCGGGGTTTCCGGCGGACATTATTTCGGGCCGCAGGGTTTTCAGGAATTGCGAGGCCTGCCCGGCCCGGCCGAAATCAAGCCGCAAGCGCTCGACGCCAGTGTCGCGGCCGAATTATGGGCCGCGTCCGAGGCCTTGACGGGCGTGACGTTCGGCTGATCGCCTTCGGAATCGGCAAATCGACCCGCGATCGAAATGGAGCGCATCGCGATCGTCGGCATCCAAGGCGACGATCCCGTCGGCTCAATGGGCGGCGGAGTCGTGGATGCCGATGCCCGTTTCGGAGCGCAGTCGCTGCGCTGCATAGCCCGCTTTGTCGATCGCCGCGCGCGGCGATCGGTCAAGCGTCGAGATCAGCCAGATCGCGGCGAACCCGGCCGGCACCGAGAACAATGCGGGGGAACTGTACGGGAATATGGCCTGTGCGAATCCGAACACCGCCACCCAGATGACGGGCGACAGCACGGTCAGGCCGAACGCCGCGAGCAGCCCGATCGCGCCGCCCCAGGCCGCGCCGTTGGTAGTGCAGCCCTTCCAGAGCAACGACATTACCAGCACCGGGAAATTGCCCGACGCGGCGAGTGCGAAGGCGAGGCTGACCATGAAGGCGACATTCTGCTTCTCGAACACCACACCGAGAATGATCGCCGCGATGGCGAGCAGGATCGTGGTGATGCGCGACACGCGCAGCTCCTTGATCGGATCCGCGGCACCCTTGCGGATCACGCTGGCATAGACGTCGTGCGAAATCGCGGAGGCTGCGGATAGCGTCAGCCCCGCGACGACGGCCAGGATGGTCGCGAACGCGACCGCCGAGATGAAACCCAGGAAGAGATTGCCGCCGATCGCGTGCGCCAGATGCATCACGGCCATGTTGTTGCCGCCGCGCAAGGCGCCACCCATGCCGACATAATCGGGGTTGAACGAGATCATCACTATCGCGCCGAAGCCGAGGATGAAGGTCAACGCGTAGAAATAGCCGATCCACACCGTCGCCCACATGATCGATTTCCGGGCCTCGCGCGCATCCGGTACGGTGAAGAAGCGCATCAGGATATGCGGCAGACCGGCCGTGCCGAGCATCAGCGCGAAACCGAAGGACAGCGCCGAAATCGGGTCCTTGATGAACCCGCCCGGCCCCATGATGGCGCGCCCCTTCACCGCCGCGTCGGCCGGCGAAAGTCCGCCGTCGAGCGCCAATTTGGTCTTGACCGCCACGGCACGCGCGAACAGCGTCTCGAACGAAAAGCCGACATGCGCCATCACGCCCAGCACCAGGAAGGTGGCACCGCACAGCAGCATGACCGCCTTGATGATCTGTACCCAGGAGGTCGCGCGCATACCGCCGAACAGAACGTAGATCATCATCAGCCCGCCGACGACGGTGATCGCGTAGACATATGGCAGCCCGAACAGCAGCTGGACGAGTTGCCCCGCCCCGACCATCTGGGCGATCAGATAGAAGGCAACGACGAACAGCGTGCTGACCGCAGCAAAGCTGCGGACCGGCCCTTGCAGGAAGCGATAGGACGCGACGTCGGCAAAGGTGAACTGGCCGAGGTTTCGCAATTTCTCGGCGACGAGAAACAGCACGATCGGCCAGCCTACCAGGAACCCGATCGCGTAGATCAGGCCGTCATAGCCGTCGTTGAATATCTGCGAGGTGATGCCCAGAAACGACGCGGCCGAGCAATAGTCACCCGCCATCGCGAGCCCATTCTGAAAACCGGTGATACCGCCACCCGTATAGAAATCCGAAACGGTTCGCGTGCGCCGGGCCGCAGCCCCCGTGATGAACAGCGTGATCGCGACGAAACCGACGAACATCGAGATCGCTGTCCAGTTCGTCGGCTGACGTTGGATCGCGCCGGCGATCGCCGCATTCGCTCCCGTCGCCCAGCCGAGCAAGGCGAGCAGGCCAGCGGTCCGCCACAAGCTGCGCGTCACGAACGCGTGCTCGCGAGCAGTTCGGCGAGCCTCGCATCATATTCGCCGTTCGCGCGCCGGACATAGACCGCGCAAATCGCCACCGTCCCGACCAGCACTGCCGCGCCGAGGACCACCGCAAGGCTGATCGTGCCACCGCCGATCGGCTGCGCCATAAGCGGCTTGTCGAAGGCGATGAGCGAAATGAAGCTGCTATAGACGAACACGGTGATCGCCGTCAGCGTCCACGAAAAGCGCTGACGATCGTGCACCAGCGCAGCATAGCGGGGATCGGAAGCGATCCGCATTTCCACCGCGGTTAGGGATTCGGCTGAAGTCTGCATTTCATATCATCGGCAAGGATGCGGCACTTGGCAACGCATCGCCGGCTTGTGCCTCGACAAAATGTCATGTCCATGTATCGAGACCTGGCCTGGGAGAATGCCCGATGCGATTTCTCACCTTTGCGATGGCGCTCGCCGCGTTCGGCGCGGCTGTTCCCGGACTCGCGCAGGACGTGCCCGATCCAAACCGCCTGCCGCCGTCGCTGGATCCCGCGCGCGCCGCCAACGGCCTGGCGCAAACCCCGCCGATGGGCTGGAACAGCTGGAACAAATTCGCCTGCAAGGTCGACGAAACGACGATCCGCGCGACGGCCGATGCGATCGCCGCCAATGGCATGCGACAGGCCGGCTACCAATATGTCGTGATCGACGATTGCTGGCACGGCATCCGCGATGCCGACGGCTTCATCGGCCAAGACGCGAAACGCTTTCCGTCCGGCATCAAGGCACTGGCAGACTATGTCCACTCGAAGGGACTGAAGTTCGGCATCTATTCGGACGCTGGCGCCAAAACGTGCGGCGGTCGCCCCGGCAGTCAGGGACATGAATATCAGGACGCCCTGCAATATGCGCGCTGGGGGGTCGACTATCTGAAATATGACTGGTGTTCGACCGGAACGCGCAATTCGGAAGAGGCCTATGCGCTGATGGCAGATGCGCTCGAGGCAACGGGGCGGCCGATCGTGCTGTCGATCTGCGAATGGGGGTCGACCAGGCCATGGCTATGGGCGAGCAGGATCGGCAATCTGTGGCGCACCACCAGCGACATTTCGGACCATTGGGACGGCAGGCACAGCTACGCGCTCGGCCTGCTCCCGATCGTCGACCAGAACGAGCCGCTCGCGAGCTTCGCGGGGCCGGGACATTGGAACGACCCCGACATGCTGGAGGTCGGCAATGGCGGGATGACCGACACCGAATATCGCAGCCATTTCTCGCTGTGGGCGATGATGGCCGCGCCGCTGATCGCGGGCAACGACGTCGCCACCATGACTCCGGCGACCGCCGCGATCCTGCTCAATCGCGAAGTGATCGCGGTCGATCAGGACGCGCTCGGCATCCAGGGTCGGCGGGTGGCCGCAAACGGCACCAGCGAAGTCTGGTCCAAGCCGCTCGCCGATGGCGGACGTGCGGTGCTGCTGTTCAATCGCGGGAGCGCGCCGGCGACGATCACCGCGCAATGGACCGCGCTCGGCTATCCCGCCGGCCTGACGCTGGCCGGGCACGATTTATGGCAGCACAAGGCCATCGGCCCGGTGCGCGGCAGCTATGCCGCGACGGTGGCGCCGCACGGCGTGGTGATGATCCGCTTGCGCCCGTGAGCCCTACTCACTGGCCCCCGGCCCCGGCCGGGAACCGTGTCACCCCGTAATCGTCCAGAAACGCCGCAGGTTTGCGTGCTCAGCCTCGACATGCGCGGTCGGCCAGACCCGAATTCGTCCGACCTTTGGCAGATGCCGCGCCTCCCGGCCCCGGGGCGCGCGTGCCACAGTCCGTGCGGCGCCGAACGGCCGCTATTCGGTCACTCCAAGGCGGGGGCAGGACCGCGGCCAAATGCACCGCCAGCGCCGGTATCAGCTCTTCGCGTGACCAAGTTGGCCATTATCGGCGTCGAGATCCCGCAAATCGCGACCGCGCGTCTCTTGCCCGAACCACGCCACCAAGGCGAGCGCCAGCGCGGTCGGCAGCATGACGAGCAGCGACGAGAAACCCATCGACAGCGCAACGCCGGAGACGGTCAGCGCTTGCGCAAACAGCCCACCCCCCTTGGTGCATGCGGCAACCCAGCCGGTCGCACGACCGCGTATCCGCAGCGGGAAGCTCTCGGCGGTGTAGGGAAGCACGATCGCGATCATGCCGTTGGTGCCGACGATCAGCAGCGCGACCGACAGTACCGGGCTACCCCGCCCCGCCATCTCCAGCCGCAGGACCAGCAGCAAACCGGCGAGCGTGACCCCGACCATCGTTGCCAGCGCCCATTTGGTGCTCCAGCGGCTGTACAACAATGCGGCTACGAACACGGTCGGAAATGCGATCAGCGCGCTCTCGGCCAGCAGCCGGCTCGACACGCCGACAGAATAGCCCTTGGCGACGAGATCCGCGGGCAGCCAAAGCAGCAGGCCGAAGTTGATCAATCCCCATGCCAGGGCACAGATGCTCAGTGCTGCAAGCTTGCCATACAGGTGCAAGCCCGTCAGCGCGTGCGATCCCGGCTGCCGGGAAACGACCGGTGCACTCGCATAGTGCGCGGTCGCCCCGAAGCGCCGCATCACCCGGGCCGCTTCCTCGTCCCGCCCGCGCGCGAGCAGGAACTTCGCGGATTCGGGGATCAACGCACCAAGCAGCAACAGCGTCACCCCGCTTGGCAGATTGGCGAGCCACAGGATCCGCCAGCCGAATATCGGCTGCAGTAACGCCGACAGCCCACTCGCCGCGAAATACCCGCCTACCGCGCCCAAGCCGCCGACCAGCACCAGGCTCCACCCGCGGTGGCGGCTCGGCATCATCTCTGCGAGCAGGGCGTAGGTAACCGGCAGCATTCCGCCAGCGGCGATGCCCATCATGAAGCACATCGCGATGTTCCAGGCGAGCGACGGCATTGCTCCGCAGATGGATGTCCCGACGAACATGACGGCCGAAAGCAGGATCGAGGCCTTGCGGCCATAAATATCGGCAATCCACCCCCAGAGCACCGACCCCGTCACCGTACCGGTCAGCGCGAAGAAGGGCACCAGTGAGACGGTCTTCTTCGGCACGCCATATTCGCTGATCATGCCTGGCACGGTGAAGCCGAGCGATGCCGGCTTCATCACGTCGATCGCGAGCGCGATGACCAGCACCGCCATGAGGCCCCAATGCGCCAGGCCGAGCGGTGCATCCTCCGGTGCCGCGATCACGATATCGGCCGCCGCGGCGCGCTGCGCAGCGACGTTGCGCGGCAAGAGACCATATGCCGCCACCAACGTGCCCAGCACGATCAGCGCCATGCCGGCCAGCATCAGGCCGCCCATCGGCATGCCGGCCAGATGGTAGTGCATCGACCGCGCCATCGCGAACATCGGCAGATGAGCGCAAACCCCGGCCGTCACGGCGACGCAGCCCAACACAAATGCCCAGACGGCCTGTCGATCAGACAGCGTACTCTTAAGTGACTGCATCGCTTTTCCGCCCCCGGTCTCCGAGACCTGCGAGGCAGCTTCTAGGTGTGACGCGGCCATCCGTCTACGACCGCCCTGGCGGCGGCTGCACTTCACGGGCGACCGCCGAGCATCTGGCTCGCTACGGAATCATTCTCTACGGCCGACGAGCATTAGCGCCGAATCACCAGGAGACCCGCGATGACACCGACCCCGCCGCGGCCCGCTCCTTATGCTGCGATACGCTCAAGACGATTGAAGATCGCCGTTGCCGGGATCCTTGCCGCGATCCTGCCGACGACCGCGCAGGCGCAGCAGACCGACCCGAGCGCAGCGGCAGTGCGGCTGACGGCGGTCGCGCGCGCGGCGAACACGCCGGAAGACCTTTACGGCAAGCTGTACCGGGCAGTCGAACTCGCGCGCGTGTTTCCCGATGGAAAGGCCTTTGCCGACATGGTGCCGCGCACTTCGCCGACGGCGATCATGGCGGCCTATGCGCGCGAGCAGCCGACGACTCGCGCCGCGCTCGCCGCCTTCGTCGACCGGTTCTTCAGCGCGGCGAGCGAGGCCCCGCCCAAGCAGCGCGGCCTGAGGGCGCATATCCGCGCGCTTTGGCCCGTACTGATCCGCGCCCCGCTCGCCGTGCCGCCGGGCGGCTCGTCACTCCAGCTTCCGGCCGCCTTCGTCGTGCCGGGCGGGCGCTTCCAGGAAATCTATTACTGGGATTCGTATTTCACGATGCTCGGGTTGCGCTCCGACGGGCAGCAGCCGCTGGTCGACGCTATGCTGACCAATTTCGTGTCGCTGATCGAGCGGTACGGCCACGTTCCGAACGGCACGCGCAGCTACTACCTGTCGCGCTCGCAACCGCCCTTCTTCGCGCTGATGCTCGATCTTTCCAGCGACGCCGACGCCGCTCTCGCGCGTCGCCGGCTGGCCGCGCTCAGGACCGAATATGCCTTCTGGATGGCGGGCAGCGCCTGCCTTGATCGCGGCGGTGCGTGCCAGCATGTCGTCCGCATGCCCGATGGCAGTTTGCTCAATCGCTACTGGGATGCGCGCGATACGCCGCGCGACGAATCCTATGCCGAGGACGTCGCGACCGCGGCAGCGACTGCGCGCACCCCGGACACCGTCTATCGCGATTTGCGCGCCGGCGCCGAAAGCGGGTGGGACTTCGGGTCGCGCTGGCTGCGGGACGGCAGCACGCTGACCTCGATCCATACCACCGACATCGTGCCGGTCGATCTCAACAGCCTGTTGTGGTTCGCCGAAACGTCGATCGCGCGGCGGTGCGCGGCGCTGGCCGATGCCCGCTGCGCGGCCGATTTCACGAAACGCGCTGCGCGTCGCGCGGCGGCGATCACTCGCTATCTGTGGCTCCCCGGCGAGGAGCGGTTCGGCGATTGGGATCGGTCGACCGGCCGCGCGACACCGACGCTTTCGGCGGCGACGCTCTACCCGCTGTTCGTCGGTCTGGCCTCGCCCGGTCAGGCGAAGGCGGTCGCCCGCACCACGGCCGCTAGACTGCTGGCGCCGGGCGGGGTGCGCACCACGTTGAACGCGACCGGCCAGCAATGGGATGCGCCCAACGGCTGGGCGCCGCTGCAATGGATCGCCATCGCCGGGCTCGAGCGCAACGGTGCCGGCGCGCTGGCGCGCACTGCCGCCGATCGCTGGCTGGCGACGGTCAATGGCTATTATCGCCGCACGGGCAAGGTGATCGAGAAGTATGATGTCGAACACCCTGGTGCCGGTGGTGGCGGCGAATATGACGTGCAGGAGGGTTTCGGCTGGACCAACGGCGTCACCAGCGCGCTGATGGCGCGCTATCAGCTCACCGACGACAGGCTCCCGTGACCCGTTCGATGGCGGCGCCAGCCGCCGCGTGAATGGGGCCGCACCGGTCGCGACGTGGCAGGATTGCAACGTGCCGCGGCCAAGTGCCCGGCGCCATGCGCCGACTCATTGTTATGGCGGCCCGATCGGCGTAGCCGAGCGCCATAATCGAAACTGCAATGGAGAGAGTGACACGCCGCCTTTCCATTTGCATGTGCGTAAAGGGAAGAAGCATGACACTCTCCGTAAAGATGGCGCTGCTCGCGAGCAGCACGATGTTCATCGCATCCGCCGCCGCAGCCCAGCAGGCAGCCCAGCCTGCGCCGAGCGGCAGCGACACCCCGGCCACCGCCAACACCGAAGCTCCCGGCGCGCAGCCGGCCGCCTCCGACGGTCCGTCGATGAACGACATCATCGTCACCGGTAATACGTCGGGCAAGCGCACCCTGTTCACGTCCTCGTCGGACGTCACGCTGGCCAGCGCCGCGGACATCCAGCGCAAGGCGCCGCGCTCGACCGCCGAAGTGCTCGAGCTCGTCCCCGGCATCTTCGTCGAGGGCACGGCGGGTGCGGTGTCGAACAATTACTCGGTGCGCGGCCTGCGCGGCGGCGGCCAGACCTTCATCCAGCTCGAAGAAGACGGCATGCCGATCATCTACAATGGCGGCGGCGCCGATGAATATTTCCAGAACGACATCACCATCGACCGCGTCGAAGCGGTCGAGGGCGGCACGTCGGGCATTCTCGCGGTCAATGGCGCTGCGGCGACGATCAACTTCATCTCGCTCAAGCCCAGCTTCGACAAGGCCGTCGCTTCGGTGCGCTTCACCGGATCGAGCTATGGCCTCGGCCGCGCCGACGCCTATTTCTCGGCGCCGATCGCCGACAATCTCGCCTTCAGCGTGGGCGGCTATGCCGTGTCCGACCCGGGCTTCCGCCGCTCGGAATTCAACTACAGCACCTATCATATCAAGGCGATGCTGGAGAAGCGCTTCGACGATGGCGGCTTCATCCGCGCGACGATCAAGCGCGGCGACCAGTCCGACGCTTATTATGCCGACATGCCCTTCACCTCGGACGGCAACGGCAAGATCGGCGACGTCCCCGGCCTGAACGGCCAGCGCGACAATATCGCGGGCAGCGCCTTCACCACGATCAACCAGCCCGTGTCCGGCGCGACCGGCACCACCAACCGTCCGTTCAGCCTGGCGAACGGCATCCACACCACCACGACGCAATACCGGCTCGACATCCAGAAGCCGATCTCGGAGCATGTCAGCGTCTTCGCCCGCGCGCGCTATCTCGACGCGAACTTCGATTTCAACGGCCTGTTCCCGGGCAGCTCGGGCGCGCCCCCGGCCTCGGCCGTCACCTATCTGACGCCGGGCGTGTCGCCGATCACGTCGTTGCTGAACGCAGGCACCGCCGCCTTCGGCACGACGCGCTTCGGCCTGCGCAACACCACCACGGGCCAGGTGATCTCGGTCACCGACACCGCGACGCTCAACGCGCTCAACGGCAACGGCCTGCTCCAGCAGACCGTGCTCAACCACCAGACGACCAAGACGCGCGACTTCGGCAGCGATTTCGGGGTGAAGCTCAACTTCGCCAGCGGCATCTTCGACAACTCGCTGACGATCGGGGGCATGTATTACAACGTCCACCGCGAGAACAACCAGTCGGGCGTCTCGACCGTCATCAACGACGTCACCAACAATTCGCACGTCTATGACATCGTCGCGCTCAACGCCGCCAACACCGTCGTCGGGCAGCTCAGCAACAACGGCCAGATAAGCTACGGCAATTGGGGCCAGGGCATCTTCAACGACCAGGTCGAATCGATCTCGGGCTATTTCAACGACGAATTGAAGATCGGGTCGAACTTCCACCTCGATTTCGGCCTGCGCTTCGAACACGAGCATGATCGCGTCGATATCGGCCAGGCCGGTGCCGACGGCACGGTTCCCGCGGGCACGCCGGGGATCGTCACCGATCTCGGCGGCACCTTCAACGGGCAATATGTCAGCCAGTCGGCGTCGTACAACCATCTCGCCGGGACGATCGGCGCGAACTACACGATCACGCGCAACCTGTCGGTCTATGCCCGTTACGCCAAGGGCTTCGAGACCGCCGGCGGCGACACCGGCGGCACGCACGCACCGTCCGACCTGACGCTGTACGAAGTCGGCACGCGCTTCCAGACCAAGGGCTTCGTCGCCTCTCTGGTCGCCTTCAAGACCGAGTTCCGCGACCAGAGCTATTCGTTCCAGGATCCGGCCAACCCGATCAACCAGGTCAATGCGCTGGCCGACGACAACATCAAGGGCCTCCAGCTCGACGCCGAATGGCGCCCGGTCAAGTTCTTCAGCATTTCGGGCTCGGGCGTATACCAGGACCCCAAGCTGCAGAATTTGCGTTTCCAGGGCCTGGCGCAGCCGCAATATGACGGAAACACCCCCGAGCGCACGCCCAAGAAGCTGTTCACGGTGACGCCGTCGTTCATCCTGCCGAACGGGCTCGGCGAGATTTACGGCCGCTACAAATATGTCGGCAAGATCTTCGCCGATGCCGGCAACGGCGTGGCGCTGCCGTCCTATGGCGTGTTCACCGTCGGCACCTCGGTCAACATCACCCCGCGCGTCAATTTCAACCTGAGCGTCGACAATCTGACCAACGCGAAGGGCTATACCGAGGGCAATCCGCGCCAGGGCCAGACCCAGTCGATCGTCAACGGCTATTTCTACGGCCGCAGCATCGTCGGGCGGAACGCATTGGCGAGCATTACCTTCAAGCTGTGATGCGAGCGGCGGAGGGTCGGCATAGCCGGCCCTCCGCTTACGCGACGACCGTCACCCCGGGCTTGTCCCGGGGTCCACCATTGGCCGATACTGTCGGTCGAAAATATCGTGGCACGGTGAATGCCAGGACGAGTCCCGGCATGACGCCGAATTTGCGCACATCCTGTCACGCGGCACTACCGGGAGAAGAACGATGCGGGCGGCAATCATCGGTCGAGCGCTGGCGGGTTTGCTCGCGTGCACCGCCCTCGTCGGTGCCGCGGCGCCCGACCGCGACTTCGCGCGGCAGGAGGGGCTCAACCTCAACAGCTTCGTGCGCCAGGGGCCGGTCGCCGCGCATATCGTGCTGCGCTCGGGCACTAGCCCGCGGCTGATCGTCGCCTTCCCGGCCGGCAATAGCGGCGTCGGCCTGTGGTTCGACACGCTCGGCGCGGCGGCCGGCTGGTCGATGCCCGCTCCGGCGCGCCCGGTGACGCTCGCTGATTCGCGCGGGCGTGCGCTGCACGGCGTCTCGTTCGTCGCCCAAATCCATGCACCGCGGCTGCAGCCGAAGCAGGCCGTGCTGTCGAGCATCCGCGTGCTGCGCGATTATCAGGCGCTCGGCACCGCACCGCGCGAAGTGCTGACCACCGCGACGACCGGCAACGGCACGCTGACCTGGGCGCGCGACCGGCTCGACGGCGCGCCAGGCTATCGCCTCACGATCAAGCCGGTTCGCGGATCGCTCGCTGGCGGCGCGATCGTCGCCGACAAGGACGGCATGATCGCACTGGAGATCACCGCGCTGACCGGCGAGGCGCCGCTGACGCCGGTCGCTGGCCCGCAACTGCTCAACGCCGGCGCCGCTGCCGATCCGGTCGCACGGCGCGCGCTCGAATTCCTCAGCTATCGCGAGAAATTCCTGGCGGGGTCGTGGCGGTTCGACACCTATTTCGGCCGCGACACGCTGATGTCGGTACGCCTGCTGATGCCCGCGCTCCAGCCGCAAGCGGTCGAGACGGGGCTCGCCTCGGTGCTGGAACGGCTTTCGGCTGCCGGTCAGGTCGCACATGAGGAGGATATCGGCGAGTTCGCCATCCTCGATCACCGCAAGAGCGACGGCACCTCCTCCGACGCGCCGGTCTATAATTACAACATGATCGACAGCGATTTCATGCTCGCCCCGGTCGCGCGAGCCTGGATGCTGGACGATCCGCGCGGGCGTGGTCGCGCCGCCGCCTTCCTCGCCCGCCGCGTCGATGGGCAGCGCCTGGGCGATCTGATGATGCGCAACCTTCGCTTCGTCGCGGGCCGCGCGCGCGCCTTCGCGCAGGCACCGGTCGCGAGCAATCTCATCGCGCTCAAGCCCGGCATGGACGCGGGCCAGTGGCGCGACAGCAATGACGGGCTCGGCGGCGGACGTTATGCCTATGACGTCAATGCGGTGCTGGTGCCGTCCGCACTCGATGCCGCGGCCGAGTTCGATCGCAGCGGCTTGCTCGCGCCCTACGCCGCGCGCGAGGACCGCGCGCTGTTCGCGGCCCTGCCGGGCATGGTCGCCACGTGGCGCGAGCGGGCGCCGGATCTGTTCGCGGTCACCATCCCTGCCGCCGAAGCGCAGGCGGCGATTTCCGCTTATGCGCGAAAGCTCGGCGTGCCGTCCGCCTCGCCGGGCGGCGCCTTGCGGTTCCACGCGATTTCGCTGGATGCGCAAGGGCGTCCGATCGCCGTGCAGAACAGCGACGAAGGTTTCGCATTGCTGTTCGGCAAGCTTTCGGGCGCGGCGGCGGACGGTGCCGCCGACGTCATCGGCCGTCCGTTCCCGAGCGGGTTGATGACCGGCGCCGGGATGCTGGTCGCCAATCCGGTGTTCGCGAGCCCGGCGGTGCAGGCGCGCTTCGGGCCTGGCGCGTATCACGGCGTGGTGGTCTGGTCGTGGCAACAGGCGCTCGCCGCCGCCGGTCTGGCGCGCCAGCTCGCGCGCAGCGACTTGCCCGCCGCAACACGGACTCGGCTGCGCGACACGCAGACGTGCCTGTGGCGCGCCATCGACGCGACGCGCAGCGTCCAGAATTCCGAACTCTGGTCCTGGAAATATGCCGGCGGCAGCTACCGCATCGCACCGTTCGGCGCGAGCGGCGCGGACGTCGACGAATCGAACGCGGCGCAGCTGTGGAGCACGGTCTATCTCGCGCTGTCGCATCCGGCGCCGGCGGCGAGCGCACGTTGCCCCGCCCGCTGATCGCGCGCTAGGGTCCCCGCATGCACAGCGCCCCCATCCGCACTATCGTCATCCTCGGCGGGGGCACGGCCGGGTGGATGACCGCCGCCGCGCTCGCCAAGGCCCTCGCCGGCACGGGCACCGCGATCCGGCTGATCGAATCCGACGAGATCGGCACGGTCGGGGTCGGCGAAGCGACGATCCCGACAATCCACTGGTTCAACCAGATCGTCGGCCTGGACGAAGCGGCGTTCATGAAGGCGACGGGCGCGACCTACAAGCTCGGGATCGAGTTCGTCGGCTGGAATGGCCCCGACAGCCGCTATTTGCATCCGTTCGGCACGTACGGTCCGCCACAGGACGGGGTGACGTTCCTGCATCGCATGCTCCGCGGGCGGCTCGCCGGGAAGGCGGTGCGGGCCGAGGATTTCTCGCTGACCGCACAGGCCGCCTATGCCGGCTGTTTCGCGCGGCCGGTCGCCGACCGGCGTTCGTTGCTCTCCACTCTCGGCTATGCCTATCATTTCGATGCCGGCCGCTACGCCCAATATCTCCGCACGCTCGCCGAGGCCGGCGGGGTCGAGCGGATCGAGGGCAAGGTCACACAGATCGACCAGCATCCCGAAACGGGCTTCATCCGCACGCTCACCACCGATCGCGGCACGATCGTCGATGGCGAATTATTCATCGATTGCTCGGGCTTTCGCGGCATGCTGATCGAACAGACGCAGGGTGCCGGGTTCGAGGATTGGTCGCACTGGCTGCCATGCGACCGCGCCTGGGCGGCGCCGAGCGCGGCCGAGACGCGCGTCACGCCCTATACCCGCGCGACCGCCGACACCGCCGGCTGGCGCTGGCGCATTCCGCTGCAGCATCGCACCGGCAACGGCTATGTCTTCAGCGGCCGCCATCTGTCGGACGAGGCCGCGCGCGACGCGCTGATCGCTGGCATGGACGGCCCGCCGATCGCCGATCCGCGCTTGATCCGCTTCCTGCCCGGCCAGCGCAAGCGGAGCTGGAGCAAGAACGTCGTCGCGATCGGCCTGTCGAGCGGCTTTCTCGAGCCGCTGGAATCGACCAGCATCCATCTCATCCAGAGCGGCATCGCCAAGCTCCTGTCGCTCTTCCCGCGCGCCGATTGCGATCCGTTGCTCGCCGAACAGTTCAACCGCGTCTTCGCTGCCGAGATGGAGGACGTGCGCGACTTCCTGATCCTGCATTACGCGCGGACCGCCGGGCGGGACGAGCCGATGTGGCGCGATTGTCAGGCAATGCCCCTGCCCGACCGGCTTGCCTACCGGCTCGACCAGTTCCGCGCGTCGGGCCGCATCATGCTCGGCAGCGACGAACTGTTCCGCGATGCGAGCTGGTTCGCGGTGCTGGACGGACAAGGGGTGCGCGCCGAAAGCTACACCCCGATGATCGAGGGAATGAGCGAGACCGCCAATGCGAAGCTGCTGGACGATGTCCGGCGCGCAATTGCTGCGGCTTGCGAGGGCCTGCCGCATCTGTGAACATTTCCCCAGCCGAGGAACGTGGGACAACCGCGTTCTCGGGCAGTTCCCAACAGCGGTCGCTCGTTCAGCTTCGGCATGGCTTGGGATTTCGGCATGCAGCCTGCCGGCGGAATTACCGCAAGGCGCCTCTGATCGGTCAAAGCACCCTCACTAGCCGCGGCCGCCGCTCGCGCGTATGCGTGCTGGATGTCCACCCTCCCCGCTCCCGCCCGCCGCGATGTCCTCCAGGCGCTGACCGCCACGGCCGCCGTCATCGCCCTCCCCAAGGTAGCGTCCGCCGGGACCGTCCAGGGCCCGCTGAATCCGCTGCTCGACAGCTTCGCCAACGATCTCCTCGTGCTCCAACCGGATCAGGCAACGCAGCTCGGCGTCGATATCGGCCCGCGGGCCGCGTTGCGCGGCACGGTAGCGGACGTTTCGTCCGAGACGATCGCGCGTTTTGGCGAGCAAGCGCACGCGATGCACAAGCGCCTCGTCGCGCTGCGACCCGACGACCTGCCGCCGCCCGATCGCCTAAGCTACGACACGATGGCCTACGCCACGGATCGCGCGATCGAGGGGACCGCGTTCCGCTTCGGTCGCGGCGCGTGGGACGGTTTCGCGGGCGGCGCCCAGCCGTATACGATCAGCCAGCAAAATGGGACGGTGCTCACCGTGCCCGAGTTCCTGAACTCGGTGCAGCCCGTGAAGACGGCGGCGGACGCCGAGGCGCACCTCGCGCGCGTGGCCGGCATGGCGCGGCAGATCGATGAGGAAACCGCGCGGATCGGACAGGACGCCGCGATCGGCGTCGTGCCGCCCGCCTTCATCGCCTCCAACGCACTCGGCCAGCTTCGCGCCTTTCGCGCGGTGCCGGCGGCGCGGCAACCGCTCGTCCTGTCGCTCGCCGCACGCACCGCCAAGGCGGGGATCGCCGGCAACTGGTCGGCACGCGCGACCGCCGCGCTCGATCGGCTTGTCTATCCCGCGCTCGACCGGCAGATCGCGGCCTTTGCCAAGGCGACGGCGCATGCCGGCACCGCGCCCGGCATCGCGCGACTGCCCGACGGCGAAGCATATTATCATTGGGCGTTGCGCCTTGGCACGACGACCGTTCAGACCCCGGCCGAGGTGCATCGCATCGGCCTCGACCAGAATGCCCAACTGCTCGCCCGGATGGACGCGCTGCTGAAAATACAGGGCCTGACGCAAGGCAGCGTCGGGGCGCGGGTCGCCGCGCTGAACAAGGAGCCGCGCTTCCTTTACCCCGACACCGACGCCGGGCGCGCCAACCTTATCGCCTATCTCACGAGCTGCATCGCGCGCGTTCGCCCGCTCATGCCACAATTGTCGCACCTGAAACTCAAGGCCGACGTCATGGTCAAGCGCGTGCCCGCCGACATCCAGGACGGGGCCGCACTCGGCTACATGAATTTCGCCTCGCTCGACGGCGCGCGCCCGGCGATCTATTACGTCAACCTGAAGAGCACTGCGCTTTGGCCCAAATACCAGCTGCCGACGCTTACCGCACACGAGGGCATTCCCGGCCATACGTGGCAGGGCGCGTATTTGGCCGAGCGTCACGGCGAGACCCCGCTAATCTCCTCCCTGCTCGGCTTCAACGCCTTCGTGGAAGGCTGGGCGCTCTACGCCGAGCAGCTTGTCGACGAGCACGGCCTCTATGCGGACGATCCGTTCGGCCAGATCGGCTACCTTCAAGCGCAGCAATTTCGCGCTTGCCGGCTGGTCGCCGACACCGGACTGCACGCGATGGGCTGGAGCCGCGAACGGGCGGTCGATTTCCTTACCTCGCAAACCGGCAAGGGCGCGGCGGCCATGACCAGCGAAGTGGATCGCTATTGTGCCTCGCCGGGTCAGGCCTGTGGCTACAAAACCGGCCATAACGAGATCGTGAAGCAGCGCGAGCGGGCAAAGCGGGCGCTCGGGCCGCGCTTCGACCTTGCCGGCTTCAACGATGCCGTGATTGCAACCGGTGGCGTGCCGCTCCAGCTACTCGGGCCAGTGATCGACCATTATGTCGCGAGCGCGCGAGGGTAACCGGATCGAGAGCACCTGCAGCATTGCGGATTCTTCACGAAGCGCCATCGCCACGCTATAAGCCCCCATGGCCAGGGCAGATCAGACCGAGATCCGTTTGCGCATCGTCATCGAGCATCCGGTCCGCGGCGTGCTCCACAGCCTGCAGGCGAAGGATGACGGCCCGCTCGATCCGAAATGCTCGCATGATGGCGAGCCTCTCCTGTTCGATTTTCCAATCCGCGTAGGGCATGGCCCAAAATTCTTCGGCGACCAGGTACGTCGGGAGGGGCCGGTTCGACGGTTCGTGTATATTCGCGTTGGCCAGGCCGCTGGCGATACTTTGTCGCCCTGGTCGCGACGCATGAAAATCGATATTCATGACATTCCGGACGACCTCCTCGCCGGCGCGGTCGAACGGGGCGATGCCATCGAAATTCGCATCGAAGGCACCGCCAAGGATGGCAGTCCGGTATGCGCTACGGTGCATCCGAAAGATCGGCGAGCGGTCAAGCCTTAGGCAGCTATGTGGGGCCTGCGTTCGAGCGACGCCGCAACCCGTTCGGCAGCCTCCATGACACGCAGGATATTCCCGCCCGCCAGCTTCGCCACGCTCGCGTCGCTCCAACCGCGGCGCATGAGCTCGGCAAGCAAGGCCGGATAGGTTCCGACATCGCCGAGTCCTTCGGGAAGACTGTTGCCGACGCCGTCGAAATCGGACCCGATGCCGACATGGTCGATGCCCGCTACCTTCACGATGTGTTCGATATGGTCGGCGACGTCCGACAGCGTCACGCGCGGCTTGGGATGCGCCTTCTGCCACTCCGCCAGAGCCGCCGCCGCTTTGTCGGGTTGGCCGACATACAGCCCGCCATAAGGCGGCGCGTTGAGCCGGGTCCGCTCGGCATCCTGCTCGGCCGACCAGCGGCGATAGGCGTCGGAAATGTAGATCGGCGCGAAATTGACCATCACCACGCCGCCATTGGCGGGGAGCAACTTCAGGACCGCGTCCGACACGTCGCGCGGATGATCGTCGAGCGCGCGCGCGCTCGAATGCGAGAAGATCACCGGCGCCTTCGAAACGCGGATCGCGCTGATCATCGTGGTTTCGCTGACGTGCGCGAGATCGACAAGCATGCCGAGCCGGTTGAGTTCGCGCACCACGCTCTCGCCAAACGGCGTCAGGCCATCATGGCGCGGATTGTCGGTCGCCGAATCCGCCCAGCCGATCGTCTTGACATGGGTCAGCGTCAGATAGCTGGCGCCGAGATCGCGATAGGTGCGCAGCACAGCGAGACTGTCGTCGATCTGCCCGCCGCCCTCGACGCCGATCAATGAAGCGATCCGCCCGGTTTTGTGGATGCGCCGCACGTCCGCCGCGGTGCGCGCGAGCGCGAACGTGTCGGGATAGCGCGCGACGATCTGGTGGACGAGATCGATCTGCTCGAGCGTCTGCTTGACCTGTTCCGGGCCGGGCAGATCGGCGTCGACCCAGACCGACCAGAATTGCCCGCCGACCCGTCCCTTGCGCAGCAGCGCGATGTCGGTGTTGTACGGAACGGGCTTGGCGTCGAGACCATGCGTCAGGTCCAGCGTCCAGCGCCCGTCGCCCTCGCGTTCGCGCAGCGCCTCGGCCCAGTCGTTATGCCCGTCGATCAGCGGCGTGGCCTTCAGCACGCGGTCGATGCGCGCGTCGTATTTCTGCGCCACGGCGGGCGTGGCCATCGCCACGATCGCCACGCCTGCCGCGACCATTGCCGCCCTGCCCGTCCGCATCGTCCTGATCCCCCTCATTTGCCGACCGCGACCGGCGCGAACAGCAGCTCCTGATAGTCGAAACTGAACTCCGCGATCGGTCAAACCGGCTTCAGCGTGATCCGCTCGACCTGCCCCTGCGCGTCGAGACCGAAGGTCATGTACGCCGGTTCGATGCCCGTGTCGTCGAAGCGCGCGATGAAGGTGTCGTATTGATAGTGTTCAAGGCGTCCGGTCATGCCGGGCGTCGGGCGAAAATCGACTTTCAGGCCCTGCGGCCCGCGCGCGATCTTGATGTCGCCATACCAGGTGTCGCGATAGGTGCCGGCGAAGCGATCGAGCGGCAGCGACGGGCCGACCTGCGCGGGCGTCGCGGCCTTCTGTTGAACGACCGCGAGCGCCTGGGCGATCCGCTCGCGACGATAGGTGCCGAAGCGCTTGGGCCAATCCTGCGCCGGCACGCCGAGATAATGGTCGAGCAGTTCGTACATCAGCCCGAAGCGCGGCTCGATTTCCTCGCTGTTCAGTTCGATCGCGAAGCCGACATTCTTCTCGGGGATCAGCGCGACGATCGAAGTGAAGCCGAACAGCCCGCCCGAATGCCAGATGATCTTGGCGCCATGATAGTCGCGCACTTCCCACCCGAGCGCATAATTGGAAAAGCCCTCCTCGGTCCCTGCCAGGATCGCCGGGACGGGGTCGATCGGCTGGGGCGTGACGGAGGTCCACATCGCCCTGGAGGAAGCGTCGCTGAACAGCCGCCCGCCGCCGGGGATGGCGCCGTGCGCGAGCTGGATCTGCAGCCAGCGCGCCATGTCATTGGCGCTGAGCGCGACCAGCCCGGCGGGCGCGGAGGCCTTGGCGAGTTGGTCATGTTCGTCGAGCAGGCGTTGCGCGCCGACGCCGCGCACCGCGCCGCCGACCCGGGCGTGCGGATAGGCGCGGTCGGCGCGCGAGAAGCGATGCGCATCGTCGGTCGCGGCGTCGGTCATTCCAGCGGGGCGGAAGACATGCTCGCGCATGTAATCCTCCCAGCTCTGCCCGCTGACCGCTTCGATCAACTGACCGGCGACGATGTAGAGGATATTGTCATAGGCATAAGCCGAACGGAAACTCGTCGCGGGCTTGATGTAGCGCAGCCGGCGGACGACCTCGGCGCGCGTGTAGCTGCCGCGCGGGATGTAGAGCAGATCGCCCGCGCCCAGCCCCAGCCCGCTGCGATGGACCAGCAGATCCTTGACCGTCATCTCGCGCGTGACCCACGGATCGTACATCTGGAAGCCCGGAAGCCGGTCAATGACCTTGTCGTTCCAGTCGAGCTTGCCGGCGTCGACCAGCGTGGCGAGCGCCGCGACGGTCATCGCCTTGGTCGTCGATCCGATCATGAAGGTCGTGCCCGCATCGACCTTTTCCGACGATCCGAGCTTGCGCACGCCATACCCGCGCGCGAGCACGACCTTCCCGTTTTCCACGATCGCGACCGCCATGCCGGGAGAGCCGGACTCGCGCCGGATCGCTTCGATGCGGGCGTCCAACCCCTCGGGCGGCGCGGAATAGGCGGGCGCGGCGACGAAGATGGTGGCGAGCAGCCAGAGGTGCTTCATGCTGGGTCTCCTTGCGCAAAGGCGGGTCGCTTCAGCCGCCACAGCCCGATGGTCAGCAGCGGCAGGACGTAGATCGCGATCAGCACATAGGCCAGCAGCCGATACCCGCCGGCGATCAGCGCGACCAGCCCGATCCGCTCGGCCAGCAGCATGCAGACCAGCAACAGCGCCAGCGCCGTCGCGCCGCGTGCGAGGCGCCCCGGCGCGAGCCCATGACGGCGCTCCCACACGCTCGCGATGCGCTGGTTGATCGCGTGCACCGCGCCCGTTCCGCTTTCGAGCAGGGCGGCAAAGATCATACCCTGGAACAGCAGATGGAATGCCGGCTGATCGAGCCGCACCAGCATATAATCGGACGGCAGCACCGCGCCGGCGATAGCGGGCACGAACGCCGTCATGCAGGTGAAGAACAACACCGCCGGCAGCATCGCCAGCGGCCCGGCAATGGCGCCCGCCACGATCGCATCGCGATTGCTCGTCAGGTGCCGCGTGACCGGCAGGATGATGACGGCGCCGACGATATTGTAGCCGGCATAGGTGATGCCCCCCAGCGCCCAGCTCCCCGCGGGCGCGGGTGCGGCGGCGAAGGCGGCTGCGATACGATCGCCGAACCGCGTCAGGGCCAGGATGAGGAACAGCGCATAGACGCCATAGAGCAGGATCGACACATACGCGAACAGCCGCTCGACCGCGGCATTGCCGAACGCCGCGAATCCCGCGATCGCCGCCATCAGGGCGAGCGTTCCGAGGATCGGCGGCGTACCGAGCGTCGCCGCGCCGATCGCCCCTGCAGCCGCCCCGAACACCGCGAGGATCAGCACGACGAACAGCGCATAGGCGATCTCGAACACGATCCAGCCGCGCCCCAGCAACGCGGTGAAGAAGGCACGATATTCCTGCGCGCCGGTCGCGCGGGCGAACAGGAACGTCGCGATGCAGACGATGCTCCACACGAGCATGGCCAGCGCCATCGCCGCCAGCCCGCCCCACGGCCCCGCCGGCAGGAAGAATTCGGCGATCTCGCGACCCGTGGCATAGCCGCCGCCGATCACCACCGCCTTGAAGGCGAGGCCGGGCAGGATCAGGCGTTTGAACAGGCTCGACGACGTGCGGGAGTCGGCGGCCAGTGCGGTCATGCCGCGCAGGCGTCCAGCAGCCGCTCGAACGCCGCGCCGCCGCGGATCGGATCGGCGACGGGCAAACCGAGCTGCCGCTCGGTCTCGGCAATCACGCGATCGGCGGCTTCGTCCTCCATCCGCGCGGTATTGAGGCTGATCCCGGCACAGGCAATAGCGGGATTGGTCAAGCGACCGAGCGCTACGGTCTGCACAATCACCTGTTCGATCGACGGTAAGGCGAAATCCGGGTGCCCGAGCACGCGCGTTCGCCCCGGTGCGTGGCACACCACGAACAGATCGGGCTGGCTGCCGTGCAGCAAACCGAGCGACACCGGCGCATAAGCCGGGTGGAAGAGCGACCCCTGCCCTTCGATCACGTCGATATGATTCGCCGCCGCCGCGGGGCTCAGCATTTCGGCAGCACCGGCGACGAAATCCGCGACGACCGCGTCGATCGGAATACCGCTGCCGGCGATCATGATGCCGGTCTGGCCGGTCGCGCGGAAGGTCGCGTCGAGGCCGCGCGCAGTCAGGCCGCGCGCGATCGCCAGCGCGGTGTATTTCTTGCCGAGCGCGCAGTCGGTGCCGACCGTCAACAGGCGCCGGCCGGAGCGCGGCGCGCCGGTCGCGACCGCGATGTTCGCCGGCGGCGTCCGCACATCGATCAGTCGTCGCCCGAGCCGCTCGGCCGTGCTGCGCAAGGACGCGATGTCGCCGAGCCGTGCGTGCATCCCCGAGACGATGTCGAGCCCCGCCTCGAGCGCGGCGAGCAGGGTCGGCAGCCAGTTGGCCGGGATCTGCCCGCCCGGCGTCGCGACGCCGATCAACAGGGCGCGCGCGCCGTGGGCGAAGGCAGCGATCGGCGCGAGATGCGGCAGGCCCGTCGTCACCGCGGCACCGGGCAAGGTCAGTTCCCCGACACAGCGCGCGCGCGCCCAGTCGCGCAGTCCGAACGCGGTCTTCGCATAACCGGGTTCGACCGTGTCGCCGAGAAAGAGCAGATACGGTCCCGGCAGGTCGGCGCGCTGCGGCGCAGCGGGCGCCGCGCGCTGGAGCGCGTCGACGGTTGGAAGCGGCATGATGCTCAGAACGATGCGGTGATCGACGCGCCGACGGTGCGCGGCCGGATGACGCCCGTGGCGATCGCGCCATTGGGGTTGAGCGGCAGGCCGTTGGCGGTGACCGATCCGACCGAGGTCTTGCCGTCGTCGTTGGTCAGGTTGCGCGCGAACACTTCGAGCCCGAAGCGACCGAAATCCACGCCGGCGCGCAGATCGACCACGACATAGGACGGCACCGTGCGCTGGCGCCCGTTGGCGGCGCGATAATCGGCGTCGAAATCGCTGCTCTGCTTCGACAGGAAGCGCAACGAGCCACCGACGAATGGCTTCGCGGCTGCGATATCCCAGCTATAGTCGGAATTGACCGAAACGCTGTACGGCGGCGTGAACGGAAGCCGGTCGCCCTTCAGGCCGCCGGTCAGCGGCGGCGCGTCGCCGGTGAGGCGCGCGCGCGTGTAGGCGCCGTTGATCGAGGTCACGAAGCCGCGCGCGGGGCGGAAGGTCGCGGTGACTTCCCCGCCGTCGCTCACCGCGCTGCTGCCATTGATGTTGATGCCGAAGCCGTTGACGACCGTCAGCAACTGGATGTTGTTCCAGTCGATGTGATAGCCGGCAATGTCGAGCGCGAAGGTGCGATCGGCGGTCTCGCCCTTGAAGCCGACTTCGTAGCTGGTGACGGTATCGGGCGCGAACGATGTCGGCGTGCCTGCGGGCGCAGTCGGCGTGATGACGTTGGGACCGCCCGGACGATAGCCGCGCGCGACGCGCGCGTAGAGCGATGCGCGGTCGCTGATCTTGAACTTCGGCGCGACCGAATAGGTGAAGACATTGTCGGACGAGCGCAAATTGCTGTTGACCGGCACGTTGCCGGCCAGCACGCCGGCGGCATCCTGGCTCGCGGTCTGGTTGTTGTGGCTGTAGCGGCCCCCGAAATCCAGGTCGAAGCGCGTGCCGAGATGCAGCGTCGCATTGGCGAAGCCGGCATATTCCTCATATTTCGAGCGGATGTTCACTTGCCCGAGGACGAAGGGGAAGGCGATCGGCGTCGTGGTATTGGGCGTGAAGGCCGCGTAATTCTGCGTCAGCAGGCCCTTCTCGTTGGTGTAATAGCCGCCGACGAGCCATTCGAGCAGGTCGCTCTTGCCCGAGGCGAGCCGCACCTCCTCGGTAAAGCGGCGATCGTTGGTCTTCTGATCGAGCACGAAATCGTTCGCCGGCGCGCCGAGCGCGGCGCTCACCAGGCCGCTGAGGTTGAAGGTCGCGTCCTCGCGCAGCGTCTGGTTCTGCGTCGAATAGCTGCTGCTCGCGGTCAGTTTGGCGAAGCCGAAATCGTAATTCATCAGGCCGTTGTACAGCCGATAGTCGATATTGGTGAACTGGTTGGCGAATTGCGACTGGGTCTCGCGACCGTACAACGTCTGCAGCGTGTTCGGGTCGCTCTCAACCACCGAGGGTGCGTGGGCGCGGATGTTCTGGATGTGCGCGGTGAGCCGCAGGTCGAAGACGTCGCTCGGCTTGAACAGCAGCGACGCGCGGCCGCCATAGGATTGCGACCCGTTGATGTTCTTGGCCACGTCGGCGGTCTGCCGCGACCCGACGCCGTCGAGCGCCGACGTGCCGATCGAGTCGATCCAGCCGCCCGACTTGTTGTAGAAACCCGACGCGCGCACCGCGAGCGTATCCCCCAGCGGGACGTTGATCAGCGCATTGCCGTGATAGGACAGATCGCCGCCATCGGTCGTCTCGATCCCGGCGCGGACGCGGCCTTCGAGCTTGGTCGTGTCGGGCGCGTTGCTGACGAACTTGAGCAGGCCGCCGAGCGAACTCGCGCCGTACAGCGTGCCCTGCGGCCCGCGCAGCACTTCGACTCGCGCGATGTCGAACGTGTCGAAATCGCCCGCCAGCACGCCGCCGTTGACGAGCGCACTCGACGAGCCGAACGGCGTCTCGTCGACATAGACCGCGACCGTGGAGGCGACGCCGCCGGTGTTGAGCCCGCGCAGGATCAGGCGCCCCGCGCCGGGCGTGCTCTGATCGAGTTGGAGGCCGGGCACGAGATTGAGATAGTCCTGGAAGCTCGTCGCCTGCTGCCGCTCGAGCGCCGCGCCCGAGACGACGGTAATCGATTGCGGGACGTCGATCAGCGTCTGCGTGCGCTTCTGCGCGGTGACGACGATGTCGCTGTCGGAATCGCTCGTCTCGGATGCGGGCGCTGCATTCCGGGCGGCGCTTTGCGCGCTCGCGGGCGCTGCGACGGCCAATGCAGCGAAAGCGGATGACAACAGGAAGGCGGTGCGCATGGTCATCGATGCTCTCCAGATGGAATCACCGCCCCCCTTTGGACGGTTCGATCTCGCGACGGTGACGTTATCGATGTCACACTGCCGTAACAGGAAACTAATGTCCTGATCAGAGAATTGTCAACCTGAATCGGACGCCTGCTCTCGCGCTGCCTCGACCCGTCGTGTCGGCATGTCGAGGCTGCGGAGCATCATCGCCGCCGCGCCTGCGAGGAGCGCGAGCAGGACGAAGAAGACGGGGTGGTCGACCCGGCTCCACAGGATACCGACGAGCCCGGCGCTCAAGCTGCCGGTGAAGGTGATAAGGAACCACGCGGCTACCGTCGTCGCGCCGAGGTCGAGCGGCGCCAGCCGCGCGAACAGCCCCAGCCCGGTCGGCAGGATGAACAATTCCCCGAACGTGAAGATCACGAAGAACAGTGCGAGCCACACCCAGCTCGCCTGCTGCCCTGCCCCGGCCCAGGCCACGCCGGCCAGCAGCAGATAGGCAAAAGCCACGATCGTCGCGCCGAGTGCCATGCGGCGTGCGGCGGGCTGATCGTGCCCGGCCGCCGCGCGCCGCCGCCAATAGGCGAGCAACGGCGGCGTCATCAGCATCACGAACAGCGGATTGAGCGACTGGAACCACGTCATCGGGATGATTTGCCCGAGCGCGGCGCGATCCACCCCGGTGTCCGCCCACAAGGCGACGGTGTTGCCGACCTGCTCGTACGCGGCGCGGAACAGCGTCACCGCGACGCCGATCGCCACCAGCAGCAGCACCGTTCGACGGTCGAAGCGCCGCGCCGCCTCCGGCATAGTGCGCGCGACCGGCCGTTCGGGCGGCAGATAGCGTTGCCCGGAGAGGTAGATGAGCAGTCCCGCCAGCATTCCGAACCCGGCAATGCCGAAACCGTAATGCCAGCCATACACTTCGCCCACCGTCCCGCAGATCAAAGGGGCGAGGAAACCGCCGATATTGATGCCGACATAATAGACGTTGTACGCCCAGCCGCGCCGCGGATCATCGGGGCGGTACAGGTCGCCGACCTGGCTCGGCAGGCTCGGCAGGAACAGACCGTTGCCGAGCGCGATCGTCGCCAGCGCGACGTAGAACAGCCCGTCGAACGCCATCATGAAATGGCCCGCCGCCATCGTGCTCGCGCCGATGATGATCGCGCGCTTCTTGCCGAGCAGGCGGTCGGCGATCACCCCGCCGATGATCGGCGTGAAATAGGCGCACGACGTATAGGCGCCGTAAATGAACGAGGCCTCGCCTTGTCCGATGAGCAGCTGTTTGGTCATGTAATAGACCAAAAGCGCGCGCATCCCGTAATAAGAGAATTGCTCCCACATATTGGTGAGGAACAAGACGGTGAGCCCGCGTGGCTGCCCGAACCAGGTCCGCTCCTCGGCCAGCGTGGTCACGCGGCCACGGCTTCCCGCGATCCCCACACCTCGGGCCCGGCCCAGATGTCGCCGTCGCGATAGGTGACGGCGGGGGCGCAGTCCTCGGCCAGGAAGGTGGGGCCGTCGAGATCGACCAGATCGCACACTTGCCCCAGCAGGAATGCCGGCGCCATGGCCAGGCTGGTGCCGACCATGCAGCCGACCATCACGCCGAGCCCGAGGCGCCGCGCTTCGGCCGCCATCGCCAGCCCCTCGGTCAGGCCGCCGCATTTGTCGAGCTTGATGTTGACGACGTCGAAGCGGCCCACCGCACCGGCAAGGTCGGCGCGCGTCAACAGGCTTTCGTCGCCCGCGATCCGGACCGGGGATGCGAACTGGTCGAGATCGGCCTCACGCCCGCGCGGCAGCGGCTGCTCCAGCAACGCCACGTCGTGCGCCAGCAAGCCGGCGGTCAGCCGCTCGAGATCGGCCAGCGCGAAACCCTGGTTGCCGTCGACGCCGAGCCACACGTCGCTTCGCGCCGCCCGCACCGCCGCAACGCGGGCGAGATCGAGCTCCAGCTCGCCCGTCAGCTTCATCTTGATCGAGCGCGCCTGCGCGTAACCGACGGCCTTCGCCGCCATCGCTTCGGGCGTGTCGGCGCCGAGCGTGAAGGTCGTGCGCACCGGCTTCGGCTGGGCCAGGCCGGCAAGCTGCCATGTCGCCGCGCCCTGCTGCGCCGCTTCCAGTTCCCACAGCGCACAATCGACCGCATTGCGTCCCCCGCCCGCCGGCATCAGGTCCCGCAAATCGTCGCGCGACAGGCCGTGCTCGATCGCCGGTCGCGCCGCCTCGATCGCAGCGAGCATGTGCGGCACGTCGTCGCCGAGATAATAAGCGCCGCCGCCCTCCCCGCGCCCGACCAGCGCGCCGTCGCGCAGCGTGACCGAGACCACGTCCCACGTCTCGAACACATAGCCCGAGATGCGGAACGGCTCCGCCAGCCGCAACGTCTGGGTGGTGACCTCCAGTGCGATTTCGGCCATCAGAAATTGACCGTCATGGCGAGCAGGTTGAAGGTCAGCGCAAAGTACAGGATCAGCAGCGCAGCGAGCAGGATCAGCAGCGCCCAGACCTTGCGGGTCCATGGCCGCCCATCGCGCCATGTCAGCCACAGGTTCCAGCCGGCGATGACCGGCATCCCGAACAGCAGCACGACCCCGGCGATCTGGAAGAACCAGAAGGCGCCGTCGAGCCCGCCTGCCAGCGCGTCGGGCGAACCCAGCGCGCTGATCGTCGTGATCGCCCAGCCGGCGAGCAATGCAAAGGTCGCCCCCGCCATCAGCCGCACCGCGCGGCTCGCGCGCAGCGCCGCGCCGTCGAGCGGATGCGGCGCCTTGTAGGTCCGCCGTGTCCACGCCGCGACCGGCCATTGCAGGAAGGTCAGCAGCAGGATCGCCAGGCTCGCATAGAGCGCGGGCAGCAACCAGCTGCTGAGATACGCGAAGGGCACGCGATCGAACATCTCGAACGGCGACGCGAATTCAAAGCTCCAGCGTACCACCTTGCCGTCGACGACCTGCGCGCCGAGCCGGTCGTGGCCATATTTGTCGCGCCACACGAACGGCGCGATCTCGACCCACTCGCGGGGGCGCCCGCCGCCATTGACGATGCTCGGCACGACCAGTTCGCCATGCGACCCGACCGAGATCTGCGTCTGCCCGGTCATCCAGTACAGCGCGCCGAGGAACGACGAATCGGCACGGCGGCTTGCGATCCAGCTCCCCGTCATCATCCGCGCGTGCTCGGCGGCAGTCCCGGCATCGACCCGGCCATCGGCGGGCGCGATGTTGGGAAAGTAGCGGTCGGCGAAATCCTGGAACATGCCCATGCGCAGTCCCTGCACCGCGGCGTCCTTGCCCGGGCTGTTAAACGAGACGTAGAAGCCGACGCCCTCCTTCATGAACAGGTGCAGCGACGTGTGGAACGCCTCGACGTCGCCGAGATGGGCGATCACTTCGCGCCCGTTGATGTTGGTTTCGAAGAAGCCGAGCTCCATCCGGTCGAGCGGCGGGATCAGCGAGCGCGGATCGACCTTGTCGAGCGGGCTGTCGTGCATCATGTCGGCGGTCTGCGGCGAAAGAATGCGTTGCCCGTCAAGCGCGCCGTGCTGAAGGTGCGCGAGCATGAAGCGCGCCATGTCCACGCCGCTGACCGAGCCCGCGCCGGCCGGGGCCGGCGTGACGTATTCGAAGCCCTTGTGCGTTCCGGGCGGGGCATAGCCGGTCGCCATGTTGGCCGCGATGTTCGCCGGCAGCGGCTGGCGGAAGGTCGCATCGTGCATCGCCAGCGGCGCGAAGATGTGCCGCTCGAGATAGGCGTTGAACTCTTCGTGCGAGACGCGCTGCACGATGTACGCGGCGAGCGTCGTGCCCCAGTTCGAATAGGCTGGCGTCGATCCCGGCGCAAAGATCCGGCGCGGCGTCCAGCGCTTCAGATATTGGTCGATCGGCAGGTAGTATTTCGGATCGTAGGTGATGATGCCCTTGGCCGCTTCCTCGAAGCCGCCGGTATGGGTCATCAATTGGCGCAGCGTGACCGGTTTGCCGTCGCGCGGCGGGATCTTGAAGTCGAGATAGGTGTTCACGTCCGCATCGAGATCGAGCTTGTGCTGCTCGACCAATTGCATCGTCGCGGTCCAGGTGAAGAGCTTGGAGACCGAGCCGATGCGGAACAGCGTATGCTGGGGATCGACCGGCGTACGCTTGTCGACATCGGCATAGCCGAAGCCGCGCGCGGTCAGGATCTTGCCGTCCTTGACTACGGTGACGACGGCGCCGGGAATGTCGGCGGCGCGCAGGGCATAGGGCAGGTAGCCGTCGAGCCAGCTGTCGAGGTCGGCCTTGGTGAGATCATGGATGCCGGACTCGCCCTCCGGCAGCGTCGCGGACACGACGGGCGCGCGCGCGGGGCCGACCGTGGGCAGCAGGCTCGTCGCCGGGACCGCGCTCTTCGGCAGCCCCTGCGCGATCGCGGCGCTCGCGAACAGCAGCAATCCCCCGATCACGCTTGCTTTCCAGGACCTCATGACGTGCCTCCTCTGCGGCTTGATCTCGAGCGGCGGCGCACGGGATTGCTCCCGTGGAGCCGAACCAATACACTTACGCCATTCGCTCCGATTGGGATGAAGTTATCCTAATCGGAAAATTCGTCAAGCTGAGAGGTTTCTTATGCCACCCGCCGCTGCCCCCACGCTCGGCGCGCTCTTGCGCAACCTACGCAGCCGCGAAGGCTGGACGCTGAAGGAGATGAGCGCGAAGAGCGGCATTCCCGTCTCGACGCTGTCCAAGGTCGAGCATGACCGGCTGACGCTCACCTACGACAAACTCTATCAATTGAGTCAGCGCCTCGGCCTGCGCATGTCCGAACTGTTCGCCGAGCAGGGCGACGAGGCTCCCCCGCCGGTAACGGCGCGCCGTAGCCTGGGCAGCCTGGAAAATGCGGTGCGGGTCGAGACGCCCAATTACGATTATTACTATCTCTGCACCGAACTGCGGCGGAAACGGATGATCCCGGTCATCACCAAGATCCGCGCCAAGACCGAGCAGCAATTCGGCGAACTCGTCCATCACGCCGGTGAGGAATATATCTACGTGCTGAGCGGGCGCGTGGTCGTGACGACCGAATTCTACGATCCGATCACGCTGGAGCAGGGCCAGTCGATCTATATCGATTCCAGCATGGGCCACGCCTATCTCGCCGCCGAGGAATGCGACGAGGCGGAAGTGCTGGGGGTGATGTCGAGCGCCGACGACGAACTTATGCAATCGCTGCTGTCGCTCCACGAGGTGCAGCGCTCTTCAGAACGTCGGCGCTGATCCATTTTGGCTCGCAGCTATGACTGCTGCTGCCGATACTCACCGTAATGGTCGGCCAGATAGTCGACGAACAGTCGCGTGCGCGCGGGCATGTTCGCACCTCCGACGAAAACGGCGTGAAACACCTCTCGGTCGCCGGGGTTAAACGGCTCTAGTAACGGCACCAGCCGCCGCTCAGCGATCGCCCGCCCGATCGCGAAATTGCCGACCCGCGCTATGCCGACGCCATCCAATGCCAGTTGCAGCAGCGTTTCGCCGCTATTGGCCTCGATCGAGCCATGTACCGTCATCACCTCGGTCTCGCCGTCGATCCGAAACGGCCAGACCGGTTCGGCGCGACGGAAGTTGAAGTTCAGGCAATTGTGCTGCGCGAGATCTTCCGGCGCGCGGGGCGTGCCGCGTTCGGCAAGATAGTCGGGTGAGGCAACGATCGTGCGGCCGTTGTCGCCCAGACGGCGGGCCATGAGCAGGCTGTCGGGCAACGGGCCAGACCGCACCGCAACGTCTGCTTGTCCCTGGGCCACGTCGACCTTCTCGTCGGTCAGGTTGATGTCGATGACGATCAACGGATGGTCGCGCGTGAACGCCTTGAGCAGCGGCACGATGCAGACGCGGCCATGCGAGACCGCGGCGCTCACCCGGATCCTGCCGCGCGGCGCGCCCTGGTCGGCGATCCCCTGTTCGACCTCGTCGAGGTCCGCCAGAATCCGCCGCGCGCCGCCGAGGTAGGTCCTGCCCTCCGCCGTCAGGGTGAGCGCGCGCGTGGTGCGGAGCAGCAGCCGTGTTCCCAGCCGCGCCTCGATCCGATCGATCGTACGGCTGACGCCCGACGGTGTCAGCGCAAGCTGGCGGCCTGCCGCGGAGAAGCTCCCGGTCGATGCGACGGCGGCAAAGACCGTGAGGTCGCGTGCACGATCGAAATTGGCCATCTTTACCCCGGGGTCAAAGGTTCTTGCACTCCGATCTGGCTAATCAGAGAGCGGCGATCTGTCTAGTTTTTGCCTGGGCGCATGGAGCGCTTTCAGGAGACAGACGATGACGACGCACCGCCAACCCCGCCGCCTCGCCTTTGCCGCGGCAGCCTTGCTCAGCCTCGCGAGCACCACTGCGCTCGCGCAAAGCGGCCCGCACTTCCCCGCCGGCTTCCACGAACAGGACATTGCTACCAACGGCACGACCCTCCACGTCCGCGTCGGCGGATCCGGACCGGCGGTCGTGCTACTGCACGGCTATGGCGATACCGGCGACATGTGGGTGCCGCTCGCCAGCGCGCTGGCGCGCGACCATACCGTGATCGTGCCCGACCTGCGCGGCATGGGCCTGTCGGCGCGGGCCGACAGCGGCTTCGAGAAGGCGAACGAGGCGAACGATATCGTCGGGGTGATGGATGCGCTGGGTGCGGCGCGCGCCGATGTCGTAGCGCACGATATCGGCAACATGGTCGGCTACGCGCTCGCCGCGCGGCACGGTGACCGCGTGACGAAGCTGGTGCTGATGGACGCACCGGTGCCCGGCATCGGCCCGTGGGAGGACATCCCCAAGAACCCGCTGCTGTGGCACTTCCGCTTCGGCGGGCCGGACATGGAGCGGCTGGTCGCGGGCCGCGAGCGGATCTATCTCGATCGCTTCTGGAACGACTTTTCGGCCAGACCGGCGCGCTTCTCCGAAGCGGAGCGCGCGCATTATGCAACGCTCTACGCCGGGCCCGGCCGCATGCATGCCGGTTTCGCGCAGTTCGCGGCGTTCGACCAGGACGCGATCGACAACCGGGCGTGGATCGCCGCGCACGGCAAGCTCACCATGCCGGTGCTTGCGATCGGCGGCGAAAAATCGTTCGGCGCGACCATGGCGGCAGTCACCCGTGCCGGTGCGATCGACGTGCAGGAGCGCGTCATCGCCGATGCCGGGCACTGGCTGATGGAGGAGCAGCCGGACGCGACCGTCAAGGCGATCCGCGACTATCTGGACGCACCGGTCGTCACGACGCGGGTGCGGTTCGGGCCGGTCGCGCTGTCGAGCGAACAGGTCGATCGGGTCGCGACGACGGGGGCCGGCGCAGGCACCTCCGGCATGGCCGGAATCCGCACGGTGCTGCTCTCCGGCGATCCGGCCAAGGCCGGCCCCTACACGCTGGAAATCCGCGTTCCCGCGCATACGACGATCGCGCCGCACACGCACCGCGACGACCGTGTCGCGACCGTGGTCTCGGGGACCTGGTATTTCGGCTATGGCGCCGATACGTCAACCGCGACGCTCCGCGCGCTCGGCGCCGGCGGCTTCTACACCGAGCCCGGCAAAATGCCGCACTTCGCCGCCACCCGCGACGAAGCAGCCGTCGTCCGCATCACCGGCACCGGGCCCAGCGACACCGCCTTCGTCTCCGCGGCAGCCCCGCGTTGATTGGCCCAGGTCAAGGAAACAGAAGATGCCACACGTCTCTTCGACCACCATGCAGGAGCATGACCTCGACGGGGGTGCCGGACGGGTGTTCGTCCGGCACTGGCCCGCGACCGGCACGGCCTGCGCATCGCTGATCATCTGCCACGGCTTCAATGCCCATAGTGGCCATTATGCGCGTGCTGCCGAGGTGTTCGCCCAGCGCGGCGTCGCCGTCACCGCGTTCGACCTGCGCGGCCGGGGCCGGTCGGAAGGCGAGCGCGCTTATGTCGAGACGTTCGACGACTATGTTTCGGACCTGTCGCGCACCGTCGACCTTGCGCGTTCGCTTGTGCCCGATCTGCCGGTCTACCTCCTCGGACACAGCGCCGGTGGGGTGATCGCGCTTCTCTATGCGCTGGACCATCAGCACCGGCTCGACGGTCTCATCTGCGAGAGCTTCGCTTACCGCGTGTTCGCACCCGGTCTCGCGCTGGCGTTAATGAGAGGCGCCAGCCACATCGTGCCGCACGCGCGCGTGCTGCGCCTGAAGATCGCGGACTTTTCCCGCGACCCCGCCTGGATCGAACGGCTGGAGCAGGATCCCCTGGTGCGCGACGAGGTGCAGCCGGTGCAGACCGTCGCGGCACTGACGCGCGCGGCCGCTCGGCTGCGTGAGGACTTTGGCCGCATCGTCCTGCCCGTCCTGATCCTGCACGGCACCGCGGACAAGGCGGCAAATGCCGACGGCAGCCGGGAATTCTGCGACGCTGCCGGCTCGAGCGACAAGGCGCTCAAGCTGTACGAGGGGCATTACCACGATCTGCTGAACGATATCGACCGAGACCGCGTCACGAACGATATCGGCAACTGGATACAGCAGCGCGCGTTCGCGTTGGACACCTGAAAGTCGGTCACGGCCACAAATGCGCGCGCAAAGACGCAGACACACCTCGATCCTTTCAGGGACACAATCAAGGCAGTGCCCGACGTGTCTCCTCACCCTTCAAGTAAAGGACCAATTCCATGAACATCGATCTCGACGGAAAGACCGCTCTTGTCACCGGCTCGACCGAGGGCATCGGCTTCGCCATCGCGCAGGGGCTGGCAAGCGCGGGAGCGACCGTGATCCTCAACGGCCGCACGCAGACCAAGGTGGACGCCGCGGTCGCGCGCATCGGCGGCAGCGCGCGCGGCGTGGCGGCCGATCTCGGCAGTATCGAGGGCCACGATCAGCTCGTCGCCGCGGTGCCCAAGGCCGACATCGTCGTCAGCAATCTCGGTATCTTTCAACCGTCCGACTTTTTCGAGACCGATGACGCGACCTGGGATCGGCACTGGCAGGTCAACGTGATGGCGGGCGTGCGACTTGGCCGGGCATATTTGCCGGGCATGGAAGCAAGCGGCTGGGGCCGCTTTATCTTCCTGGCGTCGGAATCCGCCTTCAACATTCCGGTCGAGATGATTCACTATGGCGTCAGCAAGACGGCCGACGTCGCGCTGGCGCGCGGTCTTGCCAAACGGATGGCCGGAACCGGTGTGACCGTAAATTCGGTGCTGCCTGGTCCGACTCTGTCCGAAGGCGTCGAGGCGATGCTCGAAGCCGAGCGCGCCAGTTCGGGCAAGCCGATCGAGGAAGTCGCCGCGGCATTCGTGCAGCAACACCGCTCCAGTTCCATCCTTCAGCGCGCCGCCACGGTCGAGGAGGTGGCGAACATGGTCGTCTATCTCGCGTCACCGCTGGCGTCGGCGACAACGGGCGCGGCTTTGCGTGTGGATGGTGGCGTGATCGACACGTTGTGAATCGATAAGCAATCACTTCGCGGTAGTGTCCGCCTTGCGTTGGCGGGCTCGACCAGTAGCGGACATGGCCCCTCTCCCGTCGGGAGCGGGATGCGCAGACTTGAGCCCGCTTCTTCAGCGGGCCCTAGTCGGAGCTGGATGAGGGGATCACGCTCCACGACAGCATTCGATCGAGCTTGCTGACGACCGTCGGATGATAACCGCCTCTGGCGACCGCATAGACCCGCCGCGCGATCGGCAGACCCCACTCCGACTGCTCTTTCAACGCGCCATAGACCGGAAAAATGAGCAAGCCGCGACCGACGCTCGGCAGGAAATCGGCGATCGACGGTATCGCCGGATCGTATCGGTTGGCGATCGCCAGCACGAGCCACGCCGAACGGATATAGGCGTTGGCGGACGTCGACAGTGCGAGGGTTCGATCGAGTTCGGCCAGCCGCGCGGCGGTCTGCTGCCGTGGCAGGCCGTTCAGGAACCGGAGCCATTCCTGAGTCGACCAGGCTTTCGTGTCGACCGACCCGATCGGAGCGCCGGAGGCGACGCGCGCAAGCGTCGCGTCGATCCTGGCCAGCGTCGCGGACCGCACATGCACCGCATTGCTCGGCAAGCCAGTGCCATAGATCCAGGCATCGAGCTGCAGACGCGCCTCGAGCGCGGCATCGCCCTTGATCAGATTGGCGCGCAAATCGGTGAGAAATCCCGCAGAGGTCTGCGGCTGGAACGCATGCCGATCGAAGTAGGAGGAGAGATAGGCGTCCCAGCGGGCGCGACCGACCGCCACTTCGATCGTGCGCAGGAAGGTGGATCCCTTGGAATAATCGAGCTCGCCGAACGTGCCCTCGGGCTTGCCGTGCAAGCGCGTCGACTCCGCGTCCGGCGCGGCCTTGAGATCGCGCTGGAGGCCATCCCACAGCAAGTCGGCCAGCATCGCCGCCCGTTCCTGGCCATACAGCGCTTCATCGATGCGATTTTCGAAATAGGTCGTGAAGCCCTCGTTGAGCCAGCTGTCGGACCAGGTCGCGTTGGTCACGAGATTGCCCGACCAGCTGTGCGCCAGCTCGTGCGCGATCACGTCGACATTGGACTTGTCGCCCGTGATGATGGTCGGCGTGGCAAAGGTGAGCGTCGGATTTTCCATCCCGCCGAACGGAAACGCCGGCGGCAGCACCAGCACGTCGTAGCGGCCCCAACGATATTTACCGTACAGCGCTTCGGCGCTCGTCACCATCTTGCCAGTGTCCGACAGCTCGGCAGCGTCGCGCGCCAGCATAACCGGCTCGGTATAGACGCCGGTCCTGCCATCGATACGCTGGAAGCCGAGATCGCCCACCGCGAGCGCGATCAGATAGGGCGGGACATTGTGATCCATGCGGAAGCGATAGCTGTGCCACCCGGGCTTTGCCGGCTCGCCCGCGGGCGTCAGCCGCTCGGCGCTCATCACCGCGACGAGCGTGTCGGGCACGGTGATCTTCGCCGACCAGCTCTGGCGAATGCCGGGACTGTCCTGCGTCGGTATCCAGCTGCGATTGTTGATCGATTCGCCTTGGCTGAACAGATACGGCTTGGTCTTGCCCGCCGTCAGCGGCGGCGCGAGCCACTGCAGCGCGCTCGCCTTCGGATCGCTCTCGTAGGTCACGATGATCCGGCGCGCTCCGCCCAGCGCAATGGTCAGTGGCGCGCCTTTATAGGCGTCAGAGGGTCCGACGGACCATTTCAGCGGCTTGCCATGTCCGTCGGTGATCGCGGCGATGCGCAGCTTGTTGTCGTCCAGCACTATCTCATCGCTGCCCGGCTGGGCAAGCACGTCGAGGGTCGCGGTGCCGCGCATCACGTGCGCCGCGAAATCCGCCGTCAGGTCTAGGTCGACATGGACGACGCGCGCGCGTTCGGGCCTGGCATAGCTCAGCTGATCCCTAGCCTCAGGTGTCGTGAGGATCGGCGATGGCGCGTCCGGCGCGGCGTGCGCCGCGGCGGCGACCGTCAGGGCCGGCACAATGAATATACGATGCATTACAGGCCCTGTTCGTTGCTAATGGCGGCCGGCTTCGGACCTTTCGCGCGGGTTGGCAAGCGTCGGCGCGAGCGCGCGTCGAACGGGCTCACCTCTCCCCGAACAGCGCGCGCTGCGCCTTTTCCAGTTCCTCGGCGTAGCGCCGGTGCACGAAGGCTTCGGACAGAATGCCGAGGACCGACCGGTCCGCGTTGAGGACCGCCAGTTCGTCAGCCCCCGAGGCATCGAAGCGGCGCATGACTTCGGCGATGTCCATGGTCGGCGCAATCGCGGCATCCACATTCACCGCCAGCGTGCCGACGGCCGCGTCGAGATCGAGATTCTCGCTGTACGCCGCGGGCGTCTGGACGATACCGGCGTACCGGTCCTGTGCGTCGACAAGGACCGTCCGGCTCGTCGCACCCAAAGCGATGTGCCGCCGGAATTCCGCAATCGTGGTCGCCGCCGGGATGGTCTTGGCTTCGCGTCGCATCATCCGCCCGGCGGTGAGGGTTTTCACCCAGCCGACGTCGCGGGCACTCTTGATCGTCTCGCCCCGCAGATGGAGCCGCCAGGTCGAGAAGCTATAACCGAATGTCTCGCGCACAATCGTGGACGACACCAGACCGGCTGCCAGCACGGCGCCGGTGAGCGCGAAATCATGGGTTGCCTGCAGCACGAGCATCGCCATCGTCATCGGTCCGCCGACAACCGCGACCGCAAGCGCAGCCATGCCGACGAGGGCTGCACTCCGCGGATCTACCACGTCAAAGCCAGCGACCGCGGCGATGCCGCCGGCGAACACATGCCCGACCAATGTGCCGAGGAAGAGCGAAGCGAAGAACAAGCCGCCCCGAAAGCCGAAGCCGAGCGATACGATCGATGCCGCGCATTTGGCGAAAAAGATCGTGACGATGAATGCGAGCGGTGCACCGATGGTCAGGTCGGCGTGCAGCGCGCCGTGTCCCGCCGAGAGGACCTGCGGCGACACAAGGGCGATCGGTATGAGGAGAAGTCCCCCGATCGCGGGACGCGCCCATTCGGGCAGCGGCGCGCGACGAGTCCCGGCCTCGACCAAAGCCACTGCGCGCATCAAGGCTATGCCGATCCCGGCGCAGATCGCGCCAAGCCCAGCATAGATTAAATAGTGATGCGTCTCGGTCGGCATCGTCGAAGCCGCATCGATCACATAGGGTTGCGCCCCGAGCAGTTGGGCAACGAGCGTCGCGGTGAGCGCCGCCGAGACGACCGGCGCGAGGGCGGAGGGCGTATAGGCGCCGATCACGATCTCGAAGGCATAAAAGGCGCCGGCGAGCGGCGCACCGAAGGCGGCCGCGATCGCTGCCCCGGCGCCGGCTCCGACCAGGTTGCGGAAGTCCGCTCGGCGAAGATTGAATGTCTTGCCCGCGACCGATGCCATCACCCCGCCGAGCTGCGCATACGCGGCCTCAAGGCCGACCGAGGCGCCAAAGCCGTTCGACAGCATCGTCTGTCCCGCAATCACCAGGCTGTCGGATACCGACATCCGGCCACCGTGCAGCGCGTTCGCTTCCACGGCATCGACCATCCTCCGTTTGCGAGCGCGTGTGGCCCAGGAGAAGACGGCAAGCACCAAGCCGCCGATCGGCAAGACGACCAGCGACGCCACTGGAAGCGCAGGCAACTCGCTCAGTCTCCCCGCCGACGACAGCGCAAACAGAAAATGCTGCATCGTCCGTGCGACGGCGCCCAGCAGCACACTGAGCAGGCCAGCGCCCGCGCCGACGATGGTCGCGAGCATGATGAACGCAAACTCGCTCGCACGCACCCGTCGGCGAAACCATTTGATGAGAACGACAGCTTGCAGGATCGATCCCCTGTAAAATTGCGCAGGGCCTCTCTATGGCCCGCCACGCCCGAAACCATAGTAAATCGTCGGCCCTTTGGTCGTGCGGCCACGGCCGCAGCAAATCCGATCACATTTCGGTAGTCCGTCGACCGGCTGATAAATCCAGGTGAACGGACGGCCGCTTCGAGGAATCGGTCGAACGGGTGGAACGGCGACAGATGGGGCGTGGCGCTGGTCGGCTGCGCGACCGCCGCCTTTTCGCGCGCAATCACGGGCCCGGCAGACATCAGGAGCGACGCAAGGACGAGGCCGAGGAGTCCGGCGACACGTGTCGTCGAGCGCTTGGCAGGTCGCCACTGAGTGTCACCGAGACGTTCGAGCTGGAACAGGCGCGCGCGCTTCCCGGCGCAGCGTCAAAGAGGTGTAACAGCGTAGCAAGCCGCGCTCACGGCAAAGCCGCGACGGACACGCCCAGGCGGGAATCGGCCAACCCGACATAGA
>CAXTEO010000032.1:0-40692 GCA_964243205.1 uncultured Sphingomonas sp.
CGCAAGAAGGACATCATCATCCGCGGCGGCGAGAACATCTCGTGCCAGGAAGTCGAGGCGGCGCTCTACCAGCATCCGGCGGTGGCCGAGGCGGCGGTGTTCGGCCTGGCCGACGAGCGTTTCGGCGAAGTGCCGGGCGCGGTGGTGTTGCTGCGCGCGGGGGAGAGCCTGACGACCGAAGACCTCTGCGCCTTCCTGTTCGCGCACATCGCGGCGTTCAAGGTGCCGGCGCGGATCTGGTTCGTGAACGAAGCGCTGCCGCGACTGGGGACGGAGAAGATCGACAAGGTGTCGCTGCGCGCGACCTATCGCGCGATCGCGGCGGCGGAGGGGGCTGCCTGAGGGTGATCGCGGGGACGGCGCCGCATTGCCGTTCGAGCGTGCTTGCTCGACATGGGGGTTGTTCAATCCTCTCCCTGGCGGGGGAGGATAAACGACAATCTCAACGTTTGTCCGCTTCCGCCCAGACTTTGCCGTTTAGACGTCCAAGTGGATCGCCCGTAAGCTGTCATCGTGAACCGAATGATAGCAATCAAGAAACAGTGGGCATCCGAAGCTGGCGACTTCCGCAAGGACCTGCGGGGATAAGGTCGGTCCGCCATCGAAGCTCGACTGGAAATGTCCGCACCACCATATGCCGTCGAAACGACTACACATTTCGAGGATGGTAGATCGGTGGGGCTTCAGTCTGCGTGAAACTAGCGCCAAGGCGTTTTCTAAGGATCGCCACTCGTCCTGAAACTGGGGATCATCGCTCCCGTTGTAACCCCAAAACGGTTGCCGTTCGCGTTTGCCGATTCGCTCGCCGTTGGACCATTCCGTAGCCTGAAGCCCTATAAGGGACGAAACTTCGGTCGGGTCGATGCCTTCGCCATAGAGACGAAAAGAGACGGAATAAGTGTGGTTCGGCTCGCTCATCGCCTCCACATAGCATCAAGCTATGTCCGGTTTCTAAACCGTGGGTCTCGAAAGCTGCCAGTCCGCTTCCCACCAATTGCAGACATTTCCCTGTCCTACACCTCTCCAACCTGTCAGCATTACGAATCAGCTCTTTCAAACCGTCGACCTACGCCCCGACCTCCGCGCCTGACACTGGCGCGCGGGATGCCGCCCTCGTGACACGTGCCGCACAAGCGGGGCGTCGGCGTTGCCGTCGTTGGTGCGACTTTCGTGTGACTTTCCGCCACTCCTGGCCGCGCGCCACGTCCCCACCGCACACCGAACTGGCACCTCGCCGCCGCGCGCGATAGAGCTAGCCGATGGCTTCCCCCACGCTCCCGCAGATCGACCGCCGCACCCTGCTGATCGGCGGTGGCGCCGGGATCGGGCTGGTCGTCGCCTGGGCGGTGTGGCCGCGCAGCTATGGCGGCAATCTCACCGCCGATGCCGGCGAGACCGTGTTCGGCGCGTGGCTCAAGATCGGCGAGGACGGGCACGTCACCGTCGCGGTGCCGCAGGCCGAGCATGGCCAGGGCGTCTATACCAGCCTGCCGCAGATCGTGGCGGACGAGCTCGGCGCCGACTGGCGCACCGTCGGCGTCGAACCGGCGCCGCTCAACCCGCTCTACGCCAATCCGTTCGGGGCGGCCGAACTGTTCGAAACGCAAGGTGACGGCCTGCTCGGGCAGTGGCGCGGCGCGCATGCGGCGCGCGCCGGGCTGATGCTGACCGCGGGGTCGAGCTCGGTCCGCAGCTTCGAGGATCCGTTGCGCGCGGCCGGAGCGGCGGCGCGCGTGTTGCTGTGCAAGGCGGCGGCGGCGCGGTGGAAGGTCGAGTGGCAGGCGTGCGGCACGGCGGCGGGCTTCGTCGTCCACGGCAAGGACCGGCTGCGCTTCGCCGATCTCGCGGTGGAGGCGGCGCGCGATTTCGGCGGGGCGGCCGTGCCCGATCCGCTGCCGTTGCGTAGCGACCCCGCCGGGCGGCTGTCGGGCCAGTCGCTGCCGCGGCTCGACGCGCCCTCGAAGATCGACGGATCGGCCAATTTCGCCGGCGACGTGCGGCTGCCCGACATGGTCTATGCCAGCATCCGCCAAGGGCCGGTCGGCGACAGCACGCTGGTGCGAGTCGATCGCGCGGCGGCGGACAGGATCAACGGCGTGCTGCAGATCGTCACCAACGATCGCTGGGTGGCCGCGATCGGCAACACCTGGTGGGCAGCGAATCGCGCGCTCGACGCGCTCGCGCCGCGCTTCGAGACCAGGAGCGCGGTGGTCAGCAGCGCCAGCATCGCGGCGGCGCTGAAGACTGCGCTCGACGGGCCGGGCACGCACATGACGCAGCGCGGCGATCTCTCGGCGGCGTTCAGGGGCGCGCGCGTCGTGACCGCGGACTATCATGTCGGGCTCGCCCCGCATGCCGCGGTCGAGACGATGGCCGCGACCGCGCAGTTCAGGGACGGGCGGCTCGAATTGTGGCTGCCGACCTTGGCGCCGGGGCTTGCGGCCGCCGCCGCTGCGGCGGCGATCGGCGTGGCGGAGGCGGCGGTGCTGGTCCATCCGATGCAGATCGGCGGGTCGTTCGGCGCCAGTCTCGAGACCGAATGCGCCGCGCAGGCCGCAGTGCTGGCGCAGAGGCTCAAGCGCCCGGTGCAATTGGTGTGGAGCCGCGCGGAGGATTTGCTGCGCGATCGCTACCGCCCGCCGGCGCGCGCGCGGATGGCGGCGCGGCTGGGGGTGAACGGCCAGATCCTCGGCTGGCTCGCCAAGATCGCGGCGCCGGCGACCGGGCATGAGCTCGCGCGGCGAATGCTGGCGCACGACACCGGCTTTCGCGCCGCGCTGTCGCTCGCGCCGGCGGGCGACCCGTATGCGGTGGCGGGCGCGACGCCGGTCTATCGCATCCCGGCGCTGGCGGTGGATCATCACCCGGTCGAGATCGGCGTGCCGACCGGGCATTGGCGCTCGGGCGCACACAGCTACACCAGCTTCTTCACCGAATGCTTCCTCGACGAGCTGGCGCATGTCGCCGGGACCGAGGCCTTGTCGTTCCGCATCGGCATGCTCGGTGGCGATGCGCGCCTCGCGCGGTGCCTCTCGACCGCCGCGTCGCTCGGCGGATGGGAAGGCGGCGTCGCGGGGAGCGGGCAGGGGATTGCGTGCCACAGCTTCCGTGGGAGCCACATCGCGGTGCTGGTCGAGGCGCATGTCGGCGAGGGCCAGGCGGTGAGCGTCGACCGCATCGTCGCCGCGGTCGATTGCGGGCGGCAGATCAACCCCGATCTGGTGCGCCAGCAGATCGAGGGCGGGCTGCTGTTCGGCATGGCGGCGGCGACCGGCGGGGCGACCGGCTTCAAGGACAATCTCGCGACCGCGCGCGGCTTCGGCGCGCTCGGCCTGCCGCGGCTCGCCGACACGCCCGACATCACGGTCGAACTGATCTCGAGCGAGGCCGAGCCCGGCGGGGTGAGCGAACTCGCCGTGCCGCCGGTCGCGCCGGCGATTGCCAATGCGCTGCAAGCCGCTACGGGCTACCGCTTGCGGACGCTGCCGCTGCTGCCCGGAACCGTCTGATGCTGCCCGCCGCCCTGCTACCCGCCGACCATCCCCCGATCCCGACGCGCAAGGTCGGCGTGCTGCTGACCAATCTCGGCACGCCCGACGGCGCCGACACCAAGTCGGTAAAACGTTACCTCGCCGAATTCCTCTCGGACCGGCGCGTGGTCGAGATCCCGCCGTTAATCTGGCAGCCGATCCTGCGCGGCATCATCCTCAACACGCGGCCGCAGAAATCGGCCGAGGCCTATGCGCAGGTATGGAGCGCGGACGGATCGCCGCTCGCCGCGATCACCAAGGCGCAGAGCGCCGCGTTGCAGGGCGCGTTCGGGCCCGACGTGCTGGTCGACTGGGCGATGCGCTACGGCAAGCCGTCGATCCCCGAGCGCTTGCAGGCGATGAAGGATGCCGGGTGCGAGCGCATCCTGGTGGCGCCGCTCTATCCGCAATATTGCGCCGCGACGACCGCGACCGCCAACGACAAGGCGTTCGAGGCCCTGGCCAGGATGCGCTGGCAGCCGGCGGTGCGCACGCTGCCGCCCTATCATGACGACCCGGTCTATATCGACGCGCTGGCGCAATCGATCGAGGCGGAGATCGCGGCGCTTGATTTCGCGCCGCAGGCGATCGTCGCGAGCTTCCACGGCATGCCGCAGCGCACGCTCGAACTGGGCGATCCGTATCATTGCCATTGCCAGAAGACCGGGCGGCTGCTCGGCGAACGACTCGGCAAGCCGCTGATCGTCTCGTTCCAGTCGCGCTTCGGCCGCGCGAAATGGCTCGAACCGGCGACCGACTACACGCTCGAGGAATTGCCGGCCAAGGGCATCACGAGAATCGCGATCGTCGCGCCGGGCTTCTCGGCCGATTGCCTCGAGACGCTCGAGGAGCTGGCGATTCGCGGGCGCGAGAGTTTCGAGGAGAAGGGCGGCACGCATTTCGCCTATCTGCCGTGCCTCAATGCCAGCGCGATCGGCGTGGAAATGTTGCGGACTTTACTCGCACGGGAACTTGAAGGCTGGACGCCGCCCGCTTAGCGTGCCGGCTCCGGACACAAGATCCCATTAGGAGAGTAAAATGGCACGCGTCGCGATCGTAACCGGGGGAACGCGTGGCATCGGCGAGGCGATCAGCCTGGCGTTGCAGGAATGCGGCATGCACGTCGCGGCGACCTATGCCGGCAATGACGCGCGCGCGCGCGAATTCACCGATCGCACCGGCATTGCGGCGTTCAAATGGGATGTCGCCGATTACGACGCCTGCCAGCAGGGCTGCGCCGCGGTGGTCGAAGCGCTCGGGCCGGTCGACGTGCTGGTCAACAATGCCGGTATCACGCGCGACGGCACGATCATGAAGCTTAGCTACCAGGCCTGGAAAGAGGTGATCGACACCAATCTCGGCGGGTGCTTCAACATGGCCAAGGGCGTGTTCACCGGCATGCGCGACCGCAAATGGGGGCGGATCGTCAATATCGGGTCGATCAACGGCCAGGCCGGGCAATATGGCCAGGTCAATTACGCCGCCGCGAAATCGGGCATTCACGGCTTCACCAAGGCGCTGGCGCAGGAAGGCGCGCGCGCCGGGGTAACGGTCAATGCGATCGCGCCGGGCTATATCGACACCGACATGGTGGCGGCGGTGCCGGGCGACGTGCTCGAGAAGATCGTCGCGAAGATTCCGGTCGGGCGGCTGGGCCAGGCAAGCGAGATCGCGCGCGGCGTGACGTTCCTCTGTTCGGAAGAGGGCGGGTTCGTGACCGGATCGACGCTGAGCATCAATGGCGGGCAGCATATGTACTGACGGGGCAGGCGCGGCCCCGCCCGCGCCGATCGCGCAAAGCGCGAGCGCCCGGCACGGCCGGCGGACGGGGCTCGCCCCGATCCGGCCGACGGCTTTGCCGGCGGCGTTTGAGCGCAACAAACAAGAAGGCCGGCCTCTAGGGAAGCCGGCCTCCGACCCTCGATACTCGACGCGAGGGTAACTCTTAAGCTGTCGGGACGCCGGCGGCAAAGCCGCCGTCGGTCGGGTTCGCTAGCGCCACCCGCCGGCCACGCCGGGTGCTGTTCGCCTTGGCGAGCACCGGCGCGGACGTCGCCGCGCCTGCACCCGGCTCAGCACCGGCCGCGCTGACCGCTCTTCTCGATCGCATGCCCGGCGAGCGCGCCGCCGCCAGCGCCGAGCACGGTGCCGAGCGTCCGGTCGCCGCGCCCGGCGATGCCGTTGCCGAGCAAGCCGCCGGCGATCGCGCCGAGGATCGTGCCGGTGTTGCCGGTGCGGCAACGCGACTGGTTGTAATAGCGGCGGTCTTCGTACCGGCGCCGGTCATCGCGGCGGTCGTCGCGATAGCCGCGGTCCTGATAGCCACCCTGATAATTGTCCTGGCGGTTATAGCCGTCACGATAGGCCTGGTCATAGGCATAGCGCTGATCGTCATAGCGCTGCGCGGCGGCGGGGGTGGCGGCCAGACCGGAGACGGCGATGGCCATCGCGGTCGCGGCGAGCGTGAGCTGTTTGATCATGGTGCGTCTCCTTGTCGGTGGGTTGATCCGATGGTGCCGTTATGCGGCGCGGCGACTGAGGCGACCCTGAATGGGCTTGTTAGCCCGCGTTCATCGTCGCCGCGCATCGGCAGATCGCGGTTGCGTGCGCGGCGCGCCTCCCGCAGGGGCGTGGCATGCGTATCTATTGGTCGGTCCTGCTATGTCTCGTTTGTGTACCCGACTGGATGAGCGCCCCGCGCCGTCCGGCATTCGACCCCGATACGCCGTTCCATGCCGAACCGGTCGCGCTCGACTTCGACGACCCGCAACACGTCCGCGTCGGCGATCTGGTATGGCTCGGGGGGATCAAGCTTTCGAGCGCCGATCCGGCGTTCGGCGGCTTTTCCTCGCTGCACGTCGCGGGCGACCGTTTCACGCTGCTGAGCGACGGTGGCGACATCGTGCGCTTCGCGATGGGGCGCGATTTCCGGCTGCACGACCCGACCATCGCGGCGCTGCCCGATGGCCCCGGCACCGGCTGGAGCAAGCGCGACCGCGACAGCGAATCGATGAGCGTCGATCCGGCCACCGGGCAGGTCTGGGTCGGGTTCGAAAGCCACAACCAGTTCTGGCGCTACGATGCGAGCTTCCGCCACGCGCTGGCGCATGTCGCGCCGCCGGTGATGGCGAACTGGCCGGATAATGAGGGCCCCGAGGCGATGACCCTGCTTCCCGGCGGCGGCATGGCGACGATTGCCGAGACCACGTCGTGGCCCAAGCAGCAGGGGCGCGGCGGGATCGTCTTCTACGGCGATCCGGTCAAATATCCGCGCTGGGGGTATCGCTTCAATTACGTGCCGCCCAAGGGCTACGACGTGAGCGACATGACGGTCATGCCCGACGGGCGCTGGCTGATCCTCAACCGCGCTTTTACGCGATTTCGCTTCTCGAATGTGCTGACGATCGTCGACCCGGCGCAGATCGCGCCGGGCGCGACCGTGCGCGGGCGCGACATTGCGACGATCGCGGCGCCGTTGCTGCACGACAATTTCGAGGGAGTCGCCGTCACGCGAGAAGGGCGCGCGACGATCGTCTGGCTCGTCTCCGACGATAACCAGTTCGCGCTACAGCGCAGCCTGTTGTTCAAGTTCAGGCTCGATCCGGTCGAGCGGACGCCCGACCGGAAATGAGAGATGCTTAGGCGGCGGCCTGCGGCGCAGCGGCGGTCAGCTTCTTCGACACGTCGCGCTTGAGGCGGCGTGCGCGCAGCGACAGCTTGTCGTTGGTGGTCTTGACCAGCCAGTTGTCGAGCCCGCCGACATGCTCGACCGAGCGCAGGCCGTGCGCCGAGACGCGCAGCTTGATGCTGGTGCCGAGCGCGTCGGAAATCAGCGTGACGTTCTGCAGGTTCGGCAGGAACGTGCGCTTGGTCTTGTTGTTCGCGTGGGAAACGTTGTTACCCACCATCCGGCCCTTGCCGGTCAGTTCGCAGATGCGCGACATCTTGAATTCCTGAATACCAGAAGAGCCGCAAAGCAGCTCGTGAAGGCGGGGCACATACCGAACGTGGGACAGGTGGTCAACCGCGCAGGGTGATTCAATGTCTCATGCAACCATCGGTGACGCCGCGGCGTTATTACGGTAACGATCCGAATTATCCCTTGGAGAAGACCCCATGCGCTTTCTGTTAGCTCTGGTCGGCCTTGCCGCCCTGGTCGTCGTCGCGCTGGTTTCGCTCGGCATGCTCAAGATCGACAGCAAGGCGGGCTCGCTGCCGTCGGTCAGCGTCAACGGCGGCAAGGCGCCCGAAGTGACCGCCAACATGGCGACGGTCGAGTTCGGCAGCGCCACCAAGAATGTCGAGGTGCCGACCGTCACCACCACCACCAAGACGATCTCGGTGCCGACGATCCACGTCAACAAGCCGACCAGTGCCGACGGCAATACGGTGACCACGCAGTAATCCGGGCCGCAACCTCGACAGCAATCTGGCGATTCGCGCCCCGGTGCGGCATGGGGAGCGCGTGATTCCCCTGCCTCCCCCGATGCGCGCGGCGCTCGACGCCGCCAGGACCGCGGCTGCGGCGGGCGAAGTGCCGGTCGGCGCCGTGGTGGTGCTCGACGGCCGGATCATCGCCACCGCCGCCAATGCTCCGCGCGCGCTGCACGATCCGACCGCCCATGCCGAGATGCTGGCGATTCGCGCCGCCGCCGCGGCGATCGGCGAGGACCGGCTGCAGAATTGCGACCTCTGGGTGACGCTCGAGCCGTGCGCGATGTGTGCGGGGGCGATCGCGCATGCCCGCGTCGCGCGGCTCTATTACGGCGCGAGCGACGCCAAGGGTGGTGCTGTGGAGCATGGTCCACGGTTGTTTTCGCAAAGCACGGTGCATCACCGGCCGGAGGTTTTTTCGGGGATCGGCGAGGGCGAGGCGGCGGGGCTGCTCAAGGCGTTCTTCGGCGAGCGGCGCTGAATCTCCCTCTCCCATCGGGAGAGGGAAGGACGTCACCGCAGATCGGCCTCCGCGATCGGCACGATCTTGATTTCCACGCGCCGATTCGCCGCTTGCCCTTCGAGCGTCTCGTTCGACGCGATCGGCTGGGTCTTGCCGAACCCCTTGGTCGCGATTCGCGGCGACTGCACGGCGTGCGTCACCAGATACGCCGCCACCGACGCCGCGCGCCGCTCCGACAGGCCCTGGTTGTACGCGTCCGACCCGGTCGAATCGGTATGGCCATACACGTCGACGAACGAGCGATCATAATCGTGCAGCACACCGGCGACCTGGTCGAGCGTCTGCCGGAAATCCGGCGCGACGGTGTCGCTGTTGTAGGCGAAGGTGATGCCCGACGGGATGGTGAGGATCAGATCGTCGCCCTGGCGCGTGACGCGCACGTCGGTCCCTGCGGTGTGCGCGCGCATGTCGTGCTCCTGCTTGTCCATATAGGCGCCGATCCCGACCCCGGCGATCCCGCCGATCCCGGCGCCGACGATCTTTTCGGTGCGGGCGTGCCGCCCTCCGACGATGTCGCCCAGGATATACCCGCCGAGTGCCCCGCCGACCCCGCCGGGCGCGGGGTTGGAAAGAGGCTGCCGGCCAGCGTCGGGATTGGTCGCGCACGCCGTCGTGGCGAGCAAGGCGCCGAGCGCGGCGGTGGTGGCCAATGCGGCGAGAATCTTCATCTGGGGTCTCCCTTGTCGCTCTACCGCCAAGGCCGATTCGGCTGCGCCAATCCGGTAGAGCCGCCGATTGATCCACCTGCACGGTGATGTCGAGCGGCAATGCCGCGCGAGAGTGGTTGTGAAATCGCCCGATTCGCGCGAAGGAGGCTTCGCGCCATGCACCCGCTTCCCCCCTTTCCCTGGATCGACGTCGCGATCATCTTCGTGCTGATCGTCGTCAACGGCGTCTTCGCGATGTCCGAACTCGCCATCGTCTCGTCGCGCAAGGCGCGACTGGAAGCGATGGCGCGCACCGGCAAGCGCGGCGCGCGCACCGCGCTGACGCTGGCGGCGGACCCCGGCAAGATCTTGTCGACGACGCAGATCGGCATCACGCTGATCGGCATTCTCGCCGGTGCCTATTCGGGCGCGAGCCTGGGCGGCCCCGTCGCGGCGCGGCTCGGCTTTTTGGGCCTGAGCGCCGAGACGACGCAAAGCGTCGGCTTCGCGCTCGTCATCGGCATCACGACCTATGCCTCGCTGGTCGTCGGCGAACTCGTCCCCAAGCAGATCGCGCTACGCGCGCCCGAGCCGATCGCCGCGATGATGGCAGGGCCGGTACTGGCGCTCGCCTGGGCGACCGCGCCGGTGGTGTGGCTGCTCGATTCTTCGTCGGCGCTGCTGTTCCGGCTGATGGGCCTCAAGCGCGAGACCGAGGAGCATGTCACCGCCGAGGAACTCCACCTGATCGTCGCCGAGGCGTCGAAGTCCGGCGTGATCGAGGAGCATGAACGCTCGATCATCTCGGGCGTGGTGCGACTGGCGGACCGGCCGGTGCGCGAAGTGATGACGCCGCGCACCGATATCGAATGGATCGATGCGACGATGGACGATGCCGGGATCCGCGCCGCCTTGATGGCGGCGTCGCACAGCCGGCTGCCGGTGACCGAGGGTTCGGTCGATACGGTGATCGGCGTGGTGCAGGCGCGCGACATTGCGGTCGCGCTGCTGCACGGCGGGGCGTTCGACCTGCGTGCGCTGATGCGCCAGGCGCCGGTGGTGCTCGACCAGATCGACGCGATGGATGCGCTCGACGCGCTGCGCCAGGCCGAGGTGCCGATGGCGCTGATCCATGACGAATATGGCCATTTCGAAGGAATTGTGACGCCGGCCGATCTGCTCGCGGCGATCGCGGGGGAATTTGCGTCAGACACCGATCCCGACGATGCGCCCTCGGTGGTGGTGCGCGACGATGGCTCGCTGCTGGTCGCGGGGAATATGGCGGCGGATGCGCTGGCCGAGCGGCTCGGGATCGATCTGCCCGAGGAGCGCGATTATGCGACCGTCGCCGGGCTCGCGCTCGCCGTGTTCCGCCATCTGCCGGGCGAGGGCGAGAGTTTCGTCGAGCAGGGCTGGAAATTCGAAGTGGTCGATCTCGACGGGCGGCGGATCGACAAGCTGCTGGTCAGCCGGGCGCGCAAGGCGGCGTAACGCCGTCTCTCCCCGCTTTACTTTGCACTCCCCCGGCGAAGGCCGGGGCCCGGTCGGGATGGCCGAGGTAACGAAGCGCAGCGCCCGCCTACGACCGGTTCGCTACTGGCCCCGGCCTTCGCCGGGGAAGGTAAAGGGGGAGGAAGGTGCGGCTCAGCCGCCCAATTTCCCGAACGCCGCTTCATAGCCCGCGCGGTCGCCCGCGCTCAGCAGCTTGGCCTGTTCGACCCAGCGATCGCGCGTCATGCGGCCGCGGAAGCTGCCGAGTTTGGCATCGAGTTCGGTCGCAGCATCGGGCGTGAGGGTGGCGATCTGCTCGACTCGTGTGATGCCCTGCTCTGCCAGCGTCGCTGCGAGCTTGGGGCCGAGGCCCTTGATCTGGGTGAGATCGCTTGCGATCGCGGTGGTGGGTGCCGGCGTCGGATCGGCGGCAGGCTGCTCGGTCGGGACCTCGGCCGCTGCTTTGACAGGCTCGGCTTCCGGCGTGGCGGCAGCTTGCGGCACATCGGCAGAAACCTTCGCAGCCCCGTCGAGCGTCTCGGTGCTCGGCTCGTTGGTCGCGCCATGTTCCTCGGCGACCGCGAAATTCTCGTCGACCTGCTCCTGCGCGGCCTTGCGGCGACGGTGCAGGATCGTGCCCCACCAGATGATCGCCAGCGCGGCGACGGCGAGCGCGACCATCAGGATCACATGGGTGATCGTGATCGGCGTCATCACGTCGATCGCCTGGTTGGGGTTCTGCGGGCCGGAAGACATACGCTACTCCTGATTTTCCGTATGGTTACCGCACGATGTCACGCCGCGTCGCGTGCAATCTCGCGCCAGCCGATATCGCGCCGGCAAAAGCCGGTCGGAAAGACGATCTGGTCGACCGCGTGATACGCGGCTTCCTGCGCTGCGGCGACGGTGTCGCCCAGCGCGGTCACCGCCAGCACACGCCCGCCCGAAGCGACAAGCTGGTCGCCGTCCAGCCGGGTGCCCGCCTGGAAGACGATCGCCCCGGTCTCCTCGGCCTCGGCGATATCGTCGATCGTCCCGCCGCTCTCGGGCGTGCCGGGATAGCCCTTGGCGGCGAGCACGACGGTGAGCGCGGTCTGCGCGACCCACTTCGCCGGGCCGCGCTGCCCGAGCGTGCCGGTGGCGACCGCGAGCAGCACTTCCAGCAGATCCTCGTCGAGCCGCGCCATCAGCACCTGGCACTCGGGGTCGCCGAAGCGCGCATTATATTCGATCAGCTTGGGGCCGTCCGCAGTGAGCATCAGCCCGGCATAGAGCACGCCCGAAAACGGCGTGCCCGCCGCCGCCATCGCCGCGACGGTCGGCTTGATGATCTGCTCGATCGCGCGCGCTTCGAGTTCGGGGGTCAGCACGCGCGCCGGGCTGTAGGCGCCCATGCCGCCGGTGTTCGGGCCGGTATCGCCTTCGCCGACGCGCTTGTGATCTTGCGCCGAGCCGAAGGTGAGGATGTCGGTGCCGTCGGTCAGCACGAACAGGCTCGCTTCCTCGCCGTCGAGGAATTCCTCGATCACCGCTTCGCCGCCGCGCGCGCCGAACAGATCGGCCAGCGCCGCCTCGGCTTCCTCACGCGTCGTGGCGACCGTCACGCCCTTGCCGGCGGCGAGGCCGTCGGCCTTGACCACCACCGGCACGCCGAAGCGGTCGAGCGCGTGGCGCGCTTCGGCGCGGCTGGTGGCGTGGATGTACCCCGCAGTCGGAATGTTCGCGCCGTCGCACAGCGCCTTGGTGAAGGCTTTCGAGCCTTCGAGCTGCGCTGCTGCTTTGTTGGGTCCGAATACGGCAATGCCCGCAGTACGCAGGCTATCGCCAAGGCCGTCGACGAGCGGCGCTTCCGGGCCGATCACCACCAGTTCGATCGTCTCCGCCGCGCAGAAGGCCACCATCGCGGCATGATCGGTCAGCTCGATCGACACGATCTGCGCATGCGCCGCAATGCCCGGATTGCCGGGTGCGGCGAACAGTGTACCGAGGCGCTGCGATTGCGCCAGCTTCCACGCGAGCGCATGTTCGCGACCACCCGAGCCGATCAACAGGACATTCAATGGCGGACCCTTTTCTCGAGATTGCGCGGCGTGCCGGAATGGGCGGTCTGGTAGACGAGCCGGTCGCCGGCGACAACGCCGCGCCGATGAGTGTCGGGGAACTGGCGGGAAAGTTGAAGCGCGTCGTCGAGACCGAATTCGGTTTCGTCCGCCTGCGCGGTGAAATCTCGGGCTATAAGCGCGTGTCGTCGGGCCACGCCTATCTCAGCCTGAAGGACGATTCCGCCGTGATCGACGGCGTGATCTGGAAGGGCAATGTCGCGCAACTCGGCTTCACCCCGCAGGACGGCGCCGAGGTGATCGCCACCGGCAAGATCACCACGTATCCCGGCCGCTCGAAATACCAGATCGTCATCGATCGCATGGAGCTGGCGGGCGAAGGCGCGCTGATGGCGCTGCTCGAGAAATTGAAGACCAAGCTCGCCGGGGAGGGGCTGTTCGCCGCCTCCGCCAAAAAGGCGTTGCCGTTCCTGCCGCAACGGATCGGCGTGGTGACGTCGCCGACCGGCGCAGTGATCCGCGACATCCTCCACCGTCTCGAAGACCGCTGCCCGACACATGTGTTGGTATGGCCAGTCAAGGTGCAGGGCGCGGGTGCGGCGGAAGAGGTGGCGGCGGCGATCGCCGGGTTCGACGCGATGCCGCCCGAGACCCGGCCCGACCTCGTCATCGTCGCGCGCGGCGGCGGGTCGATCGAGGATCTGTGGGCGTTCAACGAGGAAGTCGTGGTGCGCGCGATCGCGGCGTGCAGCATCCCGCTGATCTCCGCGGTCGGCCACGAGACCGACACCACGCTCGCCGATTTCGCCGCCGACCTGCGCGCCCCGACCCCGACGGCCGCCGCCGAGATGGCGGTGCCGGTACTCGCCGACCTGCGCCTGACGCTGGCGGGGTACGGCCAAAGGACGGAAAAATGCGCGCGCCGCTATGCCGAGCGCGGGCGCGAGCGGCTCGATGCGCTGGTGCGCGTATTGCCGAGGCGCGACGCGCTGCTCGGCCCGCAGCGGCAAAAGGCCGACGATCTCGGCGCACGGCTCGACCGTGGGCTCGAGCGCCGCGTGGTGGTGGCGCGCGGCCAGCTCGATCGTTCGGCCGGGGCATTGCGGCTGTCGACGCTCGACCGCCAGCTCGAACGCGGCCGCGATCGCCTCGCCTCGACCTGGCGCCTGGTCGAATCGCTCGGCCCCAACGCGATCCTCGACCGCGGCTATGCCTTCGTATCGGCACGACCGTCCGGCGCAGTGGTCGGCTCGGCCGACGCTGCGCGCGCGGCCGGCACGCTCACGCTCCACTTCCGCGACGGCGAAGTCGACGCCAAGGTTGAGCGCGCCGGCCCTAAAGCCTATACTGCGGCCACGAAAATTCCCGGGCCCGACCAGCCCACCCTTCTCTGAACGAGCCCGCGCTTATGTTGATGTCCAATACCGATCGCCCCGCGCGGCTCCACTTCATGGCCAACGGTTTTCGCGTGCTCGCGCCGGGTGACCATGTCGTGTGCGCGGTGTCGGGCGTGCGCATCGCGCTCGACGATCTGCGCTATTGGAGCGTCGCCAAGCAGGAAGCCTATGCCAGCGCCGCGCTGGCGACCGAAGCGATGATACCCGTATGACGGCCCGGGGGGGCGTTTCCAATCTTGTCCGCTGGAGCGTCGGCGTGGCCGCGCTGATCACGCTCGGCAGCTGCGCCACCACCGAGCGTCCGCAGGTCCAGCAGGTCGCCGCCCCCCCGATCCAGCGTACCCCGACGCAGCAGCCGCGCCGCGCCGCGACGCGCGACAGCTTCAGCTATTCGGGCTCGATGATCCAGGGCGGCATCGTGATCGGCATCGCCCCTGCCAATACCAGCTTGCTCGCCTTCAACGGCGCGGCGGTGCCGGTCGCGCCCGACGGTCGCTTCCTGATCGGCTTCGATCGCGATGCCGGGCCCGGCGCCACGCTGGTCGCCACGCTCGACGACGGGCGCGCGGTGCGCGACACGCTGACGATCGCGCCGCGCGGCTGGGACATTTCGCGCCTGGCGACCTTGCCCAAGATCCCGCTGCCACAGCCCGAATTCGACCGGCTGCGCCCGGCCGAGCTCGCCCAGATCGCCGCCGCGCGGCGGGTGCAGTCGGATTCGCAGGGCTGGCGCCAGACTTTCCTGTGGCCGACCACCGGGCGGATTTCGACGCTGTTCGGATCGCAGCGGATCTACAAGAATGGCGAGGCCGGATCGTACCATTCCGGCCTGGATATCGCCAAGCCGCAAGGCTCGGTGATCCTCAGCCCTGCCGACGGCGTGGTGATTCTGGCCGCAGACCACCCTTTCACGCTCGAGGGCAATTTGCTGATGATCGACCACGGCAACGGCCTGAACACCGCGTTCCTGCACCTTTCGCGGATCGACGTGCGCGTCGGCGAGCGCGTGCGACGCGGCCAGCCGGTCGCGCTGTCGGGCATGACCGGGCGCGCGACCGGGCCGCACCTGCACTGGAGCCTCAGGTGGCGCGACGCGAAGATCGATCCGCTGCTGGTCGCTGGGGCGATGCCGCAGGCGGAGTGAGGGCGTCAGTTGACGCGTCGCACCTTGAAGCCCGGATGACCCTTGATCGTCGCGAAATAGCTACCGAGCACGCCGCGCTTGATCGTCACTTCCCCACCGGGGCGCAGTGCCCCGGCCACTTCGCGGTCGTCGGTCTGCAGCCAAGTGGCACCGTCCTTCAGCGTGAAGACAACTTCGCCGACGCCGTTGCGCGAGATGCTGGCGATAGGGGCAATCAGCGTGTCGAGTTCGTCCTCGCCGGGCTTGTCGGGCTTGCCGCCGAACAGGCCGAGATCGGGCAGGCGCAAACCGAAGAGCGAGCGCTTCGCAGCGCGCACCTGCTCGCGGTCAACCACGACGATTTGGCTGGTCTTTTCTGCCGTGTCGAACGCCGCCACCTCGCGGTCGAAACAGGCGAGCCGTTCATCGCGATCGACGATGGTGCGGCAGGCGACGACATGCTCGAGCGCCATCGGTCGTGGCTTGGGCGAACGGTCGGCCGCTGACGCGGCAATCCCCCCGGTCGTGACACATACGCCGACGCAGATGACAAAAAGACCCAGTTTCATCGCGGCTTTCCCCCAAAATATCCCGACTGCCTGCCCTAAATCGCTGTTGCACAAAGGTGACATGTATGCGGCATTTATCGGGCGCTCGTTCAGGATCGGTTTACAAGGCGGGAAGCGGGATGCAACGTGCATCATCATCCGATCGAAGTGAATGTAAGGCGCGAACCAGCCACCGCTTCGACCCGGATATAAAACGCTAAGGGGAACTGCTACATGAATATGCGCGCAAGGGCTGGCCTGAAGGCCGGTGTTGCTCCGATCGTTCTCGGCTTCGCCATGCTGGCTACGCCGGCTTTCGCCCAGACCCAGGACGCGCCGCCCGCGCAGCCGGGTGCGACCGCAGGCCCGATTGAGGGCCAGGTCTCGGCGCCCCCCGCCACGGACCAGGCGGCCCAGTCGAGCGGCGACATCGTCGTCACCGGCTCGCGCATCCCGCAAAGCGCCAATCTGACCTCGATTTCGCCCGTTACGGTCGTGACGAGCCAGGACATCAAGCTGCAGGGCTCGACGCGTATCGAGGATCTGCTCAACAGCCTGCCGCAGGTTTCTGCGGGCCAGTCGAGCGGCCTGTCGAACGGTGCCGACGGCACTGCGACGGTCGATCTTCGCGGGCTCGGCCCGAAGCGTACTTTGGTGCTGGTCAACGGCCGCCGCTTGATGCCGGGTGACCCGGGGGGGTCGGCCGCCGATTTGAACGCTATCCCGTCGTCGCTGGTCAAGCGCGTTGAAGTCCTCACCGGTGGCGCGTCGGCGACCTATGGCGCTGACGCCGTCGCGGGCGTGGTCAACTTCGTGATGGATACCGATTTCACCGGTGTCCGTCTCGATGGCCAGTACAGCCTGTTCAACCACGACAATCGCAGCACGATTACGCCGAGTCTGCTCGACGCGCGCACCAATGCCGGTCTGACCGGCTATGGTTATCCGCAGGGCGTTTCCAACGATGGCGGCACGGTCGACGCCTCGCTGACGGTCGGCGCCGGGCTCGATGACAATCGTGGCCATGTCACGGCCTATCTCGGCTATCGCAAGGTCAATGCGGTGCTCGAGTCGAACCGCGACTACAGCGCCTGCACGATCCAGAATTCGAGCGCGACAGCGCTGCAGTGCGGCGGGTCTTCGACGTCGACGCCGGGCAACGTGATCCTGTACAATGGCGGCACGTCGACCTTCTTCCAGGTCGGTCCGAACCGTACGCTGCTGCCGGGCCGCACGCGCTACAACTTTGCCCCGACCAACTATTTTCAACGTCCCGACGAGCGTTACACTGCCGGTTTCTTCGCACATTATGACATTAGCGATGCGATCAAGCCGTATGCCGAGTTCAGCTTCATGGATGATCGCTCGGTCGCCCAGATCGCGCCGTCGGGTGATTTCGGCAACACGCTGACCATCAACTGCGACAATCCTCTGATGTCGGCGCAGCAGCGGTCGGTCATTTGCGCCAACGAGAACCTGATCAACGGCACGTTGGGCAATTTCCCGCTGACGGCCGTGTCCAACCCCGGCGCAGCCCCGACGACCTACTTCGATCCGTTGACGGGGACGACCTACAACAAAGCGTTCTTCCAGCTGCTCAAGCGGAACGTGGAAGGCGGACCGCGGCAAGCGGATCTCGAGCACACGCAATATCGTGGCGTGTTCGGCGTGAAGGGCGATCTTGGCCACACTTGGTCGTACGACGCCTATTACCAATATGGTCGCACCATCTATTCGCAGACCTACAGCAACGAGTTCTCGGCTGCGCGTCTTGCGAAGGCGCTCGACGCCGTGACGGATACGCGGGCGGGCAGTGCGACGGCCGGACAGACGGTTTGTCGTTCGGTGACAACCGGCGAAGATCCGAACTGCGTTCCGTATGACATTCTCGGCGGTAACATCACTCCCGGCGCGCTAAACTACGTCAATGCGACCGGCTTCCAGAAGGGTATCGTGTCCGAGCAGATCGCCAGCGGCTCCATCACGGGGCAGCTTGGTCAATATGGTATCAAGTCGCCGTTCGCCGATGATGGCATCAGCATCAACATCGGCGGCGAGTATCGTAAGGAGTCGCTCAACCTTCAGACCGACAACGAGTTCTCGACCGGCGACCTGACCGGGCAAGGCAGCCCGACGCTGCCGATCTCGGGCAGCTTCCACGTCGTCGAAGGATTCGGCGAAGTGCAGGCGCCGCTCGTACACGACAACTTCATCTATGATTTGTCGTTCAACGCGGGCTACCGCTATTCGGCTTACACGATCGGCACTGGTCGCACGTTCGACACCAACACCTACAAGCTCGGCCTCGAGTTCGCGCCGATCCGCGACATCCGCTTCCGCGCCAGCTACAACCGTGCGGTGCGCGCGCCGAATCTGAACGAACTGTTCACGACTCAGCACGTCGCGCTCGACGGCTCGACCGATCCGTGCTCGAACAAGGTCATCACCGCGGCGGACGTCGGCTGCATCGCCACCGGCCTTCGGGTCGGCCAGCGCACGCCGTCCAACCCGGCGGGCCAGTATAACGGCCTCGTTGGTGGCGTGAACACGCTGAACCCCGAAGTCGCGATCACCAAGTCGTTCGGTGTCGTACTCCAGCCGCACTTCATCCCGCGTCTGGCGATCTCGGTCGATTATTACGACATCAACGTGAAGAAGGCGATTCAGGGCTTCGGCGCGGACGCGATCATCACCGCGTGCGTCGCGACTCAGAACCCACTGGCGTGCGGTCTGATCCATCGCAACCCGGTATCGGGCTCGCTGTGGCTCACCAACGACGGCTACATCTCCGATCTCGAGCAGAACATCGGTGGTGTCCATACCAAGGGCATCGATATCAATGCATCCTACTCGACGCCGGTGCGGAATTGGGGTTCGCTTTCGCTCAGCATGGTCGGCAGCTACCTCGACTCGTTCAAGGTCAATAATGGCTTGTCGCCGACTTATGATTGCGCCGGATACTATGGCGTCACCTGCAGCAACCTGACGGGCTCGCCGACGGCGCCGAACCCGAAATGGCGCCACAAGGCGCGCGTGACCTTCACGCTGCCGGACGGCATCGGCCTGTCGGCGCAGTGGCGGTATTTCGACTCGGTCAAGGTCGATTACAGCAGCACCGATACTGCGCTTGCGGCGAACTACTTCAACTTCGGGGCGAAGATCCCGGCACAGAGCTATTTCGATCTCGCGGCGACATTCGCAGTCGGCAAGAACTACACCTTCCGTCTCGGTGCCAATAATCTGCTCGACCGCCAACCGCCGCTGGTCACCTCGGGCGATGCCTCGGGCAACAGCAATGCCTGCCCAACCGGTCCGTGCAACGGCAACACCTATCCGGCCGTGTACGATGCGCTCGGCCGCTACATCTTCGCGGCCGTCTCGCTCAACTTCTGAGGCGACCCGACGAGAATTCTGGGCGGCGATCTTCGGATCGCCGCCTTTTTTCGTTGAAGGTTCTTTTGTTTTGAGCCAGCACCATAGGCACGGCGCTGCCCGCGACGTGCCTGTCGGGCGCTACCCAATCCTGTCCTTCGATCGCGGTGCCGATGACCAGAACCCTAGACCAAGCCACGATTGCCGAACTGCGCCGCGTCCTTGCGCAGGCGCAGGCGGGGAATCTCGACGGTGCGCGTACAATGGCGCTGCAAGCGCTTGCGCTCGGCCGTGACGGTGTTGCGTTCAACGCTTTGCTCGGAATGCTGTGCTGCCAACTGGCAGACTTCGACGCGGCGGTTTCGCACCTGCGCATCGCCCGCGCTGGCAATCCTGATGACGTAACGGTGGCACTGAATTTGGTGACCGCCTTGATTGAAACCGGTGCGACCGACGCTGCACTCGAGGTTTGCACTGTCGACTTTGCCGCACGCGACCCCTCGCTGCGACTGTCGCGGCTGCGCGGCTATCTATTGCAACTCCAAGATGATTTTGCCGGCGCCGCGGACGCATATGCCCGTGTTGTCGCGGCGCATCCCGACGATTTCGAGAGCTGGAACAACCTTGGCAATGCGCATGCTGGTGTCGGCGACGGTGACGCGAGCGTCGCCGCGCTCGAGCGGGCGGCGGAGTTGCGACCTGATATTGCGCCCGTTCGCATGAACCTCGCTACGACCTTGATTGCAGTTGGCCGGTTTGATGCAGCGGCCGACGCGTTGGCAGCGATTGCGCGCGATTTCCCGCGCGATATCAAGCCGCTCGAAGAGCTGAGCGCGCTGATGCGCCAACTCGGCCGTGAACGCGAGGCCCGCGATGCGCTGGAGCGTGCGGCCACGATCGCGCCAGATGATGCCGACCTTCAAGTGAAGCTCGGGACCGAGCGCGTGCTGGCTTGGGCAATGGTCGAAGCAGAAACCGCCTATCGCGCGGCGATCGCGATCGACCCGCGGCATGCCGACGCGCACATTCTGCTCGGGGTATTGCTGGAGCAAACCAATCGCGATGCACATTTTGCGACATTGACCGAAACGGCGAACGCAGCCGGCGTGGCGGCGGGGGCAATCCATTTCCTACGCGCGCTCGCGCTGCGTCGCGAAAGGCGGTTCGAGGAAGGGCTTGCTGAACTCGCGCTGGTGCCCGACGATATCGAGCCAATCCGTCAAGCGCAGATGGCTGGCCAATTCAACGACGGGCTTGGAAAGCACGATGAGGCCTTCGCGGCTTTCACCGCAATGAACGCGTTGCAGGCGGACGATCCTTCGGAGCCGTTGCAGCGCGCAGCCGCCTATCGCGATGCTTTGGCGCAGGACCGCAGTCTTGTCACCAAGCCATGGTTCGAGGGGTGGCGCCCGCTCACAGCGGCGTCAAACGAGCCTGCACCTGTCTTTCTCGTGGGTTTCCCACGGTCAGGAACGACGTTGCTCGACACTATGTTGATGGGCCATCCGCAGGTCCAGGTGTTGGAGGAGCGCCCGGTGCTCGCAGACGTAGAGCAGGCGATCGGTGGCCTAGCGCGAATTGCGACGATTGACGATGCCGAAGCGCGCGCATTGCGAGCGCTCTATTTCGAAAAGGCGAACAGTTACGTCGATCGTCGTTCAGACACGCTGCTGATCGACAAGTCGCCGTTGCATCTCAACAAGGCGCCACTGATCCACCGCCTGTTTCCCGATGCACGTTTCATCCTCGCGCTACGCCACCCCTGCGACGTGGTGCTGAGTTGTTTCATCACAAATTTTCGGCTCAACACCGCAATGTCGAACTTTCTAAAACTCGACACGACCGCCGAACTGTACGACCAGAGCTTCGCGTTTTGGGAACAATGCCGCGCGATTCTGCCGTTGGCGGTGCACGAAATCGCTTACGAGCGCGTCGTCGAGGATGCCGAGTCGCAATTGCGGCCGCTGTTCGATTATCTCGGGCTTGATTGGAACCCCGGCGTGCTCGATCATCGCCGCACGGCGGCGGAGCGCGGCGTGATCTCTACGGCAAGCTATGCGCAGGTCACCGAACCGCTGTATCGCCGGGCCGCGGGGCGCTGGGAAAGCTATGGCCCGCAGCTCGCGCCGGTGCTGCCACTCCTGGCGCCGTGGGTCGCGCGGTTCTGCTATGATCTTCAGTAGGGCGTTGCGGACTTGACTGGATCGCGCCCGCGAATATGCCTTTGGTTATAATCTCTTTTGGAGAACAGACGATGCTTCGCTCAATCCTGCTTGCGCCGCTGGCAATGTTCGGCGCGACCGCCGCGCTGGCGCAAACCCCGCCGCCCGCAACCTCGCCGGTGGCGACCAAAATTGCCAAGCCGGCTAAGGACAAGCTGGTTTGTGAGGACGAGGAACAGGTCGGCTCACGTCTCGGCGGGCATCGTGTGTGCAAGACCGCAGCGCAATGGGCCGACGAGCGCCAGCAAAACCGGATGATGCTCGACCGCGCGCAGACCCAGCGGACGTGCACTAACGGCAGCGGTTGCTGACACGCGCGGCACCGGCAGCTATTCCACCGCCAGCTCCAATTTCCCGTCGCCATCCGCCACCCGCACCGTAGCGCCGTCCTTCACGCTGCCGCGCAGGATCAGGTCGGCGAGCGGGTCCTGCAGGTATCGCTGCACCGCGCGCTTCAGCGGCCGTGCGCCGTAGACCGGATCATACCCGACCCGTCCCAGCCACGTCCGCGCGCCGTCGCTCAGATCGAGCGACACCTTACGTTCCGCCAGCAACGCCGCGATCCGCGCTACCTGGATGTCGACGATCGGCGCCATTTCGGCTTGGCCGAGCCGGTGGAACAGCACGATCTCGTCGAGCCGATTGAGGAATTCCGGGCGGAAATGCCCGCGAACGATCTCCATCACCTGCGGTTCGACCACCGAGACGTCCGCACCCTCGGAAAGCGTGGTCAGCACCTGGCTGCCGAGGTTCGAGGTCAGCACGATGATCGTGTTGGTGAAGTCGACCGTGCGACCCTGGCCGTCGGTCAGCCGCCCGTCGTCGAGCACTTGCAGCAGGATGTTGAACACATCGCCATGCGCCTTCTCGACTTCGTCGAACAACACGACCTGATACGGTCGGCGCCGCACGGCCTCGGTCAGCACGCCGCCTTCCTCATACCCGACATAGCCGGGAGGCGCGCCGATCAGCCGCGCAACGGCGTGCTTCTCCATGAACTCGCTCATGTCGATCCGCACCATCGCGGTTGGGTCGTCGAACAGGAAGGTGGCGAGCGCCTTGGTCAGCTCGGTCTTGCCGACGCCCGTTGGCCCCAGGAACAGGAACGAGCCGAGCGGCCGGTTCGGGTCTTGTAGCCCCGCGCGCGCGCGGCGCACCGCGGTCGACACCGCGCGCACCGCGGCTTGCTGGCCGATCACGCGCTTGCCGAGCGTTTCCTCCATGTGGAGGAGCTTGTCGCGCTCGCCCTCAAGCATCCGCTCGACCGGGATACCGGTCCAGCGCGCGACCACGCCGGCAATGTCCTCGGCAGTCACTTCCTCGCGCAGCATCGCGCCCCGGGTAGCGCCCGCCGCTTCTTCCAGCTTGCGCTGCAAATCGGGGATGCGGCCGTAAGAAAGCTCGCCGGCCTTGGCGAGATCGCCCGCGCGCTGCGCTTGCTCCAGCTCGAGCCGGGCGGCGTCGAGCTGTTCCTTGAGCTTGGCTTCGGCGGAGATCTTGTCCTTCTCGCCCTGCCAGCGTGTCGTCAGTTCGGCCGACTGCTGCTCGAGATTGGCAAGCTCGCCCTCAAGCTTGCCGAGCCGATCGCGCGACGCTTCGTCGGTCTCGCGCTTCAACGCCTCGCGCTCGATCTTCAATTGGATGATGCGCCGGTCGAGGATTTCGATGTCCTCGGGCTTGCTCTCCACTTCCATGCGGATGCGGCTCGCCGCCTCGTCCATCAGGTCGATTGCCTTGTCCGGCAGGAAGCGGTCGGTGATGTAGCGATGCGACAGCGTCGCCGCCGACACGATCGCCGCATCGGTGATGCGCACGCCGTGGTGCAGCTCGTATTTCTCCTTCAATCCGCGCAGGATCGAGATCGTGTCGGGCACGGTCGGCTCGCCCACGAACACCGGCTGAAAGCGCCGCTGCAACGCTGCGTCCTTCTCGACATATTTGCGATATTCGTCGAGCGTGGTCGCGCCGACGCAGTGCAGCTCGCCGCGCGCGAGCGCTGGCTTGAGCAGATTGCCGGCGTCCATCGCGCCCTCGGATTTGCCCGCGCCGATCAGCTGATGCATCTCGTCGATGAACAGGACGATGTCGCCCTCGGCGGCCTTCACCTCGTCGAGCACGCCCTTCAGCCGCTCCTCGAACTCGCCGCGATATTTCGCGCCGGCGATGAGCGAACCCATGTCGAGCGACATCAGCCGGCGGTCCTTGAGCGTATCTGGCACGTCGCCATTGGCGATGCGCAGCGCCAGGCCTTCGGCGATCGCGGTCTTGCCGACGCCGGGTTCGCCGATCAGCACCGGATTGTTCTTGGTGCGGCGTGCGAGGATCTGGATCGTGCGGCGGATCTCCTCGTCGCGGCCGATCACCGGGTCGAGCTTGCCGTCGCGCGCTGCTTGCGTCAGGTCGCGCGCGAATTTCTTCAGCGCGTCGAACTTGTCCTCGGCGCCCGCGCTGTCGGCGGTGCGGCCGTTGCGGATCTGGTTGATCGCGGCGTTGAGCGCCTCGGGCGTCACGCCGGCGGTCTTGAGCGCCTTGCCCGCTACCGTGCCCGCCGCCAGCGCCAGTGCGACGAGCAACCGCTCGACCGTGACGAAACTGTCGCCCGCCTTGGTCGCGATCTGCTCGGCCTGGTCGAGCACGCGCACCGTGTCATTGTCGAGCCCCGGCGTCTGCTGCGCACCGCCGCCCGACACCGCCGGGATCTTGGACAATGCGAGGTCGGTCTCGCTCACCGCACGCTTGGCGTCGCCGCCGGCCGCGGCGATCAAGCCGGACGCCATGCCCTGCTCGTCCTCGAGCAACGCCTTCAAGATATGTTCGGGCGCGATGCGCTGATGGCTCATGCGGATCGCGACGGTCTGTGCGCTTTGCAGGAAGCCCTTGGCGCGGTCGGTGAATTTTTCGATGTTCATAGGAAACGACCCTCTTATCTCGCCCCGATGTAGTGTTGCACTTTTGCCACACAAGACATGCCGACGCGCGGAATTCCGAGTGTCACGTTTCGGACGTAAAACGATCATCTCCGCGTCGCCGAACCTGCGCATTTCCGCAACACGCCCAAGCTAGGCGCGGCGATGGGGGCCGGGGAGTGGCACCCCGAAAAAATCGAAAGATCGGGGATCATCATGCGCCATCTGACTCTTTGCCTGCTTGCCGGTGCCGCCGTGACATGGCCGCTCGCCGCTTCGGCGCGCGATGGCGCGACGCCCGCGATGCTCCCCGCCACGCCGGATGCGAGCGCCCCCGCCGCGCCGATCGACACGGCGCCGGCCGAAGACAGTGGCGGCGACATCATCATCGTCGGCAAGGGCCAGACGCGTCAGGTCCAGCAGATCAACCAGAGCGATATCGCGATTCTGGCCGCCGGCACCAGCCCGCTCAAGGCGATCGCCAAATTGCCCAACGTCAATTTCCAGTCGGCCGACGCGTTCGGCGCGTATGAATGGTCCGAGCGCGTGTCGATCCGCAGCTTCAACCAGAACCAGATCGGCTTCACGCTCGACGGCATTCCGCTGGGCGACGGCTCGTATGGCAACACCAACGGCCTGCACATCAGCCGCGCGATCTCGTCGGAAAATATCGGCCGCACGCTCGTCTCGCAGGGCGCGGGCTCGATCGGTACGCAGGCGACCAACAATCTCGGCGGCACCATCGAATTCTTCTCGAGCGACCCCAAGCCCCTATTCGGTCTCGACCTCAACGGCACCTATGGCAGCGAGAATACCGTGCGCGCCTTCGGTCGGCTCGACACCGGCGTGCTCGGCGAGAACGGGCCGAGCGCCTATGTCTCGTACGGTTTCCTCGATACCGACAAATGGAAGGGCTATGGCTCGCAACGCCAGAGCCAGGTCAACGCCAAGTTCGTCGCGCCGGTCGGTTCGGTACGCCTCGTCGGCACGTTCGATTATTCGGACCGGCGCGAGAACGACTATCAGGATCTGTCGCTCGACATGATTCGCCGGCTGGGGCTGCGCAACGACAATATCGCCAACAATTTTCCGCTCGCGGTGCTGCTCGCCGATACCGGCGCGAACAGCGGCTATACCGGCGCGCCGAAGCTGAACCCTGCGGCCGGAACGGCCACGCCGGCACCGTATCTCAACGCCGACGATGTCTATTACGATGCCGCCGGCCTGCGCCAGGATTACCTCGCCTCGCTCGGGGTCGAGACCGCCAAGGACGCGACCGTGCACGGCGAGTTGAAGGGCTATTACCATTCCAACCATGGCCAGGGCATCTGGTTCACGCCGTACGTGCCATCGCCCTCGGGCGTGCCGATCTCGGTGCGGACGACCGAATATGACATTCACCGCAAGGGCGTGTTCGGCTCGCTCGGCACCAAGCTCGCCTTCAACGACCTTACCGTCGGCGGCTGGTACGAAGTCAATGATTTCCGCCAGGCGCGGCGCTTCTACGGGCTCGACAGCCGCACCGTCGCGACGCGCGATGCGCTGCAATTCCAGTACGATCCGTTCGCGACGCAATGGTACAACACCTACCAGACCGACACCGTGCAATATTACGTGCAGGACAAGATCGCGCTTGGCGCGCTGACCGTCGATTTCGGCTGGAAGGGCTTCGCCGTCACCAACAAGGCGACGCCGATCGTGTCGGGCGGGCTGGCGTCGGGGCGGATCCAGGTGAAGGACTTCTTCCAGCCGCATGCCGGGCTCAACTACCGGATCGGCAGCGCGTTCGAACTGTTCGGCGATTTCACCGAAGTGACTCGCGCCTTCACCGCGTCCGCCACCAGCGGGCCGTTCGCGACGACGCAGGCCGGGTTCGACGCCTTGCTCACCACCAACAAGCTCAAGCCCGAAACCTCGGATACGTACGAAGTCGGCGGCCGCTATCATTATCACGGCATCAACGCCTCGCTTGCCGGTTACTATGTCGATTTCCAGAACCGCACGCTCGCGCAGACGGTCGGCAGCGGCATCCAGGGCAACCCGCCGATCCTGTCGAACGTCGGCTCGGTCCGCGCGTTCGGGCTGGAGAGCGCGATCGAGGCGAAGCTCGGCTACGGCTTCGGCGTCTATGCGTCGTACAGCTACAACGACTCGACCTATCGCAACAATGTGAGCGTCGGCGGCGTGGTGCAGAACATCGCGGGCAAGCAGACGGTGGATACGCCCAAGCATCTGGCGAAGGGCGAGATCACCTATGACAAGGGCATGTTCTTCGGGCGCATCGGCGCGGATTATATGAGCCGTCGTTACTTCACCTACACCAACGACCAGTCGGTGGCCGCGCGCGTGCTGGTCGACGCGACGATCGGCGCGCGCGTGACGATCGCCGATCGCAAGTTCGAGATCCAGGCGAACGCGACCAATTTGTTCGACAAGAAATATGTCTCGACGATCGGCTCGAACGGCTTCGGCTATTCGGGCGACAACCAGACGCTGCTGGCCGGCGCGCCGGGACAGTATTTCGTGACGATCAAGGCAGGGTTCTGACGGGGTCCTTCTTCCACCGGGAGAGAGGAAACAATCCGCTCGTCTCGCTCGGCCGGCCCCGCTACACCCTGGCAAAACGATAAAAGGTCAGGGTGGATGCGGGGATTGTGGCGGGTTGCGGCCGGTTTGGTCGTGCTGATCGTGGTGATCGCGATCGGGCTGGCGGTATGGGAACCACTCTCCGCGAGCAGCGTCGCCGCACCCCCCACGCATCGTTACGACACCGTCATCGCGCGCGATCGGTTCGGCGTGCCGCACATCTTCGGTAAGACCGATCCCGACGTCGCGTACGGTGTGGCATATGCCCACGCCGAGGACGATTTCTCGACCTTGCAGGAGGCGGTCGCGATGGCGCGCGGGCGCCTCGGCGCGATGACCGGGGCGGATGGCGCCAAGGTCGATTATACGCTCCGCCTGCTCGGCGCGCGCGAGACCGCGCATCGCGATTATTTCAAGCAACCGGCCGATGTGCGGGCCTTGCTCGATGCCTATGCCAGCGGGCTCAACGCCTATGCCCGGCGGCACCCGGGGGAGGTCCGGCTGGCACGATTGTTCCCGGCCAATGGCGAGGACATCGCGTCCGGCTTCGTGCTGCGCACGCCGTTCTTCTTCGGGCTCGACCAGACGCTCGGCGCATTGTCGGGCGACACTGCGCTGCCCGCCGAGACCGCCGGCGCGACGCCCGACAGCGCCGATCCGACCGCTTTGCCCGCGACGGGCGAAGCGATGCCCAACGGCTCGAACGCCTTCGTCGTCGGCCCGAAGCGCTCGGCCGACGGCTTCACGCGAGTCGTGTCCAATTCGCATCAGCCGTGGAAGGGCCCGGTCGCCTGGTACGAACTCAGCGTGCAATCCGGCACCGGCTGGCATTTCTCGGGTGCTACCTTCCCCGGCGTGCCGTTCCCGGTGCTCGGGCATAACGAACATCTGGGGTGGACCAACACCGTCAACCGGCCCGATCTGACCGACGTCTACAAGCTCGTGCGCGATGCGGCCGGGACGCATTATCGCTTCGACGGCAAGTGGCTGCCGCTCGAGGCCCAACGCGTGTGGCTCAAGGTGCGCTTCGGGCCGTTCGTGCTGCCGGTCCCCAAGATGGCGTATCGCGCGGTGCAGGGGCCGGTGATCGTCAACGCGAGCGGTGCGTATGCGATCCGCTATGCCGGCGCCGACCAGCTCCGCATGGTCGAGGAATATTACCGCCTGACTCGCGCGCGCGACTTCGGCGAGTGGCAGAAGGCGCTGGCGATCCAGGGCGTGCCCGCGACGAACTTCCTGTACGGCGATGCGCAGGGCAACATCGCCTATTTCTACAATGCAAGTTTCCCCAATCGGCGGCCCGGGTTCGACTATCGCCATGTCCTGCCCGGCGACACGTCGCGCGATCTCGCGCCTGGCACCGTTCCGTTCGCGCAAGTGCCGCGCAACGTGAACCCGGCGTCGGGCTATCTCGCCAATGCCAACAACACGCCGTTCCAGGCGGCGGGTGCAGGCTCGGAGCTTAAGCCAGCCGATTATTCGCCTTTGCTCGGGATCGAGACCGACACCACCAACCGCGGCACGCGCGCGGTCGAACTGCTCGGCGCGAACCCGTCGATCTCGGCCGACGATCTGTATCGCATCAAGTACGATACCGGCGTCAGCCGGCTGAGCTGGGCGGCGAAATGGTATGGCGACGTCGCGCGGATCGACCCGCGCGGTGACGCGCAGCTGAAGCAGGCGCTCGGTCTGCTGCACGACTGGAACTGGAATTTCGACGGGCACCATTCGGGCCAGGCGCTCGCCGCGATCCTGCTGCGCACCGGGCAGAAATGGCATTATCAGCGCCGCGCCGAGCTCGACCCACGCGATGCGCTGGCCAAAGCGGCGGCATATCTCAAGCTGCATTTCGGCACGCTCGATCCGCCGCTCGGCCTGATGTTGCGGTTGCGACAGGGAACAGTTGATCTCCCCCTCGACGGCGCACCCGACGTCCTGCGCGCCGCCTCGACCTGGGACGAGGCCGATGACGGACGGCTGGTCGTCAAGCATGGCGACAGCTTCATCATGTTCATGGCGTGGAACAAGGCCGGCCGCGTATCGTCGCAGTCGATCCAGCCTTATGGCGCGGCAACGACGCGGCCCGAGTCGCCGCATTATGCCGACCAGGCGCCGCTGTTCGTGGCGCACCGGTTGAAGCCGGTGCTGTTCTGGCGGGAAGAGCTCAAGAAGAATGTCGAGCGGGTATACAGGCCATAGCGCGTCGTCGCCCCGGCGAAGGCCGGGGCCGCTGCGCTCGTGGCACCCGCGCCCGCTCAACACCGCGGCCCCGGCCTCCGCCGGGGCGACGAAAGCGGATCCCTCCCGATTGCAACCGCCACAGCGCTGCTATAGTTTGCCAGCACAGTCGTATAATCAGACGTAATCCCCGGGGGACACACCATGACCGTCAAGCTGCTCGCCCTCTCCGGCGTTGCCCTCGCCACGTTCGCGACCCCCGGTATCGCGCAAACCGCGCCGAAGCCGGTCCCCGTCGCCACACTCGTTCGCCAAGTCGACATCCCCTATAGCGAATTCCGCCTCGCCAACGGCCTGCGCGTGATCGTCAATACCGACCGCAAGGCGCCGGTCGTCGCGGTGTCGGTGTGGTACAATGTCGGCTCGAAGTTCGAGCCCAAGGGCAAGACCGGCTTCGCGCATCTGTTCGAGCATCTGATGTTCAACGGCAGCGAGAATGCGCCGGGCGACTTCTTCGATTACACCAAGCAGATCGGCGCGACCGACCTCAACGGCACGACCTATTTCGACCGCACCAATTATTTCGAGACGGTGCCCTCGGCCGCGATCGACCGTGCCTTGTTCCTCGAGAGCGACCGGATGGGCTATCTGCTCGGCGCGATCACGCCAGCGGTGGTCGACGAGCAGCGCGGCGTCGTCCAGAACGAGAAGCGCCAAGGCGACAACCAGCCATACGGCCTCGTCCAGTACAAGCAAATCGAGGCGCTGTTCCCGGCGACGCATCCCTATGGCCACACCACGATCGGCGCGATGGCCGATCTCGATTCGGCCAGCGTCGAGGACGTGAAGAACTGGTTCCGCGGCCATTATGGCCCGAACAATGCCGTCCTCGTCCTCTCGGGCGATATCGACGAAGCCAAGGCGCGCACGCTCGTCCAGAAATATTTCGGCGCGATCCCCAAGGGTCCGGAGAGCGTCGTCCCCGCCGCCGCCGTACCGACGCTGGCGGCGGCCAAGGTCGAGACGATGAAGGATCGCGTGTCGACCACGCGCATCTATCGCATGTGGGCGGTGCCCGGCCTCAACGACACCGATTCGGTCGCGCTCGATGTCGCAGCGGGCGTGCTCGGCGGGCTGTCGAGCAGCCGGCTCGACAATGCGCTGGTGCGCAAGGAGAAGATCGCGACGCGCGTCAGCGCCGATAACGAGAGCTTCGCCCAGGTCGGCATGTTCAGCGTCAGCGCCGATGTGAAGCCGGGCGTCGATCCGGCGCTGGTCGCCAAGCGGCTCGACGAGATCATCGCCGATCTGATCGCCAATGGCCCGACCGCCGACGAAGTGCAGCGCGTCGCCACGCAAACCACGTCGCAGCGCATCGCCGGGCTGGAATCGGTCGGCGGCTTCGGCGGCAAGGCGGTCGCGCTCGCCGAGGGCGCGCTCTATTCGAACGATCCCGGCTTCTACAAGAAGCAGCTCGCCACGCTCGCCGGCGAGACCCCGGCTGCGGTCAAGGAGGCGACCGCCAAATGGCTGTCGCGTCCGGTCTATGCGCTGACCGTCGTGCCCGGCCCGCGCGAGGCCTATGTCGAGGCGACCCCGCCGGCCAAGGTCGCCACGGCGCCCGAGCCTGCGGTCAAGGGCACGCGTGGGAGCCTGCCGCCGGTCGGCAGCTTGTCCGACCTGGTCTTCCCCAAGGTCGAGCGGACCAAGCTCAGGAACGGGATCGAACTCGTTTATGCCTATCGCAACGCCGTGCCGATCACCCAGGCGTCGATCAGCTTCGACGCCGGCGTCGCCGCCGACGTCCCGGGCAAGCTCGGCACGCAGGCGCTGACGCTCGACATGCTCGACGAAGGCACGCGCACGCGCGACTCGATCGCGATCGCCGAGGACAAGGAGCGCCTCGGCGCCCAGATCAGCAGCGCGTCGAGCCCCGACCGCACCTCCGTCTCGCTGTTCACGCCGAGCGCCAATCTCGCGGCATCGACCGAATTGCTGGCCGACATCGTGCGCCATCCCAAATTCGATCCCGCCGAAGTGGCGCGCGTGAAGAACCAGCAGCTCGCACGCATCGCCGCCGAGCTGACCAGCCCGCAGGGCCTCGCGCTGCGCGTTTATCCCAAGCTGGTCTACGGCGCGGGCTCGCCCTACGCCAAGGCGCTCGGCAGCGGCGATGCCAAGGCGGTGGCGACGCTGACGCCGGCCGATCTGGTCGCGTTCGACCAGGCCTGGATCCGGCCCGACAAGGCCAAGATCTTCGTCGTCAGCGATCGTCCGCTCGCCGAAATCAAAGCGGTGTTCGACGCGCGCTTCGGCGACTGGACCGCGACCGGACCGGCGGGGGTCAAGGATTTCAGCGTCGCCGGCACGCCCGCGGCGCCCAAGATCGTGCTGATCGACCGCCCCGATTCGCCGCAATCCTTCATCATCGCCGGCGCGCCGACGTCCCTGGTCGGGACCGACGACCTGCTCGCGGTGAACACCGCCAACGATTCGCTCGGCGGAGATTTCCTGTCACGCGTCAACATGGACCTGCGCGAGGCACGGCACTGGTCGTACGGCGTGAGCGGCAATTTCCGCCGCGCGCAGCACCAGACGCCATATCTGCTCGGCACCGGCGTGCAGGCCGACAAGACCGGGGAATCGATCGCTTCGCTGCGTGTCGATTTCGCCGAGTTCCTGACGACCAAGGGCATCACCAAGCCCGAATTCGACCGCACCATCACCGATGCGATCGGCTCGCTGCAGGGCAATATCGAGACATCGGGCGCAGTGCTCGATGCGATGAAGGAGAACGACCTCTATCGCCGGCCGGACGATTATTATGCGACGCTGCCGCAAAAATATCGTGCGTTCACCGTCGGCCAGCTTGACGCTGCGGCACGCGCGGCACTCGACCCGAAACGGTTCGTCTGGATCGTCGTGGGTGACGCTTCCAAGGTCCGCGGCCAGCTTGACAGTGTCGGGTTGCCGGTCGAGGTGATCCCCGCGGCGTCCGTTGCGGACGTGCGCTAGAAATTTACGTCAGGAGACACATCATGGCTGCAGTTGATGGAACTTGGGATACGGTCGTCAAGTCGCCGCTCGGTGACCAGAAGGCGACGCTGACGGTCAAGACCGACGGCGCCAACTGGACCGGTTCGCAGAACGGCGCGATGGGTTCGGTCGAAATCACCGACGGCACGGTCGACGGCGACACGATCAGCTGGAAAATGTCGATCGTCGTGCCGATGCCGATGACGCTCGACTGCAAGGCGACCGCGGAAGGCGACACGCTGACCGGCACGGTCGGTGCGGGCGCGTTCGGCAGCTTCCCGCTGACGGGCACGCGCGCGGCGTAAGCTGCGGCAGCTTCTTTGGTTGAAGATGGCCTGCTTTCCGGAAGGGAAGCGGGCCGTTTTTTATCCTCCCCGGGACGAGGGGGATCAAGACGCTACCGCCCCAGCCGCGTGACATGACCCATCTTGCGCCCGGGCCGCGTCTCCTTGCCGTACAGGTGCAGGTGCGCGCCCGGCTCGGCCAGGATCGCTTCCCAGCGATCGGCGTCGTGGCCGATCAGATTCTCCATCGCGACGTTCGGCGCGGTCAGCCCGGTATCGCCTAGCGGCAACCCGCAAATCGCGCGGATGTGGTTCTCGAACTGCGAGGTGACCGCACCCTCGATCGTCCAATGCCCTGAATTGTGCACGCGCGGCGCCATTTCGTTGAACACCGGGCCATCGCGCCCGGCGAAGAATTCGCATGCCAGCACCCCGACATAGCCCAGCCGGTCGGCGATCCGCCCGGCGAGCGTCGCCGCCTCGCCCCATTGCGCGGCGATCTCGGCCGGCGCCGGCAAGGTCGACCGCGCGAGCACGCCGTCGGTGTGTTCGTTCCACGGCGGCGGATAGCTTACCATCTGCCCGTCGCGTCCGCGTACCAGCAGGATCGAAAATTCGTGGCTGAAGGACACGAATCCCTCGAGGATCGCCGGCCGCGCGCCGATCGCGTCCCACGCGGCGGCGATCTCGTCGGGCGAGCTCAGCCGCACCTGGCCCTTGCCGTCATAGCCGAGCCGCAGCGTCTTGAGGATCGCCGGGGTGCCGATCGTGGCGACCGCGGCGCGCAATTGCTCGAGCGTCTCGACCTTGGCCCACGGTGCCGTGCGCCCGCCGAGTTCCCCGACATAGGCTTTCTCTTCGGCCCGGTCCTGCGCGATGCCGAGCGCGGCCGGGGCGGGGTGCACCGGCACCTTGGCCGCGAGATACACGATCGGATCGAGCGCGATATTCTCGAATTCATACGTCACGACGTCGGCCGCCGCGGCGAATTCGTCGAGCACGATACGGCTGTGATAATCCGCGCGCGTGAAGCTCGATGCGGTCTGTGCCGCGACGGCTTCTTCGTCCGGCGCGAGCACGCGCACATGATAGCCGAGCTGCGCCGCAGCGACCGCCAGCATCCGCCCAAGCTGCCCGCCGCCGAGGATGCCGATGGTCGAGCCGGGGGGGAGGGGGGAGCGCGATGCCGTCACGGTCGGGGTCATGTCCTCGGCACGTTTGCCGCCGCCGCCATGCGGAAAGAGCTCCAGCGATCGCCGTTCGTCGGTCGTCATTCGGGATCGACCGCGACGCCGTCGGTCTGGGCCGCCCGCCATGCGCGCAACCGATCGCGCAGGGCATCGTCCGACAGCGCGAGGATCGCCGCCGCCAGCAGCGCGGCGTTCTTTGCACCGGCCTTGCCGATCGCCAGCGTGCCGACCGGGATCCCGGCGGGCATCTGGACGATCGAATAGAGGCTGTCCAAGCCCTTCATCGTCTTGCTTTCGACCGGCACGCCGAGCACGGGTAAATGCGTCATCGCCGCCGTCATCCCCGGCAGGTGCGCCGCCCCGCCCGCGCCGGCGATCACCACATGCAACCCGCGCTCGGCCGCGCCGGTGGCATAATCGTACAGGCGCTGCGGCGTGCGGTGGGCCGAGACGACCTTGCTTTCGTGCGGCACGTCGAGTTCGGCGAGCAGGTCGGCGGCGTGGCGCATCGTCTCCCAATCGGAGGTGCTGCCCATGATGATGCCGACAAGGGGGGACGCGCTCTGTGCCATCGCTTCGGCCTAGCGGGCACGCGCGCGTGGGGCAACACCACCGCCGCAGATCGGGTCATATCGCAGGCGGAACTTGTTCGGGGCGATGAGGGTTTAACCGGCTCTGACACAAAAGGGATCAACCCGATGACTCGCATTTCTTCCGTTTCGACCATCGCGCTCGCCGCGATGATGGCTTTCGCGACCCCGGCGCTTGCCGAGGGCAAGCACGACCGCGCGCAGGAAGCGATCGCCGAAGCCCGCGCCAAGATCGACGCCGCCGACAAGGTCGGTGCGAGCACGTCGACCCCGCGCATGCAGGCCGATGCCCAGGCGCAGCTGCGTGCTGCCGAAGAGCATCTCGCCAGCGGCGACAAGGCCAAGGCAATCGACGAAGCGCATCGCGCCTCGCAGCTGGCCGACACCGCGCTCGGCCAGGCGCAGCGCGCGCATGCCGACGCCGCGCACAATGCAACCGCCAATGCGCGTGACGCCGCGCAGAACGCACAGGTTGATGCCGCCGCCGCCAATGCGCGGGCAGATGCTGCCGCGCAGGCCGCCGCCGCCGCGCAGGCCGATGCCGCCGCCGCGCGCTCTGCACCGCCAGTAGTGGTCCAGGCGCCGCCTGCGCCCGCACCGACCACGACGATCACCACCGAGACCACCAAGAGCGCGACCCCGGCGGTCGTCCATCGCGCGGCGGTGAAGCGCAAGGTCGTTCGCAGGGCGGTGGTGCGTCATCCCGCAGCGGTGACCGAGAAGACCAAGACCACGGTCACCACCGGCCAGTAAGATCCCGTCACCCCGGCCTCGTGCCGGGGTGACGACGGTCGAGGTCCAGCCGCCGTTATCGTTCGCTCAGATAATAGCGATCGGTAGCGGCGAGCGTTTCGTCGAGTTCGTACACGATCGGCTGGCCGGTCGGGATTTCCAGAGTGGTGATCTCGTCGTCGGGAATACCCGACAGATGCTTGACCAGCGCGCGCAGCGAATTGCCGTGCGCCGAGATCAGCACACGCTGCCCGTCGCGCAAAGCGGGGGCGATGCGCCCCTCCCAATATGGCAACACGCGCGCGATCGTATCCTTCAGGCTTTCCGTCGCCGGAATGTCGATTCCGGCATATCTGCGATCCTGCGACAGGTCGTATGCGCTGCCCGGCTCCAGTGGTGGCGGCGGGATGTCGAAGCTGCGGCGCCAGATATGCACTTGATCGGCACCGTGCTTGGCTGCGGTCTCGGCCTTGTCGAGCCCGGTCAGCCCGCCATAATGCCGCTCGTTGAGCCGCCAGTCCTTTTCCACCGGCAGCCACAAACGCTGCATTTCCTCGAGCGCGAGATTGAGCGTCTTGATCGCGCGCGTCTGCAGCGAGGTGAAGCAGGTGTCGAAATCGAGCCCCTTCTCCGCCATCAGCCGCCCCGCAGCGCGCGCTGCCGCGGCGCCTTTCTCGGTGACGTCGACGTCCCACCAGCCAGTGAAGCGATTCTCGAGGTTCCAGGCCGATTGGCCGTGGCGGATCAGGACGAGGGTGGGCATGCGATTCTCCATTCCGTCGCCCCGGCGAAGGCCGGGGCCGCTGGGTTTGATAAGCGTCGGACAGTTGCTGGTCGGCCCCGGCCTGTGCCGGGGCGACGGTTAGATCGCGTCGATCATGTCGGCGAGCACTTCCAGACAGGCATGCGCGAGCGTTTTCGACCGCTCTCCCGACCAGCCGAATGCCGCGTCGGGATTGGGGTCATGATCCTTGAACGGCATTTCCAGCGTCATCGACACCGCGCCGAAGCGCTCGGCGAGCTGGTTGGTCGACATCGCCAGATTGGCCTTGCCCGGTGCCGCCGTGTCATAGCCGCGCGCGGTCTGGAAATCGGCGGAATGCGCCTCCAGTCGTCGCGCGAAATCGGCGTAGTGCGCGCCGAGCGCCTCGGTCCAGGACGGGATGCCTTCGAACCCCGCGAGGAAATTGGCCGGGATCGCCTCGTCGCCATGCACGTCCATCGCAAACGCCACGCCGGTCGCATCCATTGCGTTTCGCACGCACAGCACTTCAGGGCTCTTCTCGGGCGTCGGCGTGTGCCACTCGCGGTTGAGGTTCACCCCTGCGGCATTGGTGCGCAGATGCCCGCGGAACGACCCGTCGGGGTTCATGTTGGGCACGCAGTGGAAGGTCGCCTTGTCGCGCAGCGCTCGCGCGACCGGGTTGGCGGCGTCGGTCAGCCATTCGAGCGCGCCTTCCATCCACCATTCCGCCATGCTCTCGCCGGGGTGCTGGCGCGCGTAGAGCCAGACATGCTTGGCGCCAGTGCCGACATCGAGGCAATCGATCGCGCGCCCATCGAGCGACTGGCCGAGCTCGCGATGCGTCACGCCCGGCTGCAGCGCGATCCGCGCGACCAGTGCGTCGTGGCGCTCCATTGGGTACGGCTCGAAGTAGGCGAACCAGGCGAGGTCGGCCTCGCCGGTCCAGTCGAACTCCAGCACGCCGCCCGCATAGCGAGTCGGCGTCATCCGCCACGCCAGCCGATCGGTGCTGGCGCGGACCTGATAGCCCGGCCAGCCGAACGGATAGGCCGATTGCCCGGCGTTGAGGATCCGGAAGGTTACCTTCCGCCCCTTTGCGCCAGCGACGCGAAAGTGGAACCATTGGAAGAAGTCCGACAGGTGGTCCTGGCGGATGTTCAGATCGACGAGGTCGCCGTCGATGGCGGCGACCTCGATGTTTCCGCTGTCGAAGGCGGCGTTGATGGTGATGTTCATTTCACCGTGATAGTGCGCCCAGATTCACCGGGGAAGCCCAGGAACAGCGCATGCGCCAATTTCGCGGCGGCGGCATTGGCCTGCGCCTCGGGCGCTTCGCCCGCCGCATTGGTCTGCGCATGGCCTTCCCAGATGACGGTCGCGTCGCTGCGGCGGCGGATCTGCACCGACAGGTCGGTCAGCACGACGGTGCGGTAGCGCTGCTTGCCGATCGGGAAGGAGAAGCTCCCGCCCAGCCCGACGCCGCCACCGCCGCCGCCACGACGATAGCCGCCGCCGCCAAAGTCACCGCCGCCGCCAAGGCCGACGCTGACTCCGCTGCCGCCGGCGCGCGGCAACGGGCGCGTCGTGCGCGTGAAGCTGACCACCGCGAGATATTTCGCGGCCGGGTCGCTCGCCGGCACGGTGAAGCCGTGCGCCAGGGCCTCGGTCTGCACCGCCGCGGCATAGGTCTTGAATTCGAGGCTCGGCGGGCCGCCGCCGGGCGCCGGCTCGACCGTGAGCGTCCCCGTCTCGAGCGGTGCGCCGAGGTGGAAGCGGGTGACCTCGACCGGCCCGCTCGTCGTGGTCGTCGCGCAGGCGCTCAGCGTCGTGGCCGCCACGATCGCCATTCCCAAAGCCAGCTTCATGATTCTTGTCCTTCGTACGCGCGTTCGTTGCGGTGGTGTAACGCCCGGACCCAGGCCCCGGGTTCCATCGCTATAGCGCGGCTTATCACCGCGGTCGCGCTTGACTTGGGGGCAGGGCGACCATATGCGCAGCCGCTCTTTTCCACATTCCAGAACATGCAAAGCGAATCGATCATGAAGATCCGCAATTCCCTGAAGTCGCTCAAGGGCCGTCACCGCGATAACCGCGTGATTCGTCGTCGTGGGCGCACGTACATCATCAACAAGACCAACCGTCGCTTCAAGGCACGCCAGGGCTGATCGCCCCCGTGGCTTTCGGGCCGCGGGCCGTCGTCTTCGACGTCGGCAACGTCCTGTACGACTGGAATCCGAGATTCCTCTACGAGCGCCTGATCGGGGACGATCGGGCGCTCGCTGCGTTCCTGCGCGACGTCGCGACCAAGGACTGGCATTTCCAGCACGATGCCGGCCGCCCGTTCGCCGAGACCTCGGCCGAGCTGATCGCCGCGCATCCCGAGCATGCCGCGCTGATCGCGGCGTGGGGGCCGCGCTTCACCGAGCAACTCGGCGGGATGCTGCCGGGGATGCACGACCTCGTGTGCGCGCTCGATGCGGCCGACGTGCCGCTCTATGCGATCACCAATTTTTCCGGCGAATTCTGGCCGCCATTTCGCGCGCGCGAAGCGGCGCTGTTCGATCGCTTTCGCGGCATCGTCGTCTCGGGTGACGAACTGCTGACCAAGCCCGATCCGGCAATCTATCGCCTCGCGCTCGACCGCTTCGGGCTGCGCGCGGAGGACACGCTGTTCGTCGACGACCGCGCCGACAATGTCGCGGGGGCGCAAAGCGTGGGGATGGGGGCGGTGGTGTTCAGCGATGCGGCGGCATTGCGCGCGGATCTGGCGCGGTACGGCTTTTTCGCCTGACGCTCTAGCTGGAAGCGCTGGCGCGCGTGTTGCCGTCGCCCCGGCGAAGGCCGGGGCCGCTATGTTCGTGTCCGCCGCTATGCCACAAAGCAGGCCGGCCCCGGCTTTCGCCGGGGCGACGAACCGCATCTTCATCTAGGCTGATGCACGCGCTTACTTCGTATAATTCTTCAGCTCGTCCCCGACGATCCGCACCACGTGCAGCACGTTGGTCGATCCGGGCGTCTTGAACGGCACGCCCGCGATCAGGATCACGCGGTCGCCGGCTTTGGCAAGCCCGTGGCGCAGCGCCATGCGCTTGGCCTTGGCGACCATTTCCTCGAACGAATCGACGTCTTTGGTGTGGACCGCATACGCGCCCCACAAGAGGCCCGAGCGGCGCGCGGTGTCGATCTTGGGCGTCAATACCATCAACGGTACGCCCGGCCGCTCGCGCGCGACGCGGCGTGCGGTCGAGCCGGAGGCAGTGAAGCAGATGATCGCCGCGGCGCCGACCGTGTGCGCGATGTTCTTGGCCGCTTCCGCCAGCGCGTCGGCGGTCGTCGGGTCGGAGCGGATCACGGTGAAGTGGATGCGCTCGCCATGCGTCGGGTCGCGCTCGACCGCCTCGCCGATCGCATTCATCATCGCGACCGATTCGGTCGGCCACGCGCCGGCCGCGCTTTCGGCCGAGAGCATGATCGCGTCGGCGCCGTCATAGATGGCGGTCGCCACGTCGGACACTTCGGCGCGAGTGGGCGAGGGCGAGGTGATCATCGATTCGAGCATCTGCGTCGCCACCACCACCGGCCGGCCGAGCCGGCGCGACACTTCGATGATGCGCTTCTGCAGCGGGGGCACCGTTTCGGGCGGCAGCTCGACGCCGAGATCGCCACGCGCGACCATCACCCCGTCGCACGCCTCGACGATTTCCTCGAGCCGCTCGATCGCCGAGGGTTTTTCGATCTTGGCGAGCAACGATGCCTTGCCGCCGATCAGCTTGCGCGCCTCGGCCAGATCCTCCGGCCGCTGGACGAACGACAGAGCGATCCAGTCGACGCCCTGGTCGACCGCAAAGGCGAGGTCGCTGCGATCCTTCTCGGTCAGCGCCGCCATCGGGATGACGACGTCGGGAACGTTGAGCCCCTTATTGTTCGACAGCGCGCCGCCGACCACCACTTCGGTGATGATTGTCACGGCGCTGTGATCGGTCACGCGCAGCACGACTTTGCCGTCGTCGAGCAACAGGCGCGCGCCGGGCTCGATCGCCTCGAAAATCTCGCGATGCGGCAGTTCGACGCGAGTCGTGTCGCCGGGCGTGGTGTCGCGGTCGAGCGTGAAGACCTGGCCCTTGATCAGCTCGATCTTGCCGGCGGCAAACTTGCCGACGCGCAGCTTCGGTCCCTGCAGATCGGCGAGAATGGTCGAGGGGCGGCCATAGCTCTTTTCGAGCGCGCGGATCGCCTGGATCACTGCGATCTTCGATTGCTGGTCGCCATGGCTCATATTGACGCGGAACGCGTCCGCGCCGGCTTCGAACAAGGCGGCGATCATCTCGGGGCTGCTGCTCGCGGGTCCGAGCGTCGCCAGGATCCGCACCTTCCGCGAACGGGGGCTGATGGACTTGGTCATGGGGAGGTCCTTGCTTGTGCGCGCTTGCCTCTAACCCGTATCTCACCGCGATCAACCGTGGAGCGGACCCATGGTATATTTATCTCGACAGGCGATGCCGTAGCGGCGGCGACCGTGCTTCGCGCGGCGGGCGATCGCAGCGATGCGGTAAAGCGTGGTGAAGAATGCGTGACGGCGCGGTCCGGCTGTCCTACAGCGCGCCCCTTTCAGTGATTCAAGCCCCGGGGGAATACCAGTGAGCGACATCATCGCCGCCGACCAATTACGTCTTCTGATCGAGCGCATCGAGCGGCTCGAAGAGGAAAAGAAGGGCATCGCCGACGACATCAAGGACGTGTACGGCGAGGCCAAGTCGACCGGTTTCGACGTCAAGACGATCCGCTCGATCGTGCGCCTGCGCAAGATGGAGAAGCACCATCGCGACGAGGCCGAGGCTTTGCTCGAAACCTACAAGGCCGCGCTCGGCCTCGACTGACACCCCGCCCTTGCCGTCACCCTGAACTTGTTTCAGGGTCCATCCTCCACCCGGCGCACGCCCGTGAGATGCGATGGATGCTGAAACGAGTTCGGCATGACGGCCGGGGAACAGACGCAAGAGGACGCCATGGCAGGCCATTCCAAATATAAGAACATCATGTACCGCAAGGGCGCGCAGGATAAGAAGCGCTCGGGCATGTTCTCCAAGCTCAGCCGCGA
>CAXTEO010000033.1:0-39996 GCA_964243205.1 uncultured Sphingomonas sp.
GGCACCCATCGTCGCGCCGCCGGCGAGCATCGTCACGCCGGACGCGCCGGCCGCGGTGCCCAGCGCCGCGCCAGCGCCGAGCTGGGGGGCGCCGGCGACGAGCCCCGAAGCAATGCCTGGACCGAAGATGCCGAGGCCGAACAGCGAGAGCGCGCCGAGCGTAAGGCTCATCGCCGCGCCGAGATCGGGCTCCTGGCCCTGCATCGACGCGGTGAACTCGCCGAAGAAGTTCGACCCGATGCCGACGATGACGGCGAGCACCATCACCTTGATGCCCGACGAGACGACGTTGCCGAGCACGCGCTCGGCGAGGAAGCTGGTACGGCCCCACAAAGCGAACGGCACGAGGATGAAGCCGGCGAGCGCGGTCAGCTTGAACTCGATGATCGTCACGAACATCTGAACCGCGAGGATGAAGAAGGCGAGTACGACGATCGCCCAGGCGAACAGCAGCACCATGATCGTCAGGAAGTTTTCGAAGAAGCTGACCATTCCCGTCATGCTCGATGCCTGTTCGAGCAGCGGCCACGCGGCCGAGAAGCCGGTCGAGGCCACACGGCCCGGCTTGAGTAGGTCGTCGGCGGACAGCGTGCCCCCGCCCGCGGTCAGGCCAGCCTGCGCGAAGGATTGGAAGATGATGTCGGCCAGCGTCGAGAAGCTGCCGATGATGAAGGCGAACGCGCCGATATAGAGGATCTTGCGCAGGAAGCGGCCAATGACATTGTCCTCGCCGCCCATCGCCCAGAACAGCCCGGCCAGCGTGATGTCGATCCCGATCAGCGTCGCCGTCAGGAAGTGCACGTCGCCGCCGAGCAGCCCGAAGCCGCTGTCGATATAGCGGCTAAAGGCCTGCATGAACCGGTCGATGACGCTGAGATCATTCACGCTGCTGTTCCTGTCCTAGAAATGCCGCGGGTGCGGTGGGGAGAGCGCGCACCCGCGGCGGCGACGGCGGGGGCAACCGCCGCCCGACCGGTTCGGCCTATTGGGGGGTGTAGGCCGACCCGGAACCGAGAAACTTCTTCGTCGCCGCGCGGCCCTCGGCCTCGGCCTGGGCGCGGCGCGCGGCCTCGGTGGCCTCGGCGCGATATTGCGCGGCCATCATGTTCTGGATCTGGAACTGCTGCTTGGCGCTCAGCGCGAGCAGTTGGTTGGTCGCCTGGCTGGCCTGGAGCGCCCCCTCGGCATTCTGGCTCTTGGCCATGACATCAGCGAGCGTCCCGGCATCGGCCTGGATGTTCTCGACGACCTGCGACTGCACGCCCATCGTCTGCCGGAATCCCGCCATTGCAGCGTCGAGCCGGGTCTTGGCACCGATAACGCGCTGGTCGGTGGTAAGCGCCAGTTTGAAGTCTGTCGGAAACAGCTGTCGGAATTGCTTGTCGAGGCCGTCGATGCGGAAGTCGATGCCCTGCGCCTGCGCCATCAGCCGATCGATCGCCTGGAGCGTCTGGGTAATCTGCTGGAGCTGGGGGAAGTCGATCCGCGTCATGTTGCGGGCTTGATTGACCAACATTTGCGCTTCGTTCTGCAGCGACTGGATCTGGTTGTTGAGCTGGCTCAGCGCCCGCGCCGCGCTGAGCAAATTCTGGCTGTAGTTGCTCGGGTCGAACACGGTGATCTGCGCGTGCGCGGGAGCGCTCGCCAGTGCCAGCGCGCACGCGAGCGAACCGGCCGCGCCGAGGCCGAGGGCCGTCGCGACGAGATATTTGCGGATGGGGGTACGCATGACATTTACTCCTTCGCTTGGGGGATCGGGGAATCGGCAAGAAGGCGGACGGCCCAGTCGAGGCCGGCGTCGTCGAGGAAGTGGCGCGCGAAATCGTATGGGCCATGTTCGGCGAGCAGCGCGTCGATCCGCGCCTGCGCCGCGGGGTCGGAGGCACCGCACAGCGCCAGCGCGATCGGGCCCAGGCCGAGCTCGAACAGCCGGTTGCCGCGTGCGGACTGCAGATAATAATGCCGCTTGGGGGTGGCGCGGCTGACCAGCTCGACCTGACGGTCGTTCAGCCCGAACCGCTCATAGGCAGCGCGCGACTGCGGCTCGATCGCGCGGTCGTTGGGCAGCAGGATGCGCTGCGGGCAGCTCTCGATGATGGCGGGCGCAATGCTGCTGTCGGCGATGTCGGCGAGGCTCTGCGTCGCGAACAGCACCGCGACATTCTTCTTGCGCAGCGTCTTGAGCCATTCGCGGATCCGCGCCGCGAACAGTGGATGGTCGAGGAAAATCCAGGCTTCGTCGAGCACCAGCAGCGTCGGGCGGCCGTCGAAGCGCTCCTCGAGACGGTGGAACAGGTAGGTCAGCACCGGCGCGACCACGCCGGCCTGCCCCATCAAGGCCTCGGTCTCGAAGCACTGCACGTCAGCGAGCGCGAGATGCTGCTCGGATGCGTCGAGCAGCCGACCGAAGGGGCCGTCGAGCGTGTAGGCATTCAGCGCGGTGCGCAGCGCGTTCGACTGCAGCAGCATCGTCAGACCGGTCATCGTGCGTTCCTCGGCAGGCGCCGAGGCGAGGCTGCCAAGCGCGGACCAGACCGCGTCCTTCACCTCGGGCGTGACGAGCACCTTCTCGTGCGCCAGCAGCGCCGCGATCCATTCCGACGCCCAGCTGCGCTCGCCCATGTTGTCGATACGGCGCAGCGGCTGGAAGGCCAGCGTCTCGCCGTTGTCGCCACCGAGCCCCAGCGCGTGGTGCGCGCCGCCCATCGCCAGCACCGCGGCACGTGCCGAGAAGCCCTTGTCGAAGATGTAGACCTGCGCGCCGGGATAGCGGCGAAACTGCAACGCGATCAACGCCAGCAGCACCGACTTGCCGGCGCCGGTCGGCCCGACGACGAGCATGTGGCCGACATCGCCGACATGCGTGGAGAGACGGAACGGGGTCGAACCGCTGGTCTGCGCATACAGCAGAGGGGGACCGGCGAGATGCCGGTTCTCCGCCGGCCCGGCCCAGACCGCGGACAGCGGCATCAAATGGGCGAGGTTCAGCGTGTGAACCAAAGGCTGGCGGACATTGGCATAGGCCTGGCCGGGCAGCGATGAGAGCCATGCCTCGACCGCGTTGATGCCCTCGCGCACGCAGGTGAAGCCGAGGCCGTTGACGATCCGCTCGACGCTGCGGACCTTTTCCTCGACGCGCGCCCGGTCGGCGTCGGCGACGGTGATCGTGGTGGTCAGATAACCGAAGGCGACATGATCACCGCCTAGCGCCTGGAGTGCCAGATCGGCATCGACGACCTTGTTGTCGGCATCGCTGTCGAGCAACTGGACCGGCTGGTTGTACATCACCTCGCGCAGCAGCGCGGTGATCGACTTGCGCTTGTTAAACCATTGCCGGCGGATCTTGGTCAGCGCCTTGGTCGCGTCGGTCTTGTCGAGCGCGATGAAGCGGGTGACCCAGCGATAGCCGAAGTCCTGGTGATTGAGCCCGTCGAGAATGGCGGGCCGGCTGAGGTTCGGGAAGCCGAGCACGGTCACCGTGCGCAGATGGAGGGTGCCGAGCTTCGGCTCGAGCCCGCCGAGCAACGGCGTGTCGGCAAGCAAAGCGTCGAGGTAGATCGGCGTCTCGGGCACCGCGACCCGGTGCCGGCGATCGGAGATCGTGCCGTGGAGATAGGTCAGCGTCTCGGCATCGTCCAGCGCGCGGACCTCGGGCATGAAGCTCGCGAACAGGTCGAGCACGCGGTCGGTCTCGGCGACGAAGCTGGCGAGGCTCGCGCCCCAGTCCCTGCCCGTCGGATCGTCGGGGCGATCGACCAGCTTGCGTCCCGCGGCGTCGCTGCTGTCGGGCTGGGGCAGCCAGGTCAGCGTGCCGTGATAGACGCTCTCGAAATGCTGGCCTTCGCTCTCGAAGCCGGCGCGCCGCTCCTCGTCGACGAGCGCCGACGCCGGGTCGGGGAAATCGCTGTCGGGATAGCCCAGCGCGTCGCGGCGTTCGGCCTCGAAGAACAGCGCCCAGCCCGTCCCGAGCCGCTTGAGCACGTTGTTGGCGCGGGCGCAGGCGCCGACCAGCTCGGCCTCGGTCCCGCTTTCGAGGTCGGGCCCACGAAACGCGAAGCTGCGCTGGAAGCTGCCGTCCTTGTTGAGGATCACGCCAGGCGCCGCCAGCGCGGCCCAGGGCAGATGATCGGCGAGCCGGTCGGCGCGCGAGCGATATTCGGCAAGGTTCAGCATGCCAGATGTCCTTTCTGGCGCATGTGGCGCAGCAGCACCGGCGCGAAATCGGGATCGCGGCGCGCCGCGAACACCGCGATGCTGTGGCCGATCACCCACAGCGCGATGCCGACCAGCCATTGCTGGAGCCCGAGGCCGACCGCCGCGGCGATCGTGCCGTTGACGATCGCGATCCCGCGCGGCGCGCCGCCGAGCAGGATCGGCGACCCCAGGCTGGCGTGGATCGGCGCCTCGAAGCCGTCGATATGGCTCATGCCACCAGCGCCCCGCCGCCGAAGCTGAAGAAGGACAGGAAGAAGGACGAGGCCGCGAAGGCGATCGACAGGCCGAAGATGATCTGGATGAGCTTGCGAAAACCGCCGGCGGTTTCGCCGAACGCCAGCGTCAGCCCGGTGACGATGATGATGATCACCGCGACGATTTTGGCGACCGGGCCCTGCACCGATTCCAGCACCTGCTGGAGCGGCTGCTCCCACGGCATGCCGGAGCCGCTGGCATAGGCGCTGCCGGCCAAGCTGAGCGACAGGCCGAACAGCAAGAATGCCGCGGCGATGCGGCCGGGGATCGGGTTGCGATGGGCGATGTTGAGGGTGTGCATGTCAGTCTCCTTCCAGATCGGGGTTGTGGGGCGTGAGATCGACGACGGCGTAGTTGCCGTCGGGGTCGAGGCCGGCGACGCGGGCGATCGTCTCGATCCGGCGCGCGGTGCCGCGCCCGGCGATGAACACGATCATGTCGATCGCCTCGGCGATCAGCCGGCGCGGCACTGTGACGACGGCTTCCTGGATCAATTGCTCGATCCGGTAGAGTGCCGAGGCCGCGCTGTTGGCGTGCACGGTGGCAATCCCGCCGGGATGACCGGTGTTCCAGGCCTTGAGCATGTCGAGCGCCTCGCCGCCGCGGACCTCGCCGACGATGATCCGGTCGGGCCGGAGGCGGAGCGTCGAGCGGACCAGGTCGCCCATGGTGACCGCGCCGGGCCGCGTCCGCAGCGCCACGGTGTCGCGCACCGGCGACTGCAGCTCGCGCGTGTCCTCGATCAGGATCACGCGCTCCTCGAGATGCGCCATCTCGGCGAGCAGGGCGTTGGCAAGCGTGGTCTTGCCCGAACTCGTTCCGCCGGCGACGAGGATGTTGCGGCGATCGACCACCGCCAGCGAGAGCACGCGCGCGGCATCGTGCGACATGATGCTGTCGGCGACATAGTCGGTGAGCGTGTAGATGCGCCCCGCCGGCTTGCGGATCGAGAAGCACGGCGCGATCGAGACCGGCGGAAGCACGCCTTCGAAACGCTCGCCGGCGCCCTCACCATGCGGCGGCAGTTCCGCCGAGACGATCGGCCGCTCGCCATGCACCTCGGCGCGGGCGTGCGATGCCACCAGCCGGATGATCCGCTCGACCTGTGCCGGCTCGAGCCGCACATCGGTGTCGACGCGGCCTTCGCCGAGCAGGTCGACACGAAGCGCCCCATCAGGATTGACCATGATCTCGACGACACGGCTGTCGCCCAGCGCCGCGCTGATCGCCGGTCCCATTGCGGTGCGCAGCATCGCGCGGCGGCGATCGGACGACACGGTATCGCTGCGATCGGTCATCGCCCGGTGCCTTCCTTGCTATCGGGTGGAGACAGCGTGCGCGTGCCGGCGGCGATCATGCGGCCGACCTGACCGACAAAGGCTTCGAAGCGGTCGCGGCCGATCGCCTGCGCCACGGCATCCGCCTCGGGTAGCGGCGCGGTCACCATGAGCTGGTAGCGGACGAACAGCGACAGGCTCTCGAGCAGCACATCGATGTCGCGCCGCGCGCCCTGGACGTCGCGCGACAGCCGGTCGAGCCGGACCTTGAGCAGGTCATCGACCTCCTTACGCCCCCGCCGCGCCAGCCAGTCGCGCAGCGCGTCGTTGACCAGCCGGCTCTTGTTGCCGCGCGCGCCGCCGGCGATCAATTCGAGCGCTTCGCTGAGCTCGCGGTCGAGATAGAGGTTCTGGCGGTTCTTCATCGCCGCCTCAGAGCCCGGGCACGAGGTCGCGCTGCGCGGCCTCGTTGATGGCATGTCCGCGCACGACGACGCTCAGGCTCTTCGCCTGGTCCATCGCGCGCTGGTCTGCTGGGACGTTCTCGTCGTCGGCAACGTCCTGGGCTTCGCGCGTCTCGGCAACCTCGGGCTTCTTGGGCGCCGGTTCGACGCTGGGATGGCGCTGCTGCTGCATACCGCCTTCCTCCTCGCCGCCGGCCGCGTCCTCGACCTGCTTCAGCCGCGCGTCGATGCCGCGCACCCGGTCGCTCCAGTCGTCCGGGCGGGCCTTGGGCCGATCGGCATATTGGCCCGCTGCCAAGCGAGGCGCCGGCGCAACGCGCGTGGTGAAGTTGCGGTCGCGGAAGTAGCGCAATTTGCGCGCGCGGATCGGTGCGAGCCCGGAAACCAGGACCAGTTCCTCGTCCGGCGAAAGCTGCATGACTTCGCCCGGCGTCAGGAGCTGGCGCGCGGTCTCCTGCCGGCTGACCATGACATGCGCCAGCCACGGCGCGAGGCGGTGCCCGGCATAGTTGCGCATCGAGCGCTGCTCGGTTGCGGTGCCCAGTGCATCGGAGATACGCTTGGCGGTGCGCTCGTCATTGGTCGAAAAAGCGACGCGGACATGGCAATTGTCGAGGATCGCGTTGTGCTCGCCATACGCCTTCTCGATCTGGTTGAGGCTCTGCGCGATCAGGAAGGCGCGGATACCGTAGCCGGCCATGAACGCCAGGCTGGATTCGAAGAAGTCGAGGCGGCCGAGCGCCGGAAACTCGTCGAGCATCATCAGCAACTGGTGGCGGCGCGCCGAACTGCCGGGCACGTCGAGCCGCTCGGTCAGGCGGCGGCCGATCTGGTTGAGCACAAGGCGCACGAGCGGCTTGGTGCGGCTGATGTCGGAGGGCGGAATGACGAGATAGAGCGAGCATGGCCGCGCACCGTCGAGCAGGTCGGCGATCCGCCAGTCGCAGCGCGACGTGACCTCGGCCACGGTCGGATCGCGATAGAGGCCAAGGAATGACATCGCCGTCGACAGCACGCCCGAGCGCTCGTTCTCGCTCTTGTTGAGCAGCTCGCGCGCGGCCGACGCGACGACGGGATGGACCCGCGGCGCCTTGTCGTCGCCGAGATGGTTGGTTGTCATCATCTGACGTAGCGTCGCGAGGAACGAGCGCTGCGGATCGGACAGGAAGGTCGCGACGCGGGCGAGCGTCTTTTCCTGCTCGGCGTAGAGGACGTGGAGGATCGCGCCGACCAGCAGCGAGTGGCTGGTCTTTTCCCAATGGTTGCGGAGTTCGAGCGCCCCCTCCGGATCGACCAGGATGTCGGCGATGTTCTGGACGTCGCGCACCTCGTCGACGCCGCGGCGGACCTCGAGCAGCGGATTGTAGTGCGCGGAGGCGGCATCGGTCGGGTTGAACAGCAGGCAGTGCGAGAAGCGCGCGCGCCAGCCGGCGGTCAGCGTCCAGTTCTCGCCCTTGATGTCGTGCACGACCGCCGAGCCGGTCCAGGACAGCAAGGTCGGCACCACCAGCCCGACGCCCTTCCCCGAGCGCGTCGGTGCGAATGCCAGGACGTGCTCCGGGCCATCATGACGCAGGTAGCGCCCACCGAGTGTACCGAGCATGACGCCGGCATCGCGATGCAATCCGGCGCGATCGACCTCCCGGCCACTCGCCCATCGGGCGGAGCCGTAGGTCGTGACGTTGCGGGTCTGCCGCGCGCGCCACAGCGAGCCGAAGATCGCGGCGGCGCAGCCGATGAAGCCGCTGGCGCCGGCGAGCATCCCCGCCTTGTCGAAGACGATGGGGGCATAGGCATCATAGTGATACCACCAGCCGAACAGCGCCCAGGGGCGGTACACCGCGTCTTCTCGTCCTCGGCATAGAGGACGTGCAGGATCGCGCCGACCAGCAGCGAGTGGCTGGTCTTCTCCCAGTGATTGCGGCGCTCGAGAGCGCCTTCCGGATCGACCAGGATGTCGGCGATGTTCTGGGCGTCGCGGACCTCGTTGGTGCCGCGGCGCACTTCGAGCAGCGGATTGTAGCGGGCCGAGCGGGCGTCGGTCGGATTGAACCACAGGCAATGCGAGAAGCGCGCGCGCCAGCCGGCGGTCAGCGTCCAGTTCTCGCCCTTGATGTCGTGCACGACCGCCGAGCCGGTCCAGGACAGCAAGGTCGGCACCACCAGCCCGACGCCCTTCCCCGAGCGCGTCGGTGCGAATGCCAGGACGTGCTCCGGGCCATCATGACGCAGGTAGCGCCCACCGAGTGTACCGAGCATGACGCCGGCATCGCGATGCAATCCGGCGCGATCGACCTCCCGGCCACTCGCCCATCGGGCGGAGCCGTAGGTCGTGACGTTGCGGGTCTGCCGCGCGCGCCACAGCGAGCCGAAGATCGCGGCGGCGCAGCCGATGAAGCCGCTGGCGCCGGCGAGCATCCCCGCCTTGTCGAACACGACCGGGGCGTAGGCGTCATAGTGATACCACCACGCGAACAGGTCCCACGGACGGTAGACCGGCGTATCGCCAAGGTTGAACCAGGAGCTTCCAAGCTCGGGCTGATAGGCCAGCATCGCCGCCGCCCACTGCGTGGCCGCCCAGACCCCGGCGATCACGATCGCAAAGACGAGTAGGATCTGGCCAATGAGCAATTTGGTCGGTGTCACGTCGCGGCTCCCGCCCGCCGGACTCGACCGGTTCAGGCGGGCTCAGACTCCGTGACGACAGCCAAAAACGAAATGGTGCTGATGGGCGCTGATGGGCTCGCTTTGGCTCACGGATTCAGGATTTGGAGGGACTGCTGAGACGTTGGCCTAAAGGCCGGCGTCGCTCCGCAGCGTTTCGACACGCTCGCGAGAAACCGTTTCAACAATGTCGCGCAGCGCTCGTATCGAAGCCGAAAGTGCATCGAGATCATCGTGGCTGATATCATAGCTCGCCGAGTAGCGGGCTTCGACATAGGCGCGTTTTAGGAGCTCGAAGCGGCGGCGATCGATGCGGTCTGCACGGGGCCATGCTTCGATCAGACGCGGTTCGCTGTCTTCCGCCAACGAGCGCAGGAATTTGATGTTGTGCGAGCGAGGAAAATACAGGGTTCGAACAAGCAGAAAGCAGGCGTATGCGGTTTCCGTCGCTTGATGAAGATTGAATGCCGACTTACGTGCCCAGTCAGATTCCTGCGCAGTTCTGCTGATCGAATATTCGGAAAGCTCGATCCATTGATCAAGCGACCTCATTTGATCCCGAAAATAGCTCCCCGCCATTTCACAGGCGTCTGCGGCAGTCAGCGGCTGTGGAATCGCAAGCGGACTGCCGGGCAAATCGTATAAAATGATTCCGTCGCGGGCGATATCAACCCAGAAATATTCACCACGGCTCAGCGCTTGGTTCACCTCGGCCAGTGTGTGGACGATGATGTTAACCGGCCGCGCAATCGCCGCATCGCGTAAGATTTTGTCCTCCGCGACATACCAATAATCTGCGATATCGGTGAGGTCTGGGTGGCTGACGATAATCAGTAAGTCGAAGTCAGACTGATAGCCGTTCTCCGGCTCATCGACCCAATCATTCCGCGCGTAGCTACCGAACAGGATCAATTTGATAACGCTGCCGTTTTTCTTCCAGGGCTGCGTGGCGCGAGCCGTCGCCACGGCAAATTCGGCCAAAAGCAGGTGCTTCACCCGATCCAGCTCTTCTTGCTGTCGCGGTGGCAGATGGTCAATTTGAGAGCGCATGCCAAGATTCTCGCGCCCCGTAGGGCATTTGGCAAGCATACTGCGCTACGGCGGGCTAGGAGGCCGCCCCGCTACCGCGACAATAGCTTTAGGCATGGCGAATGCAGCAGGCGATGAGCGGGACGACCCAGAAGTCGTCATTCGGGTCGCCCTGCCCGCCCCCGAGTTCGGTTATCCGTTAATGTGCTTCGCATTCACATATCAGGGGCACATTCGGGGACACGAAACGCAAAAAGTGGGTCCTAGTTGCCGCCACAGGCACGGCAGCAGTCGAGCAGACGTGGCCGTTCTCGGATGTGTCACGGACGGCTGCTCTGGTGAGGAGCAGCCATTCGCGTGATAGAATGCTGTCCGTCAGCTCCCTGTGAACCACGGCGATGCGGTTAACAGAGGAAGGCCCATCGTTCAGTCGAAAATCAGCGATGCCGCCTTCGACGCGCGGCCAAGGGGAGACAATGCACCAGCCAGCCTCAGCGGCAGCTTATCTACCCGTTTCCGATTGCCTCGAGAGCACTCTTGGACGGGGAGAAGAAGTAGGCGGCCCCGGTCGAAATGACGAACTGCTGCGGCTGGGGCGGCGACACCTGGCCGGTGTCCCATGTCCCGTCCCGGACCTCCCCGCCCTGACCAATGATCGGGTCGATCCCGATCCTGGGCGGCACGTGCATCGCGGGATCCCTCGGTCCTGCGAAGTCCGCGCTGTTTGCCCAGCCCTGAAGAACCTCGAACTTGTCGACGATCGAATTTTGATAGCAGACGAAAAAAAGGCCCTTGTCGTGGTCCTCGTCCTCACCGAACGCGATCCCGGCCCGCAGTATGCGATGCCGCTCCGACTCCTCGTCAGCCATGTCGCCCCGCGGGTAGACCTTCCGGATGTGCGCCTGGAACGGGCACTTCTTCTGGGCTGGATCCCCGGGGCCAAAGTCGAAGTCGTTGTTCTCCTTCTGGTTTCCTTCGTCCTCCGCTGGGTTGGGTTGAATGGGGTTGTTGACGAGCGGGCTCCCGTCCCGCCACCGGCCGACCAGTCCCGCCGTGAATTGGTCCTCGCTCTTTCCGACGCTCGCCGCAGTCTGCGCGGCCCAGCTGTAGAAGCCGGTTACATCCTGGCGGAGACGGCGAACCACCATGTATGACCCGTTCTTCATCCACTCTGGGGGAGCGACCGGCGCCGGGACAGGAGGAGCCCCAGGTGCCGGATCCGCAGTCTCGAGTCCGATCACGAACTCTCCCGGCTTAACGAGGTCCTGGCCCGGATTGCCCTTGTCGGGATGAGCGGGGTCGGGCGTCGTCATGCCGAGGACACCCGGCTGCGACACGCCATCGGCGAAGCCGAAGTGCTCGTGCCCGGATTGCGGCTTGCCGCCGATCACCCTTTCACGGACTTTGTTCTCCTCTCGGTGCGCCTCGAGGATGCTTGCGCCGAAGATATGTTTGATACTTTCGGCCTCCGCTCGGGCAAGCGTGAGCGCGTGTTGGGGGAGTTTGTCCCATGCAGCCACCAGCAGCACGCCGTGAAACGTCTCGGACCTGTATTCGGGAAGCCAGTCGTCGTCAGGTTTGTCGCCGAGCGAGGCCGCACTCGCCTTTGCGCCAGCAACGAAAGAAGTGTCGACGCCAACCGCCGCCCCAAGGCCGAGCGTCTCGATACCTGGATAGCTGAAGGCGATGTTCGCCTTCACCAGCAGATTCTTTCCCGCCTCGCCGGGTTTTGCGATCTCGTATTCCGCTGTCTCCCTTAGGAACGTGATGTGGCCGATCGCGTTCTTGAGGCCGATCCGGAACTTGGCCACGTCCTGGATGGTGAAGAAGACGAAAATCTCGGCCTTCTTCTGGAGGCCTACGAGCACATCGCCCTGGATCTCGTCCACCGGGAGTGTCTTGGCAATTTCGTCGATTGGAAGCAGGTTCTGTCCAGCCATTTGAAACTCCCCCTAAGCGGCGTCGGGGCGAATCGCGCGTGTCGGCGAAGGTCGTCCCGAGCAGATCTTCGTGAACCCGACTACGGATCGAGTCGCGAAATGCTATGATCCGTCTTGATCGCGGTCTGGTCAAGTAGATCTATTTGGCGCGTTGCTTCGTAGAATTGACCCAAACGACCGCACCCATTTTGATGTCTTCATTCGGCGATATGGATATTTTTACCAACTCAAATATACTAGTGCCCTTCATCAGATCAGTTCATCGTTATGATCGATGATTTCTCCACGGGCCTGCGGTGCCGTGGTGGACAGTGTTCGCGTTTCCGCCGCGACGCCGCAACAGATGGCCTCATCGATCGGCTCGCTGGGAGCCGACCCTCCGTTACCTCTCACGGATGATCGCCGGCGCGCCGTCGACGGCGGCGAAATCAGGTTCCAACTTGACGCGGAGGGAGGTATGGGTGGTGTCGGCCCCGGAGCAGTGGGACGGCTTGCGACCAACTCAAGTCGTTCCTTAATTCCCGCGTAAATGACCGCTCCTACCAGAGCCGGCCATTCCCGTTCCATTGAGCGGTCCGGCAACCGTGATCCGGTCGAAGGACACCGCCCGCCGTGTGAGCGGCAGGGCGTACCCGCCGGCCTCCGCGTCAAGCGCGCCGATGACAGCGCGCGAAGCTCGAACACGATCGCCGCGCGGGTTGTCCATACAGCTAGCCATCCGAGGACTGGCTTCCTCGTCTACGGTCTACCCGCCGAACTTCGCCTGCATCTGTTCTGCCATCTGCAAATGCGACGCGATGATCGGCGTGGCCGAGGCCGCCGCTAATTTCACGTCAAGTTGGTCACCACCCGACGCGTAGCGCTGCTCCGTGATAAGTGCAGAACGGTGCGCCAGCACCTGCTGTCGCACATAGAGCCTGTCGAACTCGGGACCGCGCACGCTTTGGAGCGCGCCGAGCCATTGCGCCTGATCGCTGCTCATTGCCTTGGAAGGCGGCTCGAGGCCGGCACGCATTGTCGCCGCGGCGAGCGCCGCGGTCGTCTGCATATGCGCCTCAATCATCTGCTGGGCAAACGCGCGGATCTGAGGATCGGCGCTTTGCCCGAGCACGGTCTGCGCCTCGAGCTCCTCAAACGTGTCCGACTGCGCCGCAGCCTGGACGAATTCACGGGTCTGTCGCGAGCCGGCCTGCTGCGCCGCGAGCGGCCACAGTCCGGATGCGGCGAAGGCGCCAGCGAGGAAGACCGCACTTGTGCGTATCCCGGTTTCTCGCCGGGACATCACGGTTGTCCCTGTCCGCCGCCGGCCCCGTAGATGTTGCCGGTCGTATAGCTCCCATCGTCCTCGGCGAGCCGCACATAGATGCCGGCGAGTTCGGCTGGCTGGCCGGGTCGGCCGAGCGGAGCGGTTGCGCCGAAGGTGACGACCTTGCCCTGCGATGCGCCGCCAGAAATTTGCAGCGGCGTCCAAATCGGTCCCGGCGCGACCCCGTTGACGCGGATGCCCTTTGCGCCGAGCTGCTTGGCGAGCGACTTGACGTAGTTCATCGTCGCCGCTTTGGTCTGGGCATAGGCGTAGAGATCGGGTGAGGGGTCGTAGGCCTGTTCGGACGTTGTCCCGATGATGACCGAGCCCGGCTCGAGATGCGGCACCGCTGCCTTGATGATCCAGAACGGCGCGTAGATGTTAGTCTTCATCGTCGCGTCGAACTCTTCGTCCGAAACGTCGAGGATCGAAGGGATCGATTGCTGCCGACCAGCATTGCAGACGAGGATATCGAGGCCACCGAGGCCGTTCACCGCCTTGGCGACCAGCTGGCGGCAGAACGGGGCGGAGCGTAGGTCGCCAGGAATGGCGACCGCCGTGCGACCCGCCTGGCGAATGAGGTCGATAACCTCGCGCGCATCGGATTCCTCGGCGGGGAGGTAGTTGATCGCGACGTCCGCACCCTCCCGGGCATAGGCGATGGCGGCTGCTCGGCCCATGCCCGAGTCTCCGCCTGTAATCAGCGCCTTCCGTCCGGCGAGGCGCCCGTTGCCGACATAGCTTGTCTCGCCGTGGTCAGGACGGGGATCCATTTTGCCAGCAAGGCCGGGCCAAGGCTGCTGCTGCGACTTGAATGGTGGCTTGGGATATTTGTCGCGCGGGTTCTGCTTGCCGCCGCGCGGCTTCGCGTCGGTCTGGGCCGTAGCCGGCGAAGTAAGCGCAGCGGCGGCAACACCCAGCGCGCCTACCGTCAAAGCCTGCCGTCGTGTCGTTTCTGTCATCTCGGGATCACCCTTTCAATACTTTCTACGGAAACTCGCAAGTCGCGGTGCAGGTCCGTGAACCATCTCGATTTGCCATAGGGTATTTAGATCAGGCCGAAGGGCCAGAACCGTCGAAACCGGTTCTGATCCCGAAGCGAGCGCCACGACGATGACCAACCTTGCAGCGATTTGCGCAACTGAACGAAATGGAGCGCACTTGCCGCATCGACCTACCCATACCGCGAGGACGATTTTGTGAACCGCTGGCGTCTCGCAGAACAGGGTCTCACATGGCAGATTGCGGCGAGAGATCACATGCGAGTGGAAAAGCCGCTCGCCAGCTACTCGCTTCGCAAGACAAAGGTGTCGACCTTTGGCGACACTCCGCTGAATCAAGAAGTGTTCACCCGAACGTTCGAAGGCACGGCGATGATCTGCACGCGTGACCCTAGCGGCGGCGCAGCGTGCGCCGGACGGTGTGGGTCGGCTGCGCACCCCATTGATATTTGTATTGTTCCTCGCCGCGCAGAAAGTGAAACTCGCGTGCGCCGTCGGCCACCGCGCGCTCGATCAGTGTTGCGAACGCCATTGATCCGAAGCTCTGCCCCGGCACGTCGCTGGCGACTCCGTTGATGTACGAATAGCCACGCGAACGGTCCGCGAAGCCAAGTAAGACCGCCACGATGCGCTCGTCGAAGCGCACGGTGACGAGCCGCAACAGCCCCGCCGCCGCTAGGGCCGGTGCCGCGGCGCGATGGAGCGCTTGCACGCGTGGGTCGGCGAGCACGCCTTCCTGCCCCACCGCCGCCCAGCGCGCCGCGTGCAAGGAAAACAGCGCATCCAGCGCCGCGTCGATATCGCCCGGCGCAACCACCGTCTCGACCGCGCCGCCCGCATGCGCGGCGCGGTGGCGGTCGTGCACCACCTTGCGCCGCTGCGACTTGGTCAGCGCCGGTAATAGCGGCCCGGTCTCGGGCAGCGTCAGCACCGGACAGGTCTCGCACGGCGCATCGTCGACACTCCAGTCGTCGGGCACGACCCCCAGCAGCGGCGACCCGACGCGCAGATCGGGGAGCAACACCGCATCGCATCCGTCCGCCGCCGCCAGCAGCGCGGTCATCAGCCGCGCGGCCGCATCGGCGGCGGCGGGATCGACCAGCGCGTCGCAATAGTCGCTCTCCCCCGCGCCCACCGGCACCAGCCGGCGCAGCGCGCCATCGTCCCACACCCGCATCGGCAGCGCCGCGACCAGTCGGCCGTCGTCACGCACCGACACGTCGCGCCGCTCACCGCTGCCAAGCGCGGCCCACCACGCATCGAGCCATGCGGGCGACTGGAACGGCGTAGCGCGCGGGTCGGCGCACCACAGCGTCCACCGTTCGGAGAGCGTCACGCGTGCCGCCGCACATGAAAACCGACACCATCCCAGATTGCGAATGGACGTTCACCGATGCGCACGACATCGAAGCCGTGCGCCGCTGCGAGCGCGCGCGCATCGCGATCGTCCAGCGCGGGATCGCCGCGATACGACCAGTTGAAGACGAGAAAATCGCCGCCCGGTGCGAGCACGCGCGCGATCTCGGCCATCAGCGCATCGGTCGCCGCGGCGCCTGCACGCACGACGAACGGCCAGCTGTCGACAGCGAGCAGCAGGTCGGCGGCGCCATTCGCGATCATCGGCAGCGCCAGGCCATCCCCTTGAACGAAGGTCGCGCGCGCGCCGCCAGATCGGGCCTGAGCTGCACGGACCATTCCGGCCGACACGTCGATCCCCGTCACCGCCGCGGCCTCCGCAGCGAGCGCCAGCGAAACGCGTCCGATCCCGCAGCCCAGATCGACGACGCGCCGTCCTGCCACCGGCGCCCAGGCGCGGATCACCGCCACCAGCTCGTCCGTCGCGCGCGCAAGTGCCGTGGGATCCCCGAACGAATAAAAGGCAACACCCGCTTCGGGCGCTTCCGCCGCGAACCGATCGAACAGCGCGGCGGTGCCGGTCATCGTGTCGTCGCCGGGATCGAGCCCGGCACGCGCAAAGGCGCTGAGCGCTTCGAGCTGGTCGCGATGCGCATCGGCCAGCGCCGCCAGTTGCACGAGCGGGCCAGGGGTCGCCAGCCGTGCCAGCGCGGCCGGATCGGGCGCTGTCCCAAGCAGGAGGAGGCGCGACAGCGCGATCTCCGGCGATATCTCGCCTGCGGCGCAAGCGGCGAGGATGGCTGGGTCGGTCATGCGGCGAGCTGTCGGTAGAGTTGCATATAGTCCTCGATCATCCGAGTCTGAGAGAAACGTGCGAGCGCTGCTGCCCGGCACGCCGCGGGATCGATCGCATCGACCCGGCGAATCGCTTCCGCCATGCCGGCAACGTCATCGACCAGCCAGCCGGTCACGCCATGCTCGACGATGTCGGGCAGTGCACCCGCGCGATAGGCGATGACGGGCGTGCCCGAGGCGAGCGCCTCCATCGCGACGAGCGACGACGTTTCCGCAGCGGTCGACGCGATCAGTACGCAGCGCGCTGCGCGCAGCAGCGCTGCCTTCGCCTCGCCCGCGACGGGTCCGACATAGCGGCGCTCGGCGTCGAGCCGCGGCGCGACCTGGCTGGCGAAATAATGCTCGTGCTCGGCATACGGGAAAATCATGCCCGCCACATCCAGCGGCGCCGCTGCCGCGTGCGCGGCGTCGAGCGCGTCATGGAAACCCTTTTCCACCGTGATACGGCCGAGCACCAACGCACGGTCCCTCTTGGGGCCCGGCCGGTACCTGTCGGTATCGATGCCGTTGGCCACCGGCGCGATCAGGGCGACGTCGGCATCGGCCCGAGCGGCCTGGCTCGTGGAGACCGGTTGCAGGAAGGTCCGCGGCCGCTTGGGGCGCAGCCAATCCGCTGCGTACCAGTCAAGCGGAAGGTGCAGCGTCACCAGCACCGGCCGATCCGTGGACGGCAAATAATGGCCGAAATCGAGCCCGTGCAGATGGACGACATCCGGCCGATCCCGCTCGATCACCGCCGCGATCTGCTCGCGCATGATCGCGTGGCTGATCGCCCACATCGGCTCCTCGATTCGGCCGTGCGGTGCTGGCGTGGTGTACAGCTCACCGGTGGTAACCGAACCCTTCTGCGCGACCACGATCGAGCGGTGCCCGGCGGCGGTAAGCGCGCGGTCAAGGGTGGCGAGGATCTGCTCGGAGCCGCCGGGTGGATCGGCGGTGACCGGCGCGAAGGCGTAGCCGACCGACAATACGGTCACCACGCAGCGATGTCCCGCCACCGACCGGTCGTCATCGTCCACCCGTAATCATCGTACAGCGCCGCGTCGGGCGGCGGCCGCGCGGCAAAGTCATAGGCCGGCGCCGCGCGCCAGCGCTCATCGGCAGGTCGCCACAGGCCGAACACATGCGCCTGGCTCGCATGCGCGCATAGTGCCGCGTCGATGCGCGCCGACTCCGCAGGCGACAGCAACCGGGTGCGTTCCGCAGACCCGGGCCAGAACGCGCCGAATACACGCTCGCCCTCACGCTTATGGTAGCAGGCGAACTCTACCACCGCCGCGCCAACCCCGTCCGCCGCCCGCCGCACCGCGAGCGCGGCAGCGTCGTGATCGGGATGGCCACCTTCGTAGGGATGGGTCACGACCACCGCCGCCCCGGCCAGGTCCGCGGTCAGCCGCTCGATCACCGCGTCCAGCGCAGTCACCACCTCCTGATCGCGCACCCGATAGCCTTTGCGAGCCCCGCAATAACCCAGTGCCGCAAGCGCCGTTTCCAGCTCCGCTGCGCGCGCGGCCGCGTAAGCGTCGCGCGATTCGAAACCGAGCTTGCGCGCGTCTGCGCCATCGGCCGGCGCGCCGTCGGTCAGGTGGATCAGCAACCCGTCATCCAGCCGCCCGAGAAGCGCGCCCGCCCACAACGTCTCATCGTCGGGATGCGCCACCACCACCGCGACGCGCTCGCCGATCGGATCGCCGGCGGCGAAACGCCGGGCCCATGCCTCGCCTGCAGGAATGTTCACGCTTGATCGCCCGTCGGTGGCACGATCTCCCGCCAACCATCTGGCGTGCCGACATTGCCCCAGGATGCGCTGACGGTCAGCCTCGACACCATGATCCGCACATTCCTCTCCTCGCCGCATCTGCTGAGCGATCTTGTCGTCCAACCGTTCCGTGACGCGCAAACATTGCGCCGCTCGTCCAGCCAATCGCTGCGCGTTCCGGAGCCAATCAAGCTTACGAAAGCGGGCGCCGCAGCGCGGTGGTCTGGCTAGGGTCGTTTTACGGAGGTTAATCCATTCCCCGTTCGCCCCAAGCCTGTCGAAGGGCACCTCCCCAGACGCTCACAGCCCGCTCGCGGAGGGGGGCCTTCGACAGGCTCAGGGCGAACGGAGGATAGGCCGGTTCGGTCTCGCGGGTTGGATAGTCACCAAGCATCATCGAGCCGAGGCTGGCGATTGCCGCGCGTGATGGGCGGTCGATAGGTACTCCAGCGTCTGACATTCCAGGGTCGACGCTGAACGATATCGCCAAACCGCCAAAACAGCGTCTTGCGTTCGTGCGGTCCGGCTTGGACGATTGTCCAGCTTTCGCCTTGCGGCAGGCTGACGATACGATGGATATGGCTGGCTTCGATCCGGTACCTAGAGCCCGGCACCCGCTCGACAAATGTGCTTTGCCAGCCGCCGTCTGGGCGGAACGTGAAGACCTCTTCCACATATCCTCCCGAGAGAATGGTTGTCTCGAAACACCAAGGGTGATCGTGCGGATGCGCGTGCGGCTCTGGCCGTACGAACCGATGCAGTGCGCGGCCATCGTCGAGGTGGTACTTGATGAAGGCTGGAGACATCCGCTCGGCACGTACGATGGTCGTACCAGCGGGAGCGAGGTCGAAGGCGACTGAGGGAATGCGAACGGCCACTGTCCTCACATGACAGCGTACTTCTTCATAGCAAAGTCTCTTTGGCCCCCTCCGCGTTGCACGGTTGGTTGGGGTGCCGGTGCCGCCGCCCTCTGCAACGGCCCGCGTCTCTACCACGACCAGCAGATCGTCTTATCGTGCGTTAAAAACTTACCCGGAACCACCACCGAGCACAGCCGTTCTGAAACACAAGTAGGGTCGTTCAAAGTCGTGCCAAGGTCTGCAATCGTTCAGTAAATAGCTCAGACGCGCATCCCGTTTCTCGCATGCTCAGGTGCGAGAAGCGGCCCTAGGTGGATTCACAGCGCGGATGGCCGCGAACTCGCGATTGGAAGAGAGTGCACGGTATCGGACCTACCCCAGGACTCGCCACGGTCGATAATCCCGGTCCACCGCCGCTGATCTGTTTCTCGCACCTCCGCTGGGATTTCGTCACACAGCGCCCACAGCATTTGATGAAGCGGTTTGCGCAGGAGCAGACGGTGTTCGTGTGGGAGGAACACATCCCGTGCGACCACCCGCTGCCATTTCTCGAGCACCACCCCTTCCCCGCCAATAACGTGATCGCGTTGCGCCCTCGCCTGCCGCATTGGTGGAACGCCGGGCAAATCGAGGCGGGGTTGCGGCAGCTGCTCGACATGCTGATCGCGACGAGTATTTCGGCGAAGCCGCTCCTGTGGTTCTACACGCCGATGATGTTCGCTTTCGCCGAGCATCTCGAGTCCGTCGCGGTCGTGTACGACTGCATGGACGAATTGTCCGCCTTTCGCTTCGCCGACCCGTCCTTGCTGGACCGCGAAGCGCGATTGCTCGCGCGGGCCGACCTTGTCTTCACGGGTGGCTACAGCCTGTACGAAGCGAAATGCGGCCGTCATCACGACGTTCACGTCTTCCCTTCGGCCGTCGACGTCCTGCATTTCGCGCAGGCCCGGAGCGGCAATAGTGAACCCGCGGACCAGCGAAGCATTCCCGGCCCGAAGCTCGGCTTTTTCGGTGTCATCGATGAACGTATCGACCTCGCATTGCTCGATGCCGTTGCCACGCAGCGGCCCGACTGGTCTTTCGTGATGATTGGCCCGATCGTGAAAATCGATCCCGCGCACCTGCCGCACCGCGCCAATATCTACTGGCTCGGCGGACGCAGCTACGATGAACTCCCCGCCTATCTGTCCGGGTGGGACGTCGCGCTGATGCCGTTCGCGATCAATGCTGCGACGCGGTTCATCAGCCCGACCAAGACGCCCGAATATCTTGCCGGTGGCCTGCCCGTCGTCTCTACGCCCATCGTGGACGTGATCCTCCAATATGGCGGGGCGGCGGCCGTCGCGATCGCCGCGGACGCGGGCACGTTCGTTGCCGCGTGCGCTGCCGCCCTCGCCCTCCCGCGTGAAGGCGCATGGCGTGATGAAGCCGATTGCCTGCTTACCACGCAATCTTGGGACCGGACACAAACAGCCATGGCCATCGAAATCGACCGTGTCCTTCGGAACAAGCGAACCGCCGCAGCCGCGCCGAAACGCGAACGCTACGACACGTTGGTCGTCGGCGCAGGTTTTGCCGGCGCGGTGCTGGCGGAACGGCTTGCGGCCGATGCCGGCCAGCGCGTTCTCGTTGTCGACCGCCGCCCGCACATCGGCGGCAATGCCTATGACGAGCTCGACGCGGCCGGCGTGCTGATCCACCGCTACGGCCCGCACATCTTCCATACCAATTCCGCCGACGTGTTCGACTATCTGTCAGGCTTCACCGACTGGCGCCCGTACGAGCACAAGGTGCTCGCCAGCGTCGACGCGAAGCTTGTGCCGATGCCGATCAACCGCACCACCCTGAACGAACTCTACGGCCTGTCGCTCGAGGACGACGCGCAAGCCGCCGCCTTCCTGGCAAGCCGGGCGGTTTCGGTGGCCGACATTCGGACCTCCGAGGACGTTGTCATCGCCGCAGTCGGCCGCGATCTCTATGAGACGTTCTTTCGCGGCTACACGCGGAAGCAATGGGGCCTCGACCCGTCCGAACTGGACCGCGCCGTAACCGCGCGGGTGCCGACCCGCACGTCGACCGATGACCGCTATTTCACCGACAGCTTCCAGGCGATGCCCGCCAACGGCTACACGCAAATGTTCGAGGCGATGCTCGATCACCCCGGTATCACGCTCGATCTCGGTGTCGAATATCGCGATGTGATCGACGGCATCGACGTCGATCACATCGTCTTCACCGGCCCGATCGACGAATATTTCGACTTCCGCTTCGGCAAGCTGCCCTATCGCAGCCTCCAGTTCCAGCACGAGACGCACGACGTCGCGCAGTTCCAGCCAGTTGCGGTCGTCAATTACCCCGACGAGGCCGTGCCGCAGACTCGGATCACCGAATATAAGCACCTAACCGGTCAACGCCACGCCAAGACCAGCATTAGCTATGAATTTCCAAGCACCGAAGGTGATCCATATTACCCGATCCCTCGTCCGGAGAACCAGGCGCTGTTCAAACGCTATGAAGCACTCGCCGACGCCGAAAAGGGCGTGACCTTTGTCGGCCGCCTCGCGACTTATCGTTACTACAACATGGACCAGGTCGTCGGCCAGGCCTTGGCGACCTATCGCCGCATGATCGCCAAGTCTGCCGTCCTCGAAACGCCCCAGATCGCTGCGGAATGATCCGGAACTGCGAACCGCCCACGCGGCGCCAGATCGTCTGTGGGGTTGACGATTGAGTCCCGTGCTGGCTGCCGATTCCCGACCGATCCGCATTCTGTTCGTCTTCGCCGCGCTCGTCGACGGCGGCGAGAAGACCGAAGTGCGATTGCTCGCCCAGGCGCTCGCTCGGACCCGATACCGGATCGAGGTCGTTGCCTGCTTTCACGAGCAGGGCACGCCTGAACCGACGCATGCGGATCTGGAGGCGGTCGGCATCCGCGTCGATCGCACGCCCTACACGCTGGGGTTTGCCGAGACCGTCGCATACCTCGCGAGCAAGCTGCCCGCCTACGACATAATCGTGTCGTGCCAGAACGTCGCGGACATCTATCCCGCGCTCGAACGCATGCACCTCCGCCCGCCGTTGATCGAACATGGCAGGCGTGTGTCCGAAGCGCTTGCCGGCCCCAAGCATTTTACCACGCGCTATGTCGGCACCTGCGCCTCGGTCCGAAACGCGGCCGCCAGCCGTATGCCTGGCCGCGAACATCAAGCGATCGAAATCCCTGCGATGGTCGACACGCGCGCCTTCGATCCCGCCCAACGCGCCTCCGTGCGTGCTGCGCTCGGCATCGCCAGCGACGTCATGCTGATCGGCTGGCATGTCGATCTCGACTCGAAGACGCGCGTCGAGGATTTTGTCGCCGCAGCGGCCCTTGTCCACACAGAGCACCCCCAAGCGCGCTTCGTCATGGTCGGCGGCCCGGATGCGTCCGTCGCAGACGATGCGCGTGCCTTTCGCAACCGGGCTCCCGCGCCGGGCTTCCGCGGCACGCTGGCCTTCGCCGACAGCGAAGCCGTGCCCGGCTTGCTCGCCGCGCTTGACGTGTGTGTCTGGCTCTCTCGTGCCGAAGGCATGCCGCACGGCATTGCCGAGGCTGGCGCCGCGCGCCTCCCCGTCGTGGCAACCCGCGCCAATCGGTCCGAACACCAGCTCGTCGATCACGTCAGCGGTCTGCTGGTGCCCGACGAAACCCCCCTGGCCGTCGCCGTCGCGATCGCGACGTTGCTTAAGGATCCGACGCTGCGGACTCGGCTGGGCACCGCGCTCCGCGCCAAAGTCGAAACCGAATGCTCCGGTGCCGCCGTCGTCCCCCGCTGGGAAGCCCTGTTCACCGAAGTCCTGATCGACCGACCGCCTCTGCCCCGCCCAACCGGCCTCTTTCGAAGTTTCGTGCAAGGCGGATTCGAATCCTCCACTCACCGGCGCGCGAACGATCGCAAACGGGTCGATGTCATTGCCGCCAGCCACCATGACACCTTTGCGGCGCACGACTATGCCGAACTCGCTAGGCTAGGCATCCTCACCGTTCGCGACGGCCTGCGCTGGCACCTAATCGAGCCCGAACCCGGCCGTTACGACTGGTCCAGTGTCGACCGTCAGCGCAAGGCAGCCAAGGCGGTTGGCACCGAAGTCATTTGGGACCTGCTCCACTACGGCTGGCCTGACGATATCGACATCTGGACACCCGCCTTTGTTACCCGGTTCGCGGCGTTCGCCGCCGCCGCCGCGCGCCATATCGGCGCGGCCGCACCGGGCGAACGCCGCTTTTACGCACCCATCAACGAAATCTCGTTCTTCGCCTGGGGCGGCGGCGACGCAGCCTATCTAAATCCGTTTGCGCGCGGCCGTGGCTTCGAGCTCAAGGTGCACCTCGCCCGCGCCGCGATTGCAGCGATGGAAGCGATCCTCGCGGTTGATCCCGCCGCGCGGTTCGTCCACGCCGACCCGGTCATCAACGTCATCACCGACCCCACCCGCCCCAACGACGCCGCTGCCGCCGAAGGCCACCGACTGGCGCAATATCAGGCGTGGGACATGATCGGTGGCACGGCATGGCCGCAGATCGGCGGCCGCCCGGAATTACTCGACATCGTGGGCGTCAATTTTTACCATAACAACCAGTGGATCCACGGCGGACCACCGCTCGCATTCGACCATCCCTTAAGTCGTCCGCTTCACGCGGTCCTTGCCGATGCCTATGCGCGCTACGGCCGCCCCATCTTCATCGCTGAAACCGGCATCGAAGGCAGCGCGCGCCCCGCCTGGTTCAAGATGATCTTGCAAGAAGTTAAAGTCGCGAAGTCGCTCGGAGTACCTGTCGAAGGGATATGCCTGTATCCAATCCTTGACCACCCCGGCTGGGATGACGATCGCTACTGCCCCAACGGCCTGCTCGCCTGCTCACGGATAGCGACAGACCGTCTTGCCCATCCCGCGCTTGCGGCCGTCATTAGGACCTGGCCGTTCTAAACAACGACGAGAGACTGGCGCTGACTTGCACAATTTCACGAACGAACGCTCAAGACGATGTGAGGCTATCGGCCCAAGGTCGATAAGGACAAGTAAGCTCGGGGTCGTGTCGGGCCGGAAGGATATGCGACTGACCAGTCCCGCAACCTGAACCAACCGAATATTCTCAAATGAGCGCCAAGCAGCCGCAGGGCATCGAAATTTGCGGCGCCCAAGTACCAGCTTCGGTCCGCGGATCGCAGCGGGCGAAACCGGTTCGGGGTAAAGGGGGCCGAAGTCGGGAAACGCAGGCCGCTTTGCCCTTTACCGAAGCGTTGCAACTGCTGCGCGGCCGTTGAACACCCGAGCGGATGGATGTCTGCTTACCAAACCGAGGCGCGAGGTGCCTGGCACGGTCATCGGCAGGCCGATCCCTCGGTCGCGCCGACGTGATCGCCTACCCTCAATAGCAACATCGACCCGCCGCGGATCGGGATATCCGCGGCGATACGCCTCCTTCGCTTGAGTGTGCATAATGTGAATCGGCGCCTGAAGCGGGACCCGGATAAATGGTCGCCAAGCCATTGATCGTTCATTGAATCTCTGCAGAGGCGGGGGTCCCGATCGGCGCCGATCGGGACCCCTTGATAACTCATATTTTCCCAAGAATTACGAATAGTTGTCTCGCTCAGAGCCGGGTCCCGCTTTGGGCGCCGATCCACACCCAGCATTAAAGCCGGGCCGGTCACGGTGCGCATTCTCATAGAATAATCGCCGTTGCAGACGTTCACCGCAAAAACTGTGCGAAACAGCAACGCGTTCCAAGCACAATTTTCGACTTTTTAATTTTACGTGAAATCGGATTTTTATGATTTCGGCAGGGAAACAATTGCGGAACAATGTTTCTGGTGACCGCTTTATGTCTCGCTATTATTCGAGAGGCCGCACCGTGACGGAACCACAACTTTCTCCGCTGACCGATGACGCGCCAGTTTCGACATCGAAGCGCTCCGATGCGGTCGATCTCGCCACCCAATCGCTGGTTGAGCCGAAAGGCGACGCGCTGAGCGGGGTGGCCGTGACGATCAATCGATCCCGCGCGGAGCTGTTCGCATATTGGCGGGATTTCACCAATCTCGCGACTTTCATGGAGAATGTCGAGCGCGTCGAGATACGCGACGCGCGCCGCTCGCACTGGGTGGTGCACGCGCCCGCCGGCAAGACAGTCGAATGGGACGCGGTGATCACCGAGGAAGTGGCGGACAGCCTGATCGCCTGGGCGTCGGCCGAGGGCGCGGATGTGCCCAACAGTGGCCGGATCGACTTCCGCGACGCGGGCGCACGCGGCACGGTTGTGACCGCGACGATCCTATACGATCCGCCCGGCGGCACGATCGGCAAGACCATCGCGAAGATGTTCCAGCGTGAACCCGCGATCCAGGCGCGCCGCGACCTGCGCCGGTTCAAGCAATTGATGGAGACCGGCGAGATCGCCACCGGCGCCTTCACCCGCGCCCAACTCGCCGCAGAAAAGGAATAACGATGCGCGCTCTCACCTGGCATGGCCGCCACGATGTTCGCGTCGATACAGTCGACGATCCCGAAATCCTCAACCCGCGCGATTGCATCATCAAGGTCACCTCGACCGCGATCTGCGGCTCGGACCTTCACCTTTACGACGGCTACATCCCGACGATGCAGGCCGGCGACATTCTCGGCCATGAATTCATGGGCGAGGTGGTCGAGACCGGGCCGAAATCGACCCTCAAGAAGGGCCAGCGTGTCGTGGTGCCGTTCACCATCGCCTGCGGCAGCTGCTATCATTGCGGCAAGCATCAATATTCGGCGTGCGACAACGGCCTGCCCGCCGACAATCAGGACATTGCGCAAGTCGCCTATGGCCAGCCGATGTCGGGGCTGTTCGGCTATAGCCACATGACCGGCGGCTATGCAGGCGGCCAGGCGGAATATGTCCGCGTGCCCTTTTCGGATGTCGGGCCGATCGTCATCCCCGACGGCCTCAGCGACGAGAAAGTGCTGTTCCTGTCGGACATCCTGCCGACCGGCTGGCAGGCGGCGGAGAATGCGGACATCGAGCCTGGCGACACCGTCGCGGTGTGGGGCTGCGGCCCGGTCGGGCTGTTCGCGGTGCAATCGGCGTTCCTGATGGGGGCCGAGCGCGTCATCGCGATCGACCATTTCCCGCACCGTCTGGATCTGGCGAAGAAGTTCGGCGCCGAGACGATCAATTTCGAGGAAAGCGCGGTCTATGAGGCGCTGATGCAGATGACCGGCGGGATCGGCCCCGATGCAGTGATCGACTCGGTCGGGCTCGAAGCACACGGCTTCTTCGTCGACAACGTGATCGACCAGATCAAGAAATCGACCTTCCTCGGCACCGACCGCACGCATTCGATCCGCCAGGCGATCATCGCCTGCCGCAAGGGCGGTCGCGTCTCGATGCCCGCCGTCTATGGCGGGTTCGTCGACAAATTTCCGCTCGGCGCATTCATGGAGAAGGGGCTGACGCTCAAGACCGGTCAGACCAGCGTCCAGCATTACATGCCCGCTTTGCTGGCCGCGATCATGGAGGACAAGATCGATACCGAGTTCCTGATCTCGCACCGCATGGCGCTCGAGGACGCACCCAAGGGCTACAAGATGTTCCACGACGACCAGAATGTCGTGACCAAGGTGGTGCTGAAGCCCGACTTCGCCGCCGCCTGATTTTTCCGAGTTGCCAGGAGAGTATAATGTCCCGACCTTTCGCGATCATCACCGGCGCCTCAACCGGCATCGGTTTCGAACTCGCCACGCTGGCGGCCAGGAACGGCTATGACATCCTCGTCGTCGCCGACGAGCCGCTGGTCGATGCCGCCGCGCAGGATTTCAAGCAGTTCGGCACCGACGTCCGATCGGTCGAAGCCGATCTCTCGACGACCGATGGCGTCGATCGCCTTCTTGCCGCTGCCGAAGGCCGCCAGATCGATCTGCTATGCGCCAATGCCGGGCACGGCCTGGGCCACGGCTTCCTCGACCAGCAGGTGTCGGAGTGGCGGCACGTGGTCGACACCAACATCACCGGCACGCTGTACCTGCTGCAGAAGGTGCTCAAGCCGATGGTCGCGCGCGACGCGGGCAAGGTTCTCGTCACCGGCTCGATCGCAGGATTCATCCCCGGCAGCTTCCAGGCGGTGTATAACGGCACCAAGGCGTTCGTCGACAATTTCACCGATGCGCTGCGCAACGAAATCAAAGAGTCGAAGGGCGTAACGCTGACCACGCTGATGCCCGGCCCGGTCGACACCGAGTTCTTCGCGCGCGGCGACATGCTCGATACCTCGGTCGGGGCCGATCCGCACAAGAGCGACCCGGCCGATGTCGCCAAGGATGGCTGGGACGCGCTGATGGCGGGCAAGGCGAGCGTGGTCTCGGGCTGGAAGAACAAGATCCAGGCAGCGATCGCCAACGTGACGCCGGCCGCGGTTCTTGCCGAACAGCATCGCAAAATGGCTGAGCCCGGCAGCGCGGAAAGCTGAAGATCGTTCCGGCGGCAATGCTTGCCGCCGCGTTTCCGCGAGTGAATCCCCATCACGCGCTTGCTCGAGCCGTACTTTCAATCAGGACTGCCACGATGATCAAGGCCTTCGGCTACGCGACCAACCATTCCTTCACGCGCCTCAAGCCGCTTGAATTCGAGCGCGAGGAAGCCGGCGCAAACGAGGTCGAGATCGACGTGCTGTTTTGCGGCGTCTGCCATTCCGACATCCATCAGGTGAAGAATGAATGGTCGAACACGGTCTATCCTTGCATGCCCGGGCACGAAGTGGTCGGGCGCGTGACTAAGACCGGCCCCGGCGTCACGTTGCACGCGATCGGGGATCTGGTCGGCGTCGGCTGCATGATCGATAGCTGCCGCCAGTGCGAACCGTGCCACGCGCATGAAGAGAATTATTGCGAGGGGCCAAACAGCTGGCTCGCCACGTACAACGGCCCGATGGTGCCCAAGGCGATGGCTCCGACCGGCGACAATATGTACGGCCGCGACAATACGATGGGCGGCTATTCCAACGTGGTGGTCGTCAAGGAGGATTTCGTCCTCAAGATCCCGCAGGGTCTGCGGCCGGAAGTTGCCGCGCCGATCCTGTGTGCCGGCGTGACCACCTATTCGCCGATGAAGCATTGGGGCGTGAAAGCCGGCGACAAGGTCGGGGTGATCGGCTTCGGCGGGCTCGGCCATATGGCGGCCAAGATCGCCAAGGCGATGGGCGCCGAAGTGACCGTGTTTACGACCACCGAGGAGAAGCTCGACGAGGCCAAGCGGCTCGGCGTGAACGGCGTGATCGAGACCGACAAGGAGGCGCTCAAGAAGCTGAAGATGCATTTCGACTTCATGCTTTCGACGATCCCCGAGAAGCACGACGTCAACCCGTTCATCGCCTTGCTTAAGCGCGATGCCACGCTCGCGGTGGTCGGCGCACTCGAACCGCTCGCGCCGGTCAACAATATGGAGCGCGCTATGCACCGCAAGTCGGTCGCGGGATCACTGATCGGCAGCATCGCCGAGACGCAGGAAGTTCTCGATTTCTGCGCCGAGCACGGCATCGGCCCCGATATCGAGGTGATCGCGATCCAGGATATCAACGATGCGTACAAGAAGGTTGAGAGCGGCGATGTGCGCTTTCGCTACGTGATCGACATGGCGTCGCTGAAGCAGGAGATGGACGCCGCGGCATGATGCAGGTGCGGGCCGGCAATCTCGATGTGGCATATCGCGACCTTGGGCCGGAAGACGGTCGCGTCGCGCTGCTGCTGCACGGCTGGCCAGACGATGCGACGACCTGGGACGGCGTGGCGCCGGCGATCGCGGCCGCCGGCTTTCGCGTGATCGTGCCGACATTGCGCGGATTTGGTGAGACGCGGTTCCTGCGCGACGACACGCTGCGCACCGGCAATAGCGGCATCCTCGCGATCGACGCGATCGCTTTGCTCGATACGCTCGGCGTATCGCGCTGCGCGGTGGTCGGGCACGATTGGGGTTCGAACATCGCCGAGGCGCTCGCGGTCGGCTGGCCCGCGCGGATAGATCGGATCGCACTGCTCGCCACCCCGCCGCGGCTGGGCGGAATGCCGACACCCCCCTTCTGGCACGCGCAGCGCGAATGGTATCACTGGTTCATGGCGACCGAGCGCGGCGCGCAGGCGGTACTCGACGACCCGCGCGGCTTCACTCATCTGCACTGGGAGAATTGGTCGCCACCCGGCTGGTTCGACGAGACGACCTTCGAAGCCGTTGCGGCATCGTTCAACAATCCCGATTGGGTCGAGGTCACGCTCCACAGCTATCGCGCGCGCTGGGACGAGGCGTTGCCCGACCCTGCCAGCCAATGGCTGGAAGCGAAGGTGAAGCAGACCAGGACACTCGCCGTTCCCGCGCTGTATTTTCAAGGGGCGGTCGATGGCGTGAACCCGCCGGCGGCCGCAAAAAGCGTGTCGGAGAAGTTCACTGGCGCTTTCGAGTTCGTGCTGGTCGAAGGGGTCGGCCATTTCATCCAGCGCGAGGCGCCGGACCGCGTGCTGGCCAAGCTTCTTCCGTTTCTCGCCGACATGTCGATCTGACGTTCAAGCGCTATCGCTGCCTCTCACAGGCCGACGTTTGTCATTCTCTCCTCAAACTCTGTGACGACGCACGCATGAATCAGAGCCTCGACCGCCTCCTCACGGCCCTGGACGTGACACCGCACGCCTTTTCGGTTTGCCGGATTCAATCCGGATGGCGGATGACGTTTCCGGTTTTCAAGGTCATCACAATCCACTTCGTGCTGCGTGGAACGGGATTCCTGAAGGTCGGGGATGGCGAGCCGCTCCCGTTTTCGCCGTCCAGCGTCCTCGTCGTCCCAGCTCTGCACTCCCATTGGGTTGGCGAGGCCGGCTCCACTGCCGATGTCGGACCGGCCGCGGAGCAATGTGCGCTGGTCGGGGATGGACTGGTTGAGTTCACAGCCGGCGATGGTGCGGAAGACACGCTACTCCTCTGCGCGGCGGTTTCGGCGCCCCACGATGCGGCGCTGGGCCTGTTCGATCTCTTGCGCCAGGCTGTGGTCGACGACCTCGCCGCCAGCCAGATTCCGCCGGCGATTTTCGACATGATGCGCAGTGAGGTGGCGCACGCTGGCCTTGGCACTCAGGCGATGTGCCAAGCGCTGATGAAGCAGGGGCTGGTCACCCTGCTGCGCGGCCACTGGCGATCCATCGCAGATGACGCGCTGCTCGCCGCCGCGCTAAACCATCCCCGGTTGGCGAAAGCGGTCGCCGCCATCGTCGAACAGCCTGGCGCGCATCACACCGTCGATAGCCTTGCGTCCCTCGCCGGCATGAGTCGGGCATCGTTCTCGGACCATTTCTCTCGGGCCTTTGGACAAGGACCGATCGATTTCGTGCACAAGACACGGTTGCGGGTGGCTGCTCGTCTGCTCGAAGTGACCGACCTTCCGATCAAGGCGGTTGCGGCGAGTGTCGGCTACGCCGGCTCCCGGTCGTTTGCGCGCGCTTTCGAAGCTGCTCATGGCATGTCCCCGACCCGCTTTCGCGGGGCGTCGGACCACGCGAAATAGCCGCGTTAGGTGTCCGATCGTCCAAGCTGATAGGCGCGGTATCCAATCGACCGGTCGGGCGGGAACTCGCCCTATCGCGAGCCGTCATAACACCGGGTCTTCGCGCACATGTGCTTTGGTCCACCAACAGGAGAAGCATGATGAATACCGATCGCCGCACGATACTGACGGGAGCCGCCGCCGCTCTCGTCGCCGTCCCCGCCATGGCGATGGCGCAACGTCACGGCCGGATGATGAACGACCCAGCCGCGATGCCGATGCCCGACGTGTCTGGCACGCGCACGAACCAGCAATTCTCGATGGGGGTGATCGGCCCGGCGATGCTGTCGCTTGCCACCAGCCAGATTGCGGTTGATCGCGCGCGCAAGACCGACGCGCGCGAGTTCGCCGGCTTCGAACTGACCGAGGCGATCGCCGTGACCACGGTATTGAAGCAGCTTGGCACGCCAGTGCCGCCGATGGATGCCAAAGCGCAGGCGACCCTGGACAAGATTCGTTCGGCGGCACCAGGCGCAGCGTTCGACCGCGCTTACATCGACGCCCAATATGAGAACCACGTGTTCCTGCGCGATCTGGCGACGGCCTATCTCGGCAATTCGCCGCCAAACCCAAGCGACATGGCGGAGATGCAGGGACGGCATCTCGCGACGCTCGCGCTCGCGACGTTCAAGGAACACACGATGATAACCCAGCGCATCGCGCGCGAACTTCGCGCCTGAAGCTTCGGCCTGGCCCGCGTTGGGCTAGGCCGTCGTCGACCATCTTCACTCAAGGTTCTGCCCATGTCCGATGCCACGTACATCCGCCCGTTCGCTTTTCTCCCGATGTGAGACGATCCCCGACGGTGAGGCGGAAGCGATCAAGGGCCTGGGCAAGCGAGTGAAGGTCATCCAGGACAAGACGCGCGCAGATTATGGCACTGCCGTCCGGGGCATCCACGCCAAGGGGCACGCGATCATCAGCGGCACGCTCGATGTCTTTCCCGGCCTTCCGCCGGAACTGGCGCAAGGCCTGTTCGCGACCGCGGGCAGCTACGAGGCGTTGCTGCGCTTCTCGACCCTGCCGGGCGACATCCTCGATGACAGCATCAGCACTCCGCGGGGCGTGGGCTCAAGATCCCCGGCGTGACCGGCGAGCGCCTGCCGGGCTCGGAAAGCGACGCGACGCAGGATTTCGTACTCGTCAACCGGCCGGCGTTCGCGTCGTCTACGCCCAAGGTGTGGATCGGCGCCGAAAGTGGGACACCGGTAAATTCTTTCTAAGTCCTTGAATTTCAGTTGAAGCTTTACCTAATTTGGGGTTTAGATCCGCTTCGATCGTAACCCCTTTCCTCGTCCATATTTTCTCATAGATTACAGATGCTTGTGTCTCTCGCGGCGGGGTTCCGCTTTCGATGCCCATCTACACTTGCCGGTCCGACGCGATTTTTTCAGTCGCCGCCTCGTCGATAGAGCAACTACTCGTCAATCAGGCCAAATGGATGCTGAAAGGCTTGGGCCGTCACGCTATCGCTCCGTCGTGGCATCAAGAGTACCGGTTGCCCTCGAAATAATCGCCTGCCCCTCACGGAGTTATTAAACTGCTGCTGCCGTAGCCAGCCGCTCTCCCGTAGAGATCGAAGCACGCCTCGGCCCCGACGACGGCCTCGCTCAGCCAGCTTGCCGGGTGCCGCGCGGCCTCGGCATCGAAAACTGCGCCGAAGCTGCGCCATTCTCCCGCCTCGTGCCGATCGGAGAGATAGGCGGTCGGCAAACCGATACTGACCCGCGTGGCGAGCACGCCGCCGCCAAGCCTCGACCCCTCGATGACATAGCGAACGCCCCAGCGACCGCCCCCCAAGATCGAAGCAGCGAACGGGATCGGCTCCGGCATCGAACATCCGAGCATGGTCAGGTCCGCCGCAAGCAGAGGGGTCCTGAGTCGCAGCGGTGGCCCGTCGCGGTCATCGACTACCAGGCTCTCTGCGGTCGGCAGCGCCCTGGCGTGTGCCACCAGCATATCGGCATACAGCGCGGGATTAGTGAGATCATAGGAGCCGAACGTCGCATCGACGCGGGCGTGCGCATGGGCGGTGCGCGCGCGCAGATGCGCCATGGTGGCGTTCAATGGCGCCCTGCGAGGGGGCCTGTCGCGACGATCGCTGCCGCGAGCGTCGTCGTATTATAGGGTTTCCGAATCACTTCGATCTGCTCGAACGCCCCATCGATCTCCGGCGCCTCGCCATAGCCTGTGGCAAACGCAAAGGGGACCTGCCGCTTAATCAACGCATGCGCCACCGCGAGGCTCGTTTCTTCCCCCAAATTGAAGTCGAGGATGGCGAAATCGATTTCGCGCGCCTCGATTAACGCCAACGCGCGATCGACCGACGGTGCGGTGCACACGTCCTGCGCGCCGAGGTCGCGGAGATTGTCTTCGCAATCCATCGCGATAATCATGCTGTCTTCCACCAGCAACACGACGCAGCCCTCAAGTGGACGCCCTGTGGCAACTTCGCCAGACGGCGGCGCCGTGCTTTTGGCAACGTCTGGCAGAATTTCTCCGACGAAGCGCGACGGGATCACTAATTTTGCGGCGAAGCCGACGGCTTCGTAAGAAACCTCGGCACGGCCGCCCAGGTCATAGGGAATCGATTGCTCGATGATCGTCGAGCCGAAACCCTTGCGCTTGGGTGGACGAACCGGTGGACCGCCCTCTTCGCGCCAGCAGATCGCCAGGGAGCCTTGTCCGTCGACCGTCCACGCCAGTCGGACGGTACCGCCATCGCTCAGCGCGCCGTATTTCGCGGCATTGGTGACAAGCTCGTGCACCACCAGCGCGAGTGCGGTGAAGGCGGTCGGATCAATCAGAACATTGGGTCCATCAAGTAGGATTCGGTCGCGCTTCTCGCCGAGATAAGCGTGAGTCTCGGTCAGAATGAGATCGATCAGCCGCGCCGGCCCCCACCGCTCTGCCGTGAGCTGATCGTGAGCCCTCGCGAGCGCTTGCACGCGGTCGTCGAGCGTCATGACAAATGCGTCGGCGGACAGCGCGCTGTCACGAGTTTGCGAAATCAGCCCGCGGATCAGCGATAGGATGTTGCGCACGCGGTGGTTCAGTTCGGCGATCAGTATCTCTTGGTGCGCATTCGCCTTGGCGCGTTCGCGCACGGCCAAATCCGACAATTGCAGGACGATTTCCAGCAGAGCAACGCGCAACGTCTCAGCCACCTGGAGTTCGGCGGGTGTGAAGGGCAGGCATGTCCCTTCAACCAGCTTGGACCAAGCCTCGAAGCTCTTGCGCGGAGTCAGGCGTGGCCCGTTAGGGCCGTATTCGATCTCTTTTTCGGGATTACCGGCCCACCGCACGGAGTGGAGGCGCTCAGTCCGAAATAGCACGACATAATCGCGCGGCGAGCGCGACGAGGGGATTGCCAGCATGCCGACGGCCTTGTCCGCAAACGCTTCGGTGTCGGGAAGATGGGCGGCGATCCGGTCGCTTGCGAAAATCTGGCTGGGTGATAGCCGATTTAGCTGGCTAACGATCGCTTGAAATTGCGCCTTGTTTGGAGTGAGGCCGGTCAGCACGATCTCCCCCTCGATCGACACGCCGACGCCGTCGGCGGGAATGGCCCCGAAGATCACGTCGCCGAGCCATGCGGCATTCTTAAGTCGCGTGCCGTCGCGTGCAGCCGAGGTCATCAACTGGTCGGCGATGGCTCTCGCCTTGCTGGCATAAGCGCGCGCGAGCTTTCGCTCGCGACTTTCAAGCATCATCGAAAACATTCGCCCGAACAGCTCGGCAGCACTGCGATGCGCGAAACTTGGCAGGCGGGGCTCATAGTGATGGCAGGCGAACAGTCCCCACAAGACACCGTTGACAATGATCGAAATCGACATCGAAGCCTTGACGCCCATATTGCGCAGATATTCGATATGGATGGGGGAGACCGCGCGCAGCACGGAGATCGACTGATCGAGCGGTTCGCCGGTCAGATCCAGCACTGGCAGGATCGGCACCGGGGTCGCTTCGACATCGGCGATGATCCGGAACACGCTGCGCAGATAGAGCGAGCGTGCCTGCGCCGGAATGTCGGAGGCGGGATAATTAAGACCGTAGAAGCTGTCGACTCCCGACCGGAGTGCCTCGGCAACGACTTCACCGCTGCCGACCTCATCAAAGCGATATACCATGACACGATCGAATCCGGTGAGCGCGCGGATTTGGCGCGCGCCTTCGCGCAGAAAGCTCTCCATTGCTTCGATCTGGTCTAGCCGCACGACCATCGTGCGCACCATCAGCGCGGCGTCGATCGCGACCGTGGCAACTGGCTCGGCCTCGATCACCAGCGAGCGTCCGGAATAGTGCAGCGCGACGTCAAACAACACGCCGTCGGCCAAGAGCGGCACGTTGAACGCGCGTTCAATAGCATCGGCGCCGCGCAGCTGGCTGGCGAGATTGCGCAGCGCATGAACCGCACCGTCGCTGAACACCGCGGACAGCGCCTTGCCAAGAATTTCGTCGGCCGACAGGCGCGCAAACCGCACGATGTTCACCGAAACCCGCGACACCAGCCAGTCGGTCGAAACGGCGATCAGGAACCCGAAGGGCTGGATCGTGCCCGGCATATGGATCTGCTCACGATCGCAGTTGGTGATATCGACCATCGGATTGTCGGCGCGCGGCCGCTCCACGCCGCGTCCGTCAAAAATGCCCGTTACGTTTGACACGTTCGTCCCCCGACTCAAGCGGGAGCACACGAAGGAGTCTCTCAGTCACCGATTGCCAGCAGCTTCATACGGCGATGCAGGCGCCTAACCCATCTCTCCCGACGTTACGAGCCATTCCGCAGCAACACGGCGTTTTCGATCCAATTCGGTCACTCCTGAGATCATTGACGCTTCCCAAAACCGGATTTCCGTTGATTTGGTCCCATCGCGCTATTCAGTCAGCACGGTTCACCCACATCTGGACCGCCGAAGGATGGTTATACGTCGCGGTCGTCATCGACCTGTTCTCCCGCCGTTCGGTCGGCTGGTCGATGAGCAACACCATGACTGCCCAACTCATCACCGACGCACAGATGACGGCGATCTGGCTACGCGAAAAGCCCGATGCGCTGTTGCACCACTCGGACCAGAGCAGCCAATATACGAGCGAGCAGTTCCAGCGGCTAATGGCCGACAATGGTGTCACCTGCTCGATGAGCCGGTCAGGCAACGTCTGGAACAACGCGGCAATGGACAGCTTCTTCTCGTCGATGAAGACCGAACGGATCGGACGGAAGATATATCGAACGCGCAATCACGCGAAGGCCGACGTGTTCGATTATATCGAGCGCTTCTGCAACCCGACGCGCCGCCACTCGACGCTGGGCTATCTCAGCCCCATGGACTTCAAGCTACAAGCGCATGTACCTTAACCTCGTGCCCATCGAACCGGCAGCAGCTCATGGAACGGTGCCGGCGGTGGGGTGACCTTCCAAAGTCCCGACAGGCGACCTTCTCGCGCACGGTCTGAAAGACCTTCCACGCGCGCGGCCACTCGTAGATCAGGCCGCGGGCAACGTCGTCGCGCCGCGCCACGTCGCAGACCCGCGCGCCCGACTGAGACGCCTCTGCGAGAATGTGCTCGCGCTGCTCATCGCTCCAGCGACCGCGACGCTCCGGTCCCGCCAGTGTCGTGACGTGCGTCATGATCGAAACCGACGTCCTTAGTCCTTTAGCTCCAGCACACAACCAGCAAGGCGGCTCCCGCCGGATGGCTACGAAATGACGCCGGGCGTCATTAATGCGATAGCCGAATTCGAGCGGGAGCTACTGATCGAACGGACGCAATCTGGCTTGCGCCGCGCCAGCCGCTGGTGCCGCGCTGGGGCGGCGGCCCGCACTCGACGGCCCGGCACAGGCCGTAATCCGGGAGTGCCGTCTGGCGGGCGTCTCGCTGAGCGTGCTGGCCGAGGAGCATGGGGTTTCCCGTGCGGCTATCCAGCGGGTGGGGAAACGCGCTGGATAGGCAAGGGTCACCAAGCAGTGCGATCCCGCGACTTCCAGCTACGCTCTATCATATCGTCGGCGCTTCTAGCCGTCTGTAGGGAATGTTGAGCCTGTGCCCGCCCCATCTCCGGCAGGTTGACTGCACGTTCAAGAGCTATCGCCGCGCTCTCGATTATAGGACGATATCGCTCATCCTGCTTCGCCCCGATTTCATTCTCTGTTGCCGCCTTCGCGCACCTATAGGCCCTGAACTCAAACGCCTCAGTGAATGAGATTGTCCTGGCGCTATTGCCCAATCATTGGATATGTCTACCCGTCCACGGAAATCCGGGCACTCGTAATTGCCTAATGTACGATAGATTCTCGGATACCAACAAGCGCCATTACCATGCGCAGCCGCAATATTTGGAATTTCGTATCCGTCCTCATCGCGCACGTTGCTTTTATAATGATTATGAAAGTGAATATGAAAGCTTGCCATCCATAACTGATGGCGAATCTCTCAAGATATTTCCTTACCTTTGGTTAAGTGAACAGCAACTTGCGGTAAGACCCCTGCCCTGTGTGCTGTCATTCCCGTACGCGGCGGGATAATCTCCGTAGTTGCCCCGCCGCACTCGGCGGTCTTCCCGCGCAAAATCGACGCGAGGGAATCTCATCAGTTTGGACAAGGAGATAGAAAGACGAGACATTTAACCAGTTTTCGGTAGTGGTCAGTCTGACGCATGGCTGCCATTGGTGACGAACTATGAAACCACAGTTGATTATCGACAACGAAGAGCATCGTTTCGCAGTGATAAATATCTTGCGATCGATTACCGCGAGCACTCTGCCGCAGGCTCTGCCTGAGAGTATCTGCATGTTGTTGGAAAGTCTGGATGCAATACCCGACACTACCCCCACAGTACCTACCCTCCCGTCAGCGCCACCGTTGCAAGCGGTAGCCTAGAGATCACGGTTGAACGGCGCGCCTATGAGGGGCCGAGATGGCTTAACTGATGGACCCGAGTGCTTTTACATCAGGCGCTAACTAGGGCTTATGTTTCAGCGCGAGTATTCTCTCCGCGAAAATGTCCGCCATCTCAAGGTGCGCTTGTTGAACGTCATTATTTCTGGCTGTGAACGCCATTTCACGCGCTGCGCGTTCACGCCTTTCTAGATATTCAAGTTCGACCGAGTGTGCCATAATTATGCTCCCCCAAGCAGCGGGAGCACTCCAGTGTCTCTCAGTCGCAGCGTTGCCATAGGACTCGCTACAATGGCCTGCAGTACTCTCATCCTTGTTCCCTGAAAAGAGAAGATCTTTCGAGGTTACAACATTCAGCTACTCCCCGCTTACCCCAATTTCTCTGATGCCCCTCCCCAGCGCACGGCGCTCAAAGCCCCAGCGGCGGCTGATCTGAACCGCGCCGGGTTTGCCGGCTCCTCCAACTCCCGAGAAGGTGGGGCCTGTACGAGCAAGACGACGCACAAGTTCGCGCCGGTAGCCCCCGCAGTTATGAAGACCCAGAAGCGCGCTGGAGGCCGGGCGGGGACTGATGCTGGTGACTGATGCGCTCGTTCGATCGCTGTTGGCAGCCGAGCGCATCGTACCCGTGTTGCAGAGTTGGGTGGGCCGCGCGCCCGAGTTGCACGCCGTCTTTCCGACCGGCGGCGCGAAGTCGCTCAAGATCCGCTTGTTGGTCGATTTCGTCGCGGAGCATTTCGCAACGTGATGGCGCGGGCGTAGCAGAGCCTGCCGCCCGAAGAGCTCCGTCCGGGGTTACCGGAGCTGTTCTTCCAAGCTGCGTGTGCGTGACGTAACTGCGTCGCCCGTATGCTTGGTCGAGGCGGGCTCGATCAGCAGCACCCAGCATTCATCCGCCGCCACCGGGTTGTGCCGCACCCCGCGTGGGATGGTCATGAAATCCCCTTGCGACAAGGTAACCGACCCGTCGTCGAACTCGATGCGCAATGCGCCCTTCACGATGTAGAAGAGTTCGTCTTCTGCATCATGCGCGTGCCAGACGAGTTCCCCCTTCAGCTTGGCCGCCTTGAGCAGTTGATCGTTTACCTGCCCGATCACCTTGGGCAACCAATAGTCCGTGACGGTTTCGAAGGCCGCAGCCAGGGCCGTGGGAGATAGCATCATTCACCTCCATGCTTGCCTGCGCGACTTCCGTGCGAGCCGGCGCGGCGCCGATTCCGGTAGCAGCATGAACGCGATCTGCGCCACCGCAGTTGCGGCCATCAGATACCAGGCGGGGGCCATGGAACTGCCGGTGATGCGGATTAGCCACGTCGCGACTAGCTGGGTCGTCCCGCCAAGCAGTGCCACGCCGACCGAGTAGATGATGCCATAGCCGCTCACGCGAATGCGCTTGGGCAGGCTCTCGCCAAGACTGGCATAAAACGATCCGGTATTCAGGCAGCTGATGAAACCCAACGCCGCCATTCCGAGGACGAGCACGGTTTCAGAGTGCGCACGCACCACCCACTCGAAGATAGGAATGATGGCGACCAGATTGAGCAGATTGCCGCCGACATTGACCGGCCAGCGTCCGTATCGGTCGGATAGCCAGCCCCCGAGCAAGATCGCGGGAACCGAGGCGACGCCGCTCATCATCTCGGCGAGGAAGCCGGCATGAGCCGATAGACCTAGCGCGTCCTGTGCATAGCTGACGATATAGACCGAGATATAGCTCCCAATGGCGCCTGAACCAACCAGTACGAACCCAAGCACGAGGACGCGCCACTCCTGCTTGGCGAGCGCGAACCGCGAACTCGGGCGCGCGATCTCCTCTCTGGCTGGCGGGGTGACCTCGTCAGAGTCGTCGTCGAGTGTTTCCGGAAGGGCGTTGCGTAGCCAGACGCCGACGGGGAGGGTGAGCACGCCCAGAAGGAACGCGATCCGCCAGCCATAGGCGTTGAGCGCGGCGGTCGACATGAACGTGGTGAGCGCGAGACCGATGATGCTACCGGTGAACAGCGCGACTAATTGCCCAACGCCCTGCCAAGACAGGAAGATCGCGCGCTTGGCGGGCGGAGAAGCCTCGATCAGGAAGGCGGTGTTAGAGCCGACTTCGCCGCCAAGTGAGAAGCCTTGCGTCATTCGCGCGACGATCGCGATCACCGGCGCCGCCAAGCCGATTGCGCTATAGGATGGCGTCAGCGCGAGCATCAGGATCGATCCGCCCATCAGGCCGAAGCACAGCAGCATCGCCGGCCGGCGCCCGCGGCGGTCGGCGTAAGCACCGATCACTATCGCGCCGATCGGACGCGTGATGAAGCCTGCGCCGAACGTGCCGAGCGCCATCAACAGGCTGTTGAGCGTGCTAGCCGTCGGGAACAATGCATGGCCGATCTGGACCGCGAAACAGGAGTAGATGACGAAATCGTAGGATTCGAGCAGATTGCCCAGGATCACCCCGAAGAGGTCGCGGTAGGGTATCGGACGCGGCACCTCCGCCCTCATCGATTCAACGTCGTCTGGCGGCCAGAAC
>CAXTEO010000034.1:0-37359 GCA_964243205.1 uncultured Sphingomonas sp.
ATCAAGGAAATCGGCGCGCGCGCGCGCGCCGAACTGGCCGGCATCATGGGCCGCCCGGTCCATCTCTATCTGCATGTGAAGGTGCGTCCCGGCTGGGACGACGAGCGCGACGTCTATCGCGAAATGGGGCTCGACTGGGTCGACTGAGCCCGTGCGGGCGCCCCGGCAATGGCCGGAGCGCCCGGGGCGGCTTTAGCGGTAACGCCAGCCACCGCCGTGACGGTAGCGGTTCTGCCAGTAACGACGGCCATCCCAATAGCCGCGATCGTAACGCTGGCCAATTACCAGGCCGGGCGCGACCACGACCGGGCCGCGGCGATCCCCGGCATAATGGCAGCGCCCATGAGGCCCGCGGAAACCGCCGCGACCGCATCCGTCGCGCGCATCCGCCGCCGTCGTACCGAGGACTGCCACGCTGGCGAGCAGCGCAGCGGCAATAAGTTTCTTCATGATGACCTCTCTCCGGACCATTGTCACAAGCGCCCTGATGGGCTGGTGATCCCAACGCATTCGATGCGAAGCCGTTCCAAACCGGCCGCTTCGGAACGGTCGCGCGCGTCAGGCCGCCAGCATTTCCTCGACCCAGGCGGGCACCACCGTCCCGGCCGGGCCGAGCCGGGTCGCATGGAAATAGCCACTCCCGGCGGAACGTTCGAGATTGAGTTCGAGCGTGTGCGCACCGGCACGGCGCGCGCCCTGCACGAAGCCGGCCGCTGGATAGACTGCACCCGACGTGCCGATCGAAACGAACAGGTCGGCCGCGGCCAGCGCATGCTCGATCCGGTCCATATCGTACGGCATCTCGCCGAAGAACACGATATCGGGGCGGAGCGCCGGTGCTCCGCATGCGTCGCACGCGGAGTCCGGCGGCAGCGCGCCGGTCCAGGCGACACGCCCGTCGCACGCCGCGCACAACGCCGATTGCAGCGTGCCATGCATGTGCAGCAACCGCTTCGCCCCGGCGCGCTCGTGCAGATCATCAACATTCTGCGTCACGATCAGCACGTCGCCATCCCATTCGGCATCGAGCCGCGCGAGCGCGCGGTGCGCCGCGTTCGGCTGCACGCCCGCGAGCGCCGCGCGGCGCGCATCGTAGAAACGGTGCACCAAGTCCGGATTGCGCGCGAGCGCCTCCGGCGTGCACACATCCTCGACGCGGTGCCCCTCCCACAGGCCGCCCGGGCCGCGGAACGTGGCGATCCCGCTTTCCGCGGAAATGCCCGCCCCGGTGAGGACGACAATGGAACCGGTGCCATGCATCACGTCGCGATACGGCAAGCGCCGCCGTTGCGCTATCGGATGGTGGCACGACAAGAACGTCCCGCGTTCGAACGGAAGTGCCGCGCCGCGCCGCGACAATTTCCATTTCGCGCATGGCGTCTCGCTTCCCGACTCGGTAAAGCGCCGGCGAACCACATCGGGAGAGGCGCGATGAGCGCGATCGGCATTATCGGCAGCGCGGGACGCATGGGCCAGGCGCTCGCCGCGGCGGTGCCCGATCTCGGCGCGACGCTGGCCGGCGGGATCGATGCCGGTGGCGACCCAGCCGGCCTCGCGCACGACGCCGACGTGCTGGTCGATTTTTCCAGCCCGTCCGCGCTCGAACGCACGCTCGCCGCCGCGCGGACCGCGGGCACGCCGATCCTGATCGGCACGACCGGCCTGTCCGCCACGCATCATGCGCTGATCGACGCCGCCGCAGTCGACATTGCGGTGCTGCAGACCGGCAACGTGTCGCTCGGCGTCACCTTGCTCGCCAAATTGGTGCGCGAGGCAGCCGCCCGGCTCGGGCCCGAATGGGACATCGAGATTGCCGAGATGCACCACCGCCACAAGGTCGATGCCCCTTCGGGCACCGCCTTGCTGCTCGGCGAAGCCGCCGCCGCCGGGCGCGGCATTCCGCTCGCCGAGGCGCGCGTATCCGATCGCGCCGGGCTGACCGGCGCACGCTCCGAAGGGACGATCGGCTTTGCCAGCTTGCGTGGCGGATCGGTCGCGGGCGATCATCAGGTGATCTTCGCGGGCGAGGGCGAGCGGATCGAGATCGGCCACCGCGCCGAGAACCGTGCGATCTTCGCGCGCGGCGCGATCACCGCAGCGCTGTGGCTCGTCGGCATGCCGGCCGGGCGGTACGGAATGGACGAGGTGCTGGGGGTTTGAAGAAAGCCGACATCGTCGATTTCTATGCGCGGCTGGCGGCGGACAATCCGCATCCCGAGACCGAACTTCAGGCGGGCAATCCGTTTCAGCTGGTCGTTGCGGTCGCGCTGTCGGCGCAGTCGACCGATATCGGCGTCAACAAGGCGACGCGGCTGCTGTTCGAGGATGTGAAGACGCCCGAACAGATGGTCGCGCTCGGCGAAGAAGGCTTGAAGCGGCACATCAAGACGATCGGCCTGTTCAACACCAAGGCCAAGAACGTCATCGCGCTCTCGCAGCGGCTGATCGACGTCTATGGCAGCGAAGTCCCGAACGATCGCGATGCGCTGGAGACGTTGCCGGGCGTCGGGCGCAAGACCGCGAACGTGGTGATGAACGTCGCGTTCGGTGCGGAGACCTTCGCGGTCGATACGCACATCTTCCGCGTCGGCAACCGCACCGGGCTCGCCCGCGGCAAAACTCCGCTTGCGGTCGAACTGGTGCTGGAGCGGGTCACACCGCAGCCGTTCCGGCTGCACGCGCACCATTGGCTGATCCTGCACGGCCGCTATGTCTGCAAGGCACGCACGCCCGAATGCTGGCGGTGCGTGGTCGCCGATCTCTGCGCCTACAAGCCCAAGACCCCGCTGCCCGCATCGCGCAAGTAGGGCTGGCGCGCGCGCGCCGGCTTTGCTAGTCGAGCGTCCAGGCACCCGTAGCTCAGCTGGATAGAGCGCTGCCCTCCGAAGGCAGAGGCCACTGGTTCGAATCCAGTCGGGTGCACCACCAAGATCGATCGATCGCTCAATAATAACGCGGGATCGGCCCGCGCTGTGGCGTCTGGTCGGGCAGATCGACCATGCGCTCGTCGACATAGCACCAGCCCCACCCCTCGGGCGGATCATAGCCTTCGATGATCGGATGGCGCGTCGCGTGGAAATGTGCGGTGGCGTGGCGGTGCGGCGAATCGTCGCAGCAGCCGACATGGCCACAGCTGCGGCACAGGCGCAAATGCAGCCATGCACTCCCGATCGCGAGACATTCCTCACAGCCCTTGGCGCTCGGCGTGACGTGGTTGACCGTGGCCATATGATCGCACGTCTGGGACATCATTGTTCTCCTGCCGGCGCGAGATCGCCCAGTACGGTCGGGATCAGTTCGGATACGGTGGGGTGAATCGGCACCGCCCAGCGCAACGCGTCGATCGGCTGATCGGCATTCATCATGTCGAGGATACCGTGGATCGCCTCGTCGCCGCCGGTGCCGAGGATCGCCGCGCCGAGCATGCGCTGCGTTTCCGCGTCGGCGACGATCTTGATCAGCCCCTTGGTCTCGCCTTTCTCGATCGCGCGACCGACGCGCGTCATCGGGCGGACCGAGACCAGAATCGGGCGGCCGGTCGCCGCTGCCTGCGTCTGCGTCATCCCGACCCGGCCGAGCGGCGGATCGATATACAGCGCGTAGCCGGGAATGCGCGCGCTGACCTTGCGCGCTGCGCCGTCGAGCAGGTTGGCGGCGACGATCTCGAAATCATTGTACGCGGTGTGGGTGAAGGCGCCGCGCCCGTTGCAATCGCCCAGCGCCCAGATGCCGGGCACATTGGTCTGCAAGCCGTCATCGACGATGATATAGCCGCGCGCGTCGGTCTTCACCCCCGCCGCGTCGAGCCCGAGATCGTGGGTATTGGGTCGCCGCCCGACCGCAAGCAAAACATGGCTGCCGACGACCCTCGGTGCGCCCTCGCGGCAATCGACCGAGACGGCGACGCCTGCATCATGTGCGGCAAAGCCGATGCAATTGGCGCCGGTGCGCACCGCAATGCCTTCATCCTCCAAAATGCCCCGCACCGCGTCGGAAATGTCGGAATCCTCGTGCGCGATCAGCCGGTCGGCGCGCTCGACCACCGTCACCGCCGCACCGAAACGGCGGTACATCTGCGCGAATTCAAGCCCGATATAGCTGCCGCCCACCACCACCAGATGCGCCGGCACCTCCGCCAGCGCGACCATGTCGGTATTGTCGAGATGCGGCACGTCGCCGACGCCGGGCATGTCGGGCACCGCCGCGCGGCCGCCGACGTTGAGGAAGATGCGCGGCGCGCGCAGCGTCTCGCCGTCGACGCTCAGCGTGTCCGGTCCGGTCAGGCGCGCATGGCCGCGCAGGAAGGTCAGCCGCTCCATCGTCTCGAGCCAGTGCTCGTTGCCGCCGCGTGCCTTTAGCGTTACCGCATGCGCGCGCGCCGCGACCGCCGGCATGTCGATCCCGACCGGCCCGACCCGCACGCCGAAATCGGTCGCGCGCCGCGCGAGGTGCGCGGCATAGGCGCTGGCGACCAACGTCTTGGTCGGCATGCACCCGGTATTGACGCACGTGCCGCCGACCAGCTTGCGCTCGACCAGCGCGACCGTCATCCCGGCCGCGGTCAGCCGGCCGGCAAGCGGTGGCCCCGCCTGCCCTGCCCCGACAATGATCGCATCGAAGCTGCGCGTCACAGCGCCAGCAACACCCAAGCCGCGGCAGCGATCGCGACCGCATCCTCGATCAGCGCCGCCGGCGTATCGCGCCCGAACGCCTTGGCGAGCTGCGCACGCACCGCGGCGCCGCCATAAGTGCCGACCACCGCGCCGACCAGGCCCAGCACCAGCCCGACCAAAAGCGAGCCGGCCCCGATCCCGATGGCAGCGCCCGACAGGGCGCCGGTCACCAGACGTGCGCCGAACTGCGCCGGAACCTTGCGGCTCGGCGTGGCGGGCAATTGATCGGTAACGAGTTCGCCGAGCGCGAGCAGCGACAGGATCCACGGCGTGAAGCGCCACCCGAGAAACGCAAGCCAGCTTCCCTCGAGCGCCAGGCCGCGTTGCGCCGCGGCCCAGGAAATGGCGGCGGGGGCGAGCATCGCGCGCAAACCTGCGACGATGCCGATGACGAACGCGAGACCGATCATGAAGCCGCCCTATCAAGAGGATGAGCGATAGTCCCACGCGCGGCGCGCTCGGTCAAACGAGTCGAACGGTACAGGATGACGATGGATCAGCTTTCCTCGATGCGGCGCTCGCCGTCGGGCAGCAGCGACAGCTCGCGCCAGTCGATTTCTTCCTGCAGCCGATAATAGCTATCGTCGCTCAAGGCGCCGTCGTCGCGCAGCGCCTGCAACCGTTCGCGCTCGGCCTTGACCGCGGCCAACCCCGCATCGCGATACGCCGCTTCGCGATCGGTGCCGCGCACCACGTAAGCAAGGCGCAACGCCGCGGCATCGTGCCCCTGGAGGGGCGCCAATGCCGCGGCCCCCGCCGTCGCCAGGTCACGCCGTGCCTCGCTCAGTTCGCGCTCGGGATCGTCGACCGTGTCGAGCCCCAGCCAGCGGATCAGCGGTCGCAAGGTCATGCCCTGGAGGATGAGGGTCACCAGCACGACCGCAAAGGCGGTCAGCACCACGACGTCGCGCTGCGGGAAATTCGACGGCAAGGCGAAGGCCGTCGCCAAAGTGAGCAGACCGCGCATGCCGCACCACGAGACGAACACGCCTTGCGCGACGCTCGGCGCGGGCAGATCGCCGCGGATGCCGGCGAAGCGCTTCGCCAGCACGTTCCACGCCATCACCAGCACGATCCGCGAAACGACCACCGCCAGGATCACCACGCTTGCGACGCCAAGCGAGTCCCACAGATGTACCGTCGTCATCCGCCCGACGATGAGCCGCGCCTGCATCCCCATCAGCAGGAACGCCAGCACGTTGAGCAGGAACACGACCGTCGCCCACACCGCGAAATTGTGGACGCGCGTGCGCGGCGACCCGCTGCCGCCGGTGCGCGCGATCGTCATCGCGCAGCCGACCACCGCGAGCACCGGCGACAGATGCAGATGCTCGGCGATGATCCACACCCCGAAGGCGTTGATGAATTGCAGGATATTGCCGCCGAGCGTTCCCACGACGAACGAACCGAGCCATCGGATCACGAAGGCGGCGGCGATGCCAAACGCGATCCCGCCCGGTGCGGCCAGCGCGAGCCGCGCCGCGACGCCGGTGCCGAAGCCACCGCTCGCCTGCACCGCCAGCGCCGCGCCGAACAGCAGCAGCGCGGTCGCGTCGTTGAACAGGCTTTCGCCTTTCAGCACCGCGATCGTCCGCCGCGGCAGCGACACCGAGCCGAGCACCGCGGTCGCCGCCGCCGCATCGGGCGGCGCGACGATCGCGCCGAGCGCGACCGCCGCGGCGAGCGGGAGGCCGACATAAGCGACGCCGATCCACGCCACCGTCGCGGTCGTCAGCAGGATCGCCCCGACCGCGAGAATGGCGAGTGGGCGCCACAATTTCTGCGCCGCATCGAGCGGAAAATCGAACGCGGCATCGAGCAGGACGGGCGCGATGAACAGAGCGAGCGCGGTACTTGGGTCGATCCCGATCATCGGCGCGCCCGGGATGAACGCGACCACCACGCCGGCCAGCGCCAGCATCGCCGGATAGGGCAGGCTCAGCCGCCGCGACACCTGGAGCGCGACGATCGCGGCGAAGAGCAGCGCCAGCAGGCTTTCGAAGAACGTCACGCGGCGCGTGGATCAGGCGTAGGCGAGCGGACCGGGCAAGACATGCTGGGTGTCATCGCGTATCGAACGCCTGGCGTGCGCCGTCGATCCGCTCGAGATTGGTCGCCGCCCAGATCCACACCCCGCAAAACGCCTCGGCCAGGCTGAAACCGAGATCGGTCAGGCGATATTCGACCTTGGGCGGCACGACCGGATGGACGGTGCGGATCACCAGCCCGTCGCGCTCCATATGGCGCAGCGTCTGAGTCAGCATCTTCTGGCTGATCCCCTCGGCCAGCGCGGCGATGCGGGTGAAGCGCAACTCGCCATGCTCGGTCAGCACTTCGAGCACCACCATCGTCCATTTGTCGGCGACGCGGCCGATCACATCGGTGACGAGCGCCTCGACGCGCGGATCGAGGTCGGTGGGATAGGCGGTGTGATCGATGACAGCCATGGTTTCCTCTTGGTAAGTACCGCACGTTCGGGTGCCTACTTTCCGTTGGTGCGTGTCGGTCGTAGAGCCAGTCTCGACTCAACGAAACCCCGAAAGGACCGACCCGATGAACATCTCCGGCAACACCATCCTGATCACCGGCGGCGGCTCGGGCATCGGCCGCGCGCTCGCCGAGGCGCTGCAGGCCGAGGGCAATGTCGTCATCATCGCCGGCCGCCGCGCTGCCGCGTTGCAAGAGGTCGCGACCGCCAATCCCGGGATGGAGACCGCGGTGCTCGACATTGCCGATGCGGACGCGATTCGCAGCTTTGCCGGCGACATTACTGCGCGCTTCCCCGCGCTCGACGTCGTCATCAACAATGCCGGTATCATGATCGCCGAGGACCTGACCGCCGATCCGGTCGACCTGACCGACGCGGAGGCGACGATCGCGACCAATCTGCTGGGCCCGATCCGGCTCATCGCCGCGCTGCTGCCGCATCTTAAGGCACGACCGTCCGCGACGATCATGACGGTCTCGTCGGGTCTGGCCTTCGTCCCGCTCGCCGCGACGCCGACTTACTCCGCGACCAAGGCGGCGATCCATTCGTACAGCCAGTCGCTCCGCCACCAATTGCGCGACACGAACGTCGCGGTGATCGAGATCGCACCGCCCGCGGTCGCCACCGATCTGATGCCGGGGCATGCCGAAAACCCCAATTCGATGCCGCTCGACGCCTATATCGCCGAGACGATGGCGAATTTGAAGGCGCATCCCGAGGGGCCGGAAAACCTCGTCGCGCGCGTCGGCCTGCTGCGCGATGCGGAGCGGAACGGCGCGTACGAGCAGGTATTCGGGATGCTCAACGGGGCGCATTGAGCGCCCGGCCGGCAGCGGCTAGCGCAGCAGGCCTGAAGACCGTAGCGCGGCTTCGATCATGTCCTGGACGCCGCTCGCCGGGTTCGGAAACGGGCGGGTCGGTCGATCGCTCGCGACCGGTTTCACCACCGGCGCAGCGGCGACCAGCCCCCAGCCGGCCGCGATCGCTTGCGTGCTCGAAAGCCCGACATCGAGCATGTATGGCCCGGCCTGCCCCAGATGCGTCGCATCGATCGGCACACCGTGCCCCATGCCGGCGACACTCCACTGCTCGACCGCGGCGCGACCGGCATCGTCGCGCCAGACGCGGTGTTCCCAGTTCGCGCCCCGTTCGGTCTCGGTCGGCGCAGCGCTCAGGCCGTGCACGCCGCGCCATTGCGCGGCAAGGCGATCGGCATTGACCGGCACGACCGTCATGTCGGCGCTGCCCTGCCAGATCGACACGGCGGGCGAAGCCGTCGCATCGCCACGCGCGCGCCGCACCGCCGCCGCGGCATCGGCGTCGCTCGGGCCACCATGGCCACGCATCCGGTCGAGCGCCTGCGGCACGGTCGCCGCGCAGCCATATGGCAGCCCACCGATGATCGCGCCGGCGGCGAACAGATCGGGATAGGTAGCGAGCATCACCGCCGTCATCGCCCCGCCCGCGGACAGGCCGGTGACGAAGACCTTCGCGCGATCGATCGCATGCGCGGCGGCCAGCGTCTCGACCATCTGCGCGATCGACTGCGCTTCGCCCCCGGTCCGCGCAATGTCGGCCGGATCGAACCAGTTGAAGCACAGATTGCCGTTATTGGCGCGGCGCTGTTCGGGGAAGAGCAAGGCGAAACCACCCTGGTCGGCGAGCATCGACCATCCAGTTCCGAGGTCATATCCCGCCGCGTTCTGGGTGCAGCCGTGCAACACCACCACCAGCGCCGCGCCCGCTGCAAGACCGGGCGGCACGTACGTATACGCGCCGAGCGCGCCGGGATTGCTCCCGAAACCTTCGAACGCGGTCAGCCGACCGGCCGGCGCCGCGCCGAAGCCGGCGGGCTGCTGATATGCCGCCAGTCGCGCAAGCGTGTCGGAAATGCGCCGCATACAGGCCTCGTCGGTTCACCCCGCCCGATGCCGGATGTGCACACCCTAAATGGGGATTTATGCTGCACTGCACAATAAGCGATCGCGAACCGCGTCTACTTAAGCGAGGTCCTCTGCCGGCCGGCGCAGGTTGAGCGCGTCATATTGCGCGAGCAACTGGCTCACCTCGGCGACGGTCGCCTGCAATTCGCCGCGGTGGCGCGCCGTCGCGTCGGCGGTGGGAACGCCGTCGCGCCCGTCGTGCAGCGAAAAGCCATTGTCGATCAGCCAGAGCGAATCAACCGCGCGCGAACGCTCGCGCCGCAAGTGCATCGCCCATTGCTCGATCAGCCCCGAGGGAACGAGCCGATCGATCTCGCGCACGTCGCTGCGCCGGTCGACCGACGCGACGCGCGTGTCACCGCGCGCTTGCCGCGCGGTGACGATGTCGATGGCGTTACTTGCCACGAAGCGTGTTGATGAGCGCCAGACCGAGCACCCCGACCAATGCCGCCGTGGCGTAAGGCCGCTGACGCGCAAAGCTGCGCGCCTTGTCGACCAGCGGACCGGGGTTGGATACGGCATCGATCGCCGCGCCGGCGACTTGTTTGGCATTGCCGACGACCTGATCGGCGATTCCCTTACCTTCGAGCGTCTGGTCGCCGGTGATATTGCCGGCGGCTTCCTTGATGTTCCCGCCGAGGTCCTGCCCTGCGCCTTCGAGTTGCGTGCTGTTCATGTCTGGCCTTTCATCGCGCGTCGCCGGTGTGGGGCGCGTTCGCGATCTCAAACGACCGTTTCGGGCAGAAGCTCCCGGCTGGCAAGGCCAAGCATCGGAAAAACCGCCACGCTTCCCACCACCGCCTGATGCGAGCCACGTGGTTGCAGTCGGCGGCGACATTGCCAATAGGTGGCGCGCTCGCCTCGGGCGTCGAAGGATATTCATGAAACTTGCGTTGAACATCGCAACAATGCTCGCGCTGCTGATGGCCGCCCCCGCCACCGCACAGCCGCGTTCGCGCACGATCCTGTTCATCGGCAACAGCTTCACGCAGGGCGCGCATTCGGCGCTGCGCAACTGGCATGCGAACAGCGTGATCGACCTCAACCGCGATGGCTATGGCGGCGTGCCCGCGCTGTTCAAGGCGTTCACCGAGCAAGCCGGCCTGAATTACAGCGTCAGCCTGGAGACGCAGGGCGGCAAGACGCTCGGCTTCCATTATGACGAGCGGCGGCAGCTGTTCGAGCGTCCCTGGGACGTCGTCGTGTTGCAAGAACTGAGCACGCTCGACCGCGACCGGCCCGGCGACGCCAGTGGCTATCTGCGCGACGTGCCGCGGCTGGCTAGCCTTTTTCGCGGGTACAATCCGGCGGTGCAGATCGAATTGATGGCGACCTGGACGCGCGCCGACGAGACCTATCGTCCCAAGGGGCATTGGTACGGGCGCCCGGTCACCGCGATGGCGCTCGACCTGCGCGCGGCCGCCAACCACGCGCGCGCGCGAACGCCGGGCAGCGTCGGGATCCTGCCGGTCGGCGAAGCGTGGAACCGTGCGATCGCGACGGGCGTGGCCGACGCCAATCCCTATGACGGGGTGCCGTACGGGCGGCTCGATCTGTGGAGCTACGACCAATATCACGCCAGCGTCGCCGGCTATTATCTCGAGGCCTTGGTCGTGTTCGGGCGGATCACCGGGGTCGATCCGCTCGTGCTCGGCAAGGACGAGCGCGCCGCCGACGAGCTGGGCCTGTCGCCGGCACAGGCCGGGGCGCTCCAGCGCGTGGCGCATGATCAGCTTGCGGCAGAGGGGAGCGGGCGGCGGTAATCCGACACCCGCCGTCTTCCCGACACGGCGCGCCTTACGGCCGAACCTCGCCTTGATCCTCGCCATTCCAGTAATGCAGCCGCTCGGCATGCACCTTGATCAGCACCAGCCCCGGCGTATCCACGCCTTGCTCGAACCAGCGCTCCAGATCGGTATTCCAATGCTCGGCGAACACTTGCTTGTCGCGGATCAGTTCAGCCTCGCCTGCCGCCGCGATGAACAAAGGCGGCTTGCCGAGCAAGCTGGCATTGCCGTGTAGCGTCAGCCCGACCTTGCGATTGGCCTTGATTTCGGTGACCGTCAGCGTGTCCTCGAGCGCGAAGAACCAGCTGTCGCCGTCATAATCGACGTCCGCATTGTTGCTCATCGGACGCGACGCCAAGCCGCCATCTGCCGCCACCGTCGTCAGCATGGTGAAGTCGATCTTGCGCATTGCAGCGGCAAGATCCTGAAGGGTCATGGTCACGAATCGCTCTCCTGTTGTTGCAGGCACAATCGGCGAGACGGGCCGAAGTTCCGCGAGCCCGGCCAGGATGCGCGGGGACGGCGAGGCGGAGGTCAGGTCTCGACCGTCAGCGCCTCGAACAGCGATTCGAGCCGCGCGAGCCGGTCCGCGGCGGCGTCGGTCGCCTCGCGCAACAGCAAGCGATCGCCCTTCGTTTCCAACCCCGCACCCGAAGCATCGCCACGGAAATCGGCGCGTGGCGTCAGCGCGATCGCCGCCGGCCCTGCATCGACCCGGGCGATTCGCGCGCTGCGTGCCAGCACCCGCAAGCGCGAGACCGCCAGCAACGCCTGCGCCGCCGCGGGCAGTGCGCCGAAACGATCCTCCAGCTCGGCCTCGAACGCATCGAGCGCGTGCATCTCGCTCAGCCGCGACAAGCGCCCGTAGAGGGCCACACGCACGTCGGGCTCGGGGATCCAGTCGTCGGGCAGATTGCCCGCCACGCCCAGATGCAGTTCGGGCGTCCAACGCTCGACATGTTCGCCGCGCGCCGTGCGGAGCGCGGCTTCGAGCAGATATTGATACAGATCGACGCCGATCAATTTCATGTGCCCGGCCTGCGCATCGCCCAGCAGATCGCCCGCGCCGCGCATGTCGAGATCGCGCGCGCTGATCGCGAAGCCCGCGCCGAGCCGGTCGAGCGCCTCGAGCGTCTTCAGTCGCTTGAGCGTCGCATCGGCGACCTTGGTCTCGGGATCGGTCAGCAGCAGGATCTGCCCGCGCCTGCCGCCGCGCCCGACACGACCGCGCAACTGGTGAAGCTGCGACAGGCCGAAGCGATCGGCGCGCCAGACGATCATCGTGTTCGCGCGCGGGACATCCAATCCCGCCTCGACGATGTTGGTCGCCAGCAGCACATCGCCATCGCCATTGGCGAAGCCGACCATCGCCGCATCGATTTCGGCCGCGGCCATTTTGCCATGCGCTTGCCTGACGCTCAGATCGGGCACGAGCGTGGCGAGCCGTTCCGCCATCGCGGCCATGTCCTCGATCCGCGAGACGACGAGAAAGCTCTGTCCGCCACGCTCGCGCTCGCGCAGCAAGGCGGTGCGGATCAGCACGGGATCGAAGCTGCCGACGCTGGTCCGGATCGGCTGGCGCCGGGCCGGCGGCGTGGCGATCACCGACACCTGCTGCAGCCCGACCAGCGCGCTCTGCAGCGTGCGCGGGATCGGCGTCGCGGTCAGCGTCAGCACGTGGCCGTCGGGGTTGAGCCCGCGCAACTTGGCCTTGTCGGCCGCGCCGAAGCGTTGCTCCTCGTCGATCACTACGAGGCCAAGATCTTTGTACGCGATCCCCCTGGCGGCGACCGCACCGGTGCCAACCACGATCGCGATCGACCCGTCGGCGAGCCCCGCCTTGACCGCCTTCTTCTCGGCCGGACTGGACAGGCGCGACAGGCCGGCAACCTGCAGCCCGGTGTCGGCGAAGCGCTTACCGAACACATCGAGATGCTGGCGCACCAGCACGGTGGTCGGCGCGGCGATCACCACTTGCTTGCCCGCAAGCGCGGCGAGCGCCGCAGCGCGCAGCGCGACCTCGGTCTTGCCGTAACCGACATCGCCGACGACGAGCCGGTCCATCGGCTTGCCCGAAGCGAGATCGTCGCGCGTCGCGGCGATCGCGCGCCCCTGATCCGGGGTTTCGGTGAACGCGAACCCGGCCGAGAAGCGCTCATAGGCGGCAATTTCGGGCTCGAGTATGACGGCCGTCTTGCGCGCGCGCTCGGCCGCGAGTTCAGTCAGCCCGCGCGCGCTCTCGGCGATCGCCGCGTCGATCGCGCCGCGCCTTTTCTCCCAGCTCGATCCGTCAAGCTTGTCGAGCGTCACCGCATCCTGATCCGCGCCGTAGCGCCAGATGCGGTCGGCATCCTCGACCGGTACCAGCCGCCGCGCCGCGCCCGCATATTCGAGCACGATCGCATCGCCCGCGCCGTCATCGACACCGACCGGCGCGATCCCGGCGACGAGGCCGATGCCGAAATCCTCGTGCACCACCACGTCGCCGATCCGGATATCGCCCATGTCGCCGCGCAGGGCGGTGGCCGCATCGGACGCCGCGCTTGCCGCCTGCACGCGGCTGCCGAGCAGGTCGGCTGCTACGACGACCGTCAGGCCAGGCGCCTGCCAGCCATGGTCGACCGGCATTTCCAGCATCGCCGCCACGCCATCGGCCAGTCCGGCAATCTCCGCCCAACTGTCGACCGCGGTGAAGTCCACGCTTTGCGCCTTGGCGAGGCGCGGTCCGAGGAAGCGCAAGTCGCGCGCCGCGCCCAGCAGCACGAGCCGGTCGCCCTCGGCCTGAACCGCCTTGGCGAACCGCGCGAACGCCCGGCCCGGCGCCTTGCCTTCGACGAAGCGCGGCACCGGCTGCTCGCCATCTCCCGCAAGGTCGATCGCAGCGCGCCCGCTCAACGCCGCCGCCCAGCGTTTCGCATCGACGATCGGCAGTGCATCGATCCCGCGCGCTTTCGCCGCATTGCGCGCCAGCCAGACATACCGGTCCCGCCGCGCGATCGCACCCGGGTCGATCGCCACCGCGGCGCCGCTCACATGGTCGAACAGCGACACCCAGTCCGCGCCCAGCGCCGGCTCGGTGACGCGCCCGATCTGGATCCGGTCGATCGCTTCGGTGCCGAGTTGCGACACCGGATCGTACAGCCGGATCGCGCCGATCGCGTCGTCGACGATCTCGATCCGCACCGGCATGGCGGCGTCGGCCGGGAACAGGTCGATCACTTGCCCGCGCAGCGCCATCTCGCCGGGTTCGTCGACTCGGTCGTCGGCGACATAGCCGATCTCGGCGAGCGTCGCGGCAAGCGCTTCCATGTCGATCGCGTCGCCGATCGTCAGCGTCGGCGGCGCATGATCGAATGCGGCCGGCAGCGGATAGGCCGAGGCCGCGGCCTCTGCCGTGGTGACGAAGGCCGTGCGCTTGTCCGTCCCCAAGGCAATTCGGACGCTCCGCAATGCCGCGACGCGCCGGCCGACATTGTTCGGCGAGGCCGGCGCGGTATCGCCCGGCAAGGCATCGCTCGACGGGCTGTGGATCACCACCGCATCGGGCGCGGCGCAGCGCAAGGCGCACGCCACCGCCTCGGCGCGTTGCTCGTCGGTCGCAATGTACAACACATCGCCGCGCACCAGTGCCTCGGCCAGCCTGGCCGCGACGATGCCGATCGCGACATCGGCCGGGGTCTGGCGCGCGGTGGCGACGGCCGGGCCGTTGTCAGCGAGCAACATGGGGCATCTCCAAAGCGTCGATCGAGACGGGCCAGGCGCCCTGCGCGAGTTCCGGTCGTCGCGCGAGTTCGGTCGCGTCGAGCGTGCACGACGGGCCGTCTTCCGAAAAATGCAGTTCTTCGGGGCGGAGCGCGCGCAACCGCTCGCCCACCCCGCCGACGCCGCCTTCGCTCACCACGACATAAGCGAGCTCGGAATCGGCGCAGCGCATCATCCCGTCGACGATCGTGCCGAGCGTCACGCCGCCCCGCCCCTTGAGCGTCGCGCCGGCGATCGACCCGATCGAGAAGAGCGTCGGCACCCGCGCCGCGGCACTGCGCGAGCTCGCCGCCTGGCTGCCATCCTCATACCGCGCCTGGCGCCCGAGCCAGCGCCAGATCCCCACAAGATTGATCAGCGTTAGAAACCCATTGGCCCACAACAGATTCTGCTGCCCGGTCCCTACCGCAACAATTACCCAGGCGACCGAGCCGATCGCAAAAACGACGAAACCCCAGCCGGTGACGCGCGTGTTGAGATTGGCGGCAGTCATCACCGCCGCAATCATCGTGGCGGTGGGCGCGAGCCAGCCGGCAACGTCGGACGCGTTCAAGGCTGCTGTGCCATCATGAAGGGTGCCCCGTCTTGCATCAGAGCGCCCCAACGGACGAAGGGCCGGATTCGGTCCCGCCAATATGGGCGGGCGCCACGGCAATAGATTGATCGAAATCATGCGTATTTTCGCGCTCGATCGAGAGGCACGACGGAACGGGGGATGTCGCGACCGGTTTAGATCAGGACCGATCTACTGGGAGCCGCCACCATGTCCTTGCTCGACAAAGCCATCGCCGCCATCACCCCACCTGAAAGCGAAGCCGCGCGCGCAAAGGCGCGGGCGAAGGCCGAGGCTGCCGCGACCTCGGGAGACTGGTTGTCCCAGATCCTCGACCATCATCGCGAGATCGAGAACCGGTTCGCGGCGGTCAAGGCCGCGACCAGCTCCGACGCGCGCCGATCGGCGCAGAAGGATTTGGCGCTGATCCTCACCGGCCATGCGATCGCCGAGGAAGCGGCGATCTATCCCGCCCTCGCCGCCGACAAACAAGTCGGCCATGCCGAACTCGCCTATCAGGAGCAGGCGGCCGCCAAGATGGAGATGGGCCTGCTCGAACGGCTCGATCCGATGAGCGAGGATTATCTCGACAAGCTCGAACATATTCGCGGCGCGGTCGCGCATCACGTCTATTCGGAGGAGGGCACGTGGTTCCTCGAACTGGCGCAGGACATCGATCCCGCAGAGCAAGCGCTGATCACCAAGCGCTACAGCGAGGAATTCGCACGCTATACCGGTGGTGATGCTTGAACGCGGATTTGGAGCAAGCTGCCTGACGTTACGCCATCGTCAGCCGCAAGACGCGCACCCGCCGCTCCGGCCGCGTGCGGAGCGCATCGCGCGTTCCCCACACGGCCGCGGCCGCGCCGATCCGTAGCAAGTCCCCCGCTCCCGAATGCGTGCGCGATCGCAGCGATCGCGTGATCGCGCGCGGTGTATGCGCACCGTCGCCGGCTCGCTTCACACGAAAGCCGACCGGCACGCGCTTCCAGTCATGCTGCGGAACGGCCTCCGACCGGATCATGTCGCGGGAGCACCGCAAGCACCGGCTGAACGCAAAACCCTGGTTGCGCTGGATGGCGAGCGCCGGAACATGGCCCAGCAGATGACACAGCAGCGACATTGACGACCTCACTTCCGATTTGACTGAGCCGCAACAGCGTTGCGAGCGTGATGAGATCGGACGGGCCATGCTCGAGCACGTAGCTGAGATCCCATATTTCGAAGCGCGCGCCCGTCGCGACCAGCAGCGCGTTCGCCCCGATCCCGCCCCGCGCGCGCATCAGCGGGGGCAACAGCATCATTCCGTCGAGCGCGATCGGCGCTTCGTCGACGAAACCGTAAACGCGGCGCAAGCGATGATGGTCCAGCGCGCTGCCAGGCGATCTCGCCAGCCGTTCGGCGACTTCGAACTGGCGCTGCATCGCGTGCATGCGGTCGAACGCGACGAGGCACGGCGATTCCTCGTGCAGCCCGACGAAGAGAAATTCGTCGATCGAGCGCAACCGCGACGTTTCATAGAAGCGTCGCGGCAGCAGGATCTCACCGCCCGTAGTAACTTCGCAAATTGCACTGCCGATGAAAAGTTCGTCCATCACGCCGGTCCCAGATCATTGCAGATCATGGTTAACCGACCAAAGATGATTTCGTTAATACAGTAAATATACAGTGAATATAAGCAAATTTCAAAACCGTAACGATATTCTGGCGAATTTCCGCCGAATTCCGCGATAAATTGAAATACAAAAGAGAATAACCGTATTTATACTGCAGCGTTAATCTTAGTAAGATTCACGCAGTCATTACTGAAACAATCGACCGAATACGATTTCGCGCGTAGTCAAGCGTTGTGTAATCGTCTCGCTGGCGGTCACGAGGCACCACCGCGCCCTTCCCATTCCTCCGTGGCAATGTGGTCACAAAATGGCCTGACCACTTGACTTTCCGCGCACGCATGTGGTCAAACCGCTGCAGCGAGGCCGAAGAGCCCGCTTGGAGGGGATCGATGAGTATTTTGCAGAGCAATGCGAGCATATTGGCGCTGGCGACCATGTTCACGCTGGCGCCCGTTGCGGCCGCAGCGCAGACTACCACGTCCGAAACCCCACTCGAAACCCAGGCCGCAGCCGACACTGGCGACATCGTCGTCACCGCGCAGCGCCGCTCGGAAAACCTCCAGACCGTGCCGGTCGCAATCACCGTCGTCAGCGGCGACGCTTTGCGTGCGCAGAACATCAACAGCACCGAGACGCTCGACAAGGTCGTCCCTTCGCTGACCTTCAAGCGTGGCACGGCGAACGTCAATTCGACGATCGCGATCCGCGGCCTCGGCACGCAATCCTTCGCCTCCGGGGCCGAGCCGAGCGTATCGACGATCATCGACGGCGTCGTCTACGGCCGCTCGGGCATGGCGACGCAGGAATTCGCCGACCTCGACCGGATCGAAGTGCTGCGCGGCCCGCAAGGCACCTTGTTCGGCAAGAACGCCTCGGCCGGCGCGCTCAACATCATCACGCGCGCGCCGACCAAGACCTTCCAGGCCGAAGCCTCCGCCGCGTATTACGACCGCGCCGAATATCGCGCGAGCGCCACGGTCTCGGGGCCGCTCGGCAATGACGTGGGCGCCCTGCTCAGCGGCTATTACGGCAATTACGACGGCAATGCGAAGAACGTGTTCAACAACACGTGGGTCAACGGCTACGAGAAATTCGGCGTCAAGGGCAAGCTGAAGGGCGAGTTCGGCGATCTCACGCTCAACCTCGCCGCCGATTACAGCCACGAGAAGGACGATTGCTGCGGCGATATCCTCGGTACGTTCATCCCCGGTGCGCAGTTCACCAACATCTTCCTGCCGCAGCAGCGCCCGGTGGTGCCACGCTACGGCAATCGCAGCCTCAACAACAACTTCACGCCGGGCACGACCGACACCAATACCGGCGTCTCGGGCACGCTCGATTACAAGCTCGGCGATTATACGCTGACCTCGATCACCGCCTTCCGCAACTGGAAGAACCGCCAGCTGCGCGACGGCGATTTCGGCTCGCAATCGGGGCAATATGTCGCGGTAACGTCGCCGGGCACGCCGGGCGCGACGCAGAACATCGACCAGCGCGACGACGGCGCGCTCAACTTCAAGCAATATAGCCAGGAAATCCGCATCGCGTCGCCCGGGGGGCGCCGCTTCGAATATGTCGCCGGCGGCTTCTTCTGGTGGACCGACGAGGACGACACCTTCACGCGCTCGGACAGCTTCTGCGCCTCCTCGGTGCAGGCGATCGATTCGACCGGCTTCCGCCCGTGCAGCACCGCGCCGACCACCAGCAATTTCGTGACGAGCTCGGGTCCGGCCGCGTGGAACACCAAGTTCCGCAGCCAGGCGGGCTTTGCGCAAGCGACGTGGGAAGCGGTCGATCACCTGAAACTGATCGGCGGCCTGCGCTACACGCACGATACCGTGTCCTACAGCTTCGCGCGCACCGTATCGGTCGCCGATGCGACGCTGCGTCCCGGCATCCAGGGCGCCTTCACGTCGGCGCAATCGACCAGCGCCAATGGCTGGTCGGGCAAGGCCGGGCTGCAATATCAGGCGACTCCCGACCTGATGGCATATGGCACCTATTCGCGCGGCTATAAGGGCCCGGCGCTCAACGTCTTCTATTCGATGACGGCGAACAACACCGCGCCGATCAGCCCGGAGACGAGCAACGCCTTCGAGCTCGGTATCAAATCGAAATTCTTCGACCGCCGTCTGACTTTGAACGCCGCGCTCTACAGCCAGGTGCTCGAGAATTTCCAGGCGAACAGCTTCGTCACGCAAGGCGGGCAGACCTTCGTCACGCTGACAAATGCCGGCCGCGTGCGTTCGCGCGGGTTCGAGGCCGATTTCAGCGCGCGCGCCACCGATCATTTCACGCTCAACGGCGGCTATACCTATAACGAGGGCACGATCCGCGCCTTCTCGTGCAATGCGGCGACGCTCACCGCGGCACAGCTCGCCACGTGCCTCGCGCACAATGGCAAGCCGCTGCCGTTCGCGCCGAAGCACAAGTTCAACCTCGGCGCCGACTGGCGCTTGCCGTTCACCGACGATCTGCCGTTCAATGTCCGGCTCGGCTCGCAAGTGAGCTATTCGAGCCGGATCAATTTCGACCTCGACCAGACCCCGCTGGCGCAGCAGGCGCCCTATGCGCTGGTCGATGCGAACATCACGCTTGCCACCAAGGACGGCAAGTTCGAGCTGAGCCTGATCGGCAAGAACCTGACCGACAAATATTATGTCAGCTTCATCACGCCGGCCGGCGACGGCGTGAACGCGACCTCGTACCAGCGCCTGCAAGTGCCGCGCGATGCGCAGCGCTATTTCGGGGTGCGCGGCACGGTGAAATATTGAGGGAAACCGGAACTGCTTCCCCGGCGAAGGCCGGGGCCCAGGCGCGAGACGGGCGAATGCGGACGGCGCGCTTCGTTACCTAGGCCCTCACTTCTGGGCCCCGGCCTTCGCCGGGGAAGCGTTCGCTTCGTTGCGCTAGGTAGCCCGCCCCCGTAGCAACCGCGCCAGCGCGAGATCGAGCGCCGACAGAAAGCGCGACCGGTCCTCCTTGCCGAAGGGCTTCGGCCCGCCGATCGCATCGCCACCGGCGCGCAGATCGGCCATGATCGCGCGCACCGCGATTGCATTGCCGATCGAGCTGCTGGTGAACGGCTTGCCGGTCGGCGACAGCACCGTCGCGCCGACCTTGAGGCAACGGTCGGCGAGCAGGATGTCGGCGGTCACCACCACCGCCGCGGCATCGGCATGTTCGGCGATCCAGTCGTCGGCGGCGTCGAACCCAGCATCGACCACCACGCGGGTGATGAGCGGGTGCTGCGGAACGCGGAAATGCGCGTTGCTCACCACGGTGACCGGCACGTCGAGGCGATAGGCGACGCGGTAGATTTCGTCCTTCACCGGACAAGCGTCGGCATCGATCAGGATCTTCGGCTGGGTCATCGCACGGCCATGCCATGCGATCCCGCGCCGCGGAAGGGCGAGCCCACCGCTGGCAAGCGCGCGCTTCGCCTGGACTTTCGCTAAGCGTCCGGGTCGCCGGTCGGCACGACCGTGACCGACCGGCGACCAGCATCGCGCTCGCTCGTCGCCTGCACGCCGCCCGTCACGCGCAGCGCGCGAGTCTCGCCGTGCGGCAGGACGATCGTCAGCGGCAGCGCATCGCTCGCGGTCACGTGCAGCGTGATCGCATCGGCAGTGCAGTCGCCCGCGATTCTCCACACGCGCGGCGCGCCGCGCGTCTCGTCATCCTCGTACGCGCTCCACGCGAAAGCGCCCGTGCCGACGGGCGGGAACAGCCACACGCCGCGCTCGATCGGCGCCGGGGTGAAGCCGCCGCGCGCGAGATCGACCAGCATGGCCGAGCCTGCGCGCGCGAACAGCGGCGGTGGCCCGTCGATCGGCGCGCGCACCGCCACGGTCGTGCCACCGGCGTAATGCGCTCCGGTCCACACGTCATACCAATCGTCCTGCCCCGGCAAGCGCACGCTGCGCGTCGCCGCACCCTGTTCGACCACGATCGCGGCAAGCACGTCACGACCGATCAGATGGTCGTCGCCGTCGATCCAGGCAGCGGCGTCGTCGGGATGATCGAGCCAGACCGGCCGCACGATCGGCTCGAAATCCCGTGAATAGCGCAGCAGCAGATCGCCGAAGAACGGCAGCAACGTCTGGCGCAGCGCCATCAGCCGCTGGATCGCGGGGAGCGCATCGGCGTGCATCCACGGCTCGTTGACGCTGCGATCGTCGTTCCAGCTATGGATACTGAAGCGCGGCATCAGTACGCCCGCCTGGACCCAGCGCAGCAGCAATTCGGCATCGGGCGGCGGGCCGGCGAAGCCGCCGAGATCGTGCCCGCTGTTGGAAATCCCCGACAGCGCGAGTCCCAGTCCCATCTTGAGATTGTAGCGCAGCGTCTTCCACTCGGTGCGATTGTCGCCCGACCAAGTCTGCGCATAACGCTGCAACCCTGCCATGCCCGATCGCGTCACCACATAGGGCCGCCGCCCGGGCGCATGCGCGATCTGCGCCGCGCGCGACGCGCGCATCATCAGCAGCGGCTGGAGCGGCAGCATCTCCGCCGCCGCGCGGGGGGTGCCGAAACCGTGGACGCGGGCGCGCGCGTCCCACACTTCATATTCGTTATTGTCGTTCCACGTCGCTTCGATGCCCTGTTCGAGCAGCGCAGTCGTCACCTGCCCTTTCCACCAAGTCGCGGTCGCGGGGTTGGTGAAGTCGAGATAGACGCCTGGCGCATCCCAGAATTGTGCCTGAGTCTCCTCACCCGACTGGTCGGCGATCAGCAGGCCGCCGTCGCGCACCGCGTCGATCAGCGGATGGTCGAGCAGCATCGCCGGCTTGATGTTGGGCACCAGCCGGACGCCAGCGTCAGCATAGCTTTTCACGAACGCGGCAGGGTCGGGAAACTTGTCGCGGTTCCAGTGGAACACGTAACGCTTGTCGCCGATCGAAGTGTAGCCCGACGACAGATGGAACGAGGTGCAGCCAATGTCATGCTCGGCGAGCTTGGCGGTGAAGCTCTGCATCTGCACCGCCGCGTCGGGCGCGTCGGTATAGGTCATGGTCGAGCCCGAATAGCCGAGCGACCAGGCCGGCATCAGCGCGGGACGCCCCGTCAGCCAGGTGAAGCGCCTGGTCACCGCGAGCGGATCGGGGCCGGCGATCATCCACACATCGACATCGCCGTGATCGGCGACGATGTGGCGATAGGGGCCGTGATAATTGTCGAGCTCGCGCCCGAAATCATAGCTCACGCGCGCGAGCGTGTCGTGGAATTCGCCGTGGCAGCGCCCGGCGGCATCGGCGACCAGCACATAGGGGATCGCCTTGTAGAGCGGGTCGCTTTGCTCGGCGTCATAGCCCATCGGGTCGAGATTGGTGAGGCGGAAGCGACGCCCGGTGCGGTCCATCGCCCCGGCGCGCTCGCCCAGCGCATAATGCCGGTCGCCGGCGCGGCGTTCGAGATAATGGTGCGCGCGGCCGTCCCACCAGCCGAAGTTATAGGCTTGCGTCGGGCGGTCGGCCGCCATCGGCTGCCACGTGGCACCGTCATGCTGCTCCCATCTGCAGTGCAGGCCGTGCAGCACGATCGTGACGCGGATCCGCGCGGTGGCGACGATCAGCTTCCCGTCCGCCGCCTCGACCGCAGGCTTCGGACAGGTGAAGCCCGTTACGTCCATCCGGTCGCGGCCCGGCTCGGCGATGTCCTCGGCACCGGCGGCGATCGCCCAGCTCGGCGGGCTCGTCACCGTGCCGTCGGCGAGCAGCAGCAGGCGGACGATATCGTCTTCGAGCACGAACAGATGCGCCACCGCGCCGGTGTCGGCGGTGAGCGTGATCCGCCCGGCCGCACGCTCGGTCAGCGCGAACAGCGGCGGGTTGGCGATGGTGGCGCGTCTCATGCCGAATCCCTTGCGTTAGGCGCTTCCGGTAAGGTCAGGCGGCTGACGAAGACGATCAGCACCGCCGCCCCGATCAGGTCGAACACCGCGAGCGCGCCGAACAAGGGCGCATAGCCGATGCTGTCGGCCAACTGGCCGATCAGCAGCGAAAAGAGGAGGCCCCCGATCCACCCGGCCTGCCCGACGAAACCGTTGGCGGTGCCGACTTCCTCGGGCGTGAACACGTCGGCCGACAGCGTGTTGATCAGCACCGAGATCATCTGGTGCGCGAAGCCGCCGATGCAGAACAGCGCGATCGCGGTGTACGGGCTGGCGGCAAGACCGATACAGCCCGGCGCGATCATCAGCACTGCCGCAAGCGAAATACCGAGCACGCGCGACGGGATCAGCCGCATCCGGAAATGCTGCATGAAGAAGGGCGAGAGATACCCGCCCAGCACCCCGCCGAGATCGGCCGCGAGAAAAGGCAGCCACGCGAACAAGGCGATCTGCTTGAGGTCCATCCCGCGCTCGGTGGCGAGGTAGAGCGGGATCCAGAAGCTGAACGTCTGCCACGCCGGCTCGGCGAGGAAGCGCGGCACGGCGATCACCCAGAATTTCGCGCTGCCGAGAATCTCGTTCGCGCTCGCCCGGCGCGCCGGCACCTTGGGACGATCTTGCGCGATCATCGCTTGCTCGTCGGGCGTGATCGCCGGGTGTTCGTTCGGCGAACGATAGAAAGCGTACCACGCCCCCGCCCACACCAGCCCGACCGCGCCGGTGACGATAAAGGCGAGCCGCCAGTCGCCCCACAAGGTCACCGCCACCACGATCGGCGGCGCGATCAGCGCGCCGAGCGACGTGCCCGCATTGAACCAGCCGGTCGCGACCGAGCGCTCGCGCGCCGGAAACCATTCGGCGATCGCCTTCATCCCCGACGGGATCGCCGCCGCCTCGCTCGCGCCGAGCAAGGCGCGGAAGAAGGCCAGGCTCAACCAGCCACCGGCGAGCGCGCTCAACATGTTCGCTGCCGACCACGCCACGCCGAACACGGCGAACCCCGCCCGCAGCCCGAAATGATCGACGATATAGCCCGCCACCGGCTGCATCACGGTATAGGCCAGCTGGAACGCGCCGACGACATAGCTGTATTGCTGCGTCGACATCGCGAAGGTCGCCTTCAGCTGCGGCGCGAGCACGCCGAGCGAATTGCGTGCGAGATAATTCGCGATCGTGCCGATGCAGATCAGCGCGACGATCCACCAGCGGAGATGGCGGATCTTCACGCTCACCAGTTCCACATCGTGCCGTCTTCCAGCCGCGCGACCGGCAGCTGACGCGGATCGTACGGATATTTCGCCGCGAGCTTCTCGTCGATATCGACGCCGTGGCCAGGCGCCTCGCCGCAATAGAGGTGACCCGCTTTGAAGCTGTAATCGTGCGGGAACACTTCATCGGTCTCGGGCGAATGCCGCATATATTCCTGGATACCGAAATTGGGCACCCAGGTGTCGAAATGCAGCGCGGTCCCCATCGTCACCGGCGACAAATCGGTCGCGCCGTGGCAGCCGGTGCGGATCTGGTAGAGCGCCGCCAGATCGGCGATGCGGCGCAGGTGCGTCACGCCGCCCGCGCCGACAATGGTGGTGCGGATATAGTCGATCAGCTGGTTCTGGATGAGGTCCTTGCAGTCCCAGATCGTGTTGAAGATCTCGCCGACCGCGAGCGGAGTCACGGTGTGCTGGCGGATCAGCTTGAACGCTTCCTGGTTCTCGGCCGGCGTCGCATCCTCGAGCCAGAAGAGCTGGTACGGCTCGAGCATCTTGCCGAGATTGGCGGCCTCCTGCGGCGTGTAGCGATGGTGCCCGTCATGCAGCAGATGATGGTCGAAGCCGAATTTCGACCGCAGCGTGTCGAACAGCTTGGGCACGAAATTGAGCGCCTTGCGCGTATCCCAGCCGGTCACGCTGGCAAGCGCCGCATCGGCCGGCTCGTAGAACATCGTCCCGCGCCCGACGCCATAGGCATCCTTGATCCCGGGGACGCCAGCCTGCGCGCGGATCGCCTTGTAACCGAGGTCGATATATTTGCCGACCGCATCGACCGTCTCGGGTATGTCGCGCCCATTGGCATGGCCATAGACCATGATCGCATCGCGGCTGCGGCCACCGAGCAGATTGTAGAGCGGCGTGTTGAGCGCCTTGCCCTTGATGTCCCACAAGGCCACGTCGACCGCGGCGATCGCACGCATCGTCACCGGCCCGCGCCGCCAATAGGCGCCACGATAGAGCAATTGCCAGATATCCTCGATCTGGCGCGCATCGCGGCCGATCAGCAGCGGGCAGACATGGTCGGTGAGATAGGAAGCGACCGAAAGCTCGCGGCCATTCAGCGTGGCATCGCCGATGCCGTAGACGCCTTCGTCCGTCTCGATCTTGAGCGTCACGAAATTGCGCCCAGGCGATGTGACGATGACGCGCGCGTCCCGGATTTTCACGATGCTTCCCTCTCCGCTACTCGAGCCCGATGCTAGCCGCCTCGCCAGACCCTGTCCATAGTGGTCAGGCCAGATTGGCCAGTGAGGCTGGACTGCTTCGACGATGGTCGCTGTTGCGCTCCGCGCGCGGTTGGGACACGATTGCGCCATGACTGACCACCCGCGCCGCGTTGCCAGGCTTTATGAACGTGTCGCCTCCGACGTCCGCGCCGCTTTGGCGAGCGGACGCTATGCGATCGGCGACCGGCTTCCCTCGGAACGCGACCTCGCGCTGCAGTACAAAGTGTCGCGCCCGACGGTGCGCGAGGCGATCATCGCGCTCGAAGTCGACGGCATGGTCGAGGTGCGCACCAATTCGGGCGTCTATGTCGCGGCGCTGCTGCCGGCGGGCGGCGTACCGAGCGAGACCGATGTCGGTGGGTTCGAACTGCTCGAGGCGCGCCGGCTGATCGAAACGCAAGTCGCCGGGCTCGCAGCGGCGCAGATCGAGCCCGAGCGGATCGCGCGGCTGCACGTGCTGGTCGACGAGATGGAGAATGCCGATTTGGTGACCGCCGAGATTTCCGACCGCGAATTCCATCTCGAAATCGCACGCGCCACCGGCAACAGCGCGCTGGAAATGACGGTCGCCATGCTGTGGGACACGCGCAGCCGCTCGCCCCAATATAAATTGCTGACCGAAAAGGTCCGCGCCGCCGGCGTCGCGCCGCGCAAGTCCGAGCATTTGCGCATCGTCGACGCGCTCGCCTCGGGGGACCCGGCGCGCGCGCGCAATGCGATGTGGGAGCATCTCGGCCGCGTGATCGACGCCTTGCTCGAGGCGACCGAAGTCGAAGCGATCGAACGCGCGCGTGCCGATATCGACGCCAAGCGGCGGCGCTTCAGCGACCCGCTCGCGGTAGCGGGGGCGGGATAGCCGCCGAGCGAGCGCTACTTCGCGTAGGCAGCCGCCAAAGCCAGTAGCGCCTGCGCCTGCTTCAGATGCGGCCAGTCGCTCCTCCGTCCGTCGAGCCCGACCGTCCCCGCCCCGTCCGCCGCGGCAAAGGCAGCGACGATCCGTTCCGCCAACATGACTTCGTCCGCCGACGGCAGGAAGCTTTCGTTGATCGCCGCCACTTGCGCCGGATGGATCGCGAGCCGACCGGTAAACCCCTCCGCCCGCGCCGCGCGCGAACTGGCGCGCAAGCCCGCTTCGTCGCGAAAATCGACGTACAATGTATCAATCGCCTGCACCCCCGCCGCCTTGGCGCCGAGCAAGGTCAGCGAGCGCACCAGCCGATAGGTCAGCGCCCACCCGCCAGCGGGATCGAGATTGGTGCTCGCCCCCACCGCCGCCGAAAGATCCTCCGCCCCCCAGGTCAGCCCGAGCAAACGGTCGAGCCCGGCCCCGGCATAATCGCCGAGCGTGAACGGCGCGGCAGCAGTCTCGGTCGCCACCGGCACGATCCTGATCGATCCTCGCGCTACCCCCGCCTGCGCCTCCAGCGCGTCGAGATAGTGCGACAGCGCGGCGATATCCCGCGGTCCTTCGCACTTCGGCAACATGATCCCATCGGGCGCCGCCCCGACCACCGCGACCAGATCGTCGAGCAACAGGCCGCTGTCGAACGGATTGACGCGCACCCACATTTGGCTGCTGCGCGCACGCGGCCGCTCGCCGAGAAAGGCCGCCACCAGCGCGCGCCCCGCCACCTTGTTGCCGGTCGCGACCGAATCCTCGAGATCGAGGATCACGGCGTCGGCGCCGCACGCATCGACCTTGCCGAGCTTCTTCTCGCTGTCGCCGGGAATGAACAGCCAGGAGCGCAAGGCGGTCATGCCGGCTGCCTGCGTTGCAGCCCCGAGCGCTTGCACGTCGCGACCAGTTCGTCGCGCTGGTTGTAGGCGCGATGGAGGAAGGTCACGATCCCCGCATCGGGCCGCGATTTCGAATCGCGCAATTCGGCGACCTCGGTCTCGATCCGCAGCGTGTCGCCGATAAACACCGGCGCGGGGAAGCGTACCTCGTCCCACCCCAGATTGGCGATCGCCGTACCGAGCGTCGTGTCGCCGACCGACACGCCGACCATCAGCCCGAGCGTGAAGGTCGAATTGACGATGATACGCCCATAGTCGCTCGTCTTCATATATTCGGCGTCGAGGTGAAGCTGCGCCGGATTATGCGTCAGTGTCGAGAAGAGCAGATTGTCGGTCTCGGTCACCGTCCGCCGGATCGCATGCGCGAAGGTCTGCCCGACCTGCAATTGCTCGAACCAAAGACCTGCCATCGCCTACCGCTCCCGTTTCGTGCGGGACTATCAGCCTGGCGCGCGCTGCGGAACCCCAGCCTCACTCGGCCGGCGCGACGATAGCGGTGCGCCGCTGCCGGCCCCAGCTCTCGCGCCCGGTGAGAAACGCGTGCCAGCCCCACACCGCGCCGGCATGGCGCAGCAACTGGAAGCTGAACGGCTCGAGGATCGCGGCGATGAGCGCCGGGAACAGCGCCAGCCCGTCGCGCTGCCCAGTCCATTTCTTGTAGATGCCGAGCGACCAGAGATGGAAGCTGAGGTCGATCGCGATCTTGGTCAGCATGACGAGCAGGATCGGCACGGCGAGGGTGAAGTGTCCGCCGAGCACCAGGACGATCAGGATCGTGAAGGCGGCCAGACCGTAGATCGGCTGCAACGTGTCGAGCGCCTTGACCGGCAGCATCGCGGTGCCGAGCCAGCCGAAACGGCGCGCACCGACCATGTCGCGATTCCAATGCTGCGTCTGGAGGAAACCGCCGAACCAGCGCCGCCGCTGGCGCAGGAAGGCCAGCGGGCTGGCCGGCGCATCGGTCCGCGCGAGCGCGCCGCCGACGACCCGGATCTTCCAGTCGCGCCCGCGATCGGCCGCGTGGCGGTAGAGCCGGTGGATCAGCTCGTAATCCTCGACCATGCAATCGGGATCGAACCCGCCGACCTCGACCACCGCGTCGCGGCGAAACGCGGCGAACGCGCCCGAGATCAACAGCAAGCTGTCGAGCCGCTCCCAGGCATGGCGCGACAGGAAGTTGCGGACATATTCGTAGGTCTGGAACCACTCGAAGAAGCGTCCCTGCAGATCGGGCCCGCAGATCGGCGCGAGCACGCCGGTCGCCGCGACCAAAGTCGGCTCGGCGGCGAACGCCGCGCGCATCGCGGCGATCGCGCCGGGCTCGAGCAAGGTATCGGCATCGACCGTCAGCACCACTTCGGTCTCGACCTGCAGCATCGCCGCGTTGAGCGCGCGCGCCTTGCCGCCGTGGCGCAACCGCAGCCAGCGCAGCGACGGCAGGATGGCGGACGGTTCGGTCATCGTGCCGAGCGGCGGCACCGCGAGGCCGTACCGCCGCGCGAGCACTTCGGCGGTGCCGTCGCTCGACCCGTCATCGGCGATCAGGATGAGGTCGGGCGGCGACGCCTGCCCGGCGAGCCGGTCGATCGCCGCGCCGATCACGCCCGCCTCGTTATGCGCCGCGACGATCACGCCGAAGCTCGGCGAAGTCACCGGCGCCGGTTGCGGCGTCTGGCGTAAATCGCGGATGTTCCAAGCGGTGAACGCCAGCAATGCGGTGTCGTACAGGATATAGGCGATCCCGATCGACCACACCGCCAGCCCCTGCCGCAGAAAGGCCTGGACGGTCAGCGCCAGAAACAACACCGGCCCGATCGCGCCGATCAGTTTGCTGGGCAGCGGGATGCGCCGCGGAGTCAGCCGTGGCGACTCGGCGACCAGCGTTTCGGCAAGCGAGGTCATTGCGGCAGCGGTACCAATCGAGGATGAACATGGACTGACGCGACTGGCGCGAGCGGAGAGTGCCCGCTAGGCTAGATGCGAACACTTCGCAACGGAGCTCGCTTTGATTCGACGCTACAGCAAAGTTGCCATGGTGCTGCACTGGGTGGTGGCGCTGCTGATCCTCACCAACGTCGCGCTGGCGTGGACGTGGCCCAACCTGGCCGACGCACAAGTGCGTCCGGCGATCGACCTGCACAAGTCGATCGGCATCACCATCCTGGGCCTTGCGGTCCTGCGCATCCTGTGGCGCTTCGGGCATCGCCCGCCACCCTTGCCGCGCGGCTACGCCAAGTGGGAAGTCGGCGCGTCGCACGTCGTACATTGGGGACTGTATGCGATCCTGTTCGCGATGCCGCTGACCGGCTGGATCATGGATTCCGCCTACAAGGATGCGGCAAGCCACCCGATGTTCCTCTACGGGCTATTCCAATGGCCGCGGCTCGGGTTCATCATGGCGCTCGATCCCGGCACCAAGAAGGCGGTGCATGACGGCTTCGGCGCGGCGCACGAGATCATCGCTTATGCCGTCTATGCGCTGGTCGGCCTGCATGTCGCGGGCGCGCTGAAGCACCAATGGCTCGACGGTACCAAGGAGCTCCAGCGGATGTGGCCGGGCCGCGGCTAGCGTTTGCTGAACAGCGCCTTTGGCAGCATCACGTGCACGCCCTTGTTGCGATCGACCAGCTCGGTCACTTCGACATCGCCCGCCACGCTGACCAGCATATAGGCGTCGTCGCGCGTCATGCCCTTCGCGCTCACCAGAAAGTCGATCATGTTGCGTAGCGCCTTGCGCGTCGCATTCGACAGATCGTCGTCGAAGCCCATCGCGATATAATGGGTCGGCGTCTCGGCGCGGGGATAGGGCGCCGTGTCGCCCTTGTGCAGGATGAATTGCAGCGTGCCGGTGAGCGACGTCTCGAGCGCGGTGATGTCGACTTCGCCATTGCCTTGCGCGGCATGGCCATCGCCGACCTGGAACAGCGCGCCGCTGGCATGGACCGGCAGGAACAAGATCGTGCCGGCGACCAGCGCCTTGTCGTCCATATTGCCGCCGTTGATCGTCGGCGGTGCGCTGTCGTACCGGCCGAAAGCGGGCGGCGGTGCGACGCCCATGCTGCCGAAGAAGGGGTGGAGCGGAACGTCGATCCCGGGCGCGAACCGGCCGAGCATCGCGGCCTTGTCGAGTGGGACTATCTTCATCCGCGCATACGGAAAATCGTCGGTCAGGAACCCCGCGCCGTAGCGAAAGGCATTATACGCATACGGAATCGCGAGATCGATCTTGAGGATGCGGATTTCGAGCGTGTCGCCGGGTTCGGCACCGGCGATCGCGATCGGGCCGGTGAGGATGTGCCCGCCGGGGCCGCGATCGGCAGCGGGCACGCCGGCATAGACTGCGCGCAGCGCCGGCTCGACATCCCCCGGCGCGACGCCTGCTTTCTCCAGCCCGGCCGGGCTGTTGGTCAGCAGCGTGTGGACCACCACCGTATCGCCCGACTGGATCGTCAGGACGGGCTTGGACGCCGCGTCATAATGGCCCCAGGCGACGGTCTGCGGCGTGGCGGGCAGATCGAAGGTCCTGGCAGCCAGCGGCGTCGCCAGCATCACCCCGATCGCCGCCGCCAGATACCGCATAGTCCGCCCCTTGCCGTGTCCCGGCAAAGTGGCCGATGTCGCGATCAGCGTCCAGCGAGGATCGCGCCGATCGCTTCCGCCACGCCGTCTTTGTCGTTGCCGGCAACGACATGCGTCGCCTTGGCGCGGACCGCCTCGGGCCCCTGCCCCATTGCGTAGGAAACGGACGCGCGCGCGAACATCGGCAGATCGTTGGCCTGGTCGCCGAATACCGCAGTCGCGCCGAGCGGCACGCCGAGCGTGGCCGACAGCGCGACGACGCCGTCGCCTTTGTTGGCGGCAAGCGCGGTAACGTCGAGATAATAGGTCTGCGACTGGACGATCGTCGCCGTGTCGGCGAACGCCTTGGCCTTGTCGGCGAGCGACACGAGCAATGCCGCATCGTCGCTGACGAAGGTGATCTTGTCGACGCGGTCGAACAGATCGGTGAAATCGCTCCGCACCACCGGCGCCTGGTTCGACGAAACGCGCTCGCTCGTGACGTGCGCGCCCTGGTCGGTGCTGGCATACCATTGGTCGTCGGCGAACACCCAGGCGTCGACCGCCGCGCCGTGCGCCACGGCGAACACGCCCTCGACAACCGCGCGATCGACGAAGTGCTGCGACGTCACCGTGCCGTCGCGGGTAAAGACGGTCCCGCCGTTGAACGCACCCATCGGCGCGTCGATCGCGAGCGCATCGGCGATCGGCATCATCCCCGAACGCGGCCGCGCGCTGACGATCGTGAACTGCACGCCAGCCTCACGCAGTCGCGCCACGGCGGCTTTGACGCCGGGCGTGAGCTGCTTCTTGCCGTCGACCAGCGTGCCGTCGACGTCCGACACCACCAGCTTGATCGCGCCCTGGCTCACTGCGGCATCTCGACATGGCCGCCAAAGCCGAAGCGCATTGCCGACAGCAATTTGTCGCCGAACGTATGGTCGACTCGGCTGCGATAGCGCGCGAACAGCGCGGCGGTCAGCACGTTGGCCGGCACCTTCTCCTCCATCGCGGCGTCGATCGTCCACTGGCCTTCACCCGAATCCGCGACGCTGCCGGTGAAATGCTCGAGCATCTGATCCTTGGCGAGGCCGATCGCGGTGAGATCGAGCAGCCACGACGAGATCACGCTGCCGCGACGCCACACTTCGGCGATGTCGGTCAGATTGAGGTCGAAGCGCTCGTCCTCGGGAAGGTGCTCGGACGACTTGCCCTTGAGGATGTCGAAGCCCTCGGCATAGGCCTGCATCAGGCCGTATTCGATGCCGTTGTGGACCATTTTGACGAAGTGGCCGGCACCGGCGGGCCCGGCGTGGATATAGCCTTGTTCGGCACGCGGGTCCTCGCCCGCCGACTCGGTGCGGCCCGGGGTGCGCGGGATGGTACCGATGCCGGGCGCCAGTGCCGCCAGGATCGGGTCGATCGTATCGACCGCTTCCTTGGTGCCGCCGACCATCATGCAATAGCCGCGCTCGAGGCCCCAGACGCCGCCGGAGGTGCCGACGTCGACGTAGAGCGTGCCCTTGTCGGCCAGCTCTTTCGCGCGGCGGATGTCGTCCTTGTAGAAGCTGTTGCCGCCATCGATGATGATGTCGCCCTTGGTGTCGAAGCCGCCGATCGTGGCGATCGTCTGCTCGGTCGGGTCACCGGCCGGGAGCATCACCCAATAGATGCCGGGGTGGCCGAGCTTGTCGCGCATGTCCTCGAGCGAGGTCGCGCCGATCGCGCCATCGGCGACGAGGCCCTCGACCGCGGGGGCGTTGCGGTCGAACACAACCGTTTCGTGGCCGGCGCGCATCAAGCGACGCGAAATATTGCCGCCCATTCGGCCAAGGCCGATGATCCCGATCTTCATGTGGCGAATCCTTCAAGCAAAAAGCTGAAACACTTCCCCGGCGAAGGCCGGGGCCCAGTCGAGGGACGATCATGGCGGCGGCAGCGCTGCGTTACCGCGACCTTCGCGACTGGGCCCCGGCCTTCGCCGGGGAAGCAAATAGATAGGTCAGGCGTGCGCCGGATGCTTGGCTGCGATCGCGCCGAGCAGATCGTCGAACGCCTTGGAAAAGGATGCGACGCCTTCCTCGACCAACGTGTCGGTCACGCCATCGAGGTCGAGGCCGAGCCGCTCGGCATCGGCGATAACCTGCCGCGCCTCGGCCACGTTCTGCCCGAGCGTCGCCGCCGCGGTGCCGCGCTCGCGGAACGCGTCGAGCGTCTTGGGCGGCACGGTGTTGACGGTGTCCTTGCCGATCAGCGTGTCGAGATACAGCGTGTCGGGGTAATCCGGGTTCTTGGTGCCGGTCGAGGCCCACAGCAGCCGCTGCACTTGTGCGCCCTTGGCGGCGAGCGCCTGCCAGCGCGACGACGCGGTGAATTCCTCGAACCAGGCGTAAGCGAGTTTCGCATTGGCGATCGCGACCTTGCCCTTGAGCGCCTTGGCCTCGTCGCCGCCGACCCCGGCATCGATCTTGTCGTCGATCTTCGAATCGATCCGGCTGACGAAGAAGCTCGCCACGCTGGCGATGCGGTCGATCGGCTCGCCGCGCGCGACGCGCTCTTCCAGCCCCGAGACATAGGCTTCGGCGACCGCCTGATAGGCGCTCTGCGAGAAGAGCAGCGTGACGTTGACGTTGATCCCGGCATCGATCGTCGCGGCGATCGCGGGAACGCCGGCAGGCGTGCCGGGAATCTTGATCATCAGGTTCGGGCGGTCGACCGCGGCCCACAATTTCTGCGCCTCGGCGATCGTGCCGTCGGTATCGTTGGCGAGATAGGGCGACACTTCGAGGCTGACATAGCCGTCCTTCGAGCCGAGCCGGTCATAGACCGGGCGCAGCGTGTCGGCGGCGGCCTGGATGTCGAGGATCGCGAGATGCTCGTAGCGCGCCATGGTCGAGGCATCGGGGTTGGTCTTGTCGTAGGCCGCGAGCTCTTCGTCATAGGCGTTGCCGTGGCCCATCGCCTTTTCGAAGATCGACGGGTTCGACGTGACGCCGGTCAGCGCATCCTCGTCGACCAGTTTCTGCAAGCCGCCCTCGGCGAGGAACTTGCGATCGACGAAGTCCAGCCACACGGCCTGACCCAATGCTGCGAGATCGTTCAAACGGCCCATCGTGCTTCTCCGAAAATCTGTGTCATGCGCGCCTTGTAGTCCTGCATTTGGGCACGGCGGTTACGCGAACAACCCCGAGGGGCGATTAGAATGCTGTCCCCGCCCCCGTTATCCCCGCGGAAGCGGGGATGACGGGGGGATGGCTGGTTACCTCGTCTTGTCGAGCAATTCGGTCGCCACCTTGACGACATTGTCGAGTGTGAAGCCGAACTTGTCCTGCAGCTTGGCGAGCGGCGCGGAGGCGCCGAAGGTCGACATGGTGATCGTGCGGCCGTCGAGCCCGACATAGCGGTCCCAGCCGACTTCGCCGCCCATTTCGATCGCGATGCGCGCACGCACGCCGTTCGGCAGCACGCTCTCCTTGTACGCCGCGTCCTGCAATTCGTAGCGATACCAGCTCGGCAGCGACACGACGCGCACCGCCTTGCCCTCCGCCACCAGCTTTTCATATGCCGCCAGCGCCAGCGACAGCTCGCTGCCGGTGGCGATGAGGATCACTTGCGGATCGGGCGAATCGGCCAACACGTAACCGCCCTTGAGCACGCCTTCGGCCGAGGCATATTTCTCGCGGTCGATCGTCGGCAGCGCCTGGCGCGACAGCACCAGAGCGGTCGGCACGCGGTCATGCTCGAGCGCGCCCTTCCAGGCATAGGCCACTTCGTTGGCGTCGCCGGGACGGATCGTGTCGAGCCCGGGCGTCGCGCGCAGCATCGCGAGATGCTCGATCGGCTGGTGCGTCGGGCCGTCCTCGCCGACGCCGATCGAATCGTGCGTGAACACCCAGATCGCGCCCAATTCCATGATCGCCGACAGCCGGATCGGCGCGCGCATGTAATCGGTGAAGACGAAGAAGGTCGAGCCGTAAGCGCGCAGATAGGACAGCGCCATGCCGTTGACGACGCCACCCATCGCATGCTCGCGCACGCCGAAGTGGAAATTGGTGCCGCCGTAATTGTCGGCCTCGAACGAAGCCGCGCCCTTGATGTCGGTCTTGGTCGAGGGCGACAGATCGGCCGAACCGCCGATCAGCCACGGCACTTGCGCGACGAGCGCGTTGAGCACCTTGCCGCCCGAATCGCGGCTGGCCACGCCCTTGGCGTCGGCCGGGTAGCTCGGCAACGCGGCTTCCCAACCGGCAGGGAGCTGGCCGGCGAACATCGCGTCGAGCTCGGCGGCGAGCTCGGGGAAGGCGGCATGATATTTGGCGAAGGTCTCGTCCCACGCGGTGCGGAGCGGCACGCCGTGATCGGTCATCGCCCCCTTGAACCCAGCGGCCACGCCGTCCGGCACCAGGAACTTGGCGTCCTCGGGCCAGCCATAGGCTTGCTTGGTGATGCGGATATTCTCTTCGCCGAGCGGCTCGCCATGCGCCTTTTCGGTGCCGGCGCGCGGGCTACCGTAGCCGATGATCGAATGGACGACGATGAAGGTCGGCTTGTCGGTGGTCGCCTTGAAGCTGTCGAGCGCGGCGCTGAGCGCCGCCACGTCATTGGCGTCGTTCACATGGATGACGTTCCAGCCATACGCCTCGAAGCGCTTGCCGACATCCTCGTCGAACGCGAGCGCGGTGTCGCCTTCGATCGAGATATGGTTGCTGTCGTACAGCCAGCACAGGTTGGAGAGCTTGAGATGGCCGGCGAGCGAGGCCGCCTCGGCCGAGACGCCCTCCATCATGCAGCCGTCGCCGGCGAGCGTGTAGACGTCATGGTCGAACAGCGTGAAACCGGGCTTGTTGTAGCGTGCGGCGAGCCAGCGCTCGGCGATCGCCATGCCGACCGAATTGCTGCAGCCGGCACCAAGCGGGCCGGTGGTCGTCTCGACGCCGGTGGTGTGGCGATATTCGGGATGGCCCGGGGTCTTCGAGCCGAGCTGGCGGAACGCCTTGAGATCATCGAGGCTGAGCGCGGGGTGGCCGGTCTTCTTGCCGTCGCGGTCGATCTCCTCGATCCCGGCCAGATGGATCAGCGAATAGAGCAGCATTGAGGCATGGCCGACCGAGAGCACGAAACGGTCGCGATTGGGCCAGTTCGGCGTCTCGGGATCGTAGCGCAGGAATTTGGTCCAGATCGTGTGGCCGACTGGCGCCAGCGCCATCGGCGTGCCGGGGTGGCCCGAATTTGCGGCCTGCACCGCATCCATCGCCAGCGTGCGGATCGTGTCGATCGCGAGCCGCTCGGGGCTGCCGTCTTCGTGCAGGGCGGTTGCGGGGTTGGATACGATGTCGGCCATGCGGATCTGCCTTCTATTGTGGTCGCTGAACGCGCGCGTGTCGGTCGGGTTGCCCCGGGGTGAAAGATACTCGCGCGCCTTAGGCGTTGCCGCGCGCGCGTTCCAGCCGCGTAACGATGCCATCGCGCGCGATATAGGCCGCATCGACCTCGTCGAGAAACAGGCCATGCCCCAAAGCGCCGGGAATCGCGGCGATTTCCACGGCGAGGGCGCGGTGGTCGATCGTCGGCGGAAAGCGACAATCGAGGACGACATTGCCCTGGTCGGTGGTGAATCCGTCGCGCAGGCGCGGCGCGCCGCCCAGCGTCTCGAGTCGGGCGGCAACGAAATCGCGTGCGAACGGCAGAATCTCGACCGGGATTCGCGCGGCGCCGATCGCGGCGACTCGCTTCGATCCGTCGGCGATCACGATCATGCGCGCGCTCGCCGCGGCGACCACCTTCTCGCGCAGCATCGCGCCACCCGCGCCCTTGATCGCATTGAGCCCAGCGTCGATCTCGTCGGCGCCGTCAATCGTGAGATCGACGCGGGCGGGGAGGTTGACGATCGCGATGCCGGCGGCGCGCGCCAGCGCCTCGGTGGCGAGGCTGGTGGCGACGGCGCGGACGTCGAAGCCGGCGCGGACCTGCTCGCCAAGTGCTTCGATCGCGAAGGCGGCGGTGGAGCCGGTGCCGAGGCCGACGATCATTCCGGCGCGGATCTCGGCGACGGCGGCGAGCGCCGCGAGGCGTTTGTCGGACTCGTTCATGGCGACACCCCTAGCCGGTTCGTCCCGCGCTTGTCGAAGGCGTGCGTGCGTTTTCCGATGAGCCCACCTGCTTCCTCCCCCCTCCCTGGAAGGGACGGGTCGGCCTGTAGTCGAGCGCAACGGCAGCCCCATACCGACCCACCCCCAGCCCCTCCCTTCCAGGGAGGGGAGAGGGAGGGGAGGAAGACGCCGGCAAACTTTCCCCTAGCCCCCGCCCCCGGCCCACGGCAAAGCACCCGTCCATGATCGAAAAAATCCTCGGCCTCCTCGCCAGCTTCACCATCGCCATCATTTCGGGCGGCGGCTATCTCGGCATCGTGCTGCTGATGGCGATCGAATCCGCCTGCATCCCGCTGCCGAGCGAGATCATCATGCCGTTCGCCGGCTATCTCGTCTCGACCGGGCGGTTCGAGCTGTTCCTCGCCGCCACCGCCGGCGCGATCGGCTGCAATCTCGGTTCGATCGTCGGTTACGAGATCGGCAAGCGCGGCGGCCGCCCGCTCGCCGAGCGCTGGGGCCGCTACGTGCTGGTGGGCCCGGGCGAGCTCGACGCCGCCGACCGCTTCTTCGCGCGCTTCGGCAATGCCGCGGTGCTGATCGGGCGGCTGCTGCCGGTGATCCGCTCGTTCATCGCCTTTCCGGCGGGCGTGGCGCGGATGCCGCTCGTCCCGTTCCACGTCTACACCTTCCTCGGCTCGTGGCC
>CAXTEO010000035.1:0-35780 GCA_964243205.1 uncultured Sphingomonas sp.
CCGGGAGGCGCGCGAGCGAGTCGGCGATCGACACGTCGGGCAGCTTGCCGACGTCCTCGGCCGAGATAGAGTCGACGATCAGCACCGACTGGCGCTTGATCCGCGCCGAGGATTCGAGGCCGGCGCGGATGCCGGTGACGACGATGTCGCCGCCCGGTGCCACGTCGCTCGATGCGGGCGCCTCGACGGGCGTGGCCGGCGCGGGCGCGGGGTCGGCTTGCGTGACCGTGGCGCCAATCTGCGCGGCGGCGGCCGTATTGGCGTTGGGCGTGGTCGCGGCGTCCTGCGCAAAAGCGGCGCCCGGCATGACCAAAGCAGCGGCGAGCGCGGTGCTGCTGACGCGCAGACCCAGCGCCAGCTGGCGGGTCAAACGGCGCGCGGGCGCGTCCGCGCACGCGGCGCGGTTCATCGCGAAATCGGTCATGGTGGCGTTCCCCTTCAGGCGGGGCGAGCCCGCACATCCTCAAAATTTCAGTTTCGTCGACGTCCTGACTTTGCGTCGATTGCCCTGACGTCGCTATATTTCGAACGGGGGGTTTCCAGAAGAGGCGGGCATACGTATTCTCGAAAGTCGCCTCGCCGCGCCGGATCATGACGCGGTATCCGCGAGCGGGAGCCCTTCAAAGACTGTAGCAAGCCATGGCGCGACGTCCCACCTCCCTCGATATCGCACAGCTGGCCGGCGTGTCGCAGCCGACCGTCTCGCGCGCGCTGCGCGGCGTGAAGACCGTCAACCCGCAGACTCGCGCACGGATCGAGGCGATCGCGCGCAAGCTCAATTATGCGGTCGACAAACATGCCTCGAGCCTGCGCAGCCAGGCCGCCAACACCTTGGCTTTGCTGTTCTTCGAGGAAGCCGCGGAGGAGGATGGTGCGATCAACCCGTTCTTCCTGTCGATGCTGGGGTCGATCACCCGCGCCTGTTCGAAAGCCGGGTATGATCTGCTCATTTCGTTCCAGCAGCTCTCTGGCGACTGGCATGTCGACTATCAGGACAGCCACAAGGCCGATGGGATCATCCTGCTGGGATATGGCGATTACGATACCTACCGCGTGCGGCTCGATCACCTGGCGGAGCAAGGCTCGCACGTCGTGCGCTGGGGCGCGGTCGGGACCGGTCCGGGGGCGATCACCGTCGGATCGGACAATCGCGGCGGTGGCGCGCAGGCGACCGCGCATCTGATCGGCCAGGGGCGGCGGCGGATCGCGTTCCTGGGCACCGCCGACAGCCGCTATCCCGAGATCGAGGAGCGCTATCGCGGCTATTGCGCTGCCCTGGCCGAAGCCGGGCTGTCGCTCGACGCCACGCTTCGCGTCGATGCCGTCACGCTCGAGGATGCGGGCCAGGAGGCGGTCGAGGAGCTCGTGCGCCGGGGTGCCTCCTATGACGCGATCTTCGCCGCGAGCGACAGCATCGCGATCGGCGCGATGCGTGCGCTCGCGGCGGCGGGGCGCAGCGTGCCGGGCGATGTCGCGATCGTCGGGTTCGACGACATTCCGTCGGCGTCGCTGACCAGCCCGCCATTGTCGACCGTGGCGCAGGATGCGCGGCACGCGGGCGAGGTGCTGGTCGCGACCTTGCTCGGCCGGCTGCGCGGCGAGACCGAGCCGCCCGCGCCGCTGCCGACGCGCCTGGTGGTGCGCGCGAGCAGCGGCGGGTGAGCGTCAGTCGTCGAACAGGAACAGGTTGAGCGTCAGCCGGCCGAGCAGCGGGTCGGTGCTCAGCGTTACCGCGGGCGGCAGATAGGCGCAGTGCAGCGTGTTGCCGGGATAGACGAGCGCGCGGTTGAACGCGCCCGGCTGGATCGCGACCTGGTCGTAGAGCGCGGTGTCGCCCGCAATATAGGACGGCTCGGGCATGCCGTGTGCCCGGACGCCCTGCTCCAGCGCGGCGGTGAAGCGGCTCAGCCGGTCGGCGTCGACGCTTTCGTAGCCGGTTGCGCGCTGGCGGTAGAAAGCGGTGCCGCCCTGCGCACCCTGGCCGAGAAACAGCAGCACCGCGATGCGACGCGGCTCGACCCCGTCGAAATGCGGCAGTCGCTGGATCGGCGCGAGTTCCCCCGGCGGCGTGGTGACGAGCGAATAATAGGCTTCCGAAACGCCCGGCGCGGGATCGAGCCCGAAATGCTCGCCGAGCAAGGGGGCGACCCTGCGGCGCATCGTTTCGGCGAGGCGCGGCGGTACGGCGGCGCGCACGCCGGGATAATGCGGCCCGATCTGCCCCATGCGCAGCGCGGCGGCATCCTCGCGCAGCATGTCGGGATCGGGCCAGAAATCGTCGATCACCGCGAGCGGGCGCTGTTCGTGGCCCTGGCGATGGAGCGTCGTGGTCGGCATTGCCGCGTCATGCCGCGCGAAAGCCGCCGCGCGCAAGTGCGGCATTCGTATGCAGCCTTGTGCTAGGCCGGGCTTGGCGGCACGCATGCCGGGCAATCCCGGCCGATCAACGACGCCGGGGCAGGGGAGGTCTGGATCTTGAGCGAAAAACCGGTGCAGGGCTTTGCTGGCCTGTGGAATATCAGCTTCGGATTTTTCGGCATCCAGATCGGCTTCGCGCTGCAAAATGCGAATATGAGCCGCATCTTCCAGACGCTCGGCGGGTCGCTCGACGATCTGTCCTATCTGTGGGTCGCGGCACCGCTCACCGGTCTGCTCGTCCAGCCCATTATCGGCCATTACAGCGACCGCACCTGGACTCGGTTCGGACGGCGGCGCCCCTATTTCTTCGCCGGCGCGGTGCTCGCCGCGCTCGCGTTGTTCGCCATGCCCGCGGCCGGAATGCTGTGGCTCGCCGCGCTCACTTTGTGGGTGCTCGATGCCTCGGTCAACGTCTCGATGGAGCCGTTTCGCGCGTTCGTCGGCGATATGTTGCGCAAGGACCAGCATACTGCAGGCTATGCGCTGCAAACCGCGTTCATCGGCACCGGTGCGGTGGTCGGCTCGATCTTTCCCTTCGCGCTCGCGCATCTCGGCGTGTCGGCCGAGGCGCTGGGCGGCGTGCCCGATACGGTCCGCTACAGCTTCTGGTTCGGCGCCGCGGCCTTGTTGCTCGCGGTGCTGTGGACGGTCGGGCGCACCACGGAATACAGCCCCGCGCAAATGGCCGCGTTCGGCGAGCCTGAGGCCGCGCAGACGTCGGATGCGTCGGCGCAGGCGCTGGCGACCCATGGTTTCGGCCGCAGCGTTGCGTGGGTCATCGCCGGCGCCCTGATCATCGTGGCGGTTCCGGTGCTTGCGTTGCAGAAGGAAGTCTATCTGCTCGGCGCGTTGCTCGTCGCTTATGGCGTGGCGTGCATCGTGGCGATCCGGCTCGCCCGCGCCGGCCGGACCGACCTGGCGCTCAGCCTGATCGTCGGCGATTTCGCCGCCATGCCGCCAGTGATGAAACGCCTTGCGCTGGTGCAGTTCTTCAGCTGGTCGGCCTTGTTCATCATGTGGATCTTCACCACGCCGGTCGTCGCGCAATATATGTTCGGGGCAAGCGACCCGGCCAGCGCGGCCTACAATGCCGGCGGGGATTGGGTCGGCGTGCTGTTCGCGGTCTATAACGGCATTGCCGCACTGGTCGCCTTGCTCGTCCTGCCGCGGCTTGCCGCGAGGATCGGCAAGGTGAAGACGCATGTCGCGTGCTTGCTGTGCGGCGCGCTGGCATTTGCGAGCTTCTTCGTCATTCGCGACCCCAAGCTGCTGATCGTCAGCGAAGTGGGGGTCGGCATCGCCTGGGCATCGATCCTGGCGATGCCCTATGCGATCCTCGCCTCGAGCCTGCCGCAAGCCAAGCTCGGCATCTATATGGGGCTGTTCAACGTCTTCATCGTCATCCCGCAATTGCTGGTCGCAACCGTAATGGGCTCGGTGCTGAAGGCGTTCTTCCCGTCGGAGCCGATCTGGACGATGGCGTTCGCTGCCATCGTCATGGCCTGCGCCGCGCTCACCATGCTGCGGGTGGCCGAGCCGGAGGCCTGATCGGTCCGACCGCAAAAAAAACCACAGATCGCGGAAGTGGGGTGTCGCGGCGAGCGCGCCGGGCGACGCACGGGCTAGGTCACGTCGCCGGGTCGGTGAAGGCGCGTTCGTCCAGCCGGCCGGTGCTGCGCAGCACCGCCGCCTCGGCATCGAGCGCCGCGCTATGGTCGCGGGCCAGCGCGAGCTGCGCCGAGCGCAGGCTTTCGTCGGCGACCAGGATGTCGAGCGTCGTGCGCAGGCCAAAGGCATATTCGGCGCGCACGCCCTTGAGTGCCAGGTCGGCTGCGGCAACGCGACCGGTATCGGCCGTGATCCGTGCCCGCGCGCCGGTGAGCGCGGCCCAGGCGGCGTCCACGCTGCGCAGCGTCTCGCGCAATTGCGCTTCGGCGTCGAACAGGTCGGCGCGGTGCGCGGCGCTCGCCTGGCGCACTTGCGACGCGACCAGGCCGCCGGTGAGCAACGGGACGTGCAGTCCGATGCTCGCTGCGCTGGCCAGCGGAGCGCCGTGGACCCCGCCATCGGCGACGCTCTCGGCATAGCCATAGCCCGCCCCCAGCGCGACGCTCGGCGCGCGGTTGGCGCGCGCGACCGCGATCCGCGCGGCGGAGGCATCGGCGGTGCGCAAGCTCGCCTGGAGCAGCGGGTTGTCGGCGATGGCGCGGCTGTGCGCCTGGTCGAGCGTCCCGGGCAATGCCGGCAGCGGGCGCGCGGGAAGCTCGAGCGTGCCCGGATCGTGGCCGATCGTCGCGCGATAGCGGGCCGAGGTCGTCGCCAGCGTCGCATTGGCGTCGGCCAGCGAGGCGACCGCGGAGGCTTGCTGCGCCTCGAGCTGCGCCACGTCGGTGCGCGTAGAGGTGCCGAGCGTGAAGCGCGCCTTCGCCTCCGCCACTTGCCGCTCGAGCAGGGCGATATCGGCCTCGGCGATCGCCACGGTCTGCTGGTCGTACAGCAATTCGGCATAGACGCCGATCACGTCGGTCAGCAACGCGGCCTCGCTGTCGCGCACATTCTGGTCGCCGGCCGCGACGTCCGCCTTGGCGGCGCGCACTGCCGTCGATACGCGACCGCCGGTCCAGATCGGCAGCGTCGCATTGACCGAGGCGACGCCGCCTTTGTCATAGGCGAAGCGATCATAGCCGCCCGCCACGTCGCCCGAGGCAGTGAGCCGCCCGGCGGCGCGCGCCTGGGCGACCGTCTCGCCCAAAGCATCCTGGCGCGCTTGCGCCGCGGCGAGCGTCGGGTTGGTCGCCTTGGCCGCGCGCACCGCCTCGCTGAGCGTCTCGGCCGAGGCCGGCGTCGCGACCAGCAACGCCGCGCCGAGCAGCAGCGCGCGCTCAATCATGACGCAACGCCCAGGCCGGCGCCGAGCGGGCGGCGCGCAGCGACTGCGCCAATACGGTCAGCACCGCGATCGCCAGCGCCAGGATCGTGGCGGCAACGAAGAACAAGGGCGACAGCGCGATCCGGTCGTTGAACCCCGCAAGCCAGGTCCGCATCGCGAAATAGGCGAGCGGCCATGCGAACAGATTGGCGATCAGCACCGGGCGCAGGAACTGCCCGACCAGCAGCCTGACGATGTCCGACGAGGACGCGCCGAGCGTCTTGCGGATGCCGATCTCCTTCACCCGCCGCGCGGTATTGAACGATGCCAGCCCCCACAGCCCGACACAGCCGATCGCCACCGCCAGCGCCGCGCCGATCGTGAACAGCCGGGCGGCATGGTCGTCGCGCTCGTAATAGCGGTCGAGCGCCTTCACCACGGTATAGGCTTCGAACGGCACTTCGGGCGTCTGTTGTATCCATGCCTGGCGCGCCGCGGCGAGAAACGTCTTCGGGTCGCCCGAGAAGCGCACGATCGCGATCGGCGCGTTCATGTCGCGCAGCTGGAAATCGTACAGCGTCGGCGGGACCGGCGCGCGCGGCGTGTCGAAGCGCATGTCCTCGACCACGCCGATGATCGTGCGCGGATATTTGCCGCCCACGGTCTTGCCGATCGCGGCCTGGGGGCTGGCCAAGTGAAGCGTGGCCAGGGCGGAGCGGTTGATGATCATGTTCGACGGGATCGATCCGTCGCCGGCCTCGTCGGCGAGATTGGCGTTGACGTCGCCGGCGCGTCCGGGATCGAACATCCGCCCGGCGATCAGATGCCCGCCCATCGTCTCGAAGAAGCCGGGCGAGATTTCGAAGAAGACGAGGTTCGGTCCGTCGCCCGGCACGCCGGGAATCGCGACGCTCGTCTGCGCGCCGAACAGGCCGCCGCCGGGCACGCCATTGGCCACCGTCACGGCCTGCACGCCGGCGACGCTGCGGAGACGGTGCACCAGCGAATCGCGCTGGCCGCTCTTCAGGCTGGTATTGCCGAACGAGCGGATCAGCAGCAGCCCCTGGCGATTATAGCCCGGGTCGGCCGAGCGGACATGCTGGGTCTGCGCGACGAGCACGCCGGTGCCGATCATGAAGGCGATCGCGATCGCGAACTGCAGCACGACGAGCGCCTCGCGGACGCGAGTGCCCCAGCGCCCGCCGCCCGGCGCGCGCGCCGAGGCGAGCACGGCAGCGGCGGGGAAACGCGACAGCACCAGCGCGGGGTAGATGCCCGCAGCGAGCCCGATCAGCAGCACCAGCGCCGCGAGCGGCAGCACCACGCCGTCCGCGCCGAAATAGCCGATCGACAGCGTCAGCCCGCCGGCCGCATTGACGAGCGGCAACCCGCTTTCGGCCAGCGCCAGCCCGATCACGCCGGCGATCGCCGCGGTCGCGATCGCCTCGCCGACATAATGGCGCGCCAGCACGCCGCGACTGGCGCCGAGCACCTTGCGCATCGCCACTTCGCGCGCGCGCAACCCCGCGCGGGCCGTGGCCAGGTTCACATAATTGACGATCGCGATGAGCAGGGTGAGCAAGCCGACGATGCCGAGCGTCGTCACCGTGAGTTTCGCGCCGGCCGTCTCGAAATGCAGGTCGGCGATCGGCTGGAGCTGCACCTTGAGCTGGAAGGTCGGGTCGTCGGGCGTCTCGGCCGCGCCGTGCCGGGCGGCGATCGCGTCGAGCTGGACGCGCAGCCGCTCGGCATCGCTCGCGCTCGCCGCCCGCACATAGGTCTGTGCGTGGAAATAGCTCCAGCGATGCGTTTCCCGGTAATTCTCCGCCTTCGGATCCTCCGGAACCACCAGCTGGGCGAGCATGCCGAAATCGAGATCGGTGTTGCGCGGCAGGTCGCGGATGATCGCGGCGACGCGATAGGCATGCGCCGCGCCCTGATAGGTCACCGTCATCGTCTGGCCGATCGGATTGGCATCGCCGAAATATTTGGTCGCGGTCGTCTGCGTCAGGACGATCGCGGCGGGGTCGGCCAGCGCAGTCTTGAGATCGCCGCTGATGGTCGGCAGGTCGAACACCGCCGCGAAACTCGCGTCGACCGGGGCGAGCTTCTCCTTCACCCCGATGCCGTCCTTGAGGACGATCGCGGTCTCGGACCCCAGCCGCGTCCCGACCGCGGCCGGCAGATCGCGCCGGGCCGCGCTCCACAGCGCCATCGGCGAGTTCTGGCTCGGGCGGATGTCGACTCGGTTGGGTTGCAGGCTCTCGACCAGATAGATCTGGTCGTGATGCGGCAGCCAGCGTTCGAAGCTGGTTTCGAAGCGGACATACAGGCCGAGCACCACGAACACGGCAATGCCGACTGCGAGGCCGCCGATATTGAGCGCCGCGTACAATTTGTGGCGCGTGAGCGAGCGATAGAAAGTGAGCAGGTCGAAACGGTTCATGAGTCGATCCTCAAAGCGCGCGAGCGACGGAGGCGACGATCCGGCCATCGAGCATGTCGATGCGGCGCGCGGCGGCGTCGGCATGGGCGGGAGAGTGCGTCACCATCACGATCGTCGCGCCCTCGGCGTTCAGCGATTCGAGGATGCCCATCACTTGCGCGCCATTCTCGGTATCGAGGTTGCCGGTCGGCTCGTCGGCGAGGATCAGCTTCGGATTGCCGACGATCGCGCGCGCGATCGCCGCGCGCTGTTGCTGGCCGCCCGACAATTGATGCGGAAAGTGCCGCGCGCGGTGCGAGATGCCGACGCGGTCCATCGCCGCGGCGACGCGGCCCTTGCGATCCCCGGCGCCGTTCTTGCGATAGGTCAGGCCGAGCTCGACATTCTCGGCGATCGTCAGCTCGTCGATCAGGTTGAACGACTGGAAGACGAAGCCCAAAGTCTCGGCGCGCATCTGCGCGAGCGCGGCCTCGTTCAGCGTGGCGAGGTCGCGGTCGCCGAACAGATAGGCGCCCCCCGTCGGACGGTCGACCGTCCCGAGAATGTTGAGCAGGGTCGATTTGCCGCAGCCCGACGGGCCCATGATGGCGAGGAATTCGCCCTGTGCGACGTGCAGGTCGATATCGGCGAGCGCGGTCGTCTCGACTTCGTCGGAGGCATAGGTGCGCTGGATGTTCTGAAGACGGATCATCGGGCTGTCCTTCAGCGGATGTTGAGGATGCCGGCCTTGTCATAGGCGGCGGTGGTGGAGGTGACGATGCGCTCGCCCGGGGCGAGGCCCGAGAGGATCTCGACGGTTTCGGGATTGCGGCGGCCGATCCTGATCGCGCGGCGACGCGCGGTGTGGCCGCTCGCATCGAGCACGAACGCCGCGGTGCCACCGCCGCTGTCGAGCCAGCCGCCGACCGGGGCGAGCAGCGCCGGCCGCGTGCTGCCGAGCGTGATACGGACGTCGAGCGTCTGGCCGCGGTTGAGCCCGGCAGGCGGATTGCCGGCAAAGCCCAGTTCGATGCGGAAATGCGCGTTGGTGACCGCGGGGAGCACCTTGGTGACGACGAGCCGGAGCCCGGCATCGCCCGTCGCCGTCTGCCCCACGGCGACGCGACCGAGATAATATTCGTCGACATCGGCGATCAGCTTCCAGCTGTTCTCGCTGTCGATCTGCCCGGCCGGGTCGCCCGCCTTGAGCATTTGCCCCGCCTGGATGGTGAAATTGGTCAGCCGCCCGGCGACCGGCGCGCGGATCGTCAGCGCGTCGAGCCCGGCCTGTACCGCATTGAGCGTGCCGACCAGGCGGCCGCGCGTATCCGAAAGGCGCGCGGTCTGCAGCGCGGCGATGCGGTCTTCCGAGGCCTTGCCGGACTGCAGCTGCGCGAGCCGATTTTTCTGATACGCGGCTTCCTCGGCGAAGCTGGCGACGCCAGCGTCCGAGACGAAGCCCTGGTCGTGCAATTGCTGGCGGATCGAGAGGTCGCGGCGCGCCTTGATCAAATCGTAGCTCGTCGTCGCGGTCTGGCTCGCGCGGTCGAGGCGGTTGCGTTCGAGCGTCAGATCCTGTCCCGACACGTCGCCGAGCCGCCCGGCAATCTCCGCCTCGCGCGACAGGATGTCGAGCTTGAGCTGTGGATTGGCGAGCGTCGCCAGCGGCTGGCCGGCGGCGACGCGCGTGCCGTCCTGCACCAATAGCGCGGCGACCTGACCGCCGGACTGGGTCCCGACGAAGGTCGTGATCCCCGGCGCCACCGTCGCGCGGACCGGAAGATAATCGGCGAACGGCGCGCGCGACACTTGCCCGGTCTCGACATCGGCGGCGGCGACGTCGGTCGATCCGCTCGACGGCAGCAGCCACCAGCCGATCGCGCCCACGAGCAGGATCGCCAGCGCGATCGCGGCGTAGCGCAGGCGCCTGGGGATGCCGCGCTTGCGCGTGACGCGGCGGTCCATGGCGGCGCCGGTCTGGGTTGGGATGCTCTCTGCGGTCACATATGCCTCATGCTCGAAAGTCGCGCGGACTGTCCGGATCCGGACACTTCGTGTCCAAGTCCGGACAGTGATGGCGGATCACGCGCCGGTGGCGACTACGTGGTGCAGCGCGACCGGTGCCGCGACGGGAGCGGCGGCCGACGCGAAGGCCAGCGTGCAGGTGAGCACCAGGCTGGCGCCGGCGAAGAGGATGCGGGCGATGACGTTTGACATGGTTCGTGTCCTTGTGACGGGATCGACACTGTGTCGGTCTCTGCCCCAAGCCTTGCAGCCGCCGTGCCAGTTTTGGAAACCGGCGGATTTCCGGGCTTTGCGCGATCTGGCGGGTCATAGCCCGCTGGAACAGTGTCCGAATTCGGACGAAAGGCTGTCCGTTGGCGGGCATTGGCACGCAAGTTGATTGGTGGCAGTCACTTCCGGGTCGAAGAGGAACGACGATGCCACCCAAGCCGTACGATCTATGCGTCGTGGTCGACGACGATGAGGACATCCTGCTCGCGGCGCGGCTGCTGCTGCGCGAGCTGTTCGCCGAAGTCGCAACCTTGTCCTCGCCGCAAGCCGCGCTCGACCTGATGGCGACGCACTCGCCCGACGTGATCCTGCTCGACGCCAATTTCGCGCGCGGCGCGACCGACGGCGCGGAGGGGTTCGCCTGGCTCGGCAAGATGCTCGCGCGTGACCCCGATGCCGTGGTCGTGCTGATCACCGCGCATGGCGGCGTGCAAGTCGCGGTCTCGGCGATGAAGCACGGCGCGACCGATTTCGTGTCCAAGCCGTGGTCGAACGACCGGCTGCTCGCGACCGTGCGCACCGCCGCCGCGTTACGCAGCTCGCGCCGTGCGACGACGGTCGAGCGCGGCAAGATGGCGACGATCGCCGGCATCCCCGGCGAAACCCCGCTGCTCGGCGGCTCACCGGCAATGGCGCGGGTGCTGTCGCTGATCGAGAAAGCCGCGCCGACCGACGCCAACGTGCTGATCCTCGGCGAGAACGGCACCGGCAAGGAACTGGTCGCGCGCGAGCTGCACCGCCTGTCGCGCCGCGCCGCCGGGGTGATGGTGTCGGTCGATCTCGGCGCGATCTCCGAAAGCCTGTTCGATTCCGAACTGTTTGGCCATGTGAAGGGTGCCTTCACCGATGCGCGCACCGACCGGGTCGGGCGGCTGCAGGCGGCCGATGGCGGAACGTTGTTCCTCGACGAGGTCGGCAATCTGCCGCTCCACCTCCAGCCCAAATTGCTGACCGCGCTCGAACAGCGCCAGGTGACTCCGGTCGGCGCCAACCGGCCCGTGCCGATCGACGTGCGCGTCGTCTCGGCGACCAATCTCGCGCCCGCGCAGCTCGGCGACGAAGCGCGGTTTCGCCAGGATCTGCTGTTCCGCCTCAACACGGTCGAGATCGAGCTGCCGCCCTTGCGCGAGCGGCGCGAGGACATCCCGGTGCTGCTGGCGCATTTCCTCGATCTGTATGCGCGCAAATATGCCAAGCCGCAGCGCGCGCTACCGGCCGAGCTGTTGGCCGAGCTCATCGCTTATGCCTGGCCGGGCAACGTCCGCGCCTTGCGCCACGCCGCCGAGCGCGCGGTGATCCTCGCCGAGGGCGAGCGCTTTTCGGCAAGCGACTTCCCGTTGGCGCGGCCTGCGCCGGCCGCCCCCGCACCGGTCGAGCCAGCCTCGTCCGACCTCAATCTCGATCGCGCCGAGCGGATGCTGGTCGAGCAAGCGCTCAGGAAGCACGCCTTCAACATCTCCAACGCGGCGGCCGAACTCGGCCTGACGCGCGGCACTCTGTACCGGCGCATGGAAAAACATGGCCTATAGCCGCCGCTTCGACGTCCAGTTGAGCATCCGCCTCGCTTTGTTCGCAGCAGCGGTGTTGCTCTTCGGCTGGCTCGTCTCGCTCGGCCGCGTGCCGGTCACCACGATCGTGATGGGCGTCGTGACTGTGTGGGCGGGCGCTTCGATCTGGTCGCTGGCGCGGCGTACCAATGTCGAGCTCGCGCGCTTCGTCGGGGCGCTCGACCAGCGCGATCTCGCCCAGTCCTTCGCGCAGACCGGGCGTGGCAGCGGCTTCGACGAGCTGGGCCAGGCGTTCGACGCCGCGATCGGCACGCTGCGCAGCGCCATGGCGGAGAGCGCCGCGCATACGCGCTTCGTCGGCGCGCTGGTCGATGGCGCGCCGACCGCATTGCTGGCGATCGATGGCGACGAGCGAGTCGAAAGGATCAACAAGGCCGCGCGCCGGCTGTTCGCGGCGGCGCGGGGCGTGCGCATCGCCGATTATGCGCCGCTCGGCACCGCCTTCGTCGAGGCTTTGCGCAGCACTGCGGTCGGGCGACGCTCGACGCATTTGCTGATCGACGGACTGCCGCAACGCGCGACGCTCGCGGTGACCAGCGTCGAGCGTGGCGGCGCGACCTGGCGGATCGTGTCGGTGCAAGTCATCCAGCACGAGCTCGACGTTGCCGAGGTGGCGGTCCAGTCGGACCTGGTGCGCGTGCTGACGCACGAAATCATGAATTCGATGACGCCGGTCACCTCGCTTGCCGCAAGCGCCGCCAAGCTGATGGCGGGCCTCGACGACGGCGCGGACGCGCAGATCGCCGATGCGCGCATCGCAGTCGAGACGCTGGCCAAGCGCGCCGAGGGCATCATGCATTTCGTCGAGAGCTATCGCGCCTTTGCACAAGCCCCCGCGATCACCGTCGCGCGGTTCGACGGACGCGGCTGGAGCGAGCAGCTCGCGCGCCTGTTCGCGGCGAGCGAGCTCGGCGCAAGCTTGCGGTTGGACATCGCGCTCGGCGCGGTCGATCCGATCATTACTGGCGACATCGACTTGCTCACGCAGGTCGTGCTCAATTTGATGAAGAATGCCGCCGAGGCCGCATCGGAGCATGGCGCCGCGCCGCGCATCACGCTTTCGATCGCGGTGCTGCCCGACGGTCGCACCAAGATCGCGGTGGCGGACAACGGCCCCGGCATCCCGGCCAAATATGTGCAGGACGTGTTCCTGCCCTTCTTCACGACCAAGCGCACCGGCACCGGCGTCGGCCTCAGTTTCGCGCGGCAGATCGTCTTGCTGCACGGTGGCGTCATCGGGGTCGCGCCCGCTGCGAGCGGGGCATGCATCGAGATCGTGCTGTAGCGGCCCGCTTTAGCGCAGCGCCACGCCATAGAGCGCATGGTGCGTGAGGACGAACAGCGTCTTGCCGTCCGCACCGCCAACCAGCACTTGCAGCGGGCGCTCGGGCATGTCGATCCGGCCGATCTCCGTGCCGGTCGGATCGTAGACGAACACTTGCCCATTGGCGACATAGACGCGGCCTTGCCGGTCGGTCGTCACGCTCTCGCCGCCGCGATCGGCGAATGGGGTCAGGTCGGTCACCACGCCCTTGGCTGCGAGCCGTCCGCGATAGGTCCTGTTCTCGGACGCATTGGTCACGAACACCGCGCCGCCGAGCTTCGCGGTGGTGAAACCGTAGCTGTCGAGCGGGTCCGAGAAGCGCCAGCCCTGGAAGGTCGATGGCCCTTGCTGGAAGGTGCGATAGGCCGACAGGACAAGGCTGCGGTCGGGCGAGACATATTCGCGCGGTTTGGGCAGTGCCATGTCGCGGAGGAACATTTCAGCAAGCGTTGGGTAAGTATAGGTCGTGGTGTCGAGCTGGTCCTTGAACTCGCCATTGACCCAATAATTGACCGGCAGCGCGACGGTCGCGCCGGGATGATCGGCAACGGGGGTTGCGGGGATGACGGTCACGGCGCCGTCGCGCGCATCGGGCTTGAGGCTATAGACGCTGCCCTCGCGGCCGTCCGACGACAGCACGAGCAGGTCGCCCGAGCGATCGACCGCAAGATTGACCGGATCGAGCGGCGCGTCGTGCACGACCGACAGGCCACCCGCGCGGCTCCAGGCATAGATACGCTGCGGCCGGTGATCGACGAAATACAGCGTCCCGTCCTTGCCGATCGCGCCACCGGCGGCGGCGTAGAAGCCGCTGGCGAGGTGTTCCACCTTCGCACCGTCGACCGTCGCCGCCACCGGCGCGACTGGATCGCCAGGCACGTCGAGCATGGCGAATTCGCGCTCGCGCACTTCCAGGCCATGCGTCACGTCCTGGATCGCATTCTCATACGGAAACTTGCTCGCGCGCAAATAGGTGGCGCAGCCATTCTCGTCGCACGTGCCGAAGCCGCTTTCGGCATTGACGTGGACGTTGCGGAAATGGAGGTCGCGCGACTGCGTCAGCCGCACCGCAGCCAGCGCGGGTTTCAACGAGCGCGTGACGCGATAGGCGTGGAGGTTGGCGATCAGCACGTCGTGGCTGTGGCGGATATCGAACGACACCGCGTCCTGGCTTTCGCCGGCTTCCTCCTCGGTCTGCGGAGCGAGGAATTCCCAATTGGCGACGTGATCGAGCACGAACTCGGCGCGCGCGTGGTGCTCGCTCGACATTTCGTAGACATGGCCGGGCGTGTCGGTGTCCGACACCAGCATCCCGGCCTGGGCGTAAGTGTTCGGGCTCCACAGATTGGCGAAGGTCCCGCCGCCGCCGCGCGTGACCCACAGGCTGGGATATTGCGCATCCCAGCGCCTGGCGGGGTCGGCGTCGCCGGTGTGATTGGCATTGTAGGGATTGAAACGGCTGCCGTCGGCGAGATCGGTGCCGTGGCCGCCCTGGAACTTGACGTCCTCGACCAGTGACTGCGCGCCCGCCATCCACAGCAAGGCGGTCGCGCGCGGGTTGATCCCGCCGGTGGACAGGCCGAGGCCGGACACGATCGCAGCGCCACCGCGCGCGCTTTCGATCAGCGGCTTGGCGCTGCCGATGCCCTGGAAGGCGGGCGTGTCGTCCGGCAGGATGATCTGTGTCAGGCTCGGGTGGAGCGCGACCAGCACGGTGTCGGGCTGCAAGTGCAAGGTGTCGGTGACGCGGTAGCGCCCGGCCGGGAAATAGACGGTGCGATGCGTGTCGATCGCGCGCTGGATCGCGGCGGTGTCGTCGGTCGCGTCGTCGCCCTTCGCGCCGAGGGTGCGGACGTTGCTCCACGTGCTGGTCGGCGGAAGCGGGCGGATCGCCGGGGGCAGCGGGGCGGGCAGGCGGGCGATCGGGGCGGCCGTCATCACCGTCGCGTAGCTGCCGGTCGTACCGAGGCCGGGCACCCGCAGACCGTATCCGAACGCTGTCACGCGGTAGGTCTTGCCCGCCCCGGCGACGGTCCTGCCGCTGTCGCGGAAGCGCGCGAAGGTCGGCGTGGCGGTGGCGACCGCATCCTGGAAGCCGATCTGCGTATAGACGTTGGTCTCGTTGCTGATCACCACCGCCGCATTCGAGACGTTCTCGAAGCGGACGTTCTTGCCCCACAGCCAGTCGCCATAGCCGCGGTCGATGTCGATTGCGGTCGGCACGTTGCGGAAGGCGACGTTGACGAGCGTGAGGTTGGCCTCATGCTCGCGGATCGCGCTCTCGCGCTGTCCGTCGAAGCTCGAATCGAGCAAGGTGAATTGCCAGGCGGGCGAGGGCTTTTCGGTCAGGATGCCGTAGCGCCCGCCGTGAAAATGCAGGTCCTGCGCCTGGTTGGCGACCTGGTAGAGACCGGCCAGCCCGGAGCCGATCTGGAAATTGATATGCGCGAGATAGGCATGCTGCGCGGCGTGGAAGCGGATCGCGGTGGCGGCGGGATTGCCCTGGCCGATCACGAAATCCACGTTCGACAGTGCGGGATAGAAGGTGCCGGGATTGGCGTCGGCGATCTTGGGATTGAACGGCACGCTGCCGGGCGGCGGGAAGGGGGTGCGATAGGTGGCCGCGGTGTCGACCGCGCCCGGCTTGGCGCCGGCGAAGATCACCATGTTGGCGAGGCCCGTCTGGAAACCCGGCGTCGCATCGCCGAGGACGATCACCGGTCGGGTCTTGCCGACGCCGAATACGCGCACGCCGGGCCAGATGAAGACCGTGCGGCTGATGCGGTAGCGGCCCGACGGCACGAACACGATTCCGCCGCCGCCTTTCGCGGCTGCCGCATCGATCGCGGCTTGCAGCGCTGTAGTGTCGTCGGCGCGGCCGTCACGCGTCCCCGCGACGGTGACGGCGCGGGGATCGTCGGGCGCAGTCGCGTAATAAGAGGTCGAGGCCAGTGCCGGCGTCGCCGTGGCGGCCAGAGCGGCGAGCAGTATGAGGGACCGGCCGGGCATGTCGCATCCTCGCAAAAAAATGTCCCGACCACCGGCCGGGACGAAGGTGTACCGCGGCCACCGGCCGCGGCAAGGGGACGACGGAAGCTTAGAAATTATAGCGCACGCCGACGCGGAACAGCCGGCCGAGCGTATCGTAGAGCGCCTGGTTGATGTCGACGCCGGTATTGGTCTGCGGCGACGGCGTCGGGTCACGATCGAGCAGATTGTCGACCTTGAAATAAGCGTTGAATTTCCTGGTGATGTTGAACGATCCTCCGACGTCGAGGTAGAAAGCGCCGGGCATCGTATTGTTGTCGATCGTCGGGTGCTGCGTGGTCGAAACCGGGCAATTGCCGGCGCTGCACACGACATATTCGTTGCTGTAGACGCCGTCGCTGATCCAGCGCTGCTGCAGGCTGAAGCTGAACCGGTCGGTGGTCCAGCTTTCGGTCGCCAGCACCTTCCAATGCGGTGTGTTGCCGGCATTGACCCCGGCGCCCTGCGTCGGGATCGTGCCGGGCACGCCCGGATCGGTGATGAAATTCTTCACGTTGGTGGCCAGCGCACGCAGCACGACGTTGCCGGGCAAGCCGATCTTGTCGGCACGGAACTGATAGCTTGCTTCGATGTCGAAACCGTCGGTGAAGATCGACGCGAGGTTGAACGCCTGGAGGTTGACGTAGGGCGCGGTGCCGGCGGGCGGCGCCAGGTTGAACGCGCCGCACAGCGACGTGATGTTGTTGAGATAGCAGAGGTTGACCTCCTGCTGGGCATTGAGCGTCGAGATCACGCCGTTGAGCTTGATCCGGTAATAATCGAACGACGCGCTGAACCCGGGGAGCCAGTGCGGCCGCGACAGGACGATACCGGCGGTCGTGTTGCGCGCGATTTCGGGTTTCAGCGCGCTGTTGCCGATCGCGTTCTGCAGGATCGTCAGCGTGGCCGGCACGTTCGCCGGCCGGTTGGGATCGGGATTGGTGAAGTTGGGCACCGTCGTGGTGATCGGCGCGGCGAACAGTTCCGACAGGTTCGGCGCGCGCACGTCGCGCGAGGTGACCGCGCGCAGGCGGACGCCGTCGATCGGCGTATCCCACGTGCCGCCGATCTTCCACGTCCAGACCGTGCCCGACGTGCTGTAATTGGTCACGCGGCCGGCGGCGTTGAGGTTGGCGGTGCCGAGCGAGTCCGATTTGAGGAAGGGCAGGTTCACTTCGAGGAAGCCTTCCGCGACGTGATAGCTGCCGCGGCCGGCATGGTAATTGCCGGCATACCAGTTCGCGCCGGCGGTATTGAGCACCGGGTCGGCCGGATAGGTCGCGTTATAGGGCGTTTCGGAGGACACGCCGTTGCCATAGGGGTCGCCGATGACGTGGTAGAATTCGTTGCGATATTCCGCACCCGCGGCGATCGCGACCGGCCCCGCCCATAAACTCAACGGCGTGCCGCTGAAGCTGAAGTTGAACGCATCCTGCGTCTGCCGCGTATGCTGGTACGGCCCGTTCGCCGGCTCGATATAGTTGAGCGCGGCGGCACTCGGGGTTGCGCCGCCGATGATGTTGATCGGTACGCAGCCATTGGCGCGCGCGACCGGATCGGCGCAGACGATCTGCCCGCCGAGGCTGATCGCCTGGATCGCGGCATTGTAGCGGTTGGTGAGCGTGATGTTCTTGACGTGGATGTCGGTGATGTTTTCGCCATGCTCGTACGAGATGTCGTAATTCCAGTTCGTCCCGAGCACCGGCACCTTGCCCGCCGCACCGCCGACGAAGCGATATTGCTTGCGCGTCGGATAGACGGAGATGTTGGACGGGAGTTGACCGTTGCTGGTGCCGAACTGGAACTGCGTGATCCCGGCATTGGTGCACGCCGTCTGAATCGACTGCGGGACGAACGGGTTCGAACATTGCAGCGTCAGCCCCGATTTGGTCGCGCCGGGGTTGGGCTGGTTCATCGTGTCGACTTGCGCGATGTTGACGGTCGCATAGATTTCATTGTCGGCGTCGATGTCGAACCCGACCCGGCCATAGCCGTTATAGCGGTCGAGCCGCGATTGCAGCGTCGTGCCGATACCGACATTGCCCGACAGATCGCCGCCGAGGCAGAAGCCGCCCGAAGTGAAGCAGCCCGACACCGTGCCGGCGGCGGTCTTGGACGGAACGCCGCCCGACCCGTATTGGAACTGGAACGGGTTGCCGTTGACGTCGAACGCGGTGCCTTGCAGCGGGCCGCTGCTGATCAGGCCGTATTTGGTGTATTGATACGCCTGTGCGTGGTCGCGCACGAGATATTGCGGCGACCCGTCGTTGGTGACGCCGCGATTGACGAAGGTCGAGGTGCGATACCAGGTGCGGCCGCCTGCGACTTGCTCGCCGAACCCGCCGGCAGGAACGCCGTCTTCGTGATCATATTCGCCGCTGACTTCGACATGCAGCCGATCGTTGAAGAACGATTTGCCCGCCGCCGCCTGGAACAGATACTGTTTGTTGTCGCCATAGGTGGTGATGCCGCCCTGGACGTTGGCCTTGAAGCCGACGAAGCGCTTGTCGGTGATGAAGTTGACGACGCCGCCGATCGCGTCGGAGCCGTAGGAGGCGGACGCGCCGCCGGTGACCACGTCGACTTTCTTGATCAGCAATTGCGGGAACAGGCTGATGTCCGGAACGCCCGTCACGTTGGCGCCGACGACGCGCTGGCTGTCGAGCAGGGTCAAGGTGCGGATCGTGCCGAGCCCGCGCAGCGAGAATGAGCTCAAGCCCTGCTGGCCGCTCGACGTGCTGTTGGTGCCGGTGGTGACGCCGCTCGAGCCTTGCAGCGAGGGCAATTGCGCGATCGTGGTGAAGACGTTGGGCTCGGCGTTGCGCGCGATGTCGGCCGCGCCGATCGTCTGGGTCGGGGTCGGCGCGGTGAAGCCGCCGGTGGTGATGCGCGATCCGGTGACGACGATGTCCTGCGCTTCGGCGGGGGCGTCGCTGGGCGGCAGCGGCGCCTGGGGCGGCCCCGGCGGCTGCGCGGCGGGCGCGGTTTGCGCGAACGCGGGCGTGGCGATCGCCACCGCCATCAGCGATGCGAGGCTCGCGCTCAACACTGCGCTGCGCGCGCGGCGGGGAAGGGCGGTACGGTCGGGTGCAGCCTTGGTCATGATAATCCTCACCTGTCTTTTTTGTTGTCGTTAATCCGGGATATCATCCGCCGCGCAGCGGCACGGCGTAGAGCGCGTGGTGCGTCAGGATGAAGAGCGTCGCATGATCCGCGCCGCCGAAGATCAGTTGCAGCGGGCGTTCGGGAACGTCGATCCGGCCGATCTCGCGGCCATCCGGCGCAAACGCGAAGACTTGCCCGTTCGCGACGAATACGCGGCCCTGCGCATCGACCGCGACGCTCTCGCCGCCGCGTTCGGCAAAGGGTTTCAGGTCGGTGAGCGTGCCGCCCGCGCCGACCAGCGCGCTGTAGACGCGGCCTTCGGACTCGTTGCTGGCATAGACGCGCGAACCGATCCGCCCGCGCGTGAGGCTGTACGCGTCTAGCGTGTCGGAAAAGCGCCAGCCGACATGGTCGATCGGGCCCTGCTGCCAGACGCGGAATGCCGGCAGCACGATGCTGCCGTCGGGCGAGACATATTCGCGCGATTTGGGCGTGGCGGCATCGCGCGCGAACATTTCGCCGAGCGTGGTGAAATGGTCGGTCCTCGCCTCATATTGATCGCGGAATTCGCCATTGTTCCACCAATTGCCGGGCAGCAGAGTGTCGGCATTGCCGTGCCGCGCGACCGGGGTCGGCGCGATGACAGTCACGTCGCCCTTCGGTCCGCGGGGATCGAACGAATAGACGCTGCCCTCCGCGCCGAGCGAGGAAAGGACGAGCAGCTTGCCCGAACGATCGACCGCGAGATTGACCGGATCGAGCGCGGCGTCGCGGACGATCTCGAGGCCGGCGGCCTCGGTCCAGCGATAGATGCGCTGAAAGCGATGCTCGACGAAATAGAGCGCGCCCTTCGCATCGACCGCCGCGCCCGAGATCGAGAAGAAACCGCTTTCGAGCTTTTTGATCTCGCCGGCGCCCGGCACGGTGGCTGGGGCAGCCGGAAGGAGCGGCACAGCTGGGAAGTCAAACTTGGCGAATTCCCGCTCGCGCAGTTCGAGATGGCGCGTCTTGTCGAGGATCGCATTCTCGAACGGGAATTTGCTGACGCGCAGATAGGTGCCGCAGCCATCGGCCTGGCAGGTGGCGAACCCGCTCTCGGCATTGATATGAACGTTGCGGAAGCGGATGTCTGACGCGTTGGTCAGTTTCACCGCCGATACCGCCCGATGGAAGGTCCGCGTGACGCGATAGCTGTGATAATTGGCGAACAGCAGATGCCGCGAATTGCGGATGTCGAGCGAAGTCGAATCCATGCCCTCGCCGACCTCCTGCTCGGTCTGCGGCGCGAGGAATTCCCAATTCTGCACGCCGTCGAGCACGATTTCGTTGCGGACGTGATGCTCGGCCGACAGCTCGTAGACGTGCCCTGGCGTGCTGGTGTCCGAGACGTAGAAGCCGGCTTGCGCGAAAGTGTTGGGCGTCCACACGTCGGCGAAGGTGCCGCCGCCGCCGTCGGTCACCCAGATGCTCGGATATTGCGCGTCCCAGCGATTGTCGGCGACCGGATCGCCGCTATGCCCGCCGAGCGCGTTGAGCGGGAGTCCGTCCGCAGTGGGCGTACCGCCGCCGCCCATGATCTTGACGTCGTCGACCAGCGAATCCGCGCCCGATTTCCACACCAGGGCACTCGCGCGCGGGTTGATGCGGCCGGTGAACAGGCCGATGCCCGAAAGGATGTTGTGGCCGCCCTTCGGCGTCTCGACGATCGGCACGACGCTGCCGACGCCGGCATGACCGGGATTGTTGTCGGGCAGGACGAGCTGGGTGAGCGCGGGGTGCAGTCCGAGCAGAACCGTATCCGGCCTGAGTTTCAGCGTCGCGGTGACGCGGTAGAAACCGACCGGCAGATACACCACGCGGTGCGTGTCGATCGCGCGTTGCAGCGCGGCGGTGTCGTCGGTCTTGCCGTCGCCGGCCGCGCCGAGCGCACGCGCGTCGTTCCACTGCGCCACCGGCGGCAGCGCGCGGATCGCATTGGCGCGGACGGGGGGCAAGGCACGCAGCGGCGCGATCTGCGCCTCGGTCGCGATCGTGCCGGTCGTGCCCAAGGCTGGTACCGCGAGGCCGTGCGAAAAGGCGGTCACCCGGTAAGTGCGGCCTTGCCCGGCGACCGCTTTGCCGCTCTCGCGGAACTTCGCGAACACCGGCGTATCGCTTGCGAGCGCGTTGTCGAAGCCGATCTGGGTGAACACGCTGTTCTCGCGGCTCACCACAACCGCGGCGCGCGAGACGCGCTCGAAGCGTACGTCCTTGCCCCACAGGGAGTCGCTGTACCCGGGGTCGATGTCGATCCCGACCGGCGTGTCGCGGATAGCGACATTGACCAGCGTCAGGTCGACTTCATGCTCGCGGATCGCGGCGTCGCGCTGATGGTCGAAACTCGAATCGATCAGCGTGAACTGCCACGCCGGCGACGTCTTCTCCGTGACGATGCCGTAGCGCCCGCCATGGAAGTGGACGTCCTCCATGACGTTGCCCGCCTGATACACGCCGGCAAAGGCCGAGCCGAGGCGGAAATCCATATGGCTGAGAAAGGCATGCTGCGCGACGCGGAAGCGCACCGCGGTCGCGGCCGGGTTGCCGGCGCCGATCTCGACGTCGACATTGCTCATCGCCGAATAGAAGGTCGCCGAATTGGCGTCGCGAACGTCGTCTCGTGACGGCACCAAAGTCGGAATCGGTACGGGCACCTTGCCGACCTGATATTGGTCGCCGCCGGTGAAGACGACCATCGTCGCGACGCCGTGCTGGAAACCGGGCGTCGCATCGGCGAGCACCAGCACCGGGCGGGTCGGTCCCGCACCGAAGATGCGCACGCCGGGCGGCACAAGGATGCTGCGCGTGACGCGGTAACGGCCCGCGGGCAGGAAGACGATGCCGTTGCCGCCGGTGCCGCGCGAGGTATCGATCGCGTGCTGGATCGCCGCGGTGGCGTCGGCGCCCGCGGCGGGGACCGCGACGGTGACGGCGCGTGGCTCGGCCGGACGCGTGGCGAGCGTGGATTGCGGGGCCGCCGTCGCCGCCACCGGGGCGAGCAGCGCCACCGCGGTCGTTGCCAGCATGCCTGCTCGTCTCGTCACTCTTTTGCCCCTCTTCGACCGGCGTCTGCGCGCCTGGCCGAAGCGGAAATAGACCAGAGCGCGGCGGCTGCCACCCGCGACCATGGTCGTAGTTTCCAGCCGGGCGGCGCTCGCGATACAAGCGACGCGAAAGGCCCGGGTCCTTGGCGCGCCGCGTCGGATACCGTCCGGTTCGGGGACAGATGTGCAGCGGGCAGACAGCGAGATCGCACCGATGGCGGTGATCATCATGGGCGTCAGCGGCAGCGGGAAGTCCACGCTCGGCGCGCTGCTGGCGCACGCGCTGGGCGCGGCGTTCCTGGAAGGCGACACGTTCCACGACGCTGCCTCGGTCGCCAAGATGCGCGGCGGCCAGCCGCTCGACGATGCCGATCGCTGGCCGTGGCTCGACCGGCTCGGCGCGGCGATCGACAGCGAAGTGCGGGCGAGCGGCCTGGCGGTCGCGGCCTGTTCGGCGTTGCGGCGAAGCTATCGCGACCGGCTCGCCGCGGCGATCGCCGCGCCGACGCGCTTCATCCTGCTCGACAACAGCCCCGAGGAATTGCGCCGGCGGCTCGCCAGCCGGTCCGGCCATTACATGCCGAGCAGCCTGCTGACGAGCCAGCTCGGCACGCTCGAGCGGCTCGGTGCGGACGAAGCGGCGACGACGCTCGACGCCAGCGTCGCGCCCGAAACGCTGTGCCGCGAAGCGGTCGCCTGGTTGCAGGGATTTTCCGTGGGCGATGTGGAGCCGAGCCGATGAAAAAATATCCTGCACTGCCGCTGGCGATCTGCCTCTCGGTCGCACCGCTCGCGGCACAGACCCCGGTTTTGACCCCGACCGTAGCGCCGTCGACGATCCCGCTTTGGCCGAACGGCCCGCCGGGTGCCGATCCGCTGCGCGATGCGCCCGAAATCGTCGAGAACAGCTATGTGCGCGGCGTTCACCGCCCCTCGCTGACGGTGCTGCGCGCCGATCCGGCGCACGCGAATGGCGCGGCGGTCATCGTCGTGCCGGGTGGCGGCCAGAAGATGCTGGTCTGGGTCAATGAAGGGCTGATGCCGGCGCGCACGCTCAATCGCTTCGGCGTCACGGTGTTCGTGCTCAAATACCGCCTCGCGCGCGAGGCCGGGTCTACCTACCAGATCGAACGCGACGCCGCCGCCGATGGCAGGCGGGCGGTGCGCTTCGTGCGGGCGCATGCCGCCGATTATGGCGTCGACCCGCACCGTATCGGGTTGATGGGCTTTTCGGCGGGGGGCGAACTCGTCTCGCTGGTCGCCGACAATCCCGCACCGGCCGCGCCCGCCGGCGACGCGATCGACCGAGTCGATGGCCGCCCCGATTTCCAGGTGCTGATCTACCCCGGTCCGCTCGGTATCCCGGGGCGCGCAGTGGCTGGTGCGCCGCCCGCCTTCCTCGCGGCCGGGACGATCGACCCATGCTGCGCCGCGCCGACGCTGACGCTCTACCAGCAATTGCGTGCCGCCGGCGTCTCGGCCGAGCTGCACATGTTCGCCGACACCGACCACGGCTTCAACGTCGCGATGCACGCCGAGCGCGTGTCGTTGCAGCACTGGCCCGACCGGCTGGCCGACTGGCTGAGCGATGGCGGCTGGCTGGTGCCCGGCGGGGGGAAACGCGCGACGGCGAGCAGCACGACCGAGTTGCTGGGGAAATAGGGCAACCGCCCGCCTTGCTGACCGCTTCCCCGGCGAAGGCCGGGGCCCAGTAGCGAGCGGGTCGAATGCAAGCGTCAGCGCGCTGTTACCTGGACCATCGCTCCGCGGCCCCGGCCTTCGCCGGGGAAGCGCTATGGGGGGTCTGCTGGCGACACCCTTTAAGGCAGCAACCGCTTGCGCCCTTCTGACAGATGCCAGCGCATCGCCAGCGCGGCGCCATCGGCATCCTGCAGGCGGATCGCGTCGACCAGCATCTCATGCTCGCGCAGCATCGCGCCGATCACCTCCGGCGGGCGCGAGCGCGAAATATCGACGCCCGCGCGCATGATCCGGTCGACATCGGCGAACAGCGCCTCGAACGCGATGAGGAATGCCGGGTTGGCGGTCGCCAGCACGATCCGCCGGTGCAACTCCATATCCTCGTCATGCGCCGGCGCGCTCGACAGCAGGGCGGTGCGCAAAGCGTGCATGCCGTCCTCGATCGCCGCCATCTCCTCGCCCGAGCGGCGCGTCGCGGCGAGCCGCGCCGCCTCCGCCTCGAGCACGAAGCGCACTTCGTAGGTGCCGAAGGTCGCCGACATGTGATCCATCGGCATGAACGCGATCAGCCGATCCGACGGGCGGCTCTTGACGAACGAGCCCGCGCCGCGCCGCGCCTCGGTAATGCCGTCGGCGGCGAGCCGCACCAGCGCCTCGCGCACGATCGTGCGCGACATGCCGAACATCTCGGCCAGCCGCGACTCCGAGGGCAAGCGATCGCCCACCGCCAGCGCATCGCCGTTGATGATCTCGACGATCCCGGCATAGGCCCGGTCGGCCAGGCGCCCTTCGCTCATCTTCGCTCCCCCCGTCGCATCGCGTCAGAATAGGTGACTGGCGAGCAGGATCAACACGAGCCCGAATACCGACACGACAGTTTCCATCACCGACCATGTCCGGAACGTCGCGGCGGTGTCGATGCCGAGATAGCTTTTCACCAGCCAGAAGCCCGGATCGTTGACATGGCTGAAGAACAGCGACCCCGCGCCGATCGCGAGCACGATCCATTCGGGCGACGCGCCCGAGGCGGCGACGAACGCCGGCATGATCCCGGCGGTGGTGATCGTCGCGACGGTTGCCGATCCGGTCGCGAGCCGGATGCACACGGCGACCAGCCACGCCAGCACGATCGGCGAGAGCGGCCCGCCGGTCGCGACGCGCGCCAGCAGATCGGACAGGCCGGCGGTGACGAGCACTTGCTTGAGCGCACCGCCCGCGCCGATCGCCAGCAGGATTGCGCCGGCCGGCTGCATCGTCTCGGTCCAGATCGCTTCCTGCACCTTGGCGTCGCCGATCCGCCGCCCGAACAGCAACGGCAGCGCGAGGAGGCAAGCGATCAGCAGCGCCAGCACCGGATTGCTCGCCACCGCGAGCACCGCGAAGCGCGGGGCGAGGGCCGGGGGCAGCAACGCCACCGCCTGCCCGGCGGCGATCAGCACGACCGGCATCAGCACGACGACCAGCGCACGCCAGTTCGCCGGCGCCGGCATCTCGATGACCGTCGGAGCGAGCAGCGGCGGGGCGAGCTTCACGCCGCGCGCGGTGAAGCGCGCCAGCACCGGCCCGGCGACGATCGCGGTCGGAATGCCGACCAGCAGGCCGTAGCCCAGGGTGCGCAGCAGATCGGCGTGCAGCGCCTCGACCGCGAGCAGCGGCCCGGGATGCGGCGGCACCAGCGCGTGTACCACCGACAGCCCGGCGAGCGCCGACAGCATCAGGCGAAGCTTCGCCGAATCCTGGTTCGCGCCGGTCGGCAGCGCCGCCGCCGCCGCCGCGACGATCGGCAGCAGCAGCACGAGGCCGGTCTCGAAGAATAACGGCAAGCCGATCAGCAGACCGGTCGCCACGCTCGCCCAGGGCGCACCGCGCACACCGGCCCAGCGCAGCGCCGTGCGCGCGAGGCCCGCGGCGGCATCGGACAATTGCAGCATCGCGCCGAGCGCCAGCCCGAGCGCGACGACGAGGCCCGTCCCGCCGAGAATGTCGCCCGCGCCTTTCTGGATCGCCTTGGCGGTGTCGGCGATCGGCAGGCCGGCGATGATGCCGACGACGAACGCGCCCGACAGCAACGCGATGAAGGGATGCAGCCGACCGCGCACGATCAGCACGATCGATAGCGCGATGCCAAGAATGGCGGCGAGGATCAGGCGATAGTCTTCCGCGGTCATCGGCGGGCAATCCCGCTAAGCGTCGCCTGCTGTGGATCGACCATCCGTACCTCCCCCTTGCTCGTGCAGTCTTCGCTGATGCGCGCTGCGGCTCGATATCTGTATGACAGCAATTCGCGGTTTTCCAATGGAAATCCAATAAATCGCGAAAAACCTGCAATCTTAGCTTGAACCTGTCCAACCAATTTGTCTAGGATTGCACAACGGAGACTCGGAATGGGCGCCGTGCGATCGACACGATCCGGCAGGAGACTGTCGCGTGTCCCACGACGCGGCGAAGGGGAGAGGCCATGATGATGCGGCAACCAGCAGCAAGCAGCGAACCGTCGCTGGCGACGGAGGCGCCGACCCCGTTTTCGCGGTTGACGCCGACGCAGCGCAAGGTGCTCGACGGCGTCCATAGCGGGCAGCTCAACAAACAGATCGCCTTCGATCTCGGCATCGCCGAGGCGACCGTGAAAGCGCACATGACCGCGCTGATGCGTAAGCTCGAGGTGCACAATCGCACGCAATTGGCAGTCACCGCGCAAGCGCTCGGCTGGACCAAGACCGCGCTGGCGCATTGATCGCCGGACCAACGGTGCGGTTCAGCGCGCTTTGTCGACGATGAGCGCGCGAAGCCGCTCGGCATCGGCGGCGGAGGCGGGATTATAGACGATCATCCCCAGTTCCGGTCGCCCGTCGATCGCGAAGGAGGAAAATTCCAGTTCGAGCAACCCGGCTTCGGGATGGCGGACGCGCTTGATGCCTTCGCCGTGCGCGACGACGTCATTGTCCTGCCACAGCGCATGGAATTCCGGACTGGTGCGACACAGTTCCTCGACGAGGCGAGATGCCTCGTCGCTCGCGCTGGCGCCCGCGCGCGCGACGTCGGCGCGAAAGGCGCCCACGACGAAGCGCGCAACGCTTTGCCAGTCCTCCTGCTTGTCGCGCAGGCGGGCATTGCCGAACATCAGCCGCAGAATGTTGCGCTGCTCGCGCGGGAGCGCCGCATAATCGGTCAGCAAGGCGGTGGCTGCCCGGTTCCAACCGACCACGTCCCACGTCGCGGTCTTGATGATCGCCGGGCTGAGCTCCATCGCGTCGAGCACGCGCTGGAGCCGCGGACTCAGCCCGTCGACCGGCGCGTAGCGGATCTCGGGCGGACGACCGAGCCCGAGAATGTACATGTGCTCGCGCTCGGGCTCGGTCAGCATCAGCCCCGTGGCGATGCGGTCGAGCACCGCCGCCGACGGCGCGCCGCCGCGGCCCTGTTCCAGCCAGGTGTACCAGGTCGCGCTGATATTGGCGCGCTGCGCAACCTCCTCGCGGCGAAGCCCCGGCGTCCGCCGCCGTCCGACGAATCCGAACGTCGCCGGGTCGAGCCGCGTGCGGCGATCGCGCAGATAGTTGCCGAGTTGATTGGTCCGGTCGGTCACGCGCGATCCTGTTGAAATTTATACCGGGATAAAGTCCCTACTTTACCCCGGATAGCAATAGCGCGAAATCGCCCGACGACCAAATCGGAGGTGTCTTCATGCGTGTCTTTCTCACCGGCGCAACCGGCTTTATCGGTTCGCGAATCGTCCCCGAACTGCTCGGCGCAGGCCATCAGGTGTTGGGGCTGACTCGCTCCGACGAAGGCGCCCGCTGGCTCAAGCAAGCGGGGGCAGAGGTTCACCGCGGCACGCTGGAGGATCCCGACAGCCTCGCGCGCGGGGCGGCGTCGGCGGATGCGGTGATCCATACCGCGTTCGACCATGATTTCTCGCGCTTCGTGGAGAATTGCGAGAAGGACACGCGCGTGATCGGCGCGATGGCCGCCGCGCTGGCCGGATCGGACCGGCCGCTGATCATCACCTCGGGCACCGGGTTGGGCAGCACCGGCCCGGGCCAGCCCGCGGTCGAGCATGCGGTCGATTGGAACCACCCCAATCCGCGCGCCGCGTCGGAACGCGCCGGAGCCGAAGCGGCCAGCAAGGGCGTATCGATCGCCGTGGTGCGCTTGCCGCAAGTCCACGATACGGTGAAGCAGGGGCTCATCACGCCGATCATCGACCTGAGCCGCGCGAACGGGCTTTCCGCTTATGTCGGCGATGGCGCCAACCGGTGGCCGGCGGCGCATGTGAGCGACGTCGCGCGATTGTACCGCCTGGCGCTGGAACGGCATCAGGCCGGTGCGCGCTATCATGCGGTGTCCGAGGAGGGCGTCGCCGCGCGCGACATTGCCGAGGCGATCGGCGCGGGGCTGGGCGTTCCGGTCAAGTCGCTCTCGGCGGAAGACGCGGCGCAGCATTTCGGCTGGCTGTCGATGTTCACCAGCCTCGACATGCCGGCCTCGAGCGCCTGGACTCGCCAGGCACTCGACTGGCAACCGACCGGACCAGGCCTGATCGCCGACCTGGAGGCGATGGATTACGCCGCGCCGGCCGGCTGATCCGGCACTTGGCGGCGTTCGTCGCGCGGATCGCTCATTCGGGAAGGCGCGCGGCGTGGGCGATCGTGACGGTCGTCGCTTGGGTGGCGACGCCGGTGTCGGGCTGGCCCGACCCGACGCTGATGCGATAGCGACCCGCCACGATCTGCCGCACGCCGTCGGGCGCGACGCTGCTCAAGTCGCGCGGCGACAGGTCGAAGCTGACGGTGCGGCGTTCGCCCGGCTGGAGCGTGACGCGCCGATAGCCGCGCAGCGCAACGCGCGGGACGCCCGGGGCGGCAGGGAAATTGAGATAGAGCTGGCTCACCTCGTCGCCCGCCCGCGCGCCGGTATTGCGGACTTCGACCGAGACGTGGAGCCCCGTTTCCGCGCCGCCGGCGAGTGGTTGCGCCGTCACGGGACCGTAAGCGAAGCTGGCATAACTGAGGCCATGCCCGAACGGGTAGACCGGCGTGCCCGCGAAATAACGATAGGTGCGCCCCTGCATCGCATAGTCGCCGAACGGCGGCAGGTCGGCGACGCTGCGGTAGAAGGTCAGCGGCAGGCGCCCGGCGGGGTTGCTCTTGCCGGCGAGCAGATTGGCGACGGCGAGCCCGCCCGACTGGCCGGGATACCACGCCTCCAGGATGCCCGCGGCATTGTCCTTGGCCCAGGCAAGATTGATCGGGCTGCCGTTCATCGCCACGACGATCAGCTTCTTGCCGGTCGCCCTGGCCTGCTCGAGCAGGGCGATCTGGTCCGCGGGCAGGTCGAGCGTCGTCTTGTCGCCGCCCTCGAAGCCCGGGATGTGGATGCCGGTCTCTTCGGCCTCGAGATCGGAGGTCAGGCCGACCACGGCGACCAGCACGTCGGCGTCGGCCGCGGCGCGCTTCAAATCGCGCGCGGGGTCGCGCGAGATGCGCTTCCAGACGAGGTCGGTGCCGGCGAAACCGTGCGCCTCCGACACGATGCGGATCGGATATTGCCGGCCCTTCACCAGCTCGATCGTCTCGAACTTGGGCAGGCTGCCGAACTGGCCCTTGCCGAGATCGACCAACGTACGGCCGGCAAAGCCGAGCGTCCCGGTCGAACCCGAAAGGCCGATGCGAAACGGCCCGTTCTCGGGCGCGACGAGGAAGCCGGTCCACTCCGTGCGATGGAAATTGGCGACTTGCGGGAAGAGCAGGCTGCGATTGCCGACATCGGGCTCGCGCCGGGTCAGGACCGGCGTGGCGAGATAGCGGATCTGCGCCTGCTGCTCGCGCGCGGTCGCCGGATCGAACGGCAGCGCCGGCGGCTTGACCGGATTGTAATAGCGCGCGGTGAGGCCGGGCTTGCCGTCGGCGCTGCGCAGTGCGGATTCGGGAACGCGGTCGCCATCGGTGATCGACTCGCCGAACGGCACGAGCGTCACCTGAGCGGGCGACAGGACTCGCCGCAAGCCCTCGACGACCGATACCGGCGGCGCCGACAGCGGGCCGGAATAATTGCCGCGCAACACGCGCGTCGCATCGCCGAGTGGGCCGATCACCGCGACGCGCACGGTCTTGGCGAGCGGCAGCGTACCGTCATTCTTGAGCAGGACCATGCTCTCCTCGGCCGCCTTCAGCGCCAGCGCGCCGCTGGCCGGCGTGCCGATCGCCGACACCGGCACCGCGCTCGGCGTCCGCACGCCCGGCAGATCGCCGTTGCGATAGCGCGCCGAGAACAGCCGGACGAGCGCGCGGTCGAGGTCGCCCCCGGTGATCAGCCCGCGCTTCAGCGCCGCGCGATAGCGGTCTTCGAGCCCACCCAGGTCGAGCACCGTGGCGACGTTGCACTCATTGTCGACACCGGCCTGGAGCGCGGCACCGACCGCGGTCGCCTGGTCCGACGCATATTTGTGATTGTCGGCAATGTCCTTCACCGCATCGCAGTCCGACACGACATAGCCGGTAAAGCCCCAAGCGCCGCGCAGATGCTCCTTGAGCAGCAGGTCGCTCGCGCACGCCGGTTGCCCGTCGATCCGGTTGTATGCGCACATGATCGAGCCGGCCTTGCCCTCGACGATCGCCGCGCGGAATGCGGGGAGGTAGGTGTCCTCCAGATCGTGGCGCGAAATGAAGACGTTGGCGGCGTGGCGCGTCGATTCGGGGCCGCTATGCACCGCGAAATGCTTGGGCGTGGCGATCACGTCGGGCAGATCGGGATCGTTGCCCTGCATGCCGGTAATGAACGCCACGCCGGTCTGCGCGGTGAGATAGGGGTCCTCGCCATAGGTTTCCTGGCCGCGGCCCCAGCGCGGATCGCGGAAGATGTTGATGTTGGGCGACCAGGTGTCGAGCCCGGTGCCGATCTTGCCGAGCTTCCCGGTCTTGCGCCCGAGCGTGTGCAGCGCGCGGACCTCTGTGCTGATCGTGCCGGCGACGGCGTGAACCAGCGGCGCGTCGAACGTCGCGGCGAGCCCGATCGGCTCGGGAAAGTTGGTGGGCGGCAGTGTGCCGATCGCGCCGTGCAGCGATTCGGTCCACCAATTGTAGGCGGGAATGCCGAGCCGCGGGATGGCGGGCGCGGTGTTGACCAATTGCGCGATCTTCTCGTCGACCGTTAGCCTGGCGACGAGTTCGGCCGCCATGCGGTCGGCTGCGGCACGGACTCGGGAGGGCGGGGCGGGCGGCACGGTTTGCGCCGGGCTCGCCACGCTGGTCAGCGCGGCGCTCGCGAGCAGGATATGGCGCACGCCGGAAAAGAGCTTCGACGACATCGGAAAAAGTCCTCAGCTAGGCAGATTTGCGGGGCGGTACGCGATGCAATCGGCGGCGAGGGGCGCGGCCCTGGCGACAGCAGCGAGCTGGCACATGTCGACATCCTCCCCCGTGACGATGCGTCTGGTGCGCATTGATCGTGTCGGTGAAAGACTGGCATGCGCCCGATGGTAGCGCAATCATTATCCGCCAAAGGTCCAATTTCCGCATCGCGGCGGTTGTCGCGCGACCGGGGCGGAAGCTGTGCTACGGAACGTCTGCCGGCATAGAGGCCGCTGTTGGAGTAGCCGCTTGGAAACCGTCTCAATCGTCCTGATCCTGTTGCTGGCGGTGGTCGTGAGCGGTGCGGTGTCGCGCATGCTGCCGGTGTCGCTGCCGACGCCGCTCGTGCAGATCGGGCTCGGCTTCGTGATCGGGCTGGCTGCGCATCTGCGCGTCGCGCTCGATCCCGAAGTGTTCATGCTGCTGTTCCTGCCACCCTTGCTGTTCCTCGATGGCTGGCGGATCCCGAAGGACGCGCTGCTGAAGGACCTGTCGACCGTGGTCGAACTCGCGCTCGGCCTCGTCCTGCTGACGGTGGTTGGCATGGGCTTCCTGATCCACTGGATGATCCCGGCCATGCCGCTGGCGGTGGCGTTCGCGCTCGCCGCCGTCGTCTCGCCGACCGATCCGATCGCGGTCTCGGCGATCGCCGCGCGCGTGCCGATCCCGAAGCGGATGATGCACATCCTCGAAGGGGAGTCGCTGCTCAACGATGCATCGGGACTGGTCTGTCTGCGCTTCGCGATCGCGGCGGCGCTGACCGGCACCTTCTCGGCGCCCGCCGCGGCGCTCAATTTCGTGTGGATGGCGGGGGCGGGGATCGTTGTCGGCGCGGTGCTGACGCTGGCGGTGACGCGCGCCAAGGCGTGGGTGTCGCGGCGCTTCGGCGAGGAGACCGGCTCGCAGATCCTGATCAGCCTGCTGATTCCGTTCGGCGCCTATCTGATCGCCGAGCATATCCATGCCTCGGGCATCCTCGCCGCGGTCGCCGCGGGCGTGACGATGAGCTATACCGAAATCTCGCGTCAGGCGCTGGCGGTCACCCGGATGCGGCGCAATTCGGTGTGGGATACGATCCAGTTCGCCGCCAACGGCATCATCTTCGTGCTGCTCGGCGAACAATTGCCCGAAATCCTGTCGGGCCTCGACCAGACCGTGCAACTGACCGGCCATGCCAATCCGTGGTGGCTGGCGCTGTACGTCGTGGCGATCATGGGGGGCCTGGCCGCATTGCGTTTCGTCTGGGTCTGGGTGTCGCTGCGCATCACCTTGCTACGGCGATCGACGGAAGCGGCGGGGCCGTCGAGCCCGCCGTGGCGGCTGGTCGCGGCGATGTCGTTCGCCGGCGTGCGCGGCGCGATCACGCTGGCCGGCGTGCTGACCTTGCCGCTCGCGCTCGGCAATGGCGCGCCGTTCCCGGGGCGCGAGCTGGCGATCTTCCTCGCGACCGGCGTCATCCTGCTGTCGCTGGTGCTGGCCAGCCTTGGGCTGCCGCTGCTGCTGCGCGGGCTGACAATGCCCGCCGAACCCTCCAGGCAAGCCGAGGAGGATGCGGCGCGCGTCGCCGCCGCCGAGGCCGCGATCAAGGCGATCGAGCGAGTCCAGCACGCGCTGGCCGAAGGGCGCAACGATGCCGATCTCTATGCCGCCGCCGGCGCGCGGATCATGGACGGCTATCGCGAGCGGATCGAGGGGTGCAGCGCGAGCAATGCGGCGGGCCGCGAGGCGCGGTTGAATGCCCGTATCGAGCAGGACCTGCGGCTCGCCGCGGTCACCGCCGAACGCGAGGAAATCGTGCGGATCGCACGCGACGGGCAGATCGGCAGCGAAACCGCGACGAAGCTGGTGCGCGAACTCGACCTGCTCGAAGTGCGCTACCGCTAGCGCAGTGTGCCGGTGATCGATGCGGACGCACCGCCGGAATAGCTGCGTTTCCGTTCGCCGCCGCGACACCGGGCGATCGGAACCTTATCTGACATCGCGAAGGCGGCTCCGCCATTGCGGGCCCGCGACCGAGGATGTGGCATGAAGAAAATCGGGTTCCTCTCGTTCGGGCATTGGTCGGCATCGTCGGGGTCGGCGACGCGCTCGGCTTCGGACGTGTTGCTCCAGTCGATCGACCTCGCCGTCGCCGCCGAGGAGCTCGGCGCGGACGGCGCCTATTTTCGCGTCCATCACTTCGCGCAGCAACTCGCCTCGCCCTTTCCATTGCTCGCGGCGGTGGGCGCACGGACCAGTCGCATCGAGATCGGCACCGGCGTGATCGACATGCGCTATGAAAATCCGTTCTACATGGCCGAGGATGCCGGCTCGGCCGACCTGATCAGCCGTGGCCGCCTGCAGCTCGGCATCAGCCGCGGCTCGCCCGAGCAAGTGGTCGAAGGCTGGCGGCATTTCGGCTATGCGCCGGCCGATGGCGAGAGCGACGCCGATATGGGCCGGCGCCACGCCGAGGTGTTCCTCGATCTGCTCAGGGGCGACGGATTCGCGCAGCCCAGCCCGAACCCGATGTTCCCCAATCCGCCCGGGCTGTTGCGGCTCGAGCCGCATGCGCCGGGGTTGCGCGAGCGGATCTGGTGGGGCTCGTCGTCGAACGCCACGGCGATCTGGGCCGCACAGCAGGGCATGAACCTGCAAAGCTCGACGCTGAAGGCCGACGAGAGCGGCGAGCCGCTGCACGTCCAGCAGGCCAAGCAGATCCGGCTCTACCGCGAGGCGTGGGCGACGGCGGGGCATGCGGGCACGCCGCGCGTCTCGGTCTCGCGCTCGATCTTCGCGCTGATGAACGATCGTGACCGCGCGTATTTCGGGCGGGGCGAGAGCAGCGACCAGATCGGCGTGATCGACAATATGCGCGCGGTGTTCGGGCGCTCTTATGCCGCCGAGCCCGAGCAACTGATCAAGCAATTGGCCGCCGACGAGGCGATCGCCGAGGCCGACACGCTGTTGCTGACCGTGCCGAACCAGTTGGGCGTCGAGTATAACGCGCACGTGCTCGACGCGATCCTGACGCATGTCGCACCCGCGCTCGGCTGGCGCTGAGCCACGGCTTGCCTTTGGCGCGCGAGGCGTCAGGGTAGCGCGCAAACCCGGGAGAGAATCATGGCCGTCAAGATCGTCGCCTTCGTCACCGTCAAGCCCGATGCGGACGATGCCTTCATCGCCGCCGCGCGCGCGTGCGTCGCCGCCTCGCGCGGCGAGTCCGGCGTGCTCCAGTACGATCTGTGGCGCGAGACCGAAGGCGCGCGCCGCTTCGTCTTCAACGAACTCTATGCCGACGACGCCGCCGTCCAGCAGCATATGGCGTCGGATCATTTCAAGGCGTTCGGCCTCGCCGCGCGCGATCTGGCGAGCGCCCGTCCCGAGATCATTGCGACGCAGGCGATCGACGTCGCCGCCTAAATCGCCTCAAGCCTCGTCGAGCCGCTCGGTCATTTCGATGAAGCGCCGGGCGGCGGCGCGGTCCTCCGCCGACGAAAAGGCGATGTCGAGGTCGGGCGCGGCGCCGAGCATCTGGAGCAGGGTCCACAGGCCGAAGCGGCGCTGCGGATCCCGCTCCAGGCCGAAATCGACTCGCATATGGTCGATCCCGGCCGACAGCGCGCCGGGGGTCAGCGCGGCAAGGTCGCTGCTGCCGAAATAGCGGCGGAACTGGTCGTCGAGGTTCATCGCCGCGCCGCCAGCGCCTGGCGGACGCTCGGCAATACACGCGCGACGATGATGTCGACGCCGCGCGCGTTGGGGTGCAGGCCGTCATGCTGGAGCAGTGCCCGATTGCCGGCCACGCCGTCGAGGAAGAACGGATAGCGCGGCACGCCGTGTGCCTTGGCGAGTGCCGGATACAGGCCGTCGAACGCGCCGACATATTCGGGTCCGAGATTGGGGGCGGCACGCATGCCGGCGAGCAGCACGGGGATGTGGCGTAGCTGCAGCTCGGTGAGGATCGCGTCGAGATTCGCCTTGGCCTGCGCGACCGGAAGGCCGCGCAGCATGTCGTTCGCGCCGAGCTCGACGATCACCAGATCGGGCGTCGCACCGAGTCCGCGCAGCCCCCAGCGCAAGCGCGCCCGCGCCTGCGCCGCGGTGTCGCCGGCGATGCCGCCATTGCGCACCGTCGCCGGAACGCCCGCGCGGCGCAGCGCCGCTTGCAGCTTGGTCGTGAACCCCTGTTCGGGCGGCAGGCCATAGCCCGCGGTCAGGCTGTCGCCGAATGCCCAGATCAGCGGCGCACGCGGCGACGCGTCGGCGGCGAGCGGCAGCGCCGCCATCACCAGCAGCGCGGCATGGAGCATTTGCCGTCGCCAGCAAGATCGCGCAGAGGGGGGCGATGGTTTCATCCCCCGCCGATAGCGCGTTGATCGTCGCGCGCAACGTTTCGCTGTCGCTGGGCCGGGCGCCCGCCCGGGTCGAGATTTTGCGCGGGATCGATCTCGCGGTCGCGGCGGGCGACAGCGTCGCGTTGCTCGGGCCGTCGGGGTCGGGCAAATCGTCGCTGATGGCGGTGCTGGCCGGTCTCGAGCGACCGAGTGGCGGCACGGTGGCGGTCGCCGGGCTCGATTTCACTGCGCTCGACGAGGATGCGCTGGCGAGCGCGCGACGCGGGCGGATCGGCATCGTAC
>CAXTEO010000036.1:0-34678 GCA_964243205.1 uncultured Sphingomonas sp.
AGCAGGCCTGCCGCGACCACGCCGCACACCGCCGCCACGCGCGGCGCGCCCGGCGCGACCTTGTCCGCGGCGCGATCGATATGGCGTGCACCACGCGCGAGCGCGTTGAGCACCGCGCTGCGATAGACGAGATCGGCCGAGGACAGGATCAGCGGGGCATGCGCCGTCCAGGCCAGGATGCGCCGGCCCCACAGATCGGCGCGCCATGCCGGCTCGCTGACCGTTTCGGCATGCGCGGCGAGCCATTTGCGCATCAGCGCTTCGGCCACTGGCGTCGCCTGCGCGCGCGTCGCCACGGTCGACAGGTCGCGCAGCCAGGCGAAGCTGTGCAGATATTCGGCAAAGCCGCGCGAGAAATCGGGCTTGGCGAGATCGAGCGTGTCGAGCGGACGCGCCTCGCCGCGGAATAGCAAGGTGCCGCCGAGCAGCGCGGTGCCGCGCTTGGCATCGCCGAGGAAGGGATCGTCGGGAACGGCAATGAGCTTCAACGGATGGCGCCCCTTCAGCCGCAATCCGTGGATCGGCGTGCGCCAGGTCAGCCGGTGGAAGCGGTCCGAGACGCGTTCGGCCAAGGACAATCCCTTGTCGCCGCCGAGCCGGATGAGGCGCTTGCCCTCGTCGATGCTGTCGCGCGGCGGCGCCGGATCGGGCTGCATTGGGGGCGCCGATTGCAGCGAGAGCGGTGTCTTAGCCACGAAGCCCTGCGATATTGGCCGCATAGGCAGCGGGCCCGCCGCGGAAGGTGGCGGTGCCCGCGACCAGCGCATCGGCCCCGGCGGCGATCGCGCGCGGCGCGGTGACATGGTCGATCCCGCCATCGACTTCGAGATCGACGGTATAGCCGCCTTTGTCGATCATCTTGCGAATCGCCTCGATTTTCCGGAGCGAGCTTTCGATGAACGCCTGGCCGCCGAAGCCCGGGTTGACGCTCATCACCAGGACCAGATCGACCTCCTCGAGCAGATAATCGAGCGCTTTCGCCGGCGTCTGCGGCGTGAGCACCACGCCGGCGCGCTTGCCGAGCTGGCGAATGTGCTGGAGGCTGCGGTGGGTGTGCGGGCCGGCCTCGACATGGATGCTGATCGTGTCGGCACCGGCCTCTGCGAAGGCCTCGAGATAGGCGTCGACCGGCGCGATCATCAGGTGCACGTCGAGCGGCTTGGCGGTGTGCGGGCGGATCGCCTTCACCACGCCCGGCCCGATCGAGATGTTGGGGACGAAATGGCCGTCCATCACGTCGACGTGGATCCAGTCGGCGCCGGCCAGGTCGATCGCGCGCACTTCCTCGCCGAGCTTGGCGAAGTCGGCGGACAGGATCGACGGGGCGATGCGGACGTGGGGGCGGGCGGGAAGCTGACTCATGATCGTTCAGCCTCTAGCACGGTCGCTCGCGCGGGCAAGCGGCGCTTAGCCGTGGCGTTTGAGCCGCGCGATGAAGAACCCGTCATTGCCGCCCGGATCGATCATGCCGGGGAGCGTGCGCACCCAGCCGCCGGGATTGGGCACGATGCCCGCCGGAAGCTCGCCCTGCGTGATCGGCACCACGCCGTAATCGGCGCGCGCCGCAAGGAATGTCTTGAGCTGCGCTTCGCCTTCGGCCGGCTCGAGCGAGCAGGTGGCGAAGATGAGCGTACCGCCAGGCTTGACCCAATCGGCGGCGCGGGCGAGCAATTTCGCCTGGAGTGCTGCGAGTTCGGTGATCTGCGACGGGCGCACGCGGTGCAGCACGTCGGGGTGGCGGCGGAAGATGCCGGTCGCGCTGCACGGCGCATCGAGCAGCACCGCGTCGACCGGCGCGGGCGGCGACCAGAGCAGCAGGTCGGCGGTGATCACTTCTGCCGAGAGGTGCGTGCGCTCCAGATTCTCATGAAGTCGCGCCAGACGACTTTCCGAGGAATCGATCGCGGTGACGCTCCACCCATTGCTGGCGAGCTGCATCGTCTTGCCGCCGGGCGCAGCGCACAGGTCGAGCACTTCGCCCGGCCCCTTGCCGAGCAAGCGCGCGGGCAGCGACGCGGCGATGTCCTGCACCCACCAGCTGCCCTCTTCGAAGCCCGGCAGTTCGGGCACATGCGCGGATGCCAGCCGGACGTGACCCGGCAACAACGAGACGCCGCCGAGCGCTTCGGCCATTGTCGCGGTCGTGGCGAGATCGGCGAGCGTCAGGTCGAGCGGCGGCGGCGCGGCCATCGCGCGCTCGGCGGCTTCGATGCCGTCGTCGCCCCACGCCGCGTGCCAGCGGATCGCCACCGGATCGGGCAAGGTCGGTTGTTCGGGCAGCTGGTCGCCGCCGCGCATCAGCGTGCCGAACACGCCGTGGACGAGTTTGCGAGGCCCGCCATCGACCAGCGGCAGCACGGTCGAGATCGCGGCGTGCGGCGGCGTGCCGAGCGACAGCGCCTGCACCAAGGCGATGCGCAGTGCGAAACGCGCCTTGGCGTCGTCGGGGAGCCGTGTCTTGGTCGCAGAATCGATCAGCGCGTCGAGATCGGGCAAGCGGCGCAGCGCCTCGGCGGCAATCGCGTGCGCAAGCGCACGATCGTCGCTGCGGTCGATCCCGGCGGTGGCGCGGCCGATCGCGGCTTCCAGCGGCAGCCCCTGGCGCAGCACCGCATCGAGCAAGCGCAACGCGGCGCGGCGCGCGGGGACACCGGGCGGATCGACCGGCTCGGGCTTGGGCATGTAACGGCGGGGCGGCGGAAGGGTCAAAAGCTTGAACTCTGTCAAAGGACCGCCGATGTGGCGGGGGCGCACATCCTAATGCACCGCTCGAGGACACGCCATGGCCCGTCGCCCGTCACATGTGAAGCCACCCGCCTATCTCAGCAAGAGCCCGCCAGTGCCCGCGCCCGACCCGGTGCCGTCGGTGGTGCAGGGACAGAGCGCCAAGGGCGACCCCGAAGGGCTCGACCCGACACGCTATGGCGACTGGGAAATGAAGGGCATCGCGATCGATTTTTAGAGCCGCGTGCGACCTGGGGCGAGGGGTTCAGCTCTCGAGCAAGGCTGCCAGCTTGACCACGGTGTTCCAGTTGCGCGCGGTGGCGAGCTTCGGGAATTTCAGCTTCGCCATCGCCTGGGGCAATTTCGACTCGCCGATCCCGTCGATATAATCGATATACACTTCGCGGCCGCGTGCTGCCAAAGTCTCGCGGCCAGCGTAGATTTCCGGAAGGCCGTCGAGCAACTCGGCCGGCATCGCCTCGCGGTGGAACACCACGACGACGTGGCTCGGCCGCAGCTTGGTCGCCGCCGGGAACGGATCGGCCGCGATGATCGCTCGCAGATCGGCAGCGGTGCGCACGACCACGTCGGTCTTCAGCCCGTGCCTTCGGAGCGCGGCTTCGAGCGCCATCTCGACGTTCGCGCCATCGACTTCGTCGCAAGCGAACACGACATTGCCCGAGGCCAGCAGCGTCTTGACGTCGCTATAGCCCAACCCTTCGACCAGCGCCTTTAAGTCCGCCATCGGCAGCTTGCGGCCGTTGAGGTTGACGCCCTTGAGCAAGGCGGCCCAGCGCATGCTATTCGCGCGTCAGCGGGCGCGCGAGCAACGTGCCGATCACTGCGTGGACGTCGAGCCCGTCGAGCAGCGCACACACCGCGTCCACCACCGGCATGTCCACCCCAGCCGCGACCGCCGCTTCGCGCAGCACCGGCGCGGTGAACGCGCCCTCGGCTACGGTCAGGCGGTCGGCGAGCAGATCGGCGGCGCGCTTGCCCTGGCCGAGGCCGAGCCCCAACGAGAAGTTGCGCGAGGCAGTCGAGGAGCATGTCAGCACGAGATCGCCCAGGCCCGACAGGCCGCTCAACGTCTCGACTTGCGCGCCGCGCGCGACGCCGAAGCGCACCATCTCGGCAAAACCGCGCGCGATCAAGGCGGCGCGGGCGTTCTGGCCGAGCCCGGCGCCCTCGACCACGCCGCACGCGATCGCCAGCACGTTCTTGACCGCACCGCCGATCTCCGCGCCGATCACGTCGGTCGAAGCGTAAGGCCTGAAGCTCGGGCCGGCGAGCCGGTCGGCGAGCGCGGTGCCGAGCAGCGCGTCGGCGCAAGCGAGCGTCACTGCGGTCGGTTTGCCTGCGGCGACTTCGTGCGCGAAGGTCGGGCCGGACAGTATCGCGATCGGCGCGGCGGGATGGAGTTGCCCCGCCACTTCACCGACCAGCAAGCGCGTGCCTGCCTCGATCCCCTTGGCGCACAATACCAGCGGCGTCGTGCCGACCGGCGCTTCGGCAAGGACCGCGCGAACATGCTGGGCGGGGACGACGACGAGGATCGCGTCACACGCGGCGAGATCATCGAGCGCAGCGGTCGCGCGGATCGTCTTCGACAGGCCCACCCCGGCGAGGAAGCGGGTGTTCTCCTGCGCCTGGTTGATCGACGCGACCACTTCCGGCTCGCGCGCCCAGAGCAAGACCGCGGCATCGCCGCGTGCCGCGACCTGGGCGAGCGCGGTACCCCAGGCGCCGCCGCCGATGACCCCGATCTTCATGCCTTCACTCCTGCCCCGCGTACCACTTCCGCGCCCGGATCGAGCGGCCAGCGCGGGCGCGGCGCGATGTCGAGCGGGTCGGTCAGCCCGGCCGCGAAGCGCTCGGCGCCGGCCCAGCCAATCATCGCGGCGTTGTCGGTGCACAGCCACAAGGGCGGCGCGACGAAGCGCAGCCCATGCGCGTCGGCCAACCCCTGCATCGCCGTGCGAACCGCGGTGTTGGCAGCGACACCGCCGGCCACCACCAGGGCAGTCGCGCCGCCGGCATGTTCGAGCGCGCGGATCGTGCGATCGAGCAGGCAATCCACCACTGCCGCCTGGAACGATGCGGCGATGTCATCGATCGCCCACGTCCTGGCGTCATGCGCGCGCACTACCGCGCTCTTCAGGCCGGCAAAGGAGAAATGCGGCTCGGGCGATCCCTTCATCGGCCGCGGCAACGGCACAATCGGGCGGCCGCGCGCCGCCGCCGCCTCGACCGCCGGGCCGCCCGGAAAGCCGAGCCCGAGCACCTTGGCCGTCTTGTCGAACGCTTCGCCTGCGGCATCGTCGATCGTCGTCGCGAGCCGGCGATAGCGGTTCACGCCCTCGACCAGCAGCAATTGGCAATGCCCGCCCGAGACGAGCAGCAGCAGATAGGGAAAAGCGAGATCGGGGTCGGACAGCCGCGGCGACAGCGCATGCCCCTCGAGATGGTTGATCGCGATCAGCGGCTTGCGCGCGGCATGCGCCAGCGCCTTGCCGGTCACCAGCCCGACCATCACCCCGCCGATCAGGCCCGGGCCCGCCGTCGCGGCGATCGCATCGACCTGCGACAGCGTGACGCCGGCATCGGCGAGCGCCGCCTCGACCAGGGGCGCAAGCACTTCGACATGCGCGCGCGCGGCGATTTCGGGCACCACGCCGCCAAACGGCCGGTGCGCCGCTTCCTGCCCCGCAAGACGGTGCGACAGGATGCGACGGTCGGAAGTGACCAATGCCGCGGCGGTCTCGTCGCAGCTCGATTCAAGGCCAAGGATCAATGCCATGTGTCACCTTAGCGGCTTGCACGCAGCTTGTCGAAGCGGTGCGGCTTCGCCAAAGTGGCGGCGATGGAGAGATCGTGACCCAGCCCCAGCTCAAACTCGGCACGCGCGGATCGCCGCTCGCGCTCGTCCAGGCCAATCTGGTGCGCGACGCCCTGTGCACCGCGCACGGCTGGGACACGAATGCCGTCGAGATCGTGCCGATCAAGACCACCGGCGACCGCGTCCAGGACGTGGCGCTCGCCGAGATCGGCGGCAAGGCGCTGTGGACCAAGGAGCTCGACCGTGCGTTGCTCGGCGGCGAGATCGACTTTGCGGTGCATTCGATGAAGGACGTCGAGACGATCCGCCCGGCCGAGATCGCGATCGCCGCGATGCTGCCGCGCGCCGACGTGCGCGACCGGCTGATCGGCGCGGACAGCGTCGCTGGCTTGCGCCAGGGTGCGGTGGTCGGGACCAGTTCGCCAAGGCGCATTGCGCAGCTCAAGCGGTTGCGGCCCGATTTCGTGACGGTGCTGTTCCGCGGCAATGTCGATACGCGCCTCGCCAAGGTCGCCGCCGGCGAAGTCGATGCGTCGATGCTCGCGGCGGCAGGCCTCGATCGGCTCGGGCGCCCCGATGTCGGCGTCGCGATCGCGACTGACGTCATGCTCCCGGCGCCGGCGCAAGGCGCGGTCGGAATCGAGACGCGCGCCGATGCCGCCGAGCTGCGGGATTGGCTCGGAGCGATCGACCACACCGACACGCATCTGTGCGTGCTGGTCGAGCGCAGCTTGCTCGCGGCGTTGCAGGCCGATTGCCATTCGCCCGTCGCCGCGCTGGCGATTCGCGAGGCCGATCGCATCACGGTGCGCGCGGAACTGTTTGCCGAAGACGGCAGCGCGCATGTCGCCGGGGCATTGGACGGCGCGGTCGGCGATGCGACGTTGGGCGAGCGGCTCGCGCGCGATTTGCTGGCGCGCGCGCCGGATGCGGTGCGGCGGTTGTTCGCGGCGTGACGCGCACGCTGGCCGTGCTGCGGCCCGAGCCCGGCAACGCCGCCACGTGCGGCCGGGCGGCGGCGGCGGGGTTCGCAACCATCTCGCTGCCATTCTTCGCGGTGCGCGCGCTCGACTGGGATCCGCCCGATCCGGCAGAGCATGACGCGCTGGTCCTCACCAGCGCGAACACGGTGCGCTTCGGCGGCGCGGGGCTCGATGCGCTCAAGCGGCTGCCGGTGGTGGCGGTCGGCCCGCACACCGCGGCTGCCGCCCGCGCTGCGGGGTTCGACGTCATGGCGACCGGCAGCGGCGACGGCGCCGAAATCGCCCGACTGGCGGCGGCACGAGCGGTGACGCGCGCCTTGCACCTGACCGGACGCGACCGCACGCTAACGGCCGGCGGTCCCATCGCGACGGTGCTCCCGGTCTATGAAAGCGTTGAATTGCCGATCAGCCCGGTGGCGCTCGGCACGCTCGCCGGGACGATCGCGCTGCTGCATTCGGCCCGCGCCGCGCGCCGGCTCGATGCGCTGCTGGCCGCGGCCGGGATCGACCGCAGCGGCATCGCGCTCGCTGCCTTCAGCGATGCGATCGCTGCCGCCGCGGGCCGGGGCTGGGCCGGCGTCGCCACCGCCGCTTCGCCCGACGACGCGGCATTGTTCGCCGCCCTGCGCGGCCTGCACGAAACGAGCAGCAATTGACCGACCGCGCGCGCGCCCCGATAAGGCGCTGATGGACGACCCCACCCCCTCCGTCCCCGACCCCGCCCCGCCCGGTTTCGCCGTTGGCGAACCACCAGCAGTCGAGCGACACCCGCCACGCGTCCTGCCGCCCTTTGCGCCACCGCCGCCGCCGGTCGCGGCGTCGGTGAGTTGGCGCAGCGTGATCGCCTTCGCGCTGATCGCCTTTCTGGTCGGTCTGGCCGTGGCGGCGTTCGTGGTGACAAAATATGCCAAGGGCGGCGATGCCAAGACCGTCGCGACGGTTACCGTGCCGGTCGGCACCAACGGCCAGCCGCCGGTGGTGATCGTGCCGAGCAAGACGCCCGGCGCCGTCCCCGCGATCGACTTGGCCGCCTTGTCGATGCGCGAGGCCGAACTCGACACCAAGCTCGCCGAGCTCGAATCGCGATCCGGCGCGATCGATCGCGATTCGCAGCGCGCCGCGGGCTATGCGACGCGCGGCGAAGGGCTGATGGTCGCGTTCGCCGCGCGCCGTGCGATCGATCGCGGGCTCAATCTGGGCTTTCTCGAAGAGCAATTGCGCGATCGCTTCGGCGGACCGCAGCCCTCGGCCGTGGCGACGATCGTCCAGGCCGCGCGCGAGCCGGTCACGCTCGAGGATCTGCGCGCCGGCCTCGATGGCGTCGCGCCCGAACTGATGACCGGCGCCGCGAGCATCGGCTGGTGGCAGAGTCTGCGCAGCGAGCTCGGCCATCTCGTCGTGCTGCGCAAGGCGGGTACGCCGTCCCCCTTGCCGGTCGACCGCGTGGCGCGTGCGCGCCGGCTGCTCGAAGCCGGGCAGGTCGAAGCCGCGCTGGCGGAAGTCTCGCGGACTCCGGGCGCGGCGCAGGCCGTGCGCTGGACCAGCGCAGCGCGGCGCTACATCGACGCCCGTCACGCGCTCGACGTGATCGAGACCGCGGCGATCCTGGCACCGGGCGTCGATCCGTCGCCGCCGCTGGTCCCCGCGGTGGCGCAAGCCCTGCCGGAGCCGATCGCACCCACTACGCCTGCGCCCGGAGACCATCCGCGCTGATCCCGAAGCGGGTTCGCACGGATCGGTCGCGCATCAGGCCGCCATTTCGAGCCGGTTACGCCCGGCATGTTTCGCCCGGTACAGCGCCTCGTCGGCTTCGCGCAGCACGTGCTGGCGCGATTGCCCGGCGCCGATCCGCGCCAGCCCGCCGCTGAAGGTGAAGCGCACGTCGTGGCCCAGCCCGGTCGCGACCGACAGATCGGCGATCTCGCGCCGCAAGCGGTCGCAGATCCTGTGCGCCTCGGTCAGTTCGGTATCCCACAGGATCAAGGCGAACTCTTCGCCGCCCATCCGCGCGACCAGATCGCCGCCGCGCAGCGAGCGCCGCACCACGTCGGCGAACACGCACAGCACCTTGTCGCCCGCCGCATGGCCGTGGCGATCGTTGACCAGCTTGAAGAAATCGAGGTCGAGCACCGCGCACACGCCTGCGCCGCGGTCTTCCGCCACGTCGATCAGCCGTTGGTCGAGCGCGGCGTCAAAGGCGCGCCGGTTGACGATCCCGGTCAACGGGTCGGTCTGCGCCGCGCGCGCCAGGTCGGCCTCGACCTTCTTGTGCCGCGAAATGTCGCGGACGACGCTGACCGCGCCGACCACGACATTGTCTTCGTCGGTGATTCCGCGCGTGTGGCTCTCGCACCAGATCATCGCGCCGCTATGTTGTACCCCGCAATATTCGACGATGAAGGTCGATGCCGGATCGGCGAGCGCTTTGCGATGCGCTTGCGCGACGCGCGCGCGATCCTCCGGCCGGACCAGCATTTTCGCCTGTGCGCCGATCAAGCTGGCGGGATCGTAGCCGCCGAGCTCGACGATCGAGGGCGACGCATAATCGATCCTCCCGTCGAGCGTCAGCGTGAGGATCACATCGGTCGATCCATCGGCGATCAGGCGATAGCGCGCCTCGCTTTCGCGCAGCGCAACGACCAGCCCCTTGCGCTGCCCGAGCTCGGCCGAGATCAGCAAGGTCATCACCACCGCGGTGGCGAGATAGAATTGCAGGAACAGCGCGCGCTCGAACGTGCCGCCGGAGATCAGGTGGATCGGACCGTCGCCGCCGATCGTGAAGACCGCGCCGAGCGTGGCGACGATGGTGATCGCGATCGCACCCCCCAGCCGGTCGAAGCGGAACGCAGCGATCGTCAGCGGCAGCAGCGGGAGAAACAGCAGCGGGAAGGTCGTCTGGCGGAACACCATGTGCGAGACGCCGAAGGTCAACAGGGTCAATACCACGCCTTCCAGCTTGCGCGCCCAGCGCAACTTGGCGATGCCCGCAACGCCTTCGCCGCTGAGCACGAGCAAGGCGATCGGCGTGACGGTGATGTTGCCCAGCGCATGGCCGAGGTACCAACTGACCCAATTCGCGGCGAACGCCTTGCCCGTCATCGCCGCGATCGCCACCGCCCCGCCGAGCCCGGAGATCGCCGGGGCGAGGATCCCCGCGACCGCGATGAAGACCAGCACCCCGGGCAGCGTGCCGAGCTCGGCACCGCTCCAGCGCCGCAACAGCCATGCCGCTAGCCCGGCTTCGGCGACGATGAACAGCGTGACCAGCGGTGCGCCGGCAAAGCCGATGCCGAACAGCCCGGAGGCAACGATGCCGGCGATCATCGCGCCGACGGTCGACCATCCCCAGCTGCGGGGCGGTTGCTGGACGAGCTCGGCGATCAGGATCGCCGTCGCTATCCACAAACAGGCCGGGCCGCCGCCGAAGCGCGTATAGTGGATGGCCAGCGCCGATGCGGCGAAATAGACCAAGGCGACGCACAGCGACCGCATGGCGAGCCGCCACGGAAACAGTGAAGCAAATACACGCGACATGGCGCCGGCCTAACCCCGCGAAGGTTAAGATCGTGCTCGCGCCAGACCAGGATCGGCTAAAAGCCGCCGAGCAGGCTCGCGACGTTGGCGCCGAGCGACTCGACCGCATAGCCGCCCTCCATCGCGATCACGCAGCGCCAGCCGCAGGCCGCAATGTCGCGCGCGAGCACCGCGTAATCGTCGGTGACGAGCTTGAAGTGCGAGATCGGGTCTCCTTCCCACGTATCGGCGCCGAAGCTCAACACCAGCAGATCGGGCGCGAAGCGCGCGATCGCATCGAGCGCGGCCGCCTGGGCGCGGCGGAACGCCTCGAGCCCCGCCCCCTGCGGCAGCGGCAGGTTGAGCGTCGTGCCTCGCCCGTTGCCCTCGCCGATCTCGTCGGCATGGCCCCAGTAGAAGGGATAGTCGGTCGCCGGATCGGCATGGACACTGGCGTAGAAGACGTCGCCCCGCTCCCAGAAAATGTCCTGCGTGCCGTTGCCGTGGTGATAATCGATGTCGAGGATCGCGACGCGCGCGCAGCCGGCATCGCGCGCGGCCTGCGCGGCGATCGCGGCGGTGTTGAGGTAGCAATAGCCGCCAAGATAATCGGCGCCGGCATGATGGCCCGGCGGGCGACACAGCGCGAAGGCGGCCCGCTCCCCGCCGAGCACCGCCTCGGTCGCCGCCAGCACGCTTTGCGCACTGGCATAGGCCGCGCCCCAGGTGGTGGTGGTGAGCGGCGTGCCCGCATCGATGCTGTAGCGGCCGAGCTGCGCATCGATCCGGTCGAGCGTCAGCGCGCGCCGCCGCACGACCGGCCAGATATAGCCGACCGCGTCGCCCGGCCGTCCCGCCTCGGCCCAGCGCGCCGCACCGTTCCGCAGAAATTCGAGATAGCCGTCGTCGTGGATCGCGCGGATCGCCGCATCGCCCCGATCCGCCGGCGCTTCGGCCCCGCCGATCGCCGCCAGAATCATTTCTGCGCGGGCCGGCGTTTCGGCATGGGCGATGAAGCCGCCATTGTGCAGTTCCTGTCGCGGCGCGTGGGCGAGCTGGGACGGCAAGAAGAATTTACGCATCGGGCCTCCCGGGCGCAGCCATGCGCAAGATGCAGTAGCCGGCGATCGCCGAGAGGATCGATCCGGCGAGGACGCCGATCTTCACCAGGTCCTGCATCGGCGCGTCGCCGAGAAAGGCGAGCCCGCCGATGAACAGGCTCATCGTGAATCCGATCCCGGCAAGCAGCGCCACGCCATACAGCTGGAGCCAGCCGACGCCGTCCGGTCGGCTGGCGATGCCGAGCCCCTCGGCCAGCGCTACGCCGCCGAGAATGCCGATCTGCTTGCCGAGGAACAGCCCGGCGACGATGCCGATGACGAGCGGATCACGCAGCGTCGCCGGCGATACGCTGCGCAGCGACACGCCGGCATTGGCGAAGGCGAACAGCGGCACGATGCCGAACGCGACCCAGGGCGAGAGCGCGTGCTCGAGCCGGTGCAGCGGCGACGGCGTGGCGGACCCGGCGGCGGTCGGGATCAGCGCGGCGGCGATCACGCCCGCGACGGTCGCATGGACTCCCGACAGCAATGTCAGCCACCACAAGACGACGAAGCCGAGCAAATACGGCCACAGCGCCGCCACGCCGCGGCGATTGAGCGCGAGCAGGATCAGTACGACGCTCGCCGCGGCGGCCAGCGCGATCCAGTCGATCCCGTGGCTATAAACAAAGGCGATGATCGCCACCGCGCCGCAATCGTCGACGATCGCGACGGTCGTCAGGAACAGCTTCAGTGCGGGTGGCACGCGGCTGCCGAGCAAGGCGAGCACACCGATCGCGAAGGCGATATCGGTTGCGGCCGGGATCGCCCAGCCCGGTTGCAACGCGGGTTTGCTGCCGGTCATCGCAAGATAGATCAGCGCCGGCACTGCCATTCCAGCGCCCGCGGCGATGATCGGCAGCCGCCGCCGCGCGGGGCTGGCCAGCGCGCCACCGACCAGCTCGTGCTTGATCTCGAGCCCGACGAGCAGGAAGAACACCGCCATCAGCGCGTCGTTGATCCACAGATGCACGGTCATCGCGCCGATCGCGGGGGCAAGGGTCGGTCCGGTGGTGAAATGGAGCAGTCCGAAATAGCGACTGGCGAGCGGCGAATTGGCGAGCAGCAACGCCAGCGCGGCGGTCGCCAGCAGGACAATGCCGCCCGCCGTCTCTTGCCGGAAAAAGGTGCGGAGCGCCTGATAGGGTCGCCGGAACGTCGTGCTTTGCTGTCTGATGTCGGCCACGCCGCACTCTAACGCAGGCGTGCGTCGATGCCAGCAAAATGCCCCTGCCGTACTGCACGCAGGCGCGGACGACGTGCCGTACAATTGCTAGAACAAAGCGAGCTGCCGCTCTTCATCCGCCCGCAACGTCCATTGCCCGAGCAGGTCGTATCGCGTGAGCCCGACATGGCTGTGGATCAGATCGAAGTTGTCGACGTCCCACGTCACCGGCGCGATTCGTTCGTTGAAGGGTGCGCCATCGCGATAGCCGAGCGTCATATGCGCTGCGAAGCGATAGTTGTGACGTTCGGCGATCCCGTGCGCGCCGCGCTCGCGCACCAGCGCAGCGCGAAACGCATCGAGTCCGGCATTGCGGGCGCTCGGTCGCAGCGCGATCGACCGGGCACTGCCGACGGCGCGGTCGAAGGTGATGGCGAACGGTGCCGCCGCGACTGCCGCGCCGGCCGCGATCAAGCGGTGCGTGAGGTCGTCGTCCAGCGCGTCACGATCGTCGAGAATGTCGATCGTGACATGCAGCCGCTCGGGCGCGAGCACGCCGCGCTCGCCTTCGAACCAATGCGCCTCGCTCGCAATCCGGCGCGCCAACACGATCGGCGGGCGCAACGCGAAAAACAGGCGATGGCACGGAACAGGGACGTGAAGCATGGCCGATCTCCGATTCGGGCTGGCCTTTTGTTCCTACTATGTTCCGACGTGCCGGTCGATCCCAATCTAGCGCGCAAGTGCCTCGGCGATCAGTTTGCGCGAATTTTCGACGCCGTAGAGCGCGATGAAGCTGCCCATCCGCGGCCCCTGGCTCGATCCCAGCAGAGTCTCGTACAATGCCTTGAACCAGTCGCGCAGATTCTCGAAACCACCGGTCTTGCCGATCTCATAGACGATGTTCTGGATGTCCTCGGCGCTCGCGCCTTCGGGTAAGGCCGCAAGCTCGGCATCGAGCCGCGCCAGCGCCGCCGCCTCGACCGCGTCGGGGGGGCGCTTGACCAGCGTCGGCGCGACGAAATCGCGGCCATAGGCCAGCGCATAGTCGATCAGCCGGTCGAGCTCGGGATAAGCTGCGGGCGTCGCGTCGGGCAGATAGTTGGCGAGATAGCCCCATACCTGGGGCTTGGTCGTTTCGCCCATCACGCCGACCAGGTTGAGCAACAGCCCGAAAGTCACCGGCAGCGTCGCCTCCGGCACCTTGCCGTCATGGATATGGTGCACCGGATTGCCGAGCCGTTCCTTCAATTCCTGCGTGTGCCAGGCGGTGCGGAACTGCCAGTAATCGTCGACCGCGCGCGGGATCACGCCCATGTGCAGCGACTTGGCCTTCTTGGGCTCGCGATAGATGTAGAAGGCGAGGCTCTCCTGCGGGCCATAGGTCAGCCAGTCCTCCAGCCCGAGGCCATTGCCCTTGGACTTGGAGATCTTCTCGCCCTTCTCGTCGAGGAACATCTCGTAATTGAATCCCTCGGGCGGGCGCCCGCCGAGGACGCGCGCGATCTTGGACGACTGCACGACCGAATCGATCAGGTCCTTGCCCGCCATCTCGTAATCGACCCCGAGCGCGACCCAGCGCATTGCCCAGTCGACCTTCCATTGCAGCTTGGCCCGGCCGCCAAGGATCGAATGCTCGATCCGTTCGCCTTCATCCTCGAACGCGATCAGGCCGGATTCGGGATCGAGCACTTCGACCGGCACCTGCAGCACGATTCCGCTCTTCGGGCTGATCGGCAGCACCGGCGAATAGGTCGCCTGGCGCTCCTTGCGCAGCGTCGGCAGCATCACGTTCATGATGCCCTGATAGCGGCGCAGCACGTTCCTGAGCGCGTCGTCGAACGTGCCGTCGGCATAATAATCGGTCGAGGAGACGAACTCGTAGTCGAACCCGTAATCGTCGAGGAATTGCCGCAGCATCGCATTGTTGTGCGCGGCAAAGCTCTCGTGCGTGCCGAATGGATCGGGAATGCGCGACAGCGGCTTGCCGAGATGCTCGGTCAGCATCGCCTTGTTGGGGACGTTGTCGGGCACCTTGCGCAACCCGTCCATATCGTCGCTGAACGCGATCAGCCGGGTCGGCGTGTCGGACAGCGCGTGGAAGGCGTGGCGCACCATCGAGGTGCGCAGCACTTCGTTGAAAGTACCGATATGCGGCAGGCCCGACGGGCCATAGCCGGTCTCGAACAGCACTGGCGCACCCTTGCCGTCCGGATAGCGCTTGAGCAGCTTGCGCGCTTCCTCATAGGGCCAGGCTTTGGAGTCGAACGCTGCGGTACGGAGGTCTGTCATGATGCGCCAGCGTTTGACGCTTTAGGGGCGCGAGCGCAAATGCTATGGTCTCCCTATGACGATTGCGCTGCCCGTCACTGAGTCGCTTCCGTTCAAGCTCCGGATCGAGGATTTTGAATTGCTCGACCGTGCCGGCGTGTTCGCCGGCCACAAGCGGGTCGAACTGATCGAGGGGGCCCTCGTCGCGATGAATGCCGAATTCCGCTTGCATACGATTGCCAAGAACGAACTGATGTTCCGTCTCCGGCTCACGTTGCTGGCCCTGGAATCCGATTATACGGCGATGGTCGAACCGACCTTGGCCTTGCCGCCGCACAATTTGCCCGAACCGGACGTGCTGGTCACCAACGCCCCGCGTGCGCGCGATTATTATCGGCTCGATTTCGCGGCCATCGTCATCGAGGTCGCGGATACCACGCTTGCCGACGACCTCGGCGTGAAGTGCGCGATGTACGCGGCGCAGGGCGTGCCCGAATATTGGGTCGTCGCTTTGCCGACCTCGGAGGTGCATCAATTCTGGGCGCCGTCCGCCAAAGGGTTCGGCGAGCGGCGAACGGTGTCGCTCGAGGGTAAACTGACGAGCCTGACGCTGCCCGATCTGACGATCGACGGGCGGGGTATCGTTTAAGGCGTTTCCTTGATGCGGCACTTCCCCGGCGAAGGCCGGGGCCCGGGAGCGGCACGAAGGAGTGCAGGCCGCAGCCCTCGCTACCTCCGCCTTCGCTCCTGGGCCCCGGCCTTCGCCGGGAAAGCGAGTGCATCGCTAACGCCCACACCGCCGTTGCCATTTCGTTCCCACCACGCGATAACGCTGGCGTGACCGCGCTCGCCTATCCCGCCCTCCACGCCAGCCACAGCGGCATCTGGATCGCGGATGCCGAAGGCACGCGGCCGATCGGGCGCGGCGAGGCGATCCGCATCGCCGCCGATACGCCGGTGATCCTGCTCAACGCCGCGCTGATCGGGCAGCGGCTGGGCTATGCCGATCTGGCGGGGCTCGACCTGCTCGAACTGTTCGCCTTCCTCTGCCCGGCGCGCTTCATGGTGCCGACGCCGCGCGGGCTCGCGCGCGTCGCCGGGCTCGCCGCGCCCACCGAGGATGCCGAGATCGCCACTTTCCTGCGCCAGTCGGCCGAGGCGCTGCTCGGCATGATCGAGCGCGACTGGCCCGAGCGCGAAGGCGCCTGGACCGCCGCGCAATCCCTGTTCAAGCTGCGCTGGACCTGGGCGCCGATCCTCGCGCAGCGCCTGAAAACGCCCGACGTGGCCGAGCGCTGGCTGTTCTCCAAGCTCGGCGAATGGACCGAGGGGGCGCCGCGCCCGCAGCCGCGCACGGTGACGCTCGACGCGGACGAAACCCAGGGGCGGCTCGCATCGCTCACCGGCAGCGCCGCCGAGCAGCGCACCGGCCAACGCGCTTATGCCCAGGCGGCGCGCGAGGCGTTCGGCCCGCGGATGGTGCGCGACGCGCCCAACATGGTGCTGGCCGAGGCGGGGACAGGGATCGGCAAGACGCTCGGCTATCTCGCGCCAGCGTCGCTCTGGGCGGAGAAAGCCGATGGCGCAGTCTGGGTCTCCACCTTCACCAAGGCGCTGCAGCGCCAATTGGGGCATGAGACCGAGCGTCTGTTTCCCGACGCGAAAATCCGCCGCGCCAAGGTGGTGACCCGCAAGGGGCGCGAAAACTATTTGTGCCTGCTCAATCTGGAAGACGCGCTGCAGGGCGGCTTCGCCGGGCGTGCGGCGATCCTCGCGCATCTCGTCGCGCGCTGGGCGGCGTATAGCGCCGATGGCGACATGGTCGGCGGCGACCTGCCCGGCTGGCTGCCCACGCTGTTCCGTCGCAATGGCGCGACCGCGCTGACCGACCGGCGCGGCGAATGCGTCTATGCCGGCTGCCCGCACTACCGGAAGTGCTTCATCGAAAAGGCCGCGCGAGCAAGCGCCGATGCCGATCTCGTCATCGCCAACCACGCTTTGGTGATGGTCAATGCCGCACGCGGCCGCGAATCGACCACGCGTCCGACGCGCTATGTGTTCGATGAAGGCCATCATCTGTTCGATGCCGCCGATGCGATGTTCTCGACCGCGCTGACCGGCGCCGAGACGATCGAATTACGGCGCTGGGTGCTCGGCCCCGAATCGGGCGGGCGCGGGCGGCGGCGCGGGCTCGCCGCGCGGCTGTCCGACGTGGCGAGCTATGACGAAGGCGGCGCGCGCGCGATCGCCGATGCGGTCGCCGCCGCGCAGGGGCTGGCGAGCGACGGCTGGCTGCAGCGGCTCGGCGAAGGCGCGCCGTTCGGGCCGATCGAGACCCTGCTCGCCGCAGTCCGCGGGCTCACGTACGCGCGCGCCGAAGCCGAAGGCGATGCGGGGTACGCGCTCGAGACCGAACTGGCCGAGCCCGATCCCGGGTTGATCGAAGCGGCAGCGCCAGCGGCGCATGCGCTGGATGCGTTGGTCCGCCCGCTCGTCGCGCTCGGCCGGCGGCTCGAAGCGGTGCTCGACGAAGGCCCCGACTGGATGGACGGCCCCGCGCGCGCGCGGATCGAAGGCGTGGTCGCTTCGCTCGGCTGGCGCGCCGAGACGGTGGCGGCATGGCTGTCGCTGCTCGCGCGAATCGGCGGGCCGGCAACGCCCGATTTCGTCGACTGGCTCGCGGTCGACCGCGTCGAGGGGCGCGAATAGGACGGCGGCCTGCATCGCCACTGGCTCAACCCGACCAGGCCGTGCGCCGAGACCGGGCTCAAACAGACGCATGGCGTGCTGGTCACTTCGGCGACCTTGCGCGGCGGCGGCGAATGGGATGTCGCCGAGGCGCGCACCGGCGCCAACCACCTGCTGCGCGGCGCGAGCCGGTTCGAAGCGATCTCGCCGTTCAATTATGCCGAGCAGGCCGAAGTGCTGATCGTCACCGACGTCAAGCGCGGCGACATGGGCGCGCTCGCCAATGCCTATGCCCGGCTCGGCGTGGCGAGCGGCGGCGGGATGCTCGGGCTGTTCACCGCGATCCGCCGGCTGCGCGGCGTCCATGCGCGCATCGCCGACCGGCTCGCGCGCGAAGGGCTGCCGCTCTACGCGCAGCATGTCGATCCGATCGACACCGGCACCCTGGTCGACATCTTCCGCGACGATCCCGCCGCCTCGTTGCTCGGCACCGATGCGCTGCGCGACGGCGTCGACGTGCCCGGCCGTTCGCTGCGGCTCGTCGTGCTGGAGGGCGTGCCATGGCCCAAGCCGACCGTGCTGCACGCCGCGCGCCGCCTCGCCGGGGGCGGCAGCGCCTATGACGACCGCATCGTCCGCGCGCGGCTGGCGCAGGCGTTCGGCCGGCTGATCCGCCGCGCCGACGACCACGGGCTGTTCGTCCTGCTCTCCTCCGCCATGCCGTCGCGGCTGCTCACCGCCTTCCCGCCCGGGGTCAAGATCACGCGCCTCACGCTCGACGAAGCGGTGGCGCGCGCGGCGCACCTTCCCAGCGCGGTGCAAACGGGGCATGAGGCGCGCGAACCCGCCTGACGGAGACTCGCATGACCGCCGGCACCAGGACGCTGACGCTGCTCCGCCACGCAAAATCGGGCTGGGACGACCCGGCGTTGCGCGATTATGATCGCGGCCTCAACGCCAAGGGCAAGCGTGCCGCCGCGCTGATCGGCGGCTATCTGCGCAGCTCGGGCGCGGCCTATGACCAAGTCGTCGCGTCGCCTGCGGTGCGCGTGACCGAGACGCTGGCGCAGGTCGAATCGGGCTATGGCCGCACGCTGGCGCCGGAATGGGACCGGCGAATCTATCTCGCCTCGGCGGTGACCTTGCTCGATATCGTCCACGAATTACGCGCCGAGGCGACGCACGTGCTGCTGGTCGGGCACAATCCCGGGCTGGAGGATCTGGCGATGCTGCTGGTGCCCGAATCCGATGCGCCGCTGCGGCGCGCGCTCGAAGCGAAATATCCGACCGCGACGATCGCGGGACTGGAATACGAAGGCGCGTGGAGCGACCTTGCGGCGGGCGGCGCGCGCCTCACGCGCTTCGTGCGACCGCGTGATCTCGATCCAACGCTCGGTCCGGACGAGGACTGACGGATAATGCGGCCAGCGCGCTATGCCGTCATGCACGTTCCAAAAGCGCGCCAGTATTCGACACCCGCATTCGGCCCGAACTTCCGCGTCATCCCTTGCCCAGCAACCCCTTCAATCCCGCAAGCGCCCCGGCGGGCTTGGCCTCCTCCTCGCTGAGCACCCCGGCCGCGCGCAAGGCCGCCGCGGCGTTGGGCCCGCGCGGGAACGGATCGAGCGCCAGCGCCATCGTCTCCGCCGCCGCCTCGCCCAGATCAATCGCCGCGCCGTCATAGGCCATGGTGTCGATCGCGGTCATGTCGAGCTCGATCTCCTCCTCGGCCGCCGCCTCCTGTTCAGTGACAAAGCGCAAAGCGACGTCCTCCGACACGGTCTCGGACAAGGGTTCGTCAGTCACCGAGCAAGCCTGCGTCACTGCCGCGCTCACTCGACCGCGCGCGACGATTCCGGCGGCATCGCGCTTGATGCGGAACGACGCTTCGAGCCGCTCGACCGAGATCAAGCCGAAGCGCGCGGCCAAAGCGGCGCGCTCGGCTTCGTTCGCGGTGATCGCGAGACTGCGCTCGCCCTCGCCGATCGTGTCGATCCGCTCGAGCCGGGAGAATTCGGGAACGCTCATGGCAGATGCCCTTCGATCAAAGCTTCGGTGGCGGTTGCTGCAAGCGCATCGCGAAACGCCAGCAAAGCCGCTTGTGTATGTGCGACTGCGGCCGGCGCAGGCGTGACGCCGCGATACAGGTTGCGCGCGAGCGCCGTGTGGAGATCGCCCGTCACGAGCCCGTCGCGATACGCGCCGAGCCGCCCGCCGAGCATCCCCATCATCTTGCCGATATGCTTGCCGACGCCGACATCGCCGACCCCGCTCTCGCGTAATTGCCCGTCCATGTCGGTGACGAAGCGCTCGGTCAGCCGCGCGCTCGCGGGGCCGGCGCCGGCGACGTCTTCCAGGCGGAGCAACACCAGCGCCAGGATCGCCGCGACCATGTCGAAGCGCCCGTCGAGCGTATCGGGCACGCCCCCCATCTCATACCAATGCAGCGCGCGCGCGGTTGCGATCACGCCATCGTACAGTGCGCGCGCGGTGTCGTCGGGCGTCGCGCGCAGCAGCTTTGAAAACCAACCCAAGACCTGTGTCCTTCAGCGCCCTTGTTTGGCCGCCTTTCCCGGCATATTGAGGCTTCGTGCCCGCGACTGCAATCCGTCGTGGCCAGCCTGGTGCCTGTGGAGAGTGTCGATGAGCTTGAAGTCCGTCCGCCTGATGACGGCTGTCGCCCTCGCCGCGGCTCTGGTCGGGGCGAGCGCTTGCGTTCCGCTCAAGTCGCATCAGGGCTATGTCATCGATGCCGATCTGGTGAATTCGGTCCAGGCCGGCACCGACAACCGCCAGTCGGTGCTCGCCGTGCTCGGCAAGCCGACCTTCACCTCCGAATTCAACCAGGGCGACTGGTACTACATTTCGCGCGAGACGCGCAATTTCGCCTATAACAACCCGCACGTGCGCGACCAGGTGACCTTGCGCATCAGTTTCGACGCCAAGGGCACGGTCACGGCGGTGCGCCGCTCGGGCGCGGAGCAGGTCGCGTCGATCAGCCCGTCGGGCAGGACCACCCCGACGCTCGGCAAGAAGCGCAGCTTCTTCGACGAACTGTTCGGCAATATCGGCACGGTCGGCGCGATCGGCGGCGGCCAGCAGGATCAGGGCAACAATACCGGCGGCGGTCACGAAACGCCGTAACGGCTAGCGGATCGTGAAGAGCACCTGATCGACCACGCGTCCCGCAATGTCGATCAGCCGCAGCCGGTGCACGCCTGGACCGGCGATGATTTCGGGATGCGAATCGGCCGCGCCGATATCGGTCTTGTCGAGCCACAACCGGTGCGCGGTCACCGCGCCCGACACGTCGACCGCGAGGCGCTGGCGGTCGGGCGGGATGTCGGGATCGATCGCGTAGACACTGCCCGACACGGGATTGGTGATGCGCGGGCGGCGCGATTGCTCGGGCGCCGCGGCGATCACGCTTTGGCCGGTGCCGGCCAGGAAATATTCGGTGCGCGGCTGCTCGATCGCGTTGGCGAAGACGATCGCGCGCTGTTCCACGCCTGCTGGCCGCGGCGGCGCGCTGCCGGGCGCGCTGGCGTTGAGCGCGAGCATGATGTCGCGCCACACCGGCGCCGCCCCGCTGACGCCCGAGACGGCGCGCATCGAATCGCCCTCGAGATTGCCGACCCACACCGCGACCGTGTATTTTCCGGTAAATCCGATGCACCAATTGTCGCGTAGCGCCTTGCTCGTGCCGGTCTTGACCGCCGCCCAGAAGGGGAGGTGCAACGCCGAGTCGAGCCCGAACGTGACCGCGCGCGCATTGGGATCGGCCATCATGTCGGCGACGATCCATGCGGTTTGCGGCGTGGTGATCGGGCGTGGAGCCTCATGCGGCGCATCCATCGTCAAGCGCAGCGGCGACCAGCGGCCGGCTTGCGCAAGGCTGCGATAGGCATTGGCCTGTTCGAGCAAAGTCACCTCGGCGGAGCCCAGCGCCAGCGAATAGCCGTAATAATCGCCATCCTCGACCAGCCCGCGATAGCCCGTATCCCACAGCCGGTCGCGAAACGCCTCGGTCCCGACTAGCAGCAAGGTGCGTACCGCCGGCACGTTGAGCGACCCCGCCAGTGCCGAACGCGCCGAGACGGGGCCTTTGAAGCCTCGGTCGTAATTTTGCGGCACGTACAATCCCGAGGCGGTGTCGAGTTGCACCGGCGAATCATCGAGGATCGACGCCGGGGTGAGATAGCCCTTCTCGATCGCCTGCGCGTAGAGGAACGGCTTGAGCGTCGACCCGGCCTGGCGATAGCTGTTGGCGCCGTCGACCGCGGGCGCAGTCGAAGCGCCGCCGATCCCGCCGACATAGGCCAGCACGTCGCCGGTCGCATTGTCGATCACCACCGCCGCGCCGTCGCGCGCGCGCGCGCCGCCGAGGCCTTGCAACTGCCGCTTCAAGGCGATGATCGCGAGGGTCTGGATCCGGCGGTCGAGTGTCGTGACGATCCTGAGGCCCGGCTTGGTGAGCAGCCGATCCGACAGATGCGGCGCGAGGCCGGGGTCCAGCGCGAGGCTGCGCGCCGGCCCGAGCATCGACGCCGCCTCGCCGGCAAAGCGCGCGCAGTCGCGCTCGTGGCTCACCGCGCAGGCACGGCGTGCGACGGCGGCGGGATCGGCCTGCGGATCGGGCAGCAGTGCCGCCAGCAGCAGCGCATCGTCGCGCGCGAGCGCATCGGGCGTCTTGCCGAACAGCCCGAGCGCTGCGGCGCCGATCCCCTGCGCCTCGCCACGATAACCGGCGAGGTTGAGATACGCCTCGAGGATCTGGTCCTTCGACCAACCCGATTCGAGGCTCCAGGCCGCGCGCATCTGGCGGATCTTGTCCCAGAGGCGCCGCTTGCCGGGCGCGGCGAGATCGGGCGCGAGGAACCCGGCGACTTGCATCGACAGCGTGCTCGCGCCGCGTGCCCGCTCGCCTTGTGCGCGGTCCCGCGCGATCCCGGCGAGCGCCAGCCAGTCGACGCCGCTGTGCGAGAAGAAGCGGTGGTCTTCGACCCCGACGATCGTATCGCGGGTGATGCGCGAGACGTGATCGAGCGGCGTCCAGGCGAGCCGGCGCGCGGCGAAATCGACGCGCGCGCTGTCGATCAGCGCACCGTTGCGGTCGTAGAGCCACGCCTCGGACGGATGCCACGCCGCGCGGACATGCGCATAGCCGGGGAGCGGCGGGGGCAGGGTGGCATAGTCGATCGCAACGATGCCGAGCAAGGCGACGCCGAGCGCCGCGACGCTGGCCCCGGTGCGCGTACGCAGCGCTGCCCACACCCGCTCGCTTCCCCGGCCAAGGCCGGAGCCCAGTCGCGACGCACGTCGCAGGAGAGCGCTATATTCGATCAACGCAACGGCCCGCTACTGCGCCCCGGCTTTGGCCGGGGAAGGTGAAGAAGGAAAGGCCGCGCTATCGCTGCACCACCGTCACCGGCGCGAGCGGCAATTGCGCGCGAATCGCCGGCGAATACATCGCCTCCACCCGGCTGGGCGGCAGGCTGAACCGCCCCGCGCCGTTCAACCGCAGCATATAGGACGCGCTGAACGCCCCGCGCGGCACCCAGCCGTAAAAGGCCCGCCACGAATCGTTGCGCCGCTCGACATAGGCCGGGACGACCCCGAGCTGGATATCCCACACCTTTCCGTCGGCATCGCGCGCCTGGAACTTGGTACCCGGCCCCGCCTGCGCCTGGCCCGCCAGGATTTGCGACTGACCTCCGAGATCGCCGACGATCGTCGCGCCGGCCGGGATCGGGTCGTTGATCACGACCCAGTTGCGCTCCGCGCTCGCTTTCACCGTGATCGTCACCTTGACGACGTCGCCGCGCGTCAACACGCCCGGCGTGCGCGCCTGCACCACCTCGACATTGCGCTGCATCTCATAGCCGGCAAACAGCGGCTTGGTGAGCGGCACCGCCGCCGAGACCGAGACGTTCGCCCATGGCCCCGGCCCGGCATGCGACATTTTCAGCGGAGTGAGCGTCGCCGGCAGCACGAAGCTCGCCGTGCGCGCCGTCAACGCGAGCGGCCATGCCTTGCTGATCGTCTGCCCGCCCAGCCCAAGCGTGGTGTTGCCGACGATCGCGGTCGCGGGATACAGCGCGGCGAATTTGCGCGCGGCGATCGTGCCCCAGGCATTGGCGGTGGTCGTGTCCCAGCGACCGTGCGTTTGCCGGAGCGCCACGCCGACCATCATCTTGGCCGCTTCGTCCTGCCAGCCGGGCCGGCCGAGCGTCGCGATCACCGCCTTGATCGAGGCCTCGTCGCCCGACGACATCAGCCACCAGGGCTGGTTGCTGCTGTCCGACAGATCGAGCCGCGTGCCCTCATAGACGAGCCGCGTGCGCAATTGCGCGTCGCCCGCGGCCTTGAGCGCGGTGGCGTTGGCCAGCCCCGGCACATGGTCGAGCGCCACCAGATAATCGGCGAGCAAGGCGGTCGGCATTTCCTTCGGGATCATGCTCAATTGCCCGAGCATCGCCGGCGTCGCCGCGCCCGCTCGCGCGAGCGCGTTGAACGCATAGACGCGCTGCAATCGCACATCGCCATAATCCTCGTGGCGCAGCCGCCCGTCGAGGACCGCCTTCAACCCCTCGATCATCTTGCCGCGCGGACCTTCGGCGATCGGCAGGCCAGCTTCGGCCGTCATCGCCAGCACGTAAGCGGTGAGCGCTTCCGATCCGGCCTGGCTGCCCGATGGCCAATAGCGCAACAATCCGTCATCCGCTTGATAGGCCGGGATATCGCCGGCCAAAGCCTGCCACTGCGCGGCATCGCCCAGCGCCACTGCACGCGACAGACGCTGCTCGAAGCAGTCATACGGATAACGGCTCATGAAATCGCGCACCCCGGCGAGCGGCGGAGCGAGTGTGTCGTCGAGCCGGATATCCACCGTCCCGCGCCCGGCGATCGCACCGAGCGGCGGCTGGATCGGGATCGACGTGTCGGCGCCGACCCGGGCGAGCGTCCCTGCCCAGACTTCGACAGGATAAAGCGGTGTCACCGCTTGGTTGGTCGTGATCTGGTCGACCGCCTTGCCGTTCGAGGATGTGGCGGTGACGTGCCATTTGAGCGACTCGATATTGGCGGGCGCGGTCAGGTTCCACGCGACCGGCACCGCGCCGCCCGCCGGGATCGTCACTGTCAGCGGCTTGCCCGTGGCGATCGCCGGGGTGAGGTCGACCGTCGCGGTGACCCTCATCGGTTTGTCGGATCCGTTGCGCAGCGTGAAGCTCGACGCGTAGAAATCGCCGGTGCGCACCACCGGCGGAATGCCGGCGAAGATCGAGAGGTCCTGCGCGGTGCGCACGCTCGCCATGCCGGTGCCGTAAAGCTGCGATCCATCGGTGGCGATCGCGACGAGCTTGAACGACGACAAAGCATCCGACAGCGTCACCGGAATACGCGCATGGCCGTTCGCATCGAGCGCGATGCGGCCCTTCCACAACACTACCGGCTGGAAATTCTCGCGGTTGAGCGCGGCGCCGTCGCCTTGCCCGCCGCCATCGCCGCCCGCCTCGACCGCTTTCTTGCCGTAATGGCGCTTGCCGACGACTTGCGTCTGTGCGGTCGAGGTGAGCACCGAAAGCGGGCGCTCGCCCATCACCGCGGTGAGCACATCCCAGCTGTCGTTGGGCGCGAGTTGCAGCAGCGCCTCGTCGACTGCAGCGAACGCCACGTCGGCGGTGCGTGCAGGCTTGCCGTCGGGAGTCTTCACAGTAACGTCGACTTGCGCGACGTCGCGCGCGGCATAGCGTTCGCGATCGGCCTTGACCGCGACCTGCAGCTTGTGGGCCTCCCAGCCGACCTTCACCTTCGCGATGCCGATCCGGTAGCTCGGCTTGGCGAGATCGACTAAGGCGGTCGGTTCCTGGCCCTCGGGCGGGTCGCTCGCCAGCCCGACCGAGCGCGCCAGGCCGTGCAGCCATGTCCAGAAGCCGCTCTCGGTGCGCCCGCGCACGACCATAACCGAGACGAAGACGTCGGGCGCATAGCTCCCCGGCATTTTCACTTCGACCACCGGATCGGCCCCGCTCAACTCGGTGACGAAGCTCGCCAGCACGCCTTCGCGCTCGACCGTGACGAGCGCCGTCGCCTGGCGGAACGGCATGCGCACCTGAAAGCGCGCCATGTCGCCGGCCTTATACGCCAGCTGCTCGGGCACGACGTCCATCCGGTCGCCATTGTCGCCGCCGAACCACCAATCGTCCTTGCCGGCAAGCCACACGCTTTGCGTTGCGCACGCTTCGTTGCCGGCGGCATCCTTGGTGGTGGCGACGGCATAGACCTCGCCCGAAATTCCGGGGTCGAGCTTGCATGTCGCCAGCCCCTGCGCATCGGTCGTCGCGCTGCAGGTCTGCGCCAGTTTCTCGGTCTTCATGCGATTGTCGTACGCATAGAACCCGCCGATCAGCCGCCTGCGTGCGGTCAGGATCTGGCGACTGTAGAGCGCGACCGAAATCGCCTGGTTGGCGAGCGGCTTGCCGGCGGTGTCGAGCGCGACGAAGCGCAGTCGCAGATCGTCCTGCTTCATCAGCCAGCCGTCGGTCTTGACGCCCAATTGCACCGCGCTCGGGAAGATCGGGATGCGCTTGGAGGCGGTCAGCACTTCGCCATTGGCGTCCTGATAGTCCATCTCGACCAGCATGTCGGTGACGCCGTCGAGCGTCTGCGGCACGCTGAGCGTCTGCTTGCCGGTCCCGTCTCCGCCGAGCGTAGCCGGTAAGGTCTGGGTCGGCGGAAGCGCTGTCTGCTCCTCCTCGCCATCGCCGTTGAGCGGTTTGGTGCCCTCGACGATCGCCTTGCCGCCGAAGGTGTAGCCCTCATATCCGTCGGGCGTGCCGTCATGCGCGAAATAGCCGACGCGCATGTCGACGGGCAGATTGGACGCGCCGCCGCCCGAAAGATAGCCGACGAACAGATCGAGCGGCAAAGTCGTCGGGCGGACCGCTGCCTCCTTCGGGCCGGTCACCGTCGCACGCATCGTCGGGAGCTTATATTCGTCGACCTTGAACGATTGACCGGTCTCGATCCGGCGCCCTTCGGCGATCACCGAAATGTCGTAATCGCCCATCGGTGCGCCCTTGGGTGCGGTCCATTCATTCTCGCCGATACCGTTGGCGTCGATCACCAGCGGCAAATCGAATTGCGTGTCCGAGCCGCGATGCTGCAGCCGCAGCGTCCCCGTCACGCCGGGCGCGAGCCCGAAGCCATTGGCGACCGAGGTGCGCAGGATATGCTTCATGTGGATCGTCTCGCCCTGGCGGACGAGCGCACGGTCGAACACGGTGTGGAGGAACTCGCCCCGCGCCGAATAGCCATAGGGCAAATCGAAATCATACGGCCGGATGCCCTGGCCCCAATCGGTGAGCGTGAAGCTGAAATCGTCGCCGGCGCGTGCGGAGACCATCAACGGGCTCGACCCGCCGTTGCAATTGCCGCCATAGGCTTCGGGCTCGGGCAATCCCGGCGGGACGTTGAGGCCGCCGCTCTTGTCGGTAACGCCGCGCGCAAGCACGTTGCCCGAGCAGCTATCGGTGATGCGAATCTCGGCATTTGGCACGGGCTTGCCGGTGTCGAGCGCGGTCACCCAGGCCAGGCTGTTGGCGCGGCCCCATTTGAAATGGACGCTCATATTGGTGACGAGCGCCGCCGTCGCGACATAGCGCGGCGCTTTCCGCCCGAGCAACGCCTGGCCGAGCACGGGGCTCGCCAGCTCGACCACGTAGAATCCGGGCTTTCCACCACCGAGCGGCAAGCCGACCACTTCGAAATCCTTGCCCTTGCCGGGCAGGCCGATCTTCATCGCGGCGCCTTGATTGCCGAGGATCGAGCTTGCGCCGGTGTCGTTGACGCGCACTTTGGTCTTGCCGCGCGTCACTTCGTGATCGGCCTCGTCATCGGCGTGGCCGACGGTACGCAGCCATTCGGCGATCTTGCCGTCGGTGCCGTCGATGCGCAGCGCCTGGCCGCCGATCGTCACATTGGTGCCTTGCAACGCGGGTTCGACATTGCGGACGGTGACGGGCAGCACGCCGCCCTGTTTCGCCTCGAGGATGCCGAACGACGCGGCGAATTTCACCAGCGGCGGCGCGGCATCGAAGCGAACGCTGAGCGGGAAACGTTCGGCATTGGACAGCAGGCGACCGCTCTCGTCCTTCACTCCGGCCGGCAGCATCACCTTGCCGACCTGCGCTTCGGGCAACGGACTCTTGAAGCCGACCGATGAAATCGTCGCCTTGCTCTTGGCATCGCCACGACCCGATCCGGTATCGTCATCGAACAGCGTCGGCGTCAGCAATTTGCCGTCGGCGGTCTGGATGCGGACTTGCTTGGCGAGCTCGCTCGGCACCGGCGCCGAGAAGCGCACCCACGCTTTCTCGACCGGGTTGCAGCCGGCGGCGGCGTTGACGCGCGAACATTCGAAGCGCGCGGTGAAGGGTTTGCGGACGGTGAAATCGAACCTTTGGTCGGCACCCGCGGTCTTGCCGCCAGCACCGGCGATGGTGGCGCCCCACACCAAGGCGACATCGGCGCCGGGCGGCAGCGGACGGCGGCATTTCAGCGCGGTCACCCCGGCATAGGCCTTGGCGCGATCGGCCGGCGCCGGAATCGTCGCGGGCAAGCCACCGCTCTCGAGGAAGCTGCGGACGTGCCAATTGTCGGTGCCCATCTCGCCGAGCAGCTTGCCCGGCAGATCGGCCGGCAGCACGTCGACCGGGATCTTCTCGCCGATCCCCTTGACGGCGCAATAGGCATTGGCCGCGACCGAGGCGGGCGTCGGCGGCAGGTTCGCCGCGACGAGGAAGGTCTGGTCCTCCTCGATTTCGTCCGAATCCCCGCCCGGCAATATGGCGCGCGCGACCGGGCCGCCGGCATCGACGGTGAAATCGTGCTGGCCGGTGACGGCATAGCCCGCCACGCTCTCCACCCCGCTGCGCAGCGCGAACTTGCAGGTCGTGCCCCCCGGCAGACCGTTTGCGAAATCATAGACGAAGGTCTGCGGATCGACCCAGCGCCCCTGACCGCCGACCGCGCACGTCACGTCGAAGGGCGATGCCGCGCGCGGGTCGCCCAGCGGCACCATCGGCTGGTTGAAGCGCGCGGTGAAGCGTTCGATCGCGCCGTCGCCGATCCCGGGCGTGGCGAGGATCACTTGCGGGCTGGCATCGCCGAAGGCGACGACGGGCGCGAAAGCCAGAGCGAGCAGCGCGACTCGAAAACCCAGCTTCATCCCATCTTCCCCCACGACTTGCCCCGACATTACTGCGACGAACCGTGCTAGTACAGCGACGAATGGTGACACTGCAATGACACTTGCCCGCGCCCGGAACCTGTTGGAAACTAAGCTATAACGACTCGCAAGGCCCGTCGAGGCCGGGTCCGGGGGGAGCACCGGTCGTGGGGACAGGGTGGGGCATCGCCGCGGTCGACGCGGTGACGCGGGAGACGATGCTGTTCGCCGCGATCGGCTTCCTGCTCGGGGGGCTCGACAATCTTACGGTCGATGTCGCATGGTTGTCGACGGCGCTGCGCGGTCGCGTCCGCGCGCCGCGCATGCTGGACGGCTATGACCGCGATCCGCCGCGGCGGATCGCGATATTCGTCGCGGCGTGGGACGAATCGGCCGTGATCGGCGCGATGCTGCGCGCCGCGCTCGCGCGTTTCGACCACGACGATTACCGGCTCTATGTCGGCACCTATCCCAATGATCGCGCGACGATCGATGCGGTCGTCGAGATCGCGGCGTGGGACGAGCGCATCCGGTTGGTCGTCAACCCGCGCGACGGGCCGACGACCAAGGCGGATTGCCTCAACGCCGCGTGGCGCGCGCTGCAGCGCGATGAGGCGCGCGAGGGCGTGCGCGCCGCGGCGGTGGTGCTGCACGATGCGGAAGATTTCGTGCATCCCGGCGAATTGCGCGTGTTCGATGCGCTGATCGGCGCATATGCGGTCGTGCAACTGCCAGTGCTGCCGCTGGTCGATCGCGGTGCGCGGCTGGTGTCGGGCCATTATGCCGACGAATTCGCCGACGCGCATGGCAAGCAGATGGTAGTGCGTCAGGCGCTCGGTGCCGGGCTGCCGCTTGCCGGGGTCGGCTGCGCGATCGAGCGCGACATGCTGGGGCAAATCGCCGCGGCGCGCGGTGGCGAGCCGTTCGATGCCGCGTCGATCGTCGAGGATTACGAGCTCGGGCTGCTCGTCGCCGCGCTCGGCGGGCGCGGCGTGCTGGCGCGCGTGCGTGAGCGGGCGGGCGGACCGCTGGTGGCGGTGCGCGCCTATTTCCCCACGACGATCGAAACCGCAGTGCGGCAGAAAGCGCGCTGGATGACGGGGATCGCGCTGGCCGGCTGGGACCGGATCGGCTGGGGCCGCCCGCTCGACTGGCGCGAGCATTGGATGCGGATGCGCGACCGGCGCGGACCGCTCGCGGTGCTGGTGCTGGCGACGGCCTATGCCACTTTGGTCGCGTGGGGCACCGCTTTGCTCGTCCATGCCGTCACCGGGACCGCCACACCCACTTTGTCGGCGGCGGTCATCGCCTTGCTGCGCGTCAATGCAGTGCTGCTGATCTGGCGGCTGGCATCGCGCGCACTGTTCACTGGCGCGGCCTATGGCTGGCGCGAGGCGGCGTGGTCGCTACCGCGCGCGTTCGTCGGCAACCTCATCGCCTTGCTCGCGGCGCGGCGTGCGATGACCGCCTATCTCCGCTCGCTGCGTGGCACGGCACTGACCTGGGACAAGACGCGGCACGTCTTTCCCGACGATGCGGCACAAGCCGATGCGGAATCGCATTCGTGACGGGCGCGGCGCGCGGGCGGCCGCTGCGCTTTCTGGTTTTCGTCGGAATCGGGTGGGTATCGACGCGCGTGGTGTTGCTCTGGCCGAGGCTCGACTCGACGGCGAGCGTGCTTCGCGCGATCGCGCCGATCGCGATCGCGGCAGCGGCGGAGCCGCCGCCGCATTCGCTGCCGACCCAGCGCAGCGTCGCGCCGGTGCCGCGCCCCGACCGCATCGGAGTCGCGCCCGCCGCGCCGGCGCCACGCGCAGCGCCCGATCCGACGCGGATCGAACTCCCTTTGCTCGGTCCGGTCAAATATCGCGCCCCGCACCCGGTCGAAACCAGTGCACCGATCGTGCCTGGTCTGCCGAGTCCGGTGACGGCCGGGCAGCGCGCGCCATCGCGCTGGTCGGGGAGTGCCTGGCTGGTGGCCCGCGGTGGTGCCGGGCTCGCGCAGGGCGCGCTAGGCGGGCAGCTCGGCGGGTCGCAGGCGGGCGTGCGGCTGGCCTATCTGCTCGACCGCAAGCGTCGTGTCGCGCTGGCGGGGCGCGTCACCAGTCCGCTCGGCGCCGGGCTGCGCGAGGCGGCGGTGGGGGTCGAGTGGCAACCGACCAGGCTCCCGATTCGCGTCATCGCCGAGCGGCGGTTCGCGCTCGGCGGGCGCGGCGGGCCGGCGGCGGGCATGGTGGGCGGGATCGGCCCGGTCGCCGTGCCGCTCGGCTTCCGGCGCGAAGCGTACGGCCAGGCCGGCATGATCCACCGCACCGCGACCGAAGCCTATGCCGACGGCGCGCTCCGCGTGACTCGGCCGATCGCGCAGGTCGGACACACGCGCATCGATCTCGGCACGGGCGTGTGGGGCGGGGCGCAACGCGGCGCGGCGCGGCTGGATATCGGGCCTTCGCTCGGTATCACCGTCCCGCTCGCCAAACAGCCGGTGCGCCTCGCGCTCGACTGGCGCGAGCGCATCGCAGGCGATGCGCATCCCGGTTCGGGCCCGGCGCTGACGCTCGGCACCGATTTCTGAGCGCTCCCGCTTTGCGTGGCGGCGCCGAGCGGGTAACGCTGTCGAGCAATGGACATCTACCTGCCCATCGCCAATCTGTCGGTCAACGCGCTGGTCATCGTGCTGCTCGGCGGCGGTGTCGGCCTGCTGTCGGGAATGTTCGGCGTCGGCGGCGGGTTCCTCACCACACCATTGCTGATCGTCTACGGCATCCCGCCGACCGTCGCCGCCGCCTCGGCCGCAAGCCAGGTGACCGGCGCCAGCGTGTCGGGCGTGTTCGCGCATGTCCGGCGCAAGGGCGTCGATTTCAAGATGGGCGGGGTGCTGGTCGCGGGCGGGCTGGTCGGATCGGTGTTCGGCGGCTGGATCTTCCGCTTGCTGCAGGCGAGCGGACAGATCGATACGGTGATCGCGATCGTCTACGTGCTGCTGCTCGGCTCGATCGGCGGCATGATGGCGACCGAGGCGTGGGGCGCGATCCGCCGGATGCGCAGCGGCGAAGCGCCCAAACCGCGCAAGCGCCGCCACCACCCGCTGGTCGCTTCATTGCCGATGCGGACGCGCTTCTATCGCTCGGGACTCTATATTTCGCCGTTCGCGCCGCTGTTGCTCGGCTTCGGGGTCGGCATCCTGACCATCCTGCTCGGCGTCGGCGGCGGGTTCATCCTGGTGCCGGCGATGCTCTATCTGCTCGGCATGACGACGCAGGTGGTGGTCGGCACGTCGCTGTTCCAGACGCTATTCGTCACCGCGATGGCGACGATGGTGCATGCGACGACGACCAAGGCAGTCGATATCGTGCTGGCGGCCTTGCTGCTGCTCGGTTCGGTCGCCGGTGCGCAAGTCGGTGCACGGCTCGCCAACAAGGTGAAGCCCGAATATCTCCGCCTCGCCCTGGCAGTGATCGTGCTGCTGGTGGCGGGGCGGATCGCGCTGGGGCTCGGCTGGCGACCCGACGAAATCTATTCGGTCGAAATGTCGTGAAGCGGGCCACACTGGTGCTGCTCGTCGCGCCGCTGTTGATGGCGCAATCCATGTCGAAGCCCGTGCTCGTTCCGGACGTGTCGCAGCGCGACATCGAGATCCAGTACAGCTTCACCGGCGCCAATCTGCTGCTGTTCGGCGCGATCCTGTACCCCGGCGGGCGCTTGCCGAACGATGACAAGCCGACCGACGTAGTCGTGGTGGTCAAGGGTCCGGTCCAGTCGATCCTGGTGCGCGAGAAACAGAAGCTCGGCGGTCTTATCTGGGTCAACGCCTCGCGCCTGCGCTATCGCTCGGCGCCGAGTTTCTACGCGATCGCCTCCTCGACCCCGATCGCCAGGTTGCTCGATGCGCGCACGCGCGCGATCTACGAACTCGGCCTGTCGAGCCTGCAGCTTTCGCCTGCCTCGAGCGCGCCGCTCACCGAACAGGACCGCTTCGCGCGGGGCCTGGTCGAGCTGAAGACGCGTACCGGCCTCTATTACGAGGCGCCCGGCGCGGTCGAGATCACCGACGGCGTGCTGTATCGTGCGCGCGTGACGATCCCGGCGCGCGTGCCGGTCGGGCGCTTCACCGCCGAGACCTTCCTGATCCGCGACGGTCGCGTGCTGGCGGCGGCGACGCGCGAAATCGATATCCGCAAATCGGGCTTCGAACGCTTCGTCGCGCGCTCGGCCGAGCGCCGCTCGGTGCTGTACGGGCTGACCGCGGTGGCGCTGTCGGTGCTGTTCGGCTGGGGCGCGGGGGTAGTGGCGCGGCGGTTCTGACGCTCGGAACAGTCCGCGCGATGCGTATCCTCACCTAATCTTTACGCCTCTTCCTGCATGGCATGCTCCGACCAAGGCGCAGGAATGGCAGCACTATGACCGAGATGCAGGGCAACCAGGCCTTTGCCCATGCCGCGCCGCTGGCGAATGTGCCGTGCATCGGGATGGTGTTCGAAATCGCAGGCTCGTCCAGCATGGTGATGCTCGATCCCGCCATGCTCGACGCGACGATCGGCGATGCCGATCCGGTCATCGCCGCTGCCGGTTCGGTCGGCAGCCAGATCAAGATGCGCGTCGGCGGCACCTGGCTGATCGCCAATATCCGCACGCTGAAACTGGTCGACGGCAAGGACGACCGGATCGCCGCGACGGTCGATTTCCTCGGCGAGGGCGACGAGGAGAAGCTGACCGGCAAGCTCTACAATTTCCGCCGCGGCGTGACGCGCTATCCGACGCCCGGCTGCGCCGTGTATCCGGTGTCGACCGCCGACCTGAAACAGATCTACGCCGCCGACGACCGCGCGCATATCGAGATCGGCACGGTCTATCCGACCAAGGACATCCGCGCCGCCCTCTACGTCGATGCGATGCTCGGCAAGCATTTCGCGCTGCTCGGCTCGACCGGCACCGGCAAGTCGACCTCGGCGGCGCTGATCCTGCACCGCATCTGCGATCTCGCGCCGCAGGGCCATGTCGTGATGATCGACCCGCACGGCGAATATTCGGCGGCGTTCAAGACCAACGGCGCGCTGTTCGACGTGTCGAACCTCCAGATGCCCTATTGGCTGATGAACTTCGAGGAACATTGCGAGGTGTTCCTGACCACGTCGGGGTCCGAGCGGCAGATCGACGCGGACATCCTGGCGAAATGCCTGCTGATCGCGCGCGGCAAGAGCCGGCTGGGGCAGGAGATCGCCAAGCTGACGGTCGATGCGCCGATCCCCTATCTGCTGTCCGACCTGACCAGCACGATCAGTCTGGAGATGGGCAAGATGGACCGCGCGGGCGACACCGCGCCGTATCTGCGGCTGAAGACCAAGATCGAGGAGATCAAGTCGGACCCGCGCTATGGCTTCATGTTCTCCGGGATGCTGGTCGCGGACACGATGGCGGGGTTCCTCCAGCGCATCTTCCGCCTGCCCGGCGACGGCAAGCCGATCTCGATCATCGACGTGTCGGGCGTGCCGAGCGAGATCACCTCGGTGGTGGTGGCGGTGCTCGCCCGCATGGTGTTCGACTATGCGATCTGGTCGCGCGGCAATCCGCAGCGGCCGATCCTGCTGGTCTGCGAGGAGGCGCACCGCTACATCCCGGCCGATCGCGCCGCCGAGGCCAAGTCGTCGGTTGCGCGCATCCTCGGGCGCATCGCCAAGGAAGGGCGCAAGTACGGCGTGTCGCTCGGCCTGATCACCCAGCGGCCATCGGACCTGGCCGAGGGCGTGCTGTCGCAATGCGGCACGATCATCGCCATGCGGCTCAACAACGACCGCGACCAGGCCTTCGTCCGCGCCGCCATGCCCGAGGGCGCGCGCGGTTTCCTCGATTCGATCCCGGCGCTGCGCAACCGCGAGTGCATCATGTGCGGCGAGGGCGTGGCGATCCCGATCCGCGTCGCGTTCGACGGGCTGGAGGAGGCGAAGCGCCCGGCATCGGAGGACCCCCTCTTCTCCGAGCTATGGCGTCAGACCGGCGGCGAGGAGCAGATCATCGAGCGCACCATCCGCAAATGGCGAGCGCAGGGGCGGTGACGGTCAGGCGTCGTCGCGATCGGAGCGCAGCGCGTCGTGCCGGAGGAGGAGGCCGGTCACGGTCATGGTCAGTCCGATGCCGATCATCGCGAGCCATACACCAGTCATGTCA
>CAXTEO010000037.1:0-34162 GCA_964243205.1 uncultured Sphingomonas sp.
TCCTTCAGGATGCCGATGATCTGCTCTTCCGAAAACTGCTTCCGCTTCATCTGTCCGTCCCTTCTTGGGGTCGGACCCTAGCTCCAACTGGAGGAAAAAACGGGGGTCACGTCAATCGGGACGTTGCGCGCTTCGCAACTGCGTTGCAGGTGGCGAGCGCGTAAGGTGACAAAAGCGTCTCGAACCAGCCACGGATATCAATGAATGTGCGGCTTATTGCTCCAATCATAGGTCAATCAAAGATGGGACTTGCGAGAGATTAAGACGTCCGCTTGCGCTAAGTGCCGTCATTCAGCGGGCATAGTGGGATCGTGCTTGCACTCGGTTTCGGCGGTGCGCTCGGCTGAGGGTTATACTTCGGCTCAAGGTCAATGAAGTTTGGGGACGTGATCCGCACGCAGCGCCACATTTCTGTTCTGGTTCATGGCCGCGATTTACGCGGGCTTTGTAGCGCTGTCGGTATGGATCGCGCTAATTCCCTAGGTTTGCGAGATTCGTAATTGCCAGTGTTCAGGGACGGACGAACCGCAGCTAATTACGACGTATTGCCGTTCCCGATGCCTAAGGCTGTGCCTGAAAGGCGCCGTTTGACCGACATCAGCAAATGGCGGCTTTTGGGAGATGCACAGGGCGATCTGAATGTCACATTGTGGATATCGTCTCACACCTGAGCGGTGCGTCGTCGGCTGACCGCAGTCCGGCGAGGCCGGCGAACGCACACGTTCACCCGACCGCCGACCGCCGGGCAACGATCGTCGTCGGATCCGGGGATTGGATCCGGCGATTGTCCGGGATCGGCAGCCCGAGGTGGCCGCGCAGCGTGCTGTGGTCATACTCGGCACGGAACAGTCCACGTGCCTGCAGCAAGGGGACAACTTCCTCGGTAAAGCGCCGGAACTGGCTCGGATGACCCGCATGGACGTTGATCCCATCGAACGCCCGCCCCTCGAACCAGCGCTGGATTTCGTCGGCGACCGTCACGGCCGATCCTACGAACGGGCTGGTGAACTGGTCACGCTGATGGTCGATCGTTTGCCGAAGCGACCACCCCCGTTCGCCCGCAAGATCGGTGATGTGCCTGGCCTGGGTGAAAAAGCTGCTTTTGGCATGCTCAAGCGCGGCGGCCGGGAAGGGCGCGTCGAGATCGTATTGTCGAAAATCGTGCCAGCCGAACGCGCGGCCGAATTCGGCCAGCGCCTGGTCGAAGCTCTGGTCGAGCCGGCGATGCTCGCGCTCGATCCGACGGGCATCTTCGTCCGTGTCGCCGATGGTGATCGAGAAGCCGGGCAGGATGACGATCTCGTCGGGATTGCGGCCGAGTGCCGCGCCGCGCCGCTTGAGGTCGGCATAAAAGGCCTGGCCCTGCTCGATCGTGCGGGCGTGCGTGAAGATTGCATCGGCCACGGTGGCGCCCAAATCGCGGCCCTGTTCCGAATCGCCGGCCTGGAAGATCACTGGTTCGCCTTGCGGCGAGCGCTGGATGTTGAGCGGCCCGACCACCGAGAAATATTCGCCCTTGTGGTTGAGCGCGTGCAACTTGGTCTTGTCGAGGAACACGCCGGTTTCGCGGTCGCGGACCAGCGCATCGTCCTCGTAGCTGCGCCACAGACCGCGCACCACGTCGAGATATTCGAACGCGCGGCCATAGCGCGTCGCGTAATCATAATGCTCCTCGCGCCCGTAATTGCCCGCGGTGCCGGCGTCGCCGCTGGTCACCACGTTCCAGCCGGCGCGACCCTTGCTGATCAGGTCGAGCGAGGCGAGCCGGCGCGCGAGGTTGAACGGATCGTTATACGAGGTGGTGAGCGTGCCGACCAAGCCGATATGGCTGGTCGCCACCGCCAGCGCCGACAGCAGGGTCAGCGGCTCGAGCCGGTTGAGATAATGCGGTGGTGAATCGGCGGTGATGAACTGGCTGTCGACGATGAACACCAGGTCGAACTTGGCCGCCTCGGCCTGGCGCACGATATCGATATACCAGTCGATATTGACGCTGGCGTCGACCGGAATCTCGGGGTCGAGCCAGCGATTGGTCTGGCCGGGGCCGCCGACGCCGGTGGTCACGAGGCCGAGCTTGAGCTGTCGCTGGGTCATGATGCTGTCCTTGTGGAAGAGGGGTCAGAGCTGTTCGAAATGCGGGGCGACCTGCACGGGCTGCGCAAGCAGCCCGGCCTGGTGGAACAGGTCGGCAATGCCCTGTTCCTCGGCGATCAGCCCGGCGTCGATCGGCACGGGCACGTTGACGCTGCGGTTGAGATAGCGCCGCGTCGCCGCAATCGGCACACCGGTCTGCTGCGTCAGCATCTGCGCGTATTCCTCGCGATGGCTTTCGCCCCATTTGCGCGCCCGGGCGAAACGCGCCGACAGATCGGTCAGCAGCGGCCGCTTGGTGGCGAGCGAGGTGTCGGTGCCGAACACGAAACCGAGCCCCGGCGTCAGCGACCGGTCAAGGTCGAGGATGCGCAAGCCGTCGCTCAATTCGCCGATCGCGGCATAGGGGTCCCAGATCGCCCAGGCATCGACCGAGCCGCTGGTGAGTGCGGCGCGCCCGTCGCTCGGGCTGAGGAACTTGATGTCGATCGCGTCGAGCGGCTTGCCGGCGCGCTTCAACCCGGCGAGCAGCAGATAATGGCCGATCGAGCCGCGCGGCGTGGCGACGCGCTTGCCGACCAGATCGTCGAAGCTGTGGATCGCCGATTTGCCCGGTACCATCACCGTCGTCGCCTGGCCCTTGGCACGGAAGGCGGCGATCGCCTTGACCCCCGCATTGCCCTGCAGGCTGAAGATGAACGGCGCGTCGCCGCCGACCCCCGTATCGATCGCGCCGGCGGCGAGCGCTTCGATCAGCGGCGCGGCATTGGGGAATTGCGCCCATTCGATCGCATAGGGCACGCTCTTGAGCTCGCCCGACGCTTCGAGCAGCGCCTGCACGCCGCCGCGCTGGTCGCCGATCACCAGTTTCCTAGCTGAGCCCTTGACGCAGGCGGAGAGCAAGCCGGCGCCGGCGATCGACAGCGCGCCGCGGCGCGACACGGAAAAGTCGAGAGACATAGCGGGTTCCTTGGTTGGGAAGCGCATCAGAAGCGGTTCTTGAGCGTGATGCCGTAGGTGCGCGGGTCGCCGAGCCCGACCTGGGTGATGCCCCAGGTGGCGTTGACCGTGGAGGTGACGAGATAGTTCTTGTTGAGCAGGTTGCGGCCCCACAGCGAGACGTCCCAGGTCCCGCGCGCGGCGCGCAGGCCGAGCTGCGCGCCGAACAGCGCATAGCCCTTGATCTCGGAGAAGGGATCGTCGTTGACCGCCGAGTAGAATTTCGAGCGATAGCTGGCGTCGCCCGCGACATAGCCGACCAGCGTCTCGCTCACCGGCGCCTCGTAGCGCGCCTGGAGCGCGCCGACCCATTTCGACGTGCCCGACAGGCGCTGACCCGAGATGTCGCACGATGTCTGGTAGGACTGCAGGAACGGGCAGATCGCATTGGTGTAGCGTATATATTTGGCATCGGTGAACGAGCCCGAGCCGCTGAGGCTGAGCCCCTTGGCAAGGCTCGCGCGCAGATCGACCTCGACCCCGCGGCTCTGCACTTTGCCGGCATTGCCGAGATAGGAGATGCGGTTGGAGACGTCGTACAGGTTCGCCTGATAATTCTCGTCGATCGCCCAGAACAGAGCGGTGTTGAACTGCACGCGGTGGTCGAACAGCTGCGTCTTCACCCCGACTTCGTACGAATCGACCTTTTCGGGCTCGACGAAGATGTTGATCCCGGCGGTCTGGCGGACAAGGTTGATACCCGACGATTTGTAGCCGCGCGAATAGCTCGCATAGGCATGGACGTTGTCGCCAATGTCCTGGTTGGCGCTGGCCAGCCACGACACGGTGCCCTTCGCCCGACTGGCGCTATAGGCGCCGCCATCGGGCGCGAAGCTCGCGCGGATCGCCGCGGCGCTCGCCTGATAGGCAAGCGGCAAGCTCGCGATCGGCGCGACCGTGCCGACATTGACGGCGTTGTAGCTGCCCGCCTTGATCTCATAGGTGTAGCGCAGCCCGCCGGTCAGGCTGGTGGTCGGCGTGACGTGCCACGTCGCCTGACCATAAGCGGCATAGCTGTTGGTCGAGGGATTGAGATAGCTGAACGTGTCGAGCCCGTTGAGCAGCGCGCTGGGCGCGGCGGCGCCGAAATACCATTTGGCGGCGTCCTTATCGAACGACACTTCCTGCGTGAGATCGGCCTTCTGGTAGAAATAATAGAGCCCGGCGGTATATTCGAGCTTGTGGCCGCTCGGCGAGGTCAGGCGCAGTTCCTGGCTGAACTGCTTCTGATTGGTGGCGACGGTTGCCTGGCCGAGCACGTCGGCGCCGAACTGGTCGCCATCCCAATTGGGAATCCACTTCCAGAAACGGCCTGCGGTGATCGAGGTCAGCGTGTGCCCGCCGAGCACCGTGGCATCGATCCGCGCGGTCACGCCGCCGCTCGGCATCGCGATTTTCTGCGAGCCGTTGATGTCGGTCTGGCGGTTGTACGGGTTGATCGCGATCGGCGTGTAGCCGACATCGGCGGCGTGCGCGTAGAAGCCCTTCACCGCCGCGCCATTGGCGAGCGTGGTCGGCAGCACCTGGCCCGAGACGTAGAACCCCATGTCGCCGCTCTGCCGCGCATAATCGGCGGTCAGGCGGAAGCTCAGCGTGTCGCTCGGCTTCCACAGCAGATCGGCCTTGACCGCGACATTGGTGTAATCGTCCCAGTCCTTTTTCTGCGTGGTATTGTAGATCGTCCCGTCGCGGCTCGCGACCAGCCCGCTCACGCGCAGCGCTAGCGTGTCGGTGAGGCCGCCCGAGACCGACGCCTGCACGCGCATGTAATTGTAATTGCCATAGGTCAGGTCGGTCGAGACTTCGGGGGTGAAGCTCGGCAGCTTGGTGCGCACGTCGATCGCGCCGGCGACGGTGTTCTTGCCGAACAGCGTGCCTTGCGGGCCGCGCAGCACCTGGACGCTGTCGATATCGAGCAGGTCGTTGATCACCGTGCCGGTGCGCGGGCGATAGACGCCGTCGATATAGAGGCCGACGCCCTGATCGAGCCCGTCGTTGGTGCCGCCCGAATTGGTGCCGAGGCCGCGGATCGTGATTGTCTGATTGCGGCCGCTAAAGCCCTGGATCGTGACGCTCGGCGTGAAATTGGCGAGGTTTTTGATGCTGGTCTGGCCGCCGATCGCGCCGATCTGCGCCGTGGACAATGCCGTGATCGCGATCGGGACGGTCTGCAGCGTCTCGTTCTTGTAGCGCGCGGTGACGACGATGTCGTCGCTCGACCCATCGGCGGCGGCCGGGGCGTCGGTCGCGGGGGCGGGCGCCGCCGGAGCCAGTGCGGCGGGAGCGTCGGCGGCATAGGCCGGTGCGAGCGCGGTGGTGGCGAGCAGCAGCGCGAACGGGGTGGCGACGGTGCGCGAAGATCGAAGGTGCATTAAGGTCCCTGTCTTTGGTCGGGAGCCGCCGTGATCGGCGCGCTCCTCCGTTTCCCGCGACGGCTGTCGCGAGACGGTGTGGTGTCGGTCGTGGGGGAGGCGCGGCCTGCTAGGCGGGCCGCATCCTACAGCTCATCGGCATGGGCAAACTCGCATCAGGCGGCCGCAGCGGCGGCGGCGGGAAGGGTTTCGCGGGCGATCGCGCGGCGGACCGCGGGGCGCGCGAACAGCGCATCGGTGCGCGCGACGAAGCTTGGGAACGTGCTGCGCTCGATCCCAAGGCCATCGGCCCAGCGGCGCACCACCAGCGCGTACGCATCCACCGCGCCGAAGCGGTCGCCGATCAGGAACGGCGATGCGGTGGCCGCCGAACGCGCCTCGAGTTCGGCCAGCGCGGCGGCGAAGGCGGCGCGGCCGGGAGTTTCGAGCGCGCGGCGGATGGCGGGGTCGTCGGCATATCGTTCCGGACGCCGCACCTGCGCGAGCGCGATATGCACCGTGCTGGCGATCCAGCCCATCAGCGCGAGCGCCTGCGCGCGCTCGACCGGGTCATGGGGCAGCAGGCCGGCGTGCGGATAGCGCTCGGCGATCCAGCTGAGGATCGCGATCACCTCGTAGATCGGCGTGCCGTCGACCAGCAGCGTCGGTACGCGGCCACGCGGATTGATCGCGCGATAGGCCGGGCCGTGCTGCTCGCCGGCGGCGAGGTCGATGCGGACCGCGTCAAAATCGGCGCCGGCCTCTTCGAGCGCGACGAGCGGGGCGAAGGCCGAGCTGTTCGGCGCGAAATAGAGTGTAAGCGACATATCGGTCCTCTCAGATCACGACAAAGCCGTGGGTGCCGTCGCGCGCGAGCTGGTCGACCAAGCCATATTCCCAGTCGAGATAGGCCTGCATCGCGGCGGCGGCATTGTCGGTGCCCTCATAGGGGCGCTTGTAGCGGCCCTCGGGACCACGCGCGGGGAGGGCGGTCGCGCCGGTTTCGAGCGGACCGTCGAAACCGTCTTCGAGCACGAGCACGTCCCAGCCCATCTGCGCGAGCCAGGAGGCGGTCATGTCGGCACGCGGGCCGATATCGTCGGCGAGGACGATCCGGGCGCCGCGCACCGGCGCGAAATGATCGGTCTCCTGCACCAGCTGGCCGCCGGGTGCCTCGACGAAGCCGGCGGGATGGCCGGCGGCATGCTCCTCGGGAGTGCGCACGTCGAAGCGGTAGAGCGTGCGATCGGTCTCGGCCGCGAGCCTGGCGAGTGTCGCCGCATCGATGTGACGCACACCGGCGCGATACGCGACGTCGCGCGCTTTCACGCGCGCTTCGTCGCGTTGGTCGGGCGCGACCTCGGCGATGCGGCGCGCCTCGCCCTTGTCGAGGCTCTGGCCGGCGAGCGTCCAGCCGATCGTCCCGTTGCGCAACGCGACGATGCGGTTGGGCAGGCCGGCGTTGATCAGCGACTGGGTGCCGATGATGCTGCGTGTGCGGCCGGCGCAATTGACGACGATCAGCGTGTCGGGATCGGGCGCCGCGGTGCGCGCGCGCAGCACCAGCTCGCCGCCGGGGACGCTGGTGCCGGTCGGGATGTTCATCGTCGCATATTCGTCGAAGCGGCGCGCATCGAGGATCGCGATATCGGCTTTCTCGTCGATCAGCGCCTGCAGATCGGGCGCCGCGATCGACGGCGTATGGCGCCGCGCCTCGACCAGTTCGCCGAACGCCTTGCTATAGGAATTGACGTCCTGGAACAGTTCGTAGCCGGCGGCTTTCCAAGCCGCGAGTCCGCCGTCGAGCGCCGAGACATTGGTGTAGCCGAGCGCGCGGATCTGGGTCAGCGCGGCATCGACCAAGCCTTCGCCATCGTCATAGAGTACGATCGGGGTGGCCTTGCGCGGCACGCGGCGTTCGATTTCGACCGCGATGCGCTGGGGCGGCAGCTGCGATGCGAACAGCGGGTGGCCACCGGCGAAGGGATGCTCGTCGCGCAGGTCGAACAGCGCGAGCTCGTCGCGCGCGATCCAGGCGTGGCGGATGTCTTGGGGAGTCATGCGAACACCGATGCAGGTTGGGCATAGCCGGAGATGAAGGGCTTGGCGGCGCCGGTCGCGTCATAAGTCGCGCGTTCGACGCGGCCGATGTCGGCGCCATAGACATGGATGCTGATCGAGACGCGGTCGGCAAAGGCATTGCTGACCTGATGGATGTCGCCGCTCTCGGGGGAGAGCGTGGCGACGTCGCCGGCGTCGAGCTGCGTCGGTGGCCCGGCGAAGACCAGCGCGCCATTGGCGGTGCGCGCGTAGCGCTGGTCGATCTCCGCCCCGCGCAACACGCCGACCAGACCCCAGACGCGGTGGTCGTGGATCGGCGTCGCCTGGCCGGGCCCCCATACGAAGCTGACCACCGAGAAGCGGTCCGCCGGGTCGCGATACAGCAGATACTGGCGATAGCGCTCGGGATCGGGCGCGGCGAAGGCCGGGTCGATCCAGTCGTCGGTGGCGACCAGCGCGGCCAGTGGTTCGGCGACGCGGGCGACGATCGCATCGGGCGCTTCCGCGACGATCGTCTCGATCGCAGCGACCAGCCGGTCGATCGCCTGGGTGTGGGAGGCGCTCATTCCGCTGCCACCGCGAGCGGATGCTCGCGCTCGGCGACGGCCGCGCGCAGGCGTGGCAGCAGATTGCGGCCGTAATCGATCGCATCCTCGAGCGGATCGAAGCCGCGGAACAGGAAGGTGCGGATGTCGAGGTCGTAATAATCGAGCAAGGCATCGACCACCTGATCGGGCGTGCCGACCAAAGAGGTCGAATTGCCCGGCGCGCCGGTCAGCTTGGCGATCTCGGTCCACAGCCTTTTGTCGCGCACCTTGCCGCCGGCAGCGGTCTCGAGCAGGCGGCGCGAGCCTTCCGATTCCATCGTCACGCGGCGGAATGGCGAGGCGCTCGCTTCCTTGATCGCCTGCGCTTCGGCCAGAATGCGTTCCGCGCGGTCCCACGCCGCTTCTTCGGTACGGCCGAGGATCGGACGGAACGAGACGCTGAAGCGCGGGGCCGGGCGGCCATGCTCGGCGGCGCTGGCGCGGACGCGGGCGATGCTCTCGCGCGTCTGCTCGAGCGTCTCGCCGAAAAAAGCGTAGGTTTCGGCGTGGCGCCCGGCGACGCGGATCGCCGCGTCGGACGCGCCGCCGAAGAAGATCGGCACATGCGGCTGCTGTTGCGAGCGGATCGGCGAAAAGCTGTCGCGCACCTTGTAGAACGGGCCATCGTGATCGAACGGGCCGGTCGAAGTCCAGGTCTTCTTGACCAAGTCGAGATAGTCGTCGGTGCGCGCGTAGCGCTCGTCCTTGGTCAGGAAATCGCCGTCGCGCTGCTGCTCGGCATCCGACCCGCCCGAGATGATGTGTACCGCGAGCCGCCCGCCGCTGAACTGGTCGAGCGTCGCGATCTGGCGCGCGGCGACCGTCGGCTGGATCACGCCGGGGCGATGCGCCAGCAGGATCTTCAGCTTTGTCGTGGCCTGCGCGACGTACGCGGCGACCTGGAAACCGTCGGGCGCGGCGCTGTGATAGCCGATCAGGATGCGGTCGAAACCGGCCTGTTCATGCGCCAGCGCGAAGGCGGCGGTGTAGCTCGGGTCGATCTGCGGGCCGCTCGGCGGATGGATCTCGGATGCGTAATTGGTCGAGATCATGCCGAGGATTTCGAGCGTGTCGGGGTGCTGACTCATCGTGAAACTCCTTTGATCGGAAGGGATTATTCGGCGGCCTCGGCCCACACGGTCTCGACCGGCTCGGGCGTGGCAACGCCGAGGCAAGCGAGCAGGCGGCGACGCAACGTGGGATCAAGCGTGCGCGGCCGATCGGAAGCGATGCGCTCCTCGGCGACAATCCGACCGCCATCGAGCACCAGCACGCGGTCGGCGAGCGCGATCGCCTCGTCGATATCGTGCGTTATCAGCAGAACCGCCGGGCGATGCCGGCGCCACAGGCCGAGCACGAGCTCGTGCATCTGGATGCGGGTCAGCGCGTCGAGCGCGGCGAACGGCTCGTCGAGCAACAGCACCTTGGGTTCGCGCACCAGCGCGCGGGCCAGTGCCGCACGCTGCGCCTCGCCGCCGGAGAGGGTGAGCGGCCAGCCGTTGGCGCGATGGTCCAGCCCAACTTCAGCCAGCGCCGTCTCGGCGCGCGCGCGCAAATCGCGACCGTTCAGGCCGAGCATCACGTTCTGCCACACCGGCTTCCACGGCAGCAGTCGCGCGTCCTGGAACACCACCGCGCGCGAGTCGGGCACGCGAACTTCGCCCTCGCTCGGCCCGTCGAGCCCGGCAAGCGTGCGCAGCAGGGTGGTCTTGCCCGAGCCGCTGCGGCCGAGCAAAGCGACGAATTCGCCTTCGGCCATGTCGAGATCTAGCCCGTCGATCACGGTGTTGCTGCCGAAGCGGCGGGTGAATCCGCGCAGCGATACCACGGGTTGCGGGCGGGTCGGGAATGGGATCGGTGCGGTCATGGCTCAGGCCTCCAAAATCGTCGGGCGCCAGGCGAGCGAGCGTCGCTCGATCAGCCGCACCGCCGCATCGGCGCCGAGGCCGAGCGCGGCGTAGACCATCAGGCAGACGACGATCACGTCGGTCCGCATGAAGTCGCGCGCATTGTTGATGAGATAGCCGAGCCCCGACGACGCGTTGATCTGCTCAGCGACGACGAGGATCAGCACCGAGATCGACAGCGCGTAGCGGAGGCCGACGAGGAAGGCGGGGAGCGCGCCGGGCAGCACGACGTGGCGGATGATCGCCGCGCGCGACAGGCCGAAGGCGCGCGCCGCTTCGATCAGCCGCGCATCGACGCCGCGAATGCCGTTGTAGAGGTTGAGATAGACCGGGAAGGTGGTGGCGACCGCGATCAGCACGATCTTAGGTGTCTCGCCGATCCCGAACCAGACGATGAACAGCGGGGTCAGCGCGAGCGTTGGCAGCGTGCGCAGCATCTGCACCGGCGAGTCGATCGCGGTCTCGCCACGCTTCGACAGCCCGGCCAGGATCGCCAGCGTCCCGCCGACCAGGATTCCAATGGCGAGACCGAGGCCGGCGCGGCCGAGCGAGACAAGGACGTTGTGGCCGAGCTCGCCCGAGGCGATCATACCGCCCATCGTCTCGGCGACCGCGGAGGGCGCCGCGAGCGTGTGCGCCGGGATCAACCCGGTGCGCGAGCCCGCTTCCCACAGCAATAAGAGGACAAGCGGCGACACCCAGCGCGCGCCGCCCGACCGGATCCGGCCGAGGTGCGTGCGCAGCGTGTGCGTTGCGCGGATCGCGCCGATGCGGGCCATGTCGACTCCTCACGCCGGCGGGATGCCGGCGGTACGGTGCCAAAGGACAGTTTATCTCCTACTAGATCAATATAGATTTGCTAACATGCCTGATTGGCGTTGCTTATAGGTGGCGCATGGCCCTCAATCTTCCGATCGATGTGTTGCGCAGTTTCATCGCCGTGGTCGATGGCGGCTCGATGCTGCGCGCGTCCGAGCGCGTGTTCCTCAGCCAGCCGGCGATCAGCCTGCAGATGAAGCGGCTCGAGGAATTGCTGCAAGTGCCGCTGTTCCTGCGCGAGGGGCGGCGGCTGGTGCTGACTCCGCAGGGTGAGGGCGTGCTGCTTCGGGCGCGCGAGATGCTGGCGCTCAACGACCGCATCGTCGCGACGCTGACCGGCGATGCGCTGGCGGGGCCGGTACGGATCGGCTTTGTGCAGGATTTCGCCGAGACGCTGCTGCAGGGAGTGCTCGCGCAACTCGTCGCGCTGCATCCCGATGCGCGGCTCGAGGTGCGCGTCGGCGGCACCCCGCAATTGATCGAATTGCTCGAAAGCGATCGGCTGGACGTGATCCTCGGCATGGGCGCGGCTGGGGACGCTGCGGCGATTCGCGAGGAACCGATGCGGTGGTTCGGCAACGCCTCACTTGCCGGGCGCGAAGCGGTGCCGCTCGCCGTGCTGGAGCGGCCATGCCGCTTTCGCGATGCGGCGATCGACGCGCTCGAGACGGCTGGCACACCGTACCAGATCGTGGTCGAGACGCCGAGCTTGTCGGTGCTGCGCGCCGCGGTGCTCGGTGGGGTGGCGATCACTTGCCGCACCGAGCTGTTCGCAGGGTTGGCCGAAATCATCGACTCGGCATTGCCCCCGCTTCCGGTGGTCACGTACGTGTTGCGGCGGCGCGAGCGATTGCCGCCGGCGGTGTTGCATCTTCACGACCTTATCGCTGAGCGGGTGAAGGAGATGGATTTGTCCGGTGCCGAATTTGATGAACGGTGACCTTTAAATTGTCCGACGGCATCTGCCTTCACTGATCGCCTTCCATCTACGAGCCGCATAAGTTGGATTGCCAACCGGAGGTATTGAGCGGCTGAGTTTGGGGAGGCCGGTCACGAGACATCCGGCCAACTGGCGGTCAATCACAGGCATAATTGAAGAATGAACCAACGTCCGCTTTCGGGACGGGACGGATCGGCCTTGAATGTCGGCTTCTTGGTCTTTTCGGGCCTCATCCAGATAGACACTTTGACATCTCCCTTGAGAACGCGCTGCTCCAGCTTGGGTGGCGTGCCCGGCTGCCACATGCTGGCACGGTGCGAGACGCGTAGCGCAGCGGGCCACCGTCGGGCTTGGTCGCGCGTGCGATCGGGCGGACGATGCAGACGAATTAGGTGTCGATGGCATACGCGTCGGCGGTAACGACGGTATAGCCGTGCCCGTCCATGTCGACGAACTCCAAATGCGACGCGACGTTCGGGTTGTTGAGCGCGGGCACCTTCACGATGTCGCCACTCGCCGCAGGCGCTCGCGCTGCGACTTGCGGTCGTTCGCCGCGAGCTGCCGCTCCAGATCGGCCGCCCACGGCGCGAGCTTGGGCATCGGCTGTGCGCTGCGCTCGTAGGCGAACGCCGTCTCGCCGGAGCGCAGCACCTTGCGTACCGGAATCCGCGATACGCCAAGGTCGCGCACGATCTCGATCGACTTGCCCCTGACGAAGAACTCGCGTCGGAATCGCGGCACCGTCTTTGCGACCAGCATCTCCCCAACGCCCCCACCGCAAAGCGCGAGGAGTGAACCCGACAAGTTCAGGGGTTAATTTTGAACGCCGATCGGCCCCGAACGGGGTCAATGTTGCACGCCGATTCACACGCGGATCATAAGAAGCCCAGCGCCCGATGACTCGAAAACCCCCGCTCTGTGACAATGATTGCGTCAACCAGCACGATCTGGAACAGGGCGCACGCGTTGGCCAGACGAGTGACGAAGGCGCAGTCGGCCCGGCTGGGCCTAGGGTCGCCACTCGGGTGGTTGTGCGCCACGATCATCGCACGTGTGCCAACGTCGACCGCACGGAGGACCATGACACTGGCCTCGATCTGACATGAATCGACCCCACCCCGATCCAGCAACTCGAACTCGATCAGCCCGTGGGCACCATCGAGAAAAATAGCGTACAGCGCTTCGGTGCGGTTGCACCCGGTCAGTCGCTACAAAAGGTCTGGGAACATCTTTCCCGTTACGGGTTTACCGCGGTCGGCGATCGGTGCGAAAGCCAAGTCGAGTTGGCACCGGCGTACCGCGCGAAGCAACGCGTACGCGCGACCGTCCCCCTCCACGGCAGGCAAAGTCCTCCGTTTACGACCACTGATCGCAGCGGAAAGTGTTCCATATTCGGCAAGTAAAGCATCCGACCAGGCTTCAGCCCCTGCGGTTGTCGATCGCTGCTAGAATGTCGCGAAGGATCGATCGCTCCCGAAGCGCGCGTGGCGTTGGAGATGACGCATCGCCCCAATCGAAGGGAGCCCAATTATCCGCCATGCCGCGAGAGCGACCACCGCATAATACCCATTCGGTATCATGTGGGCGTCCACCGCCCTGATCAGATGCCCCAGAACGCTTAATAACTGGATTGCGGTGATCCACATCACTCAAAAGCGGGTCGTCACGCCCGAATCTCTCTTGTGAAATGCGCCTGCTCGACCGCAATAGGGTGCAGCCTGCGCGATCGAGAGCCACGGAAGGTGCTGTAACGGGAATGGCGGAAGACGATCAATCATCGAAATCGTTGTTTCTGACATTTCTCGAACATCGCGCAAAACTGCTGGGTTTTTTGCGGCATGCGGGAGCCGGCGATTATGCCGAGGACCTGATGCAGGAGGCGTGGATCCGCTTGAACGCCGTGACGGGCGTCGCAGTCGAAGAGCCGCTGTCCTATCTTTACCGCCTTTTGCATAATCTGCTGCTCGATCGTCAGCGCTCGGCGATGCGCACGCAGCGACGCGACGAAACCTGGGTAGATGCCGTCGGGCCTGACGATCGCAACGTCTCCGATGATCCGTCGGCGGACCGTATTCTGGTCGCCCGCGAACACTTGGCAGCCGTGCAGCGCAAGCTCGAAGAGCTTGGCGAGCCGACCGCCGGCATTTTCCGCCGGCACCGGATCGGCGGGGAATTGCAGCGTGATATCGCGCAGGATCTGGGGATGGGGCTCAGTACGGTCGAGAGCCATTTGCGCAAGGCGTACCGCGCGATGCTCGCTTTGGGGGAGTCGTTCGATGAGGCTTGACCCACGCCGTGGCGTCTTACGGATATGCTGTTCATGAACCCCTCCGATCAAGACCGGATTGCCGACATGGCGGTCGCGTGGATCGTGCAGCTTTCCGCGCCCGATTTTCACGAATGGGTGGCGTTTGAAGATTGGCTGGCGATCGATCCTGCGCATGCCGAGACCTACTGGCGCCTGGCGGCGATCAATCGTGATCTCGAGCCGGTGCTGATCGCGGCGCCTGCAACGTCAGCGACCGAGGCCGCAATAGTCGATTTTTCGGAATATCGCGCGCAGCGACGTGGCTGGCGCATCGTCGGCTGGGCGACCGCGGCAGCCGCGACCGCGGCGCTGATCGTTGGCGCATATTCGACATACCGCCCCGCGACGACCGAGGTTGCAATCGAGACCGCGCCCGGCCGGACGCGCGAGATCGCCTTGGCCGATGGCACGCGGATCGCGCTGAACGGCGGCACGCGCCTCACCTATGATCGCGCGGATTCTCGCACCATCCGACTCGAATCCGGCGAAGCCCTGTTCCAGGTCGTGCATGACGCGTCCCGGCCGTTCTCGGTGAGCATCGGAGACGCGCGTATCACCGATCTGGGTACGCGCTTCGATGTCGTGCGCGATTCGGCAGAAACACGCGTCGCCGTCGCGGAGGGAGCGGTCCATTATGCGCGGACGGGCAGTGCGCTCACCCTAAGCGCCGGCCAAAGCTTGCGGCTCGCCGATGACAGTGCGGCGTTGCTGGTCGGCAAGATCGATGCAGCGGACGTGTCGGCCTGGCAGAGCGGACGATTGGTCTATCAAGGCGCATCCTTTTCGATGATTGCCCGTGACCTCACACGGAGCCTCGGGGTCACCGTTGCGGTCGCTCCGCAGATCGCAACGCGAACGTTTACCGGCACCATTTCAACACGGCGCGATGCCGAGGCGGTCTTGACGAGCGCTGGATCCATGATGGGCGTGCGCGCACGCCGGACCACAGAAGGCTGGACGCTCGACGATGAGGCACGAAGCCGGCCTTGAACGTCCGGTGTGCATTCGGGATCTCGGTCATCTGCCTGAGTGTGCCGGCCACTGCGCTTGCGTCCGACGAGCCGAGGCCGATCGACCTGCCCAGTGGGACGTTGGGCGGGGCGATGATCGCGCTGTCGAGGGAGACGGGCGACGACATCGGCACGACCGATCCTGGACTCCCGGGTCGTTTCGTGCGCGCGATCCATGGCCGTATGACGACGCGGGCGGCCCTCTCGCGCCTCGTCGCCGGTCAGCATGCGAGGATCATGCGAACGGGCGGGCGCAGCTGGCAGATCGTCGCGGACAAAACGGTGCGCGCTGTGCCGTCAGTCGAACCCGCCGCGCCGGACACGCCCGACCCTATCATCGTCACCGCGACGAAGCGGGGCACGACCCTTGCGGCATATCCCGGTACGGCTGTGACGCTATCGTTGTCGCCGATGCAATCGGCGGGCGTCCCCGCCGATAGCCAGGCGATCGAAGATCATCTCTCGAGCATTTCCTCGACGCATTTCGGGGCTGGCCGCGACAAGATCTTCGTGCGCGGCATCGCCGATTCCGGCTTTACCGGGCCGGCGCAATCGACGACCGGCCAGTATCTCAACGACACGCGACTGACCTACAACGCGCCCGACCCGAACCTGCGCTTGTACGACATCGCGCGGGTCGAAATACTGGAGGGACCGCAGGGCGCTTTGTACGGCGCAGGATCGCTCGGCGGTGTCTTGCGCGTCGTCACCGTCCGGCCGCAACTAGGCGTCACGTCCGCACGGGTCTCGGCGGGTGCGGCGGCGACCGAGCATGGCGCGGCAAGCTTCGATACTGCGGGAGTCGTCAATCTGCCCGTATCCGACGCCACCGCGCTGCGGTTCGTCGGCTATGCGATGCGCGACGGCGGTTACATCGACGATCCCCAAGCGACGCGCCACAATATCAATACCGTCGACACGATCGGTGCACGCGGAGCGCTTCGAACGGAACCCGGCGATTGGACGGTCGATCTCGACGTGGCGGTCCAGTGCATTGCCGGGGCGGACAGTCAGTGGACCGACGCGGACGCGCCGCCGTTGCAGCGCGCAAGCACGACGCCCCTCGGCTATCGAAGCGATTATCTGCTGGGGGATGTGACGGTCTCCCGCCGCTGGGGCGACATCGGCTTCGTTTCCACCACCAGTGCCAGCTACCAATATGTGATGGAGCGCTATGACGCGAACGGTCTCGCAGCGCTTCCGACCGTCGCGCATCAAACGAACCGGATCGCCTTGTTCACCAACGAAACCCGCATCGCGCGCCAGGAGAGCGACGGAACGGGCTGGTTGGTTGGCACCAGCATATTACACAACGATACAAGACTGGACCGGATCGCGATCGACAGTGCCGGGGGCACCACGCCGCACCAGGTGGCGCGCAATCAGATCTGGGAGGAGACGCTGTTCGGCGAGGCGGGTGTCGCGCTGCGACACGGCCTTCTCGCCACGGCTGGTGCGCGACTGACCAATGCCGACACGCGCGGGGATGCCACGGCCTATGTCGATGCCACGACGATCCCGATCTTCACCGGCGTAGTTTCGGGAAGCGGCGGGCAGGACAAGTTCCGCGTTGTGCCGACCGTCGCCTTGTCCGCGCGCCCGGCGAGCGGAACGTTGCTGTTCCTGCGCTATCAACAGGGGTTTCGGCCCGGCGGCTTCGGCATCAGCAATAGCCACGCGAAGGAATATGGCGGCGACCGCATCGACATGGTCGAGGGCGGTGCGCGCTGGGGCACGCCCGCATTCGACCTGGCAGCTTCCATTTCGTACAGCCGCTGGAACGCGATTATCGCGGAGGTCGTGACCCAATTGGGTGATCCGATCACACAGAATATCGGCGATGGGCGGATCGTCTCTTTCGAAGCGCGTGCGACATGGCGCGCGGTGCACGGGCTCGCGCTCAATGGCAGCCTGTTCGTCAACCGCAGCGTGCTGCTCCATCCGCGTTTCACCTCCATCGCACTCGAGAGCGGCGCGCTGCCCAATGTCGCGCGATTCGGTGCGCAGGCGGGCGGCGATTACACGATCGACCTGCAGCGCGGTCGCACGGTGTCGCTCTCGGCCAACGGACGCTATTTCGGCGGATCGGGGGTGGGGGCGGGGCCGCTGCTTGATGCGACACAGGGCGATTATCTCGACAGCCAGGTGATGCTGGCCGTTGCTGCCGGCCAGCGGACCCTGACCCTCAGCGCGACCAATCTCCAGGGCGAAACCGGGAACCGCTTCGCGCTTGGCACCCCCTACCAGATCTACCGCGCGCAGGCGACGCCGATGCGCCCGCGCACGATCCGTCTCGGGATCGATTTCAAGCTCTGAGCCGCGCGAAGGGCGTGTTCGAGCGCACCCGTCAAAAAAACTTCGCGAAAATGTCACGAGCCCAAAGGTCGGCACCGCACGCTGACGTCTTCCTCTCAGGGGGGCGGTATAGCGAACAATCGCGATCGTCCTGGCACATCCGTTCCACGGGGGATTTCGATGCATCGTTCGGTTGCCGGTCTTCGCTCACGACACGCACTCAAGGCGCGCTTACGCGTCGGCACAGCACTCCCAGGCGCAATGGCGGCGCTGCTATCGGTTGCTCCGACGACGGTCTTTGCCGCCGATGGATGCACCGTTCCGGTCAACGGCACCGTGATATGTGCGCCGTCCGATAATCCGCACAAAGACGGCGTCGACAATTCGCTGCCGGTCGGCGACGCGTTCCAGGATCTGTCGATCGTGCTCGAACCGGGCACCGTGATCGACACGTCGGGAACGCGTGCCAATGGCATCACCATCGTCAACGGCAGCGGCGGCGCGATCGATGTCTCCGGTGCGGGCAGCAGCATCATCACGGACGGCGACCGCGCGCACGGCGTGTTCGCGGTGAACGACGGCGACAGTTCCGACGGCAACATCGGCATCGTGGTCGGCGACGTGACGACGCACGGGTATCGCGCCGACGGCATCTACGCGAACAACAATTATGGCGGTGGCGGCTCCATCAGCGTGACCGCCGGCACCGTCTCGGTTTCCGGGGACGGTGCGACGGGCGTGCGCGCCGAGACGCAGACCGGCGACGTTTTGGTAGATCTCTCCTCCGTCACCGCGACCGGCTTCGGCGGTCAAGGCGTCACCGCTATTTCCAACTACGGCAACACCACCGTGCATGTCGGCGACGTGAGCACGAGCGGCCAAAGCGGGCGGGGGATCACCGCATATTCCGCCGGCCAGACGACGGTTACGGCCGATACGATCACGACGACGGGGCAGGGGACGTCTGGCGGCGGCGATGCGCACGGCATCATGGCGGTCGGCACCGGGGTCTTGGTCGACGTGGGCTCGGTCAAGACATCGGGCGATTATTCGGTCGGTATCTATGCGCACACCAACCACGTCCAGTCGACCGGCGGGAATGGCGACATCGTCGTGAACGCCGGGACGGTCGCGACCGCGGGTTATGGCTCGGATGCGATCCATGCGGTCGACACGTCCTATGGCGGCAACACGAAAATCACCGTCGGCACGGCGACCACCACGGGGGATGCCGCGTGGGGCGTCTTCGCCGAGACCTATTACGGCAACACATTCGTCAATGCCGGAACGATCGACACGCGCGGCGCGAATGGCACCGGCATCATCGCATTGTCGGGCGGGAATACCGATGTGAAGGTGGGGTCCGTCACGACACGTGGCGACGATGCGAACGGCATCGTCGCGCAGGGCTTCGACCTCAAGGTCGCGGCGGACGCGGTTACGACGAGCGGCGCCAATTCGCGCGGCATCGCAGCGTATGAACCAACCGGAAATGCCTATGTGTCGGGCACGATCCAGATCGATGCCGGCACAGTCAAAGCCAGCGGCGACGGCGCGGACGGCATCTACGGTCTGTCGGCCGGGTCGATCACCATAAATGCCGGCTCGGTCTCGACCGGCGGCACGCATGCCAATGGCATCTACGCCGTGACGTATAGCCAAAATCCGGTACAGCCCGGTACTGCGATCGTCATCTCGGCCGATACCATCACCACGCAAGGCGACCAGTCGGCTGGTGTCCGCGCGCTCGGGCTGCTGCCGCAGTCGAGCGTTTCGATCGAAGCCAATCATGTCACGACCGGCGGCAATTCCGCGGACGGCGTCTACGGTCTCAGCCGAACGGGATCGGTGCGGATCACCGCGTCCGACGTGCACACCAACGGGCTGTATTCGAACGGGGTCGTCGGTACCGCGCTCTACGGCAACACGACGGTAACCGCCGACAACGTCTCGGCGCTCGGCAATTACTCGGTCGGAGTCTATGCCGGCTCGAGCAGCGGCCATGCTATCGTCAATGCGAGCAATGTCGAGGTTGGCAGCGGCGGCACGGCGGTTGTCGCAGTCGGGTCGGGCGTATCGGTTACAACGGCCGGGACGATCAAGGCTGGCGACTATAGCCAGGCCCTTATTGCACAGTCGCACAACGGGGATGTGGTCCTGCACAACGATGCCGCGATCTCGTCGGCTTACGGAGGTGTGACCGTCGGCACGGTTGGTTTCCGGAACAATCTGGTGATTGACGGTACGGGTTCGGTCTCCGTCAACGGATATTACAGCCACTCCGCGATCATCGCGGGCAACTCCACTGGCGGCGATATCTCGATCACGCAGGGCGACGTCCATACGGAAGGGTTGTTCGCGGCCGCCGTCGTCGCATCGATCGGTACGGGATTGGGTGGGGTCAGCAAGGCAAACGACACCGACCATATGCGGGTCGATCTGCAAAACGTCTCGACCACCGGCTTCGAGGCGGCGGGCATTTCGCTGCTCAATGACTCCGCGACCGGACGTCTGTCGGCTACGGGCGTTCCCTTGACCGGCGATGCGGTCGCGATGGTGCATGGTGCCCTGACGACCGCCGGCATCCAGTCGCGTGGCGTCAATATCTATTCGAGCAACGGTCTGGCGGGCGCGCAGGTCAATGCGGTGAGTACGCTCGGCACCCATGCCGACGCACTGCATCTGAATGGCCAGTCGGTGGTCGTGAACGCCACCGGAACCGTCAGCACGGCGGAAAACGCGTCGCTCGCCATCGCGACCTATGCCGGCAATGGCGGCATCGCGATCTCCACCGCGGACGTGCATACGACCGGCATCGCCGCCACCGCGATCCGCGCCGCCTCGCACGGCGACATCACCATCACCGGCACCGGCACGATCACGACCGGCGGAGACGGTTCGGCCGGCATCCAGGCGACCGAAGACCGGCGTCATCGCGAATTGGCGAACTATATCCCGTCGCCTTATTATCCGCTGTTCGACACGCCGGGTTGGCCGACCTTCGGCAAGACGAGCCGAGTCGACGAGGTGCCGGTGACCGGCCGCACGATCGCGATCGCGGCGAATGCGATCACGACATCGGGCAGTGACGCGGACGGAATCTTCGCTAGCGGTTCGACCGGCGCGTTAAAGATTATCAGCGGCACGGTCGCGGTGAGCGGCACCAATTCGATCGGCATCTTCGCCGAAGACAAGACGGTGGCCGCGGACACTGGCACCACATCGTCCGCGAAGGCGGCAGCGATCAGCCTTCATGCCTTCGACGGCGTGTCGCTCAATGTGCGGGGCGCCGCGACCTCCGGCACGAGCAACGCCATCGAACTTCAGGGCAGCAACGTCGCCGTCAGCATCGCCGCCGGCGGATCGGTGCAGGGCGCGACCAACGCCATCGTCGTGGATGCAACGCCGCACGTCACGCCCATCGTCAAATATTGGGGCCAGACCTTCTACGGCTACACGCCGCCGGACCAGCCGCTCTCGCCCATCGACCCCGCACCAGGCAAGGTCAGCCTGACGAATGCCGGCACCATCGTCGGAGGATCGGGCTACGCCATCACCGTCACGGGCGGGTCAGTCTCGGTCACGAATGCCGGTATGATCCGGGGTGCGGTCAGCTTCGCCGGCGGCGACGATCTGTTCACCAACAGCGGCACGTTCGAGGCAAACAAGGACAGCGATTTCGGCGCGGGCACGGACGTGTTCGCCAACTCCGGCATCGTCCGCGTCCTACCCGGCACGACGGCGGCGGGGCACGTCACGCTGGTCGGCCTGGAGCGGTTCGAGAATAATGGCCTGGTCGATCTGCGGAACGGCCATGTCGGCGACACGCTGACACTGCCGGGTGCGTTCGTCGGCTCGGGCAGCAGCACGATCGGACTGGACGTCAAGCTCGGCGCCGGTGCCGCGACCGGCTCTTCCGATCAACTGGTCATTGGCGGTGCCGCAACGGGTAGCACGGCGATCAGGCTGAACGTTCTCGACGCCGCGACCGCGACGATGGGTCGCTCACCCACCGCGCTCATCAAGGTCGGCGCGGGTTCGTCGGCGACGGCCTTCACCGTCACCAATCCCGACATAGGCTTCGTTCGTTACGCGCTCTCCTATGACGCGGCGACCGCCAGTTACGGGCTGGTCGGCGCGGCCGGCGCGCCCGTGTACCGCACGCTCAACCTGGGCGAGGGTGTACAAAATGTCTGGAATCGCGGCACCGACAATTGGGAAGCGCATCTTGCCGATCAGCGCGAGGTCCGCTGGGCGACCGGGGAAGGCACTTCGCGGTTGTGGGGACAGGCCTATGCTGGCGGCGATTCGCGCAAGGACGCGCATGCCGCTTCGGGAAGCAGCGCGGTCGCGCTCGATTACCACCAGAGCTATTACGGCGCGCAGATCGGCTACGATATCGGCGGGATCGCGAGCGATGCCGGCGGCACGGTCTTCGGTGTCACGGCAAGCTACATCAACTCCAGGCTCGACAGCCGCAGCTCGGCCGATCGCAGCGCGCTCGATACGCTTAGCCTCGGGGCCTATGCGAGCTTCGTGTCGAACCGCTTCTTTGCCAGCGGCATCGTGCAATTTGCGCATGACTGGGTGAAGACGGGCAACAGCCAGCTCGCCTGGTCGGCGCAAATGACGAGCGATCTGTATGGCGGGGCCATCACGGCCGGTTACCGGCTGGGGACGGACAATTTTTATGTCGAACCGCTGGCGAGCCTGTCGGCCGTGCATGCGTCGCTCGGCAGCCTGAGCGCCTTCGGCCAGTCGATCGACTTCGATGGCGAGAATGGCGTGCGCGGCAAGGCCGGCGCGCGGATCGGCGGAGCAAAACCGCTCAAGGGCGGCGGCAAGGTCGTGTTCTACGCGTCCGGAACGGCGGTGCATCAATTCTCCAACGATGGCGGACTGACCTTCACGTCGGGCGGCACGTCGCAGCGGATCGGCAACACCACGATCGGGGACTATGGGCAAGGCACGCTCGGGGTGACGTTCATCTCGAACGGCCGCTTCAGCGGATTCGTCGAGGGGAATGGCGATGTCGGCGGCAGTTTCGACGGCGGTGGCGGCCGGGTCGGCGTTGCGATCAAATTCTGACTTCACGACGGGGGAGGGTGCGCCCGCCCCCAAGTTTCGAGCGAGCCTTCATGACCGACGATACCACCGCCACGCCGACCACCGGACAGCCCTTCGCGCCCGGCTTGCAGCCGGAGGGCGCAACGCCCGGCGCCACCAGCATCACCGTGTCGCGCGGTTTCCAGGCATGGCTGCGCGCGCACCGCACGAGCCTTGCCTTCACCTCGTACCAGACCGGGCAATTGTTTCTGGTCGGCGCGCATCCGAACGGGACGGTCTCGTTCAACCAGCAGAGCTTTTCGCGCGCGATGGGGCTGAGCTGGCATGGCGGGCGTCTCTATGTCGGTTCGCTGTTTCAGGTCTGGCGGCTCGAAAACATGCTGCGGTCCGGGGAGTTGGGCAATCAGGCGTTCGACGCGGTGCTTGTGCCGCGCAACGCACAGACGACGGGCGACATCGACATCCACGAACTCGGCATCGATCATGCCGGACGGGTGGTGTTCGTGAACACCAAATATAGCTGCCTGTGCACGCTCGACCCCAAGCACAGCTTTCGCCCGATCTGGAAGCCGCCGTTCATTTCCAAGCTGGCGGCCGAGGATCGCTGCCATCTCAACGGTCTCGCGATGGACAATGGGCGCCCGCGCTTCGTGACGGCGGTCAGCCGCTCCGATGTGCTGACGGGTTGGCGCGAGCGGCGGCACGAAGGCGGCGTGCTGATCGAGATCGAGAGCAACCGCATCGTTACCGATCAACTCTCCATGCCGCACAGCCCGCGCGTGGTGGGCGAAATGGTCTGGGCGCTCGACAGCGGGCGCGGACGGATCGTCCGCATCGATCCCAGGACCGGCGCGAAGACAGACGTCGCCTTCTGCCCCGGTTTCCTGCGCGGGCTGGCGATTCATGACGGGCACGCCGTCGTGACGGTGTCCAAGCCGCGGAACGGCACCTTCAATGGGCTCTTGCTCGATGGCGAAATGAGCGCGCGCGACGCCGAGCCCTGGTGCGGGGTAATGATCGTCAATCTCGGCAGCGGAGACGTCGTGGAATGGATCAAGCTCGACGGTCACATCACGGAGCTATTCGACGTAACCATGTTACCGGGTATCGCCTGCCCGATGTCCATTGGCCCGGGCACGGCTGAAATGCTCAATGCGGTCACGTTCGAGACGGAAGTGCAGCCCCTCTCGAGCTAGATGCGCCGCGGCCACCCGAGCCGACTCCACGGGGCGCACGGGCAATTCCTCTCGCCGCAGCAAGCCAGGATCTTAACTAAAAATTAACCATGGTTAACGCTTTGTCGATGATGTCGGACAGCGAACTGGGCGGAGAGGCAAACGTCACGTGAAGTATATCTAAGATTAGAACGGGCTCGAACCGAGAGTATCGCCGACACCATCAACGACAAAGTGTCACGCGACCTCCTAAACGTCTATGTGGCGGAGCTTAAGGGTGGCGTAAGTGGAGAGCGAGAAACGCGCTTAAAATGACCGAGTATAGGTCATCGAGCATCGGGAACTGACGATTCAGCGGAAGCAATACAGGCAATTACGTGGATAGTCGGGTTATATATTGCCGCAACGAGCGATGCCGGCAGCAATATTACGATCGTATGCCGCATAACACTGGCGCACTCGAGCCCTGATTGACAATCGCCGCGCCATATTGCTCTATCTGGCCATGGGGATCGCGATCACCCCATGAGGCGAAAGGCTGAAGTATCGCGTCCTGCATATCCTTGAGGACGCCCATGCCTGCTATCAGTGCCATTTCCCCGGATAAGCTCGCCCGACTGATCGGCACGCCCAATTCCCCACCTGTCATCGATGTCCGCACGCCCGAGGATTTCGCCGCCGACCCGCGGCTGGTGCCGGGCTCGGTCCGTCGAAGCCACGCCGACATCGCCACCTGGTCGCGGGACCTGGCCGGTCGAAATGCCATCATCGTCTGCCAGCGCGGTAGCGATCTCAGCGAGGGGGTCGCGGCCTGGTTGCGCAACGAGCGGATCGGCACGGAGATTCTCGACGGGGGCGCCGTCAAATGGGCCGCGAGCGGCCTGCCGATGGTGCCCGAAGCGGCGTTGCCAATGCGCGACGCGCAGGGACGCACCGTGTGGGTCACCCGCGTCCGGCCAAAGGTTGATCGCATCGCCTGCCCCTGGCTGATCCGGCGTTTCGTCGATCCCGATGCGGTGTTCCTGTTCGTGAGTCCCTCGGAAGTCGCGGGCGTCGCCGAGCGCTTCGGCGCGACTCCGTTCGATGTCGTCGGAGACAACATCGACTATAGCCACGACGGCGAGCGTTGCACCTTCGACGTTATGCTCGACCGGTTCGGACTGGCAGGGCTGGCGCCGCTTGCGCGGCTCGCGCTGGTCGTGCGCGGCGCCGATACCGGGCGGCCCGATCTGGTGCCAGAGGCTGCCGGGCTGCTTGCCGTGTCCCTGGGCCTGTCGCGAATGTTCACCGACGACCTCGCGCAACTCGAGGCCGGGATGCTGATCTACGATGCGCTCTATCGGTGGTGCCGCGACGCGATCGGCGAGACGCACGACTGGGTCTCCCATCAGCCCAAGGCGGCACCGCGCACCAAAGCACGGGCATGACCGCCTTCGCCCTTGCGACCGCGCCCGTTGCGACGCGCCCCGAGCCGGTGTCGCTCGGCCAGGCCTTCTGGGTCTGGCTGCGTATCGCCGGATTGTCGTTCGGCGGGCCCGCCGGCCAGATCGCGGTCATGCACCGCATCCTCGTCGAGGAGAAACGCTGGATCGGGGAGCACCGGTTTCTCCACGCGCTCAACTATTGCATGCTCTTGCCCGGTCCTGAGGCGCAACAACTCGCGACCTATATCGGCTGGCTGATGCACCGCACGCGCGGCGGCATCGTCGCCGGCACGCTTTTCGTCCTGCCGGGCGCGCTGTCGATCATGGCGCTGAGCTGGATCTACGCGCTCTACGGCCGCGTCGGCATCGTCTCGGCATTGTTCTTCGGGCTCAAATGCGCCGTCCTGGCAGTCGTGCTGCAAGCGGTGGTGCGCATCGGCGGACGGTCGCTCAAGAACGGCGTGATGCGCGCGATGGCGGCGATCGCCTTCGTGCTGATCTTCTTCGGCGGCGTGCCGTTTCCGGCAATCTTGCTAGCCGCGGGGCTGATCGGCTATGTCGGCGGCCGGGCCGGTATCGCTGCGTTTCAGATCGGCGGCGGGCACGGCGCCGCGAAGGGCGCGATCGTCGAGGACGCCGATACCTTGCTCGGCGAGGAGCTTCCGCTTCACGCGCGCCCGACGCTCGCCCAGACTGCGCGGCAGGCGGTGGTTTGGCTGGTGCTGTGGCTGGCGCCCGTCGCCGCGCTTCTGCTGCTGCTCGGACAGGGCAGCGTCTTCACCCAGATTGCGACGTTTTTTTCGACCATGGCGGTGGTCACGTTCGGCGGCGCCTATGCGGTGCTGGCCTATGTCGCGCAACAGGCGGTCGTGCACTATCACTGGCTCGCACCGACCGAGATGCTCGACGGACTCGGGATGGCGGAGACGACGCCTGGGCCGCTGATCATGGTGCTGCAGTTTGTCGGGTTCATGGGCGCCTATCGGCATCCGGGCCTGCTGTCGCCGCTGCTCGCGGGCACACTCGGCGGCCTGCTGGCAACCTGGGTGACGTTCGTGCCGTGCTTCCTGTGGATCTTCCTCGGCGCGCCGTTCATCGAACGGATGCGCGGCAACGTCGCGCTGTCGGGCGCGCTGTCGGCGATCACCGCCGCGGTGGTCGGCGTCGTACTCAACCTCGCCGTCTGGTTCGCGATCCATACGATCTTCCGCGCAGTCCATCCGATCACGACCGGTCCGCTGCGGTTCGACATGCCTGTGCTGGCGAGCGTCGATCCCTGGGCGCTGGCGCTTTCGGCGGGCGCCGTCGTCGTGATGTTTCGTCTGAAGATCGGTATCTTCACGACGCTCGGCGGAGCGGCCGCGATCGGCGTCGGTCTGCACCTGGCCGGCGTCATCGTCTGATCGTCGCCTTCGTTGGCGTATCCACTCCCGGAGCATCACCATAATCCAGCACCGTATCGATCGCCGCAATCTTATCGCCGCTGCCGCCGCCGTGTCGGTCAGCGCAGCCGCACTCACGCCGTTCGCCGCGAATTCCGCTGCCGTCGCCGCGCTTCCGTTCGACCTCAAGGCGATCACCGGTCTTTCGGCGAAGCTGCTCGTCGGCCACCATGACAACAATTACGTCGGGGCACTGAAGCACCCGGGCGCCATCACGGGACGATTCGCCGCGCTCGATCCGGCAACCGCCGCTGTGCGAAGTTAGGTGGCGCACCCATGGCGTAAGCGTAGTGGGTCCTTGCGGCGGGACTCGGCAGGCAGAACGCACTTGGCGGTATTGAACTCAGAGTGGTTCTCGCTGCAACGGAATGCGCCGCGTACCTCCCGCCCTCACGATCGCGGCCTGCACGTCGGCGCGCCGCTCGAGCATGGGCAGACGACTGTAGATGGGGTCGGGCGGGAGTGTCCCATCAGGCGGATCATAGCCACTTAGTTCAAGAAGTGCGTTCGAGCGCTGCTCGGGATCATCGAGCCGTTGAATGAAGTCCGCCGCGGCCCCGTCGAAATCGCCCGTGCAGAGCATCACGTCACCCAGCGCGCCAACATTGTCGCGCCGATGCGCTTTGACGAATGCAATCGCGACACCGGCGTCGGCGGTCTTTCCGAGTTGGGTTGCCGCGCACGCCTGGACTGAGCGCATTTCCATAACGCCATAGGGGCTCACATCGCGGCCCGGCACGTCGAACGCCGTGAGCGTGGCCAGGGCATCGCTTGCATGTCCCAAGCGTAACTGCGCCCACGCCAGGTTGATCGTCTGGCTGACGTTGAGAGAACCATATTCGGCGGTCGCCTTGCCTTGGGCAAACGCGCTGAGAGCGGCGTCGGAATGGCCGAGTGCTTCCTGCGCCCGCCCGACTCCGTCCCACCACCAGTTGAGTTGTTCGCCGAGATCGGTGTAGCTCGCCGCCTTCGGACCGAGCGGTGCCGCCGCCTGCAGAGTAGCAAGCGCGGCATCTGCATGGCCGAGCTGGCGCTCGCGTGCGGCGATCTCGATCACCACTTCGAGCGACTCGGGATGCAGGATGGCGGCGGCTCGCAACGTCGCGACGAACCGCTCGACCGCCGCGCGGGGCGAGAAATCGGCGCCCAGCGCCTGGCGAAACCGTGGATCGACGCTCAACAGCAACAGCATCGAGGAATTCTCGATCTGGCGGATTTGCGCGAGCGCGGCGTCCTTTTCGCCTGCCTCGTAGAGCAAGCCGGCATAATCGCGGCGGAACGGATCAATCACCGGTACCGCAAACTGCGGCTGATAGGAGGGCGCGGTGAGGACCCCGAGCAATCGGCGCCGCGCGGCAAGGTCGCCGCCATCGCGCAGCTGCCGGGTGAGGGAGAACATCCACTGGACCGGTGCCGAGTTGAGCGCACCGCCGCGACCCTGCGTCATCGCGACGACCGTCGCGAGCGCCGCATCGGGGGTCTTGGCACCAAGTTCCAGCCACAGCCGGGTGCGCCAGACCCAGTCGCTGGCCTCGTCGAACTGTGTCGCGTCGAGTGCAAAGCGATGCGCGAGGTCCTTCTGCCCGGTTTCGTACGCGCACGTGACGCCTGCTTCGAGCGCTGCGACGCGAACTGCTGTCGGCAATGTCGCCGACGCCGGCGCGGCAATGCCGCCTGTGATCAGGCGCAGCGCAGTCGCATAGTCCTTGGCGTTCATGGCGCGTAAGGCCGCGTCTGCCCAGGCAGGAAGCTGGACGTCGCGCGCAGCCGGGGCGGTGTCGGACGCAGCGAACACGGGGCTCGCACTTGTCGTCGCAAGCAGCAGCCAGGCGGCAAGGTGTTTGGCAATCGGCATGGAGCCCCCCGGCATTGGTCCAGCGGCTCGAACGGCACGCCTTCGGACAAGACAAGCCTAGCCGGCTATCCCGGTCAAGTGCGCGCGGCGGCGCAGGGACGGATTGGATTTCAATGGCCTAAGGCGACCGCTTCGTGGGGTTCTGGTACGAACGCCGCCTGTCGATAGCCACCAGTCCAACCGTTTCAGCAATCGACGCGGACCTGAAAGCAGCCCTACGCGCAAGATTAACCAACGGCCGCTCTTGCGGAGGCACGAGTTCGCTTTGGATGGCAGATAATGGGTCCACGCCGCCGCGAGGCTCAGGTGAAACTGACTTTCGCGCGACGACGGCGGTAGCGAAGCTGGCCACCGATCACGCCGAAGCCAGCGATCATCATTCCCCACGTGGCAGTCTCGGGCACCGACGAGGCAGTCGTATCGATGCTCAACGTATCCACGCCGATATAGTCGGCAAGCGCTTCAGGCCCCATATAGGCGATGGCAAACCGTCCCGTTGCGCCCGTCCCTGCGGCTGCAAACGAGACGCTTACCTTCGTCCAGTCACCTTGTGGCACGGCGAGAATGCTAGATAGAGCGAAATCTGACGTTGCGGAACTGCCAGTGCTGAAGCCGGTGCGGATCGTGTCCTGATAGCCTGCATCCGCAGCGCCCTGTATCCAGAAGTTGATAACGCCGGCAGTTTCCGTCGAAAAAATGGGGGTTATGAGCCAGTTCGAGATATCGCCACCGGTGGTCGTGTTGTTGAAGTTGGCGCTGATATAGGAGTTAGCTGCGCCACTTTGGCTCCCGAATACGTCGCTATTGCCCTGGAACCAGTTGGTTTCGCCCAGGGGACTGCTCTCATTGGTGAGCACCCACCCAGATGACGCGAGCGTCGTGATATCGTCGAAACCCTGACTCAGTAGAATTCCCGCGCTGGCGGGCGTCGCCACGGCGAGCGAGATGGGCAGCGCCATGGCCGCCAACAGAACGTTTTTCATATTATCCCCCGGTGTGCAGAAGTGAATGCTCCCGTAAACAATTGAATGAATGTCAGGAGATGAGTCAAGACTTTGGAATCGTTTCTGCTGAACGGTCATAACTGCTCTCCAACGCCTCAAGGGCGCCAGTCAGATTGCAGGGCGATGCGCTGGAATACGGGGCGGAGCACGCGAGCACGCACCTTGTTAGATGGCAATGTTCAATTCGAGCCATTTTTATCTGGCGCGGCAAGCGGCAGACGGTGGAGGCCCCCAAGGCAGGCGGGTGAACTCGTAAGGTTTTCCAGATGGCGATCGTCGAAATTTCTGATTTCCGCGCGATCTCGAGAGTCGGGATTGCGACGGCCCAGCTTTTCGATAGCATACCTTCGCCGATGACGAACGCAGCGCCGCGAGATCGTTCTCTGCTCGCCCGACCGCTGCGATTGCCCGCGTGATCCGCCTCGATCCCCCGCGCGGAGATCGCCGTGTCACCGGATGCATGTCTTGCTGCGCCCAGCGATCCCAAGCGCGATGGATGAAGTCGGTTCTCATCCAAAGCGATGGCTGAGCAATGCCTTCCAGCAAAGGGGCGTAATCACTAATGTCGTGGCCCAGTCGCCGCCTTTGTCACGTCAGTCAACGCAGTCCTCCGCCCGTCCGATACGAGGCGAAGCCAATACGCTTCTTCTCGCAAGGAACGCTCCGCAGCCTCACGCGCTCTGCGCGCTAGCCCAATCCAGTCTTGCTCGATCATGATCATCTTTCGCACCGCAACACAACGCGGTAGCGCCTTCAAACTCAGCGGCACGACAGCTGTTCCGAGCGTTCCACCTTCGAAACCAAGTCGGCCCTCGTAACAAAGCCGCCTCTGATCCGCACGTTCTAGTAAGCGACGATCTTGTTCTCCTCGGTCGGCGGCGTGCCGTTCGAGACGGTGCGGGGGTGCGCCTTGACCAAGCGCTTGCGGCCCGAGCGACCGATTTCTCCTCAAACTGTCATCTCTTCGTTCTCGCGCTCAAACGCGGCGCGGATTCCACTTTTAATGGCAGCTATTCTGATTCCCCTCGCGAAACCGGTTAGTCCGCAATCGCCCAAACCTTGCCGAAATCAACCTGTCAGAGGTGTACCCGTCGATGGGTTCTTAGTCCCGGCAGTTTATCGCCCCGTGCTCCAAATTGCGATCGCTTGCGCGCAAATCGATATGCGATCGGAGCGGCAGGGGTTCGGCGCCACGATCCACCGGAATGGACCGCTGCCGAACGGTCGTTCCGGCTACCGGTCCTCGTCGGGCACCAACCGTGCGCGGGCGCGCTGCACGGCATCGAGGATCGCGTCCTGGACTGCCTGGATCCGCGGCGCGTGGCGAGTATCGCGGTGAACACCCATCCAGATCTCGCGGGTCAGGCGCTCGGGTGCCGCCAAGCGAACCAGATTTTCCTGCGGATCGGCGAGATAGCAGGGCAGATATCCCAGGCCGAGGCCGGCGCCGACCGCGCGCACCTGCACCTCCCGGCTGTTGGCGAACAGCGCCAGCTCGGCGGCGGCGGCATGCCGGGCAAACCAGCGTCCGTCGGGCGTGTCCAGCAGATCATCCTGTACGCGCACGATGCGGTGTCCCGCCGCCGCCGCCGTCCAGTCCGGCGCGCCGAACCGCGCGAGATAGTCGGGCGCGGCATAGGCGCCGAAGGCCATCGCGCCGATCTTGCGGACCACGGTTTCATGCGCCTCGAAGCGTCCCAGCCGGACGGCGATATCGGCCTCGCGCCGCGCCAGGCTGAGCGAGCGATTGTCGGTGATCACCTCGACCACGATCCCGGGCTCGCGCGCATGCAGCACGGCCATCGCGTCGATCAGGACATAAGCGGCGAACGCCTCGACGCTGGTCACGCGGACCAGCCCTTCGAGGCGCTGGTCGCCGCCGGCGATCAGGCGCTCGAGCGTCAGTGCGGCCTCCTCCATCCGCGACGCCTGCTCCAATATGGCGGCACCGGTCGCGGTCAGGCGGAACCCGCTCGGGGTGCGCTCCAGCAACGGGACGCCGGCCCGACCATGGAGATGGTCGAGCCGGCGGCTCATCGTCGACTGGCTGACCCTGGACACGCGCGCCGCGGCGGACAGCGTGCCATGCCGGGCGATCGCGAGGAAGGTCTTCAGATCGTCCCAGTCGAGCATCCTGTTCACGCCTTTCGGGCCGCATCGACGCTCCAGGCACCGCCACCGGCAAAGGCGAGATACAGAAAGCCGAAGCAGAACAATATCGCGTCCTCGCCCATGTTGACGAGCGGGAACACGCTCTGCGGCAGATGCGCCATGCAATAAGCGACCGCCATCTCGCCCGACAGGATGAAGGCGACGGGGCGCGTGAACAGGCCCAGCATCACCGCGCCGCCCCCGAAGAATTCGAGCACGCCCGCCAGCCCGTACAGTCCCAGCAGCGGCACCTGGCCCGGCTGCACGCCCGCCGGGAATCCCCAAAGCTTCACCACGCCGTGGCTGAGGAACAGCAGCCCGATCACAATACGGAAGATCGACAGGATCCGCGGGGTCCAGAGTGGGGTGGTAGGCAAAGCTATGGTCGGAGTGGTCATTGGATTATCCTTTCAGGGGGGCTTGGGGCGGTTCGGCCCGCGCGCCGGTCAGCCAGTCGGCGATCGCGGGCAGCATCGGGCCGCCGATCCGGTGCCCGACGCCTGCCGACCAGGCGCCGTCGACAGAATGGCCGGCGCGCCGGAGCGCGGCCCCGGCCTCGACAGAGAGCGCGATCGGCATCACCGGATCGTCGCGGTCGTGCAGCAGCAGCAGGCGCGCGAACCGCGTCACCGGCAGGACCGGCGCGGCCAGCCACCCGGCGACCGCGACCGCACGGCCATGATGCAAGCCGCCGGCGACGGCGGCGAGCGTCATGATCGCGCCCTGGCTGAAGCCGAGCAACATGATGTCGTGGCGGTCGATAGCGCGCTCCGACGCGACCGCATCCAGGCGCGCGATCAGCCGCGGCAGTGCCCCGGCAACGCGCGCGGCCCGATTGGCCTCGGTTACGCCCGCGATCGAAAACCATTGCCGCCCCGGGCCACCGGCGTGGAACGGCTCGAGGCCGTCGAGCGCGACGATGTCCGCCACCTCGCCGAGCGGCGCCACGGCCGCCGCCATGTCGCGCGCACTGGAGCCGACGCCGTGCAGCGCCACGATCAGCGGCCGGCTCATGCGACGGCTCCGAAGGCGAAGGCATCCATCCGCAGGATAGCGTGCGTGGTGCTGGCGTGCAGGTGCGAGGTGTTCGCCCCGTCCCCCGCGCCGAGCGCGACGAAGAGCGGCAGCAGATGCTCCTCGGTCGGGTGATTGCGCCGGGCCTGCGGTGCGCTCGAGCGATAGGCCAGCAGATCCTCGACCCGGCCCTGTTCGAGGGCGAGCGTCATCCAGTCGGCGAACGCGTCCACCCAATCCGGCGCGGGCGCGTGCACCGCATGATAATAATCGCGAAAGCGCGACAGGTCGTGCGTGAAGCTGCCCGATCCCAGGATCAGCACGCCTTCCTCGCGGAGCGGCGCCAGCAGCTGGCCGAGCCGATAATGATAGGCCGGGCCCTTCGCGGTTTCGACCGAGAGCTGGATCACCGGCACGTCCGCATCGGGGTACATCAGGCGCAGCGGCACCCAGGCGCCGTGATCGAGGCCGCGGGTCGGATCGCGCTGCACGGTTTCGCCGGCGCTCTCCAGCAAGCGCGCGACCCGATCCGCCAGCCAGCCGGAACCGGGCGCGGGATAGGTGAGGCGATACAATTCCTCGGGAAAGCCGAAAAAGTCATGGATCGTCGCGTTGACCATGCTGGTGGTCACCCTGGGCCGGACCGTCTCCCAATGCGCCGACACCAGCAGAATGGCGCGGGGCCGTTCGGGAAGCTGCCCGGCGAGCCCGTCCGGAAAGCCCCGGGCCGGGGCGTCGGTCAGCGCAAACGTCGGTGCGCCATGCGATACGAAAAGCGAGGGTAACATCGGGAAAGCCTCATCCACTTGCCCGGCTTAATTGGGGCATCCGAAAACGAAGCGCCATTCGGCAATAATGCAATGCCTCCATGCAATTTCGGATAGGCGGGCGGTTGCGTTTCGAGCGCGTGAGGAAACCGCTCCCCCGCAGCGCATTCATGATCACCCGATCGTGCGCCGCCATCGGGCGGGTCAGGATCGAAGGCAATTGCGCCAATCCACCAAGCAACGATGCCGGCACGAAGGCCGTGAGCCCCAGGCCGAAAACGCGGACTCGGCCCATTATGTCGCCGACCCTCCCACCCAGCAGAAGCAAACCACCAAAAAAGCGAGACCGAGTGCTTTCGGCACGCAGGCCAATACCGCCGTGCTGAAAACGAGATCGCCCTGGATTCGGGGAAGCGCGACGACGATCAGCAAATCCATGACGAACATCAGCTGCGCCGCAAGCACTATTCATAGCACTAGCGCGCGTCGACGCGACGGGGAGGCCCACCCCCCTGGGTAAGTCTGGCATGTTGGCGGTCCGATCGCTTGCTGTTGGCCCGGATCGGCTTGACCGCGAAGGGCAGTCGCCCGGCTAGAGAACCGGGCGACGCAGTTTGGTGTTAGATGCCGCGTGCCCTGTCGGTGGAACGGATTGATTCACCACTGATCCAGTGACCATCGTCCGATGCCAGGAATACGGCCTTGCGGGCGATGCTCGCCGTCTATGATTATATCGTATGTGGATCTGGTGCCTCAGAACGGGTGGTCGCGCGACGACTTGCGGAAGATCTCGATGCTACGGTGCTTCTGCTGGAAGCGGGTGGCGACGATGAAGCAGCCAGCGTTTCCGATCCCGCACCATGGTCTTTCAACGCGGGCTCCGAGCGCGACTAGG
>CAXTEO010000038.1:0-33912 GCA_964243205.1 uncultured Sphingomonas sp.
TCGGCATAGGCGAACAACAGCTTCGCCCCGTTCTTGATGATTCCGCCATGCTCCTGGGCGACGCCGGGCAGGAAGCCGGGCACGTCGACGAAGGTGACGATCGGAATCTCGAACGCGTCGCAGAACCGCACGAAGCGCGCCGCCTTCTTCGAACTGTTGATGTCGAGACACCCGGCCAGCACCATCGGCTGGTTGGCGACGAAACCAACCGTCCTTCCCTCGATCCGCCCGAAGCCGACGATGATGTTGCCGGCATGCGTCGGCTGAACCTCGAAGAAGTCACCCTCGTCGACCGTCTTCCGGATCAATTCGTGCATGTCGTACGGCTGGTTGGCCGAGGCCGGCACCAACTGATCGAGACTGTCCTCGATCCGGTCCCACGGATCGGACGACGGCCGCTCGGGGGAAGCCTCGCGGTTCGAGGCGGGAAGGAAGTCCACGAAGTCGCGGGCCGCAAGCAGCGCCTCGATATCGTTCTCGAAGGCCACGTCTGCGACCCCCGACTTCGTGGTATGCGTCACCGCTCCACCCAGCTCCTCCTGCGTGACGATCTCGTTTGTAACGGTCTTCACTACATCTGGGCCGGTGACGAACATATAGGAGCTATCCTTCACCATGAAGATGAAGTCGGTCATGGCAGGCGAATAGACCGCGCCCCCTGCGCACGGCCCCATGATCAGCGAAATCTGCGGCACGACGCCACTTGCCAAAACGTTACGCTGGAACACTTCGGCATAGCCGCCGAGCGACGCGACGCCTTCCTGGATGCGCGCGCCCCCCGAATCGTTGATGCCGATGACGGGCGCGCCGACCTTGAGCGCCATGTCCATGATCTTGCAGATCTTCTGCGCATGCCGCTCACTGAGCGATCCGCCGAACACGGTGAAATCCTGCGAGAAGACGAAGACGAGGCGGCCATTGATCGTGCCCGACCCGGTGACGACGCCGTCGCCCGGGATGATCTGGTCCTGCATGCCGAAGTCGACGCAATTGTGCTCGACATACATGTCGAGCTCCTCGAACGAATGCTCGTCGAGCAATACGGCGAGGCGCTCGCGCGCGGTCAGCTTGCCCTTGGCATGCTGCGCGGCGATGCGCTTCGCGCCGCCGCCCATACGGGCGGCTTCGCGCTTGCGGTCGAGTTCGGCGAGGGTCGAGGACATTGGCGCTCCAATCCGTGGCCGCCTGTCTTGCTGCAGTAAGCACTCCATGCAATTGTGGTTTTGCAAACCTCAATGTAGAATTTTCACAAAATGGCTCTTCCGCGACCGCCACGTTCATACGACGGATATCGCGTCAGAGTTCTGCGTAAACAGATTGGGCTAACCCAAAGCGCGATGGCGGCATCACTCGCGATTTCGGTATCGTACCTTTCACAGATCGAGAGCGGGGACCGACCGATCACTAATGCAGTGCTCGCGGCGCTGGCAGCGCGCTATCCAAATGACTGGGCTGCCATCGACAGCAGCGAGACCGCGTCGCTGCTTTCGGAGGTGATCGACGCCTGTTCGGATACGAGCGTTTCGCACGTGGTGCCGAGCCTTCACGATATCGAGCGCGTTATCCGACAACATCCGCAGATTGCGCGACGGCTCATTGCACTCCACGCGACGCACCGAACGAACCTCGCGCAGCTGCGTGCCTTGGACGATCAGGTGGACGCGAATAGCGGAACCAACCGTCGGCTTCCGTGGGACGAGGTTCGAGACTGGTTCCACATCCAGCAGAACTACATTGATGTGATCGACCGCAAGGCCGAGCGGATCGCCGTCGAATTTGGCGAGGGCGCAGCGCTACAGCGCGTGGAAAGGCGCCTGCGCGATCGATTCGGCGTTACGGTCGAACCGCTCGCGCCCGAAGACAAAGCTATCCGCGATTTCAGTGAGAGTGGCGTTTTGCGCGTCGATTCGTCCCAGCCTCCGGAAAGCACGCTGTTTTCCTTGGCATACCAGCTCGCCCGACTGGAATTCGGCTCGGTGATCGGTACAATCGCCGAAGGCGGGTCCTCGTCGAGTGTCGGGCGGCAGCTGCTTACCGCTGGGATCACGAATTACGCGGCCGGCGCGTTGCTCATGCCGTATCTGGCGTTTCGTCAGGCGGCTCGCAACTGCCGCCACGACGTGGATCGGCTGCGGCTGCTGTTCGGGACGAGTTTTGAGCAAACGTGCCACCGACTTTCGACGTTGCAACGTCCGGGCGCCCTCGGAATCCCCGTTTTCTTTTGCCGGGTGGACATGGCCGGTAATATCACGAAACGCCATTCCGCGACACGGCTCGAATTTGCGCGCTTTGGCGGTGCATGTCCTCTTTGGATCGTTCACGAAGCGGTCGCAATACCGGATCGAATCCTAGTGCAGCTTGCAGAAACCCCAGACAGCGTTCGCTACGTCTCGATGGCAAAGGGATTGGTGAAACCGTCCGCGAGCTATTTACGAATGCCAAGACGCTATGCCGTCGCGCTGGGGTGCGAAGAGCAATATGCGTCAGAGTTTATCTACGCCGATGGATTGAAGACCGAGAGCGCGGCGACGCCGATCGGAAGCTCGTGCAGAGTTTGCCCGCGCCCGGATTGCGACCAGCGCGCCTTCCCGCCAGCCGCGAGTGATCTGCACATCGATCCGGACCGCAGAGGGCGTATACCCTACGAACTTCGACCGGCGAGCTAGAACGGTTCTCACCGGGCTGAATCATAAAGGGCTTTGCGTCGCCGCGGTTTTCTGATTCGTGATTTCTGCCGTTGCAGGAGGCTGGCAGGGATGACACGGTCATTGTCGGTAAATCTATTGGAAGTAACCGGCCTCTAGGTCCCTGCGGTCTCACGACAAAAGGAATTGCAATAGTCGTCTTGTTCGCCAAGATCGCCATCAGAAAACAAATCTTCTGAAGCGATTCTGCCTGCCATCGAGTAAGTACGCTCGGCGCCTCGATCGTTCGAGCTCGTAACCTGAGGCGAGACATCGAAGGGAACGTGCTTTGCCGTCCGCGACCGACGGCAGGACGATGTCGTCGTTCAACCGATCACACCGCGGCGATCTGCGTCGGTTCGTCGTCCTCGAAATTGTAGAAACGCTGGTAAGCGCGCCGATACGCGAGGATCGGGCCATCGTTCTTGACCAGTAGCGGCTTCAGCTGAAGTCGCTTGGTCTCCCAGATCGGTATGTCCTGGTGGATTTGCTTGACCAAGTCGCGCATGCGCGCCGCCGTCACCCTCCCCTTGCCATCGCTGATGCTGGGCGGATGGTACAGCTGCCAGCGCAGATGGCAGCTGTACTGGTCAATCGGCGTAATCTGCTGCATCATCGTGACTTGGGTGACGTCGGTGAAGCGGGTGATAGACTGCCCAGGTCCCTGCGCCCAAGCATCGATCTTGCCGGTCATCGGCCCGCGCGGCGTGGTCATCTCGGACACGACGACGTTGCGCCGCGCCCAGCCCTCCATTTTGAACTCGGTAGCCGGCGGGCCTGACGTGCCGTGGACTGCGCGAAAATGAGCATAGTCCTGCCCGTTTTCGGTAATCTCCTGACAATGCGTCTTAATGACCCACTCGTGCTTTTCGGCCAGCAGCCAGCCTTCGTGCGTGATTTCGTCGGCGGTCGCGACGTCCCACTTCGGCGCGGCGCGGCGCGGGTGATACCAGACGTAGATAACGCCGAGCGACTCCGCGATCGGCCAAGTCGTCAGGCACCCGCGCTTCACCTTCAGCGGGATCGAGTCGTTGTACGGAATGTCGGTGACACCGCCGTCGCCGTCGAAGGTCCAATGGTGAAACGCACAGCGCAGATCGTTGCCGACCACGTCGCCCAGACCGAGGTGCGCGCCGAGATGCGGACAGAACGGATCGACCGCGTGCAGTTCGCCGTCCTCGCCACGCCACACCACCACCTCGGCGTCGAAATAGCGCACGGTTTTCAGCTCTCCCGGCGCTATTTCGTCGGACATCGCCACCGCGAACCATCCGAACGGGATCGGCAACGCGCCATAGCCCCGCTCCCACTGGCTGACCTGCTCGTTCATTGTCGTTCCTCCGCGAAGTACAAACAGGTGTCGGTGATTGAGACTTAACGTCCCGAGGGGATGTCCCGGAACGCCACGTCCTTGTCGACCCGCACGTCGCCAGGAAGCCCCAACACACGCTCGGCGATGATGTTCTTCATGATTTCGTCCGATCCGCCGCCCAGCCGCAAGCCCGGCGCCCACAACAGCCTGTGGTGGAACGCGCCGTTCGCCACCGCCAGCGCGGGATCATCGATCAGGCCATAGCGATCCTGCAAATCGACTGCCCGGCTCGACAGATCCTGCGCGCCGTTCGCCCAGATGAGCTTGGCTGCCGATCCTTCCGGCCCCGGCGCCTCGCCCCGTGACAGCGCGGACAGGGTACGAAAATTCATCAACCGGATCGCTTCGGCACCGACGTAATAATCGGCGAGCCATTCGCGGAACGCCGGATCATCGATCGCCGCGCCATCGCCGCTAGGGGTGTTGCGCGCCATATCGATTAGTTCGCGCCACGACAGGCCGCTGCCTGATCCGAGCGACGCGCGCTCATTCATCAGCGTGAAGATGATGACCTTCCACCCCTCCCCCACTGCGCCGACGCGCTGACTGTCGGGAATACGCACATCGGTCAGGAAGACTTCGTTCAACTCGGCTTCGCCCGACATGATGCGGATCGGACGCACCTCCAACCCGGCCGAGTCCATCCGCAACCAGAAAGCGGTCAGGCCCTTGTGCTTGGGCACGTCGGGATCGGTGCGGGTGACGACTAGGCCGTAATTTGCGATCTGCGCGCCGGAGTTCCACACCTTCTGTCCGTTGACGACCCATTCATCACCGTCCGGCACCGCACGGGTGCGCAGCCCGGCGGAGTCCGATCCGCCCGACGGCTCGGAGAAGAGCTGGCACCATATCGTATCGCCGCGGACGGCGGGCGGCACCAGCGCGCGCGATGCGTCATCGTCATTGAACTTCAGGATCGCAGGCAGCAGCATATGCAGCCCGGTCACGAAATAGGTGAAGCGTAGGCCCTGCGCCTGCTCCTCCTGATTGAAAATCGATTCCTGCATCGCGGTGCCGCCACTTCCGCCCCATTCACGCGGCCAGCCGATGCTGCCATAGCCACCCTCGGCCTTTATTGCCTGCCAGCGCGTGGCGAGCTCCTTGTGTTTCTCGGTCCATGCGCGATCTTCCGGGCCGAGCACGCTCAGGTCGGGCTTGTTCGCGGCAATCCACGCGCGCACCTCGGTGCGGTAGGTGGCTTCCGCGGGCGTGTCGTCGAAGTTCATGCCGCTTCCATCTCCGTTCCAGCTGTCGCCGCTTCCGCCGCCAGCCGATCCTCGAGCGCGTCGACCAGTCGTCGCTTCCACACCGACGGACCGCCCAGCACGAGCGCAAGATGCCGCGCGCGGCGATAGAATAGATGGTTATCGGCTTCCCACGTAACGCCGATCCCGCCGAACACTTGAATCGCCTCCTTTGCGGCATACCAGAAAGCCTCGGACGCCGCGACCCGCGCCGCCGACGCCGCAACCGGCAGTTCGGGGGCGTCGGTCGAAAGTGCCCAGGCGCCATAATAAGCATTGGCCCGCGCAATGGTGATCTTGGTGAAGACGTCGGCGAGCTTATGCTTGATCGCCTGATAGCCGCCGATCGGTCGACCGAAGGCGTAGCGATCGAGCGCATAGTCCCGCGCCATCTCGAGGCAGCGGTCCGCACCGCCAAGCTGTTCGAACGCTATCATCACAGCAGCGCGCTGCTCGATTCCAGCAAGTAGATTAAGGCCATCGCCGCCGTGGCCCAGCGGCTCGGCGGCTGCACCGTCGAACACCAGTCGCGCGGCGCCGCGAGTCGGGTCGATCGTCGTCACGGGCCCGCGCCGCACGCCGGGCCCGGTGAGGTCGACCAGGAACAGCCCCGTTCCGGAGTCGGTGCTGGCCAAGACCACCGCGTGCGTCGCCGCCGCGCCGTCCACCACCGGCAGCTTCGTGCCCGTCAATCGTCCATCTGCGTAGCGCGTCGCGACGCGCGCCATGGCAACTTCGCCCGGACCCTCGGCGACCGCAAGCGTCCCGATCACCTCGCCCGCGACGACGCCCGGCAGCAACACTTGCTTCTGCACCTGACTGCCCGCCAGCAGCAGCGCTTCGGCGAATTGATAGATGGTCGAGGCGAACGGCACTGGCGACAAGGCCCGCCCCAGTTCCTCCGCAACCGCGCAAAGTTCGATATAGCCAATGCCGTAGCCGCCATATTCCTCGGGGATGGCAGTGCCGGTCCAGCCCTGCTCGATCAGCCGATCCCACAACCGTTGGTCGAAGCCATCGCTCCTCCCCTCCAGCACGCCGCGCGCGACGGAGAGCGAAGATGCATCGGCCAGGAACCGCCGCGCTTCGTCCTTCAAAGCCTTTTGCTCGTCTGTGAAATCGAAGTTCACCTCGTCATCTCCTCGGCGCGCGACGCCACCATGCGGTCGATAGTTGCGTGATATTCGTCAACCAGCCGATCGACGACCGCCCGCGCCGACTCGACCGCACGCACCGCGCCGACGCCGTGCCCGCTGCCCCAGATTTCGGACCACGTCCGCGCCGAATGCTCCGGTCGCCCCACTTCGGGCGCTCGCCGAGTCGCTGGGAGCGTGTCCGGGTCGATGCCCGCCGCCACGAGCGACGAGCGCAGGTAATTGGCGGGCGTACCGCTGAACGCGGGCGTACAGACGATGTCCTCCGCCGACGCCGCGATCATCGCAGCCTTTTGCGCCGACGACGCCGCCGATTCGGCGGTGGCGATGAAGGCCGAGCCGACATAAGCGAAATTCGCTCCCGTCGCGATCGCCGCGGCGACCGCGCGCCCCGATCCGATCGCACCTGACAATGCCAATGGCCCGTCGAACCACGCGGTAATCTCCTCGACCAGCGCAAACGGCGAGAGCGCGCCGGTGTGCCCGCCCGCCCCAGCGGCGACCGCGATCAGCCCCGTCGCGCCCTTTTGGATCGCCTTCCGCGCGTGAGCCTGGCTGGTGACGTCATGCAGCGTCACGCCGCCATATTGCTGGATCGCGGCGTTGACCTCGACGCGTGCGCCCATCGAACTGATGACTAGCGGCACGCGGTGACTGGCGCATAGCGCCAGGTCCTCGTCGACGCGCGAATTACTGCGGTGGACGACAAGGTTGACGCCGAACGGTGCGGCGGGACGTCCAGCGTGGTCACGGTCCCAACGGCTGAGCGCCGCGGCGATCTCGTGCAGCCACTCGTCCAGCTGCGCGGGGGAGCGCGCGTTGAGAGATGGAAAAGTACCGACGATGCCAGCGGTGCACTGGGCGATCACGAGCGCCGGATAGGAAATCAGATACATTGGCGCGGCGATCACCGGCACGCGCAAGCGGTGTCGCCACGCGGCGAGCCCCGCCACCGGCCGCGGCAACGATTCCTTTACGGGGAGGTCCCTCATGATGACATCTGTCGGCTGCATGTCGGCGGATGCTTGCCGTAGTCGCGAAACGGAGGCCATAGCCACGTTGCGATACCGCCGCCGCGATGTGACATGCCAACATCGTGAGATCGATCCCCACTCGATTTACAATGCCTCGACGCTGGCGCAATCGATCTAACTGTCCGGCACTCGAGTGCCGTCGTCAATTTTGGGAGAGCCCGCCTTGCCGCGTCCACGCGATATTACCGCGATCGATACGCTGATCGGATTTCGCGACATCGACAATCACCGCGCGAGCACGGTGCCCGGTGCCAAGCTCGGTTGGAACAAGCATCCGGCCGAATACATGTTCAAGGACACGCCCGACGATCTCGCCGCCGACGCAGACCCGATGTCGACAATCGACGAGACGCTAGCGGCAATGGACAAGCACAATGTCGGCGTTGGCGTCATCCACTTGACCGGCGACCAATCGTTTGAGGCGCTGCGCCGTCACCCGGGGCGCTTCGTAGGGGTCAAGCCGATCGATGCCAATCTCGGTATGGAGGCGGTCCGCACGATCCAGCGATTGTACGACGAGGTAGGCCTGCGCGGCATTACCATGTTCCCGTCGGGCCTGAAGCCGCCGGTGCCGATCAACGACCGGCGCTGGTACCCGATCTACGCCAAGTGCATCGAACTCGATATCCCCGCCTTCTGCACCACCGGAGTGCCGGGGCCGCGGGTCCCGTTTATGCCGCAATATGTCGGCCACATCGACGAGGTCTGCTACGACCTGCCCGAACTGAAGTTCGTGATGCGCCACGGGGCCGAGCCGTGGGAGGACCTCGCGATCAAACTGCTGCTCAAATGGCCTAATCTCTACTACTCGACTAGCGCGTTCGCGCCGAAATATTGGCCGAAAAAGATTGTGGAGTTCGCTAACACGCGGGGTGCCGACAAGGTGATCTATGCCGGTTACTATCCGATGGGCCTGGAGCTAGACCGCATCTTCCGTGAGATGGACGACGTGCCTTTCCGCGACGAGGTGTGGCCCAAGTTCCTGCGCGACAACGCCGCCCGCGTGCTAGGCATCGATCCGCCTGCGGGCCGCTGAAATGGCGTTTCGCGCCAACCTCCGCGATCCGCTGGCCGATCGCCTGATCGGGCCGGGCAAGCCGTTCGAACTGATCGACGAGGTCGTTAGCGGCCGCACACAGTATGTGTTCCGAGGTGCCCCGCGCACTCTTGGCACATTGTGGCGCGAGGCGACGGCGGCGGGCGACCAGGCCTTCGTGGTGCACGGCGAGCGCACACTGACCTACGCCGAGGCATTCGCACAAGCTGGCGCGCTCGCGGCGACCTTGCGCGACCGCTATGGCGTGCGCCCCGGCGAGAATGTCGCGCTGGCGATGGAAAACCGGCTCGAGTTCGTGGTAGCGCTGATCGCCATCACCGCGGCCGGCGGGTGCGCTGCCCTCATCAACAGCCGTGGTGCGCCCGACGAGATGCTGCACGCAATCGACCTGACGCAACCCCGACTCGTCATCTTGGACGCACCCCGCGCCGCCGGTATCGCCACCGCCCGGCCCGACCCGGCATTCGACCGCGTCGTGCTCGATGGCGAAGGCAATACACTGCGCCTGGACCGGGACCTCAGCATGGCCGATGCCTGTGCTACTCCAGCCGCGTTCGATCCGGTCAGGATGACACCCGATGCCGCAGCGGTCATCCTGTTCACCTCGGGCACCACTGGCCGGCCCAAGGGCGCACTCCTCAGCCACGGTGCGATCACCCATGCCGCGGCGCTGTCAAAGGCGCTTGGTACGCTGCAGGACCTGCGCTGCGAGGAAGAGACTGGCGTTCCGCTGCTGCACGAGCAACGCTCTATGACCTCGCCGACCGTCATCCTGTCGCCGATGTTCCACTTGACGGGCATGCTGCCGATCGTCCGTACCGCCTACACCGGCGGCACGATTCATATCCTGGGCAAATGGAATGTGGACGTGGCGATCGACATGTTGGAAACCACCGGGCTCGCTCGGCTGTCGTTCGTTCCTGCAATGTTATGGGACCTGTTCCGCTCGCCGCGCGCCATGCCGGAGGTGTTGTCGCGCATCCGCTTCATGGTCAACGGCGGCGCGCCGCTCGCGCCCGAGTTGGTGGCGGAGATCGGGCGGCGTACCCCCGACTGCCTGATCGTCAACACCTACGGGCAGTCGGAGGACTCAGGGCTGGCCTGCTCGATCAGTGGCAAGGCCTATCTCGCCAATCCGCTATCTTGCGGCTGGGTCCTGCCTAGCATTAGTGTGGCGGTGCGGCGTGACGACGGGTCGGAAGCAGACATCGGCGAGCCCGGCGAGCTGTGGGTTGCGAGCCCTGCGGTGATGAATGAATATTTCGGCGATCCCGAGGCAACCGCTGCGACGCTTAAGGACGGCTGGCTTGCGACCGGGGATGTCGGCGTGGTCGATGAGGCAGGTCTGTTCACCATTGTCGACCGAAAGAAGAATATGGTGATCTCGGGCGGCGAAAACATCTATTGCGCCGAGGTGGAACGCGTCATTCTCTCGCATTCGGCAGTGCGCGAGGCGATTGCCTATGGCTTGCCCGACGCTAGGATGGGCGAGCGGCTGGTGGTCGAGGCGGTCGCGGAGGACGGCGCGACGGTAACCGCCGACGAGCTCAAGGCACTTTGTCGCGACAAGCTGGCGATCTACAAAGTGCCCCGCTCGGTCACGATCGGCCGCGAGTTGCTGCCGCGCACTGCATCGGGCAAGGTCGATCGTCGCCGCATCATCGAGCGCGCCGTTTCGGGCTAAGCTGGCCAACCCGCCTGCAGCTTGCCTACGCTTTCTCGAAAATGTGCACGCCGCACGCCGCGCCGACATTGTTAGCGAAGCCCAGCACGTGGGCGAGTCCGACGCGCGCGCCCTCGACCTGCCGCGCGCCGGTCTCGCCGCGCAGTTGCTCGATGATCTCGACGATATTCGCCACGCCGGTCGCACCAATCGGATGGCCCTTCGACAAGAGACCACCCGACACGTTTACCGGCGTCTCGCCGCCAAGTGCCGTCTCCCCCGAATCGATCATCGCGCCGCCCTCGCCGTCGCCGCAGAGGCCGAGATTCTCGTAATGGAGCACCTCGGCGGTGGCGAAACAATCGTGCAATTCGACCACGTCGAGGTCCTTGGGACCGATCCCAGCCTGCTCATAGGCTTTCTTCGCCGCCAGGCGAGTCACTGAATTACCGTCTATCAGCATCGGGCTGCGCTGCTCGAACGGATCCGACATGAGCGCCGATCCGGCGACGCGTACCGCTCGCGACAACCCCATCTCGCGCGCCTTGCGCTCTGTCACCAGGACGCAAGCCGCCGCGCCGTCGACGTTAGCCGAGCACATCAGTTTGGTAAGCGGATAAGCGATCATCTCGCTCGCCAGCACTTCTTCAAGCGGTGTCTCGCGGCGATAGACCGCCTTGGGGTTCATCGTCGCGTGATGGTGATTCTTGACTGCCACGCGCGCGAACTGCTCGATCGTGGTGCCGTAGCGCGCGGTGTGCTCCATTCCCGCCTCGGCGAACAGCGCCGGCAGCGAGACGGCGCCGAACAGTCCCTCGGGATCGGGTCGATCGCTCTTGGCCACGCCCTGCAGCATCCCTCGCGGATTCTTCTCAGTGCCGAGCGCTACGACGACGTCGTACAGCCCGCTCTTGGCTGCGACGAACGCCTCACGGAAGGCGGTCGCTCCCGATGCGCAGGCGTTGGACACGTTAACGCACTGGATGCCCGTCTGGCCGACCTGCTTAAGCACTTGCTGTGCAACCATCGAGGCGGCGTTGAAAGTCGACCCGCAATACAGCGCACCGACATCGCCGATCGCCAGCCCGCAATCGTCGAGCGCCAGCAACAACGCCTCCGCGCCGAGCTGCGCCGGGCTGCGATCGGGATAGCGGCCGAACGGGATCATTCCTGCGCCGATGACGTAGATTTCGCTCATGCATCCGCTCCTTCTGCCAGTTCGAAGTGGAAGCCGATGAACGGAACTCCTTCGGCTGAAACGGCGCCGCCCGCATCGTCGAAACGGACCCGGACCGGCAAGCCGGAGACCAAGTCCGCCGTTGCGACGCCGCGCAGCGTTCCCTTCAGCGTCGGGCCGCCATCGAGGTCCACGATCGCCGAGACGAACGGCACCGCGACACCCGGATAGCTGCGCTCGATGATCGACCATGTGTACAAGCGACCGTTCTCCGCAGCGCGAAACGGGCTCGGCGGTGTCCGGGTGTCGCAACGCCGGCACGCCATCGACGACTCGGGCACGACCGCACCGCACTCGCCGCAGCGGAACGCTTCGATCCAGGCGGCACCATCGGCGTCAATGCGCAATGCGATATGCGCGACACGTGCGCTCGGGAAGGCTTCTTCGGGCATGCCGGTGACGTCGGACACGCAGCGTCGGGTGTCAACACGCCCGGGCCAAGTCCGCCCCCACGATGCCGCGCGACCGAATCAAGAGTTCGCGCGGATCTGATCCCAGCCGATTTCGGCGATCACCGGAAGATCCTCGACCAGCCGCGCCGCCTGCACATTGGCGGCGTTTCCGCGCAACATGCGCCCCTTCACGCCGTGGATAATGCAAGCGAAGCGGAAGAAATTGAACGCGAGATAGAAGTCGAGATCGGGAATGCCGTCGCGTCCGGTGCGGCGGCAATAAGCGGCGACATAGTCCTCCTCACTCGGGATGCCGAGCGCGGCTAGGTCGGCCCCGGCCAGTCCGGGAATGGTCAGCTGCGGCATCCGATACATCATCAGGTGATAAGCGAAATCGGCGAGCGGATGGCCGAGCGTCGACAGCTCCCAGTCGAGCACCGCCAAGACCTGCGGTCCGTCCATAGCGAAAATCAGGTTATCGAGGCGGAAGTCGCCGTGAACGATCGCCGTCTCGTCGCCCGGTGGAATGTGCTGAGGCAGCCATTCGGCCAGCCGGTCGATATTGGGATCCCGCCCAGCGACCGTGTCGTCTTGGTACTGGCGCGACCACCGTCCGATCTGCCGTTCGAAGTAATTGCCCGGCCGGCCGAAGTCACCGAGGCCGACGGCATCGGGATCGATCGTGTGCAGTTCAGCAATCGTCCTGTTCATCGCATCGAAGATCGCCGCGCGCTCGGTCGGTTGCGAGGCGGGCAGCGTCGGTTCCCACAAAATGCGTCCCTGGACCAAGTCCATGACGTAGAACCAGGTGCCAATCACTTCGTCGTCGGTGGACAAAGCGTGGACGTGCGGCACCGGAAATTTCTTCCTCTCCAGCGCCTGCAGCACCCGCGCCTCTCGGTCGACGGCATGTGCGCCTTTCAACAGTTCGCCTGGCGGCTTCCGGCGCAGAACATAGCTGCGATCCGGCGTAACCAATTTATAGGTCGGGTTGGACTGACCGCCGTTGAACTGCGCCACCACGAGCGGGCCGGCGTAGCCCGCCACTTCGGCCTCCATCCACGCGGCAAGGCGCCCCTCGTCGAACCGATGCACGTCGCGAACGTCGCCCGCCCCGGTGAACCCTTCACTCACGCCTGCGCTGCCTTCCAGTCACGCTTGATCTTCTTGGCTAGGCTCCATTTGTGCACTTCGGTCGGGCCGTCATAGATGCGGAACGCACGGATCTCGCGAAACACCTGTTCGACCACGGTGTCCCCGCTGACGCCAGTGCCGCCCATGACCTGCACGCAGCGGTCGGCAATCCGCATCAGCGCCTCTGACACCGCGACCTTGGTCATGGAGCTTTCGGCAGTACCCAGGCTGCCGCCGTCAAGTACACCTGCGCACCAGTCGACCATAAGTTCTGCTTGTGCCAGGTCGATCGCATTTTCAGCCAGCACGAACCCGACACCCTCGTGATCGATCAGCGGCTTGCCGAACGCATGGCGACGACAGGCATAGTCTGTGGCGATCTCGTGTGCGCGGATGCACGCGCCCAGCCATCGCATGCAATGCGATAGCCGCGCCGGGCTCAGCCGGACCTGTGCATATTTGAAGCCGTCGTGCGGCGCGCCTAATATGTCCTTCGCCGGCACGCGCAGCCCGTCGATCGCCACTACGGAGTGTCCCCCCGGCATCGACGAATCGATCGTCTCCAGCACGCGTTCGATGCGGATCGCCGGATTCGGCAGGTCGACCAAGAACATCGTCGCCGCCATCTTGCCGTCACCGGGATCGGTCTTAGCCATGACGATACCGACCCTCGCGCCTTCCGCGCCGGTGATGAACGCCTTGCGTCCGTCGATCACCCAGTGATCGCCGTCGAGCCGCGCTGTGGTTTTCATCATAGACGGGTCGGACCCGGCGCCGCCATCGCCCCACGGTTCGGTCATGAAGAACGCCGAGCGCGCGGTGCCGGCAACCATCGGCGCCAGAAAACGGTTCTTCTGACCCTCGCTGCCGACCTTGCCGAGCAGGTACATGTTGCCCTCGTCCGGGGCCATCGTGTTGCAGGCAAGCGGCCCCAGTGGCGAGAGACCAGACCGGATCAGCACATATGCCGTCTCGCGCTGCGTCAAATGGTCGCCGTCGCCAAGGATGTGCGGCGTCAGGACGCCACCATCACGAGCGAGGGAGCGCAGTTGCTGCACCAGGTCGTCGCTCGGCCCGTGGCTGTCGCGCGGCGCGGGTCGCTCGCGCGCGATCACCACGTCACGCACGAAGCGTTCGACCCGCTCCCCGATTCCACCCGCCCGGGCGCTTGGAGCTGCCAATATGCCAGTCATCCGCGTCTCCTCACAAGGACTGTCCATCGTCGATCGTCATGTCCGTCCCAGTCAGCTGGGCGCCAGCATCAGACAGCAAATGCAACAGCGTCGCATCGATAGCACTCGCATCCATCATCCGCCGTCGCGGCCAGCTCGCCATTTGCTTGGCGCCGGCGTCGGCATCGAAGAAGTCGCCGGCCAGTTCGGTGCGGATGTAGCCGGGCGAGATCACATTCACGTTCGGCCCCGTCCGCGCCCATTCGCGCGCTAGCAAAAGCCCCAGATGCGATACCGCCGCCTTTGACGAGCTGTACGCAGCGGTGCCGGTGGTCCGCGTCCGCGCGGTGATCGACGAAATCAGGACGACCCGCCCCTCGGTTCCGCGGTTCGCCTGTTGCAGCCGCCGTGCACCCTCGCGCGCGGTCAGGAACGCACCACGCACGTTAACGGCATAATGCACGTCAAAATCCTCGACCGACAGCTCGGTAGCGCGCCCGGCGATGCTGATCCCCGCGTTGGCAACGATAGCGGTAACCGCGCCGAACCGGTCCTCGGCGGCGTCATAGGCATGGCGCACCGACGCCTCGTTCGTTACGTCGAGCGCAACCGCCAGTGCCTCGCCGCCGGCCGCTCTAATGTCTTCGACCAGTGTCGCAAGCCGATCGACGCGCCGTGCGCCAACGACGACCCGTGCGCCCGCCGCCGCCAGCACCCCGGCGAAGTGGCGACCGAGCCCCGACGATGCTCCGGTCACCAGCGCGATCCGCCCGCGAAGCGGCTCCCCGGAAACAGGCGCTGCAGTTTCGTACCTCATTGGCGATCCGTCTTCACGCCACGGTTGCCAGATGCATGCGCTGGCGCACCGCATCTGGCATCGCTACCGGCCCGGCTCCGTTGGCGATGACCAAAGTCGATTCCGCGTATATGCTGGTTCGCCCGTCCTGGCGGGCCAGCTGGAATATTGAGAACGACGTGCGCCCCACCCGCCCTATCCCGCAACGAAGCTCCACCGACTGCGGATGTCGCAACTCGGCAGCATATTCAATTAAGGTCGACGCCACCATAATCCGCAGCCCAGGCATCAGATTGCGCAATCCTAGCGATTGGCTGAAACGCACGCGCCCTTCCTGCAGCAACACCACTGCTGCCGCATTGTTGACATGCCCTTGCTCGTCTAGATCGTCGTAGCGCGTCGGGATCAACGCGCCGAACGGGTAGGTCGCGGCATCGAGACTGATGCGATCCAGTCGGGCCAAGCAGTAATCCTTTCACGAGTTGACGCTCAGTGCGCTGCCGCTCTTGCGAACGCGCGTCAAACGGCACGACGACAAACCGTGGCCACGATGGTGCTTGTCGATTGAAGCGGTCGGCACTACTCGCGTCACGAGTTTGTCCATCCAGCGTCATTCGAGATATGCGGCGCGCAAGGCGCCAATGTTCGCGCGAGACAAGCCCATCTCGTCGCGGAGCCAACCGCCCGAACCGCCCTCGTGATGGTCGAGCACCGCCAACGCCGCTTCGATGTACCGCCGGTCGGCCTTCATAATGGCAGAGGTCACACCGGGCGGGAGTAGCGCCATCGGACTTTTTGCAGCGGACGGACTCGCCAGCACCTTCGCCGCATCGAGATATGTATTGGTCAAAAGGTAATCGTGGATTACACTCTGCCGCGGCACACCCAGCGCCGTTAGCAGCAGTGCGGCGGCGATTCCCGTGCGGTCCTTGCCGGCGGAGCAATTGAACGCCAGCGGAGCGTGCCCGGCGAGCAGCTCCGCGAACATACGCCGATATTGGTCGTGAAACTGCCTTAGCATCCTTGGATAGCTCGCCATCATCGCCGCGCGCGCACTCGCCTCGGTCCACGTTTTCATCTCGCCCGCCGGCAGAAAACCGCGTTGGTCGAGCACATAATCATCACTTAGAAGGCGCGGCGCGTTCGCGACCGGCCAGCGTACCGGCTCGCTGGCGCGCTCGTGCATATCGCGAAAATCACAGACGACGCGGATGCCGCGCCGTTCGAGACTCTCATAGTCGGCATCCGTCAGGCCGTGCATCGATCCGGAGCGAAAAAGCGAGTTCCACTTTACGTGGCGACCGTCTGCCGTACGGTAGCCACCAAGGTCGCGGAAGTTGCGACCGCCCTGGAGCGGTATCAATCGCGCGTGCGCTTGCCCCGGCGGAGCCTCTTGCGATCGAGCGTCGACGATCGAACCGCATGAAAGTGCTGTCGCGCCCATTAACGCGCAGACAATGGCGGTGCGTGTATACCGAAAAAGGATGTGTTTCACGAGATGCTCCTGCCGATCCGTGCCAAGGCGCAAACTTTCAATGAGGATGCGGGTACATCGCAGCGGCCAGCCCCAGAATTTCCTCGCGATCGGCCGGCAAAATGAACCCTGACCGGATCGAGCGGTCCAGCGCCGCCGTGAACTTTGCCAGATACTCCACCCTGCCGCCGGGGTACAGGCGAGCAAGCGTCGCGGTATCGAACGCCTCGCTCGACCCGAAAAGGGAGGCCATCACGCTTCCCGCATTCCCCGTTCCCGAATTCCGAGCTACCGGAACGTCGACCCAGGGCGTACGAATACCGCCGACGGCCATGCCGTTCGTATCACGCACCGCCTGCGACGGTTCGTTTGTAGAGAGCTCGATCCGCGGACCCTTAGCGGGAGCCTTACCGGTTCGGACCCAGCGATCGAGACCCGCGATCGCCGCTTCCAGCACGTAATGGTGCTGTGGAGCGGCGTTGATCGGCTTCGCGAGTTTTGCTCCCATCATCGCATCGGCGGGCGTGTAGGCCGCGGCGAGCTTCTCGATCGGTGCCAACCCGGTGTCGATCGGCGCAACTTGTACCGTATAAGTGTCGGCATGCGCCGTGCCCGGTATCTCCCACACGCGAAGCCGGGCCGTGTCCGGCTGCCGGGCTGCATAATAGCCGGACCGGGCGGTTCCGATCAGGTCGGGTTCGGTGACGAACGTCATGACCGGGACCCGAAGGTTGGGCCGAAACAGGACGGTGCTCGGCATGGCGGCATTCGCTTGTCCCATCATCGAGCTCCCATCCAGCGGGGCCGAGCCGCTGAATCGCGAATGGATCAGGAACCCGTCATACACTTTTGCAAGCGGGTCTATCGCGTTCACATAGGTGGTCAAGAAATGTGCGGATTGGGACTCTCCTGCTGCGAGGACACGCTTGGCGACTAGCCCCCCAAGAATCCCGTTCGCACCCCCGTCGCGCACCAGGCGGCCCGCTTGGGAAAAGATGTCAAAGGCAAAGGCGTCGCCCGGATGGGCGAGACGCGCGTAGCGCGCCGGATTCACCTTCTTTAGCGACATGTCCATGCCAAGGCTCTTGCCCCCCGCGATGCCGACCTTCTGTGCCGAAACGCCAACATAGGCATAGCCGGTACGGACCAGTTCGCGGTGCGCCATGAACCAATCGGCGGGTGCATCGAGGCCGCCACTGACGTTCAGCCATTCGACGACCACCGTGCCGTTGAACTTGGACCCGTTCGTTGGCCGCAGGACGACGATGCGAGTGGTATACGTTGCCTTGGCGACAGGCGACACGGTCCATCGCCCGTCCGTTGCGAGAGGCGTTCCCGCAACGTAAGTAGCCGCCTCCCCGCTGATAAAGAATTCTTTTTCCATATAGCCCAGATCACCGACATTGTAGGCACCGATCAGGAGATTGGGCTTGCCCGGAATCGCAATTACGGATTGCGCCGGTAGCGGTCCCGCGCTGGCCCATAGCGGTGCGGCGAATTTAGCGGCTGCGATCAATCGGGCAAGGCCGCGACGCCAGCGCCGGTTACGTCTTCCCATCTCGTTTCCTCTTCCCCGTCGCCGTTATGCGGCAATCCAGACACAGCTTGGACCATCCAGCTAAGATCGCAATTCCATTGGGCTCAGCACGTTTAGCCAACGCGAAAGATCGGTGAGGCGATGCCGTTCGCTACTTGAAGCTGTCTGCCAGAAGCTCGCGCAGGGCGATTTTCTGGACCTTCCCCATGCCGTTCTTCGGCAATTCTTCGACGAAAACGATCCTGCGCGGTTGCTTGAACCGCGCTAATTTGTCCTAGAGGGCTGCTGTCAGCGCATCGGCATCCGCAAATCCGGCCTCCATCGGCACGACGACGCCCACCACGCCTTCGCCCATGTCTGGGTGCGGGGTACCCACAACGGCGGACTCGCGTACTTGCGGCAGCTCATCCAGCGCCGTTTCCACTTCCGCCGGATAGATGTTGTAGCCACCGGAAATAATCATGTCCTTGGCCCGACCGACGATGGACACATACCCGCGCGCATCGATCAGCCCCAGATCGCCGGAGATGAAATAGCCGCCGCGAAATTCCGCAGCGGTCTTCTCAGGCATCTTCCAGTATCCCTTGAAGACGTTCGGCCCGCGGATCTCGATCACGCCGATCTCGCCCTGCGGCAGATCTCGCCCCGTGTCCGGGTCGGTGATCCGTATCGACACACCGGGTAACGGCAAGCCTACGGTGCCGGCGATCCGGTCTCCTTGGTAGGGGTTAGAGGTATTCATATTGGTCTCGGTCATACCGTATCGCTCGAGAATGGCATGCCCGGACGTTTCTGAAAAATTACGGTGAATATCTGCCGACAACGGTGCCGATCCCGATACGAATAAACGCATGTGCGACACCACGTCGCGTGTGAACCCGCTCTCCTTGAGCAAGCGGATATAGAAGGTGGGGATGCCCATCATCACGGTGGAGCGCGGAAGCGCTTCCAGGACCGCATCCGCGTCGAAGGTTGGCAAGAAGATCATGCTGGCACCTGCCGCCAGCGTCACATTGGTGGCAACGAACAGGCCGTGAGTGTGGAAGATCGGCAGCGTATGGAGCAGCACATCATTGGCCGTGAAGCGCCAGTAATCCCGCAAGGTGAAGCAGTTCGACACGAGATTGCCGTGACTAAGCATCGCTCCTTTCGACCTGCCAGTGGTGCCCGACGTGTAGAGGATGGCGGCGAGATCATCGTCATCGACGACCAATGTATCGAAACCATCGTGGTGGGTTGCCGCCGCATCCATGAGCGTGCCGTCGCCCTGCCCACCGAGAGTTTCGACACACGCTACACCGACAGCTTCGGCGAGCCGGGAGATGATGTCGTGCTTGCCGGGATCGCAGACGAACAGTGTCGGCTGAGCATCCTGCATGAAATATTCGAGCTCGCCGGCGGTATAGGCAGGGTTCAACGGGAGGAAGATCGCTCCCGCTCGCAGGCACGCGAGATAGAGTATCAACATCGCGATGCTCTTTGGTGCCTGCACCGCGACGCGATCGCCGCGCTCGACGCCGAGGCTGACGAGAAGGTTAGCGAGCTGCGCGGATTTTGCTTCGAGTTCCGCGTAGCTCACCGTTCGTCCATTAAGGGTCGATGCGAAAGGCTGAGCTCGGTCGTCGGGAAAGCAATCGTATAGACGCTGGTAGAGGTTGGACATGACGTTGCCAATCTTTGGGATGGGGAGTGAAGGTCTCCATATCGTATCGCGGACGACGCGGTGTCGCAGCCGAAATCGGGGGCCAGACATTGCTGCACTCGACGCAATCCTGCCGCGCACGCGTTGCTCGGTAAAGAGCGCACGGCCGCTTCATCGCGCCCACGATGATCCACCGTTCGCAGACCCGCCGCGGCTCGCTCGCGCTGCGGCGCTGGTCACGATCCCCGCTCCGGGTTACGTCGGCACGACAAATTAAAAACATCAAGGGAAGCCATGCTGCCGTCGCATCCAGCAGTAACTGTCGCTCAGCATCGTGCCGTCCCATGACCATTTCGGGGGTAGCGTTGCTTGCGCTGTGCACTCTGCTTGGTCAGGCGGTGGGCGAGGTGCTTGGCCAAGTGCTGAGCGTAAAGGCCAATGTCGGCGGCGTAGGTATTTCCATGCTGCTGCTGATCCTGACACGACTTTGGCTGCAGCGACACGGACTGATGAGCAGCGGCGTCACGCAAGGCGTTTCGCTGTGGGGGTCGCTCTACATCCCTATCGTCGTCGCGATGGCGGCGCAGCAGGATGTTGTCGCTGCCGTTGAAGGCGGGCCTATGGTTCTCCTGTGCGGTGCAGCAGTAGTGGTGTTGTGCTTCGGCATGGTCGCGGTGCTTGGCAAAATGTATGGCGGCGCGGAGACCATGGACGACATCGAAGCGCGAGAACGGCGCGAAGCCGAAGAGATGGCGTCGATCGCGAAAGCAATCCCATGACTCCGACCGCCTTGACGAAAGTCGCCGCCATGTTGACGGCTAACGGTCTCCTGATTGCCTTTGCCCTGGTCGGCATCATCATTTGGCTGTCGAATTTCGTCTCCGCAAAGCTGACACTTGGCCGCATTCACGGTTCGGCGATCGCCATCATCGTAGGGCTCGCGCTGGCCTTTTGGGGCGGTGTTACAACCGGCGGGCACAAAGGGCTGGCCGACGTCCCCCTACTGTCCGGAATCGGTCTTATGGGTGGAGCAATGCTCCGCGATTTTGCAATCGTGGCGACCGCCTTCGAGGTGGACATCGACCGCGCAAAGCGCGCGGGCCTGATTGGCGCGGTCGCCCTTCTGGTGGGAACGGCAGTGCCGTTCTTTTTTGGGGCGGCCATTGCGTGGAGCTTCGGCTATCGCGACGCGGTGTCGTTATCGACGCTCGGCGCAGGTGGCGTCACCTACATCGTCGGTCCCGTGACCGGAGCCGCGCTAGGAGCGGCCCCGCCCATCATCGCGCTGTCGATCGCGATCGGCGTGGTAAAGGCGATCTTGGTCATGGTCTTCACTCCAGTGATTGCACCGCTCATCAAACTGGACAATCCGCGGACCGCGATGGTTTTCGGGGGCATGATGGGGACCGTCAGCGGGGTCTCGGCAGGGCTCGCCGCCACGGATCGACGCCTCGTGCCATATGGCGCGCTTACCGCGACGTTTCACACTGGCCTGGGCTGTTTGCTGGCTCCATCTATCCTTTATTTCGTACTTCGGGCGAGCATCGGCGCTTGACGGTGCCAATTGATGCCAGTTTGCCTGTCTGACATCGCGGGGGCGTTTTCAAACCGAGACTGTGTCATTTTTGGCGCAAATCTCACGCGCTCTACATCAACGATCTTTTCGGAATCAAAAGAATGCACTACGGTCGTTGCAATTAGAGTTTGTGATCTGACTTCGAAGGAATGCAATTACGGCCGTTCGAACCGGTCGAGAATAGCAGCGCGGCTGTCGAGGTTTCGGCGGCAGCAAGGAGAAACCGAGGCGGGCTCGATCAACGGGCCCGACACTCGTCAAGGGGAGGAACGACGTTGAAAAAGACTTTTCTCAAGGCACTTGCCGTCAGCACCGCACTGACATCGGCCTCTATGGCTGTCGCGCAGGTCCCGCCCTCGCCTGCCGCTCAGGCCACCACGCCGACGGCCGATACCACAGCGGTCCAGCCCGACGCCCCCGCCAATGACGACATCGTCGTCACTGCGCGCCGCGAGGCGGAAAACCTGCAGAACGTCCCGGTCAGCGTGCAAGTCGTGACCGGCGACACCCTCCAGAAGCTCTCGATCAACCAGATCAGCGAAGTCTCGAAGCTTTCCCCGGGCCTGACGCTGGATGGCAGCACCACGAGCACCAAGATCGTGTTGCGCGGCGTCACGTGGCAGCCGGGTTCGGGCACGCCAGCCACGCCGCTGTACTTCAACGAAATCCCGTTCGATCCGCAGAACACGCTGCTGTCGATCTTCGACGTCGGTCAAATCGAAGTACTGCGCGGGCCTCAGGGCACGACCCGCGGCGCGCCATCGATTTCGGGCGCCGTCACGCTGACCACCCGCAAGCCTGATTTGAATGACTTCGGCGGTTACCTGCAGGGCCAGTATGGCTCGGGCAAGCACAGCGATTTCCAGGGCGCGATCAACATTCCGATCGTGAAGGATGTCCTTGCGATCCGCGCCGCTGCGAACATCGAGGACGACCAGGGCAACCGGGTTTTCAGCGTTCGCAGCAACGTGGCGCCGAAGTATCGTGCCCGGACCTATCGCGTGACTGCGTTGTTCAGGCCGACCGATACGATTTCGATCGAGGGCATGTATCAACGCCGCGATCAGCTGTCCTACACCTATGCGCAGGTTGCCGGTAACGGCAGTCCCGGCGCCGCGGCATCCGGCATTTCGGCAAATTTCAACGGACCGGCGCTTTCGGTCGGCGATCGCAAGTCCGTTCAAGACGGTCCGAGCATCAACCCACTCCATGTCGACCTGATCACCCTCAACGCAAGTTGGGAAGTATTGGGGCACACGCTGACCTACAACTACGGACGGCAGATCGACAATACCGGCCTCATCTTGCTGCCGCAGGATACGGCCAACTTCCTTCCCGGCTTCGAAGCATACAATACGCAGAAGTTCGTGGGCACGCCGTTCTTCCAGACTCACGAAATTCGACTGTCGTCGATCCGTAACGACAACCGCCCCTTCGATTACGATCTCGGCTGGTTCCAGAAGAGCTCGATCGGTACGATCAATTTCGGTGCGCCGGTGTATCTGGCCGGTGCTTTCGGTGCGCCCGGCACAGCTCCAGGGGTCGTGACGACGCCGAACAATCGTTATGTCCTGCAAAGCTCGACCAACATCATCATCGGGCAGGTGTTCGACTCGTATTACGGTAGCGTGCGCGCGTATCTTGGCAGCAAGACCGAGCTTACCGGCGGCTTAAGCATCATTCGTGATCGGGTGCCGGTCAATCTCAACGTTACGACCGCAGCGGCTGCCGTTGTCGCGACCCCGAGCTTCGGCTTCCCATGCCAGTTCCTTGGACCGCTGGTCTCCAGCGCCTATGCAGGCTTCTGCGATGCGCAACTGCCCGCAGGCATCGGCAACTCAATCGAAAACCACAACGACAAATATTCCGATGCGCTGTACAACTTCTCGCTGTCGCACAAGTTCACCGATGACATCCTGGCCTATGCTACGACCGGCACCTCGTTCCGCACCGGCCTGCCGGCGATCAACAATACCGGTCTGCCTTCGAACTTGCTCGTTCCCAAGCCGGAAACGGCGACGTCATATGAAGCAGGCATCAAGACGTCGTTCGGGCGCCGCCTGCGCATCAACGCGGCGATTTTCCAGATCGATTACAAGAACAAGCTGACCACGTTTGCGAACGTGCCCTATTTCAACTCGGTCAGCGGCGCGACGGCACTCACGAGCATAGCCTTCTATCGCAATATCGATGCGCGTGTCCGCGGCGCTGAACTCGAAATCGCCGCAAAGCCGCTTCGGGATCTGTCGTTGGGCGTCAACTTTAGTTATGCGAAAAATACGTCGAAGGGTGGCCAGGTCCCTTGCGCAACTGCAGCTGCGATCACCGCAGCAAACCCAATCAACTTCTGCACTTCTCCCTCGGGCCAGACGCTGAACACCCAGGCGCCGTTCCAGGCCACGGCCAACGGCAGCTATGATCTACCGCTTAGCACTATGTTTGATGGGTATTTCCGCTTCAACGTCAACTATCAGGGCGCGAACCCGAATTACGGCAATTTCCCTGATGCGGCCGGCAAATTCCGCAGAACCGCACCGTATGCCGTGATCGATCTCTTCGCTGGCTTGGCCGGCCACAAGGGTCGCTGGGATCTTGGCGTCTATGCCAAGAATGTGTTCGACAAGCAGACCGAGCTGACTCGTCAGGCGCTGCTCAACAACATTTACGCGCCCTACGCCGGCGCGGCGGCGGGTTACGATGCAGTGCAGGTCACCCTGCCCCGCGAGATCGGCGTCACGTTACGCGTCGCATTCGGATCGCGTTGATCCTCTAAAGCCCAAGCATGGGCGACGATCGTGGCGGGGCGTGCTTGGCGGCATCTTCCGCCACTGTTGTTTTTGAATCCATAGTGGTGGCGTTCGAGAGGTGGTCCGGGTAACGACCTCAACAGCGCCCGAGCGGTGTTGTGGTGGATGTGGATGCCGAATATTGCGCCCGGGTTATCCGCGTGTCAGCAAGTCGCTCCTGATTACAACCGCTGGGGACCAGATGAGTAGCCAATTGTCTCAAGCACGACTGCCCGCAGTGGAGAGTGCCGCTCGCAGCCACAATCTACTGGGTCAGCGGCTCGGCCGCAAAGGCCGCGACACGCGCGAGCGCATCCTTGGCGCCTTACCGCGCGTTCTCGCCGACCCAGCCGATACGCCGCTTTCGCTCACCGCCATTGCACGCGAAGCGTCGATCGGCATGACGACGCTCTATCTGTATTTCGCAGACATGTCTGAACTGCTGTTGGCAGCACTCGAACCGCTCGGGGCAGAAGCCGATGCGCTTAGGAACCGGTTCGACCATCATTGGCCTGATGGCACTCTGGAGGAAGAATGCGTTTCCTTCCTGAAGGCACATCATATGTTCTGGTCGGAGCATTCCCGGCTGCTCCACCTGCGCAACAGCCTCGCCGATACGGGCGATTTGCGCATGCTGGAGTCCCGCCGCGCGATGTCGCGCCCCGTATTGGCATGTCTCACGCGGCAAATGCCGGATCGGGTCGCGGCCAATGGATCGGCGTCCGCGAACTATGCAGTGGTTCTGATGACCATGCTCGAGCGCATGGCAACGATCACGACGGACGCTACCTTCGCACGCGATCTGACGACGCCTGACGGGGGCGGTGCCGAAGCCTTTGTCGCAGACACATTGCAGGCCGAGGCGAAGATCATCGCGTTGACGATTCGAAACCTGCGCTGACGATCGAGCGGAGGCTGCGTTCGCTTCCGTTCGATCGGTGCCGAAGTTCGTCGACGCTATCTATTAAGCGACGTATCCGATGGACTTGGTCTCGAGGTATTCCTCGAAGCCCTCTTGCCCCCATTCGCGCCCGACGCCGCTTTGCTTGTAGCCGCCGAACGGCATGTCGGGTGAACTCCAGGTGCCCCCGTTGACCCCGAGCGTACCGGTGCGAATGCGGCGTGCCACCTTCATGGCCCGGTCGAGGTTGCCGGACATGACCGAACCAGAAAGGCCATAGTCGCTGTCGTTGGCGATCCGCACGGCATCGTCATCGTCCTCGAAGGGAATGACCACCAGGACCGGGCCGAAAATCTCCTCCCGGGCAATTTTCATATCGCTGGTTACATCAACGAAGCAGGTCGGCTCGATGAAGAAGCCGCCGCCCTTGTCGGTTGGCGCGTTGCCGCCGGCGATGAGCCGAGCCCCCTCGTCCTGGCCCGACTGGATGTAGCCCATCACGCGTTCGCGCTGGCGCGCAGAGATGACGGGGCCCATCACATTGGTCGGCGCGTCCGGGTCGCCCCATATGCCGCTATACCCAGCATAGGTCGCTTCAAGCACCGCAACGGCTTCGGCATAACGGCTTTTGGGAACGAGCAATCGCGTATTGATCGCGCAACCTTGCCCCGCATGGAAGCAAACGATCGACTGTGACACGGTCTCGGCAAAGTTGGGCGCATCTTCGAGTACGATGCTCGCAGATTTACCGCCAAGTTCGAGAAAGACGCGCTTCAGGGTCGCAGCACCCTTTTCCATGATGCGCTTCCCGATGCCGGTCGAGCCGGTAAACGAGATGAGGTCGACCCGTTTGTCGGTGACCAGCATCTCACCCAGCGTGGCTGGGTCCTTCGCAGTCAACACGTTGAACACTCCGGCGGGGAAACCGACCTCGTGCGCGAGTTCGCCAAGAATCGCGCTGAAAAGCGGCGTTTCAGGTGCCGGTTTCAGAATCACCGTGCAGCCGGCGAGCAATGCGGGAACGACCTTGCCGACCGCGATGTAGAATGGCACGTTCCACGGGGTGATTGCGCCGACCACGCCCATCGCTTCGCGCACGACGATACGGGTCGACGTCGCGCCCCAATTCTCACGCTCGCCCATCGAGCGTTCCCACTCGAACGAATCGAACATGGTGATTAGTTCGTCATAATGGCCGAGCGGACTATCGACTTGCGGACCGTAGATTGCGCCCATTGCCGATCCGGTCTCGTGCTTGGCGATATCCACTAACCGGTCGCGATTGGCCTTCAGCTTTCCGCCCAGCTTGACGACAAGATCGCGGCGCAGCGCGTGGTTGGTCGACCAGTCGGTTTCGTCGAACGCGCGCCGGGCGGCGGCAATCGCCTCTTCCATATCTCCGACCGACGCGTCCGCCGCCTTTCCGACAATCTCGCCGGTCCAGGGGCCGATATCGTCATAGACCGCGCCGCCGGCTGCGTCGCGAAGCTGGCCATCGATGTAGAGCTTGCCCTCAGGTAACATCATCGTCTTCTATCCTCTTCGATTCGTCGCGTCGTGACGCGCGCACGTCAGTTCGGGTCAGGTCAGTCGGGCAACCGCCCCTGAAAATGGATCGACCCGACATGAACGTCGGGCGGAAGGTCCACCAGCATGCGAAACAGCTGCAGCGTCGAGACATATTGCGACGTACCGCGCTGCATCACGTTGAGACCGCGCTTCACGCCTTCCTCGAAGAAGCGCTGGAAGGCCACCGGGTCCATCGTCGCCGAGGATCCGGGCCCGAACATCTGGCCGGCACGGACCACCGTCACGCGGATACCCTTTGACTCAAGCTCGCGATTCAGGTGGTGCGAAAAGCTCTCAAGCCCGCCCTTGGTCGCCTGGTACAGCGTCAGGTGCGGAAGCTGCTCTTCGACCGACTCCGAACTCAAGTTAATGATGTGGCCGCCGCGGCTGAGCACCGGTATTGCCGAACGCGTGCATAGGATTGGCCCGGCGAGGTTGGTCAGTATCGAACCGAAGATCTGGTCGTCGCTGGCCTCCTCGACAAGGAAGGGCTGAAAGACTGCGGCGTTGTTGATCAACACGTCGATTTTCGGGTGAACCGCCGCAATTTTTTCGAACGCCGTACGCACGCTGTCGGCCGAGGTGACGTCGCATTCGACTGCTAGCGCATGCTCGCCCAACTCCACCGCTACCTCCTGCACCTTGGCCAGCGATCGGCCAAGCAGGACTACCTTCTCACCGTCGCTGGCGAAACGCTGCGCCAACGCGCGACCGAGCCCGCCGTTTGCACCTGTGATGACGATGACCTTGTCCGCCATGTGTAATCCGCTCCCTAATTCAGTTCGCTTGCATGCAATGCCGCGCTGCGTCGGAGCGGGCAACGGGGGGCGCATCGCCGCCGCGATACCGCGTCACTCTTTGCCCGGATACACCGACAGGTCACCGCCATAGGCGATGCCGCCCGGCCAAAATTCGGTCCCGCTGATCTTGCGGAAATAGTGAACGGTACGGGCCATCGACCCGGACTTCGAGCGCGGTTCCATCACGATCCCGCTCGGCGAGTGACCCAGCGCGCGCGCGCCGAAATCCGTGACGGTGAAAACGAGATCGTCCGTCTGCTGCGCCGTCATCACCAGCTGGTCGCCCGGACAATAGCGCCGCGGCTCGACCTGATATGGCGACAGCTCCCCGCGCTTCATGGCGACATGACCCGGTACGTTGGTCACCTCGACGCTGTGGGTGGTCTCGTACCAGGTCTGGTATTCGTCGTGACGGCCGGCAACATAATTGCCCAGAATGACACTCACACCCGAGAGTGGCTTGTCGCGTTGCCAGTTGGGACTGCCCTTCCAGTCGCCGAACAGGCGATACGAATACAGCCGCTCAGCATCGTCGGCGGCTACGAGACCGGTATCGCGTGCTTCCGCGACCAGCGGGCCAAGCGCGGGAACATCGATGGCAGGATCGGGTAGATCAAAATCATACACACTAAGGAAGCGCCAGGGCTGGGCTGCGTCGGGCATGATCTGCGCCTCCGTCACCTCGTACCGGTCGGCTCCGATGAAACCGCGTAACGACGCGAGTTTCGCGCGGTGCGAGCCATCGAACCAGCGAGCATAGTCGTCCAGCCGGTCGCCTGGAACATTGTGGAGATGAATCGTCGTGTAGAGCGCCATGATCGTCCTCGGTCTGCGTGGGATGAACATGGTCCGCTTGCCACCGGTCGCGCAATGCGTCGCGACACCGCCATAACAGATATCGCCCGCATGGTTTCCAATCGTGCGGTAAGCGCAACTTCCAAGTCTCGAATGACATGGCAACGAGGAGGCGGCATCAACGGAAAATGACACATCAGATCGAAATTGAACGGCTGGCGTTCCAAAGTGCCGGCCTGTCACTCATTACAGATCCCGCTCGCCAGCCCGTCTCCTTCCTGCATCGCGGCGGCCAGACGCGGCAAAGCTAGAGCAGTGCGGTGCAAGACGCCGCGCGTCGGAGCTACCGCGCGATCGCAATCGACCCGCGCGGTCACGGAGAGAGTGGCTGTCGTCGACGGGTGATTACAGAATGTCTTATTTGTCGGCGATCTTCGTGCCGTCTTCAACGCGCTCGATCGTCCTCCAGTGCTCGTCGGCGCTTCGCGGCGGGTTGACGCCGCCCTTTGTAGCGGCGGAGCCTGCACTGCATGTGGCGGGACTTGTCCCTCGTTGATGGGGCCGCTCGGATCGCCCCGGAACGCGCAGGAGAAATTGGACGTTTCAGGCAAGTTGCGCCGAACGGGTTCGCCTCACCGGACGAGGCAGCGAATGCGGTGGCGGCCTCTGCCGCACCGCCCGCGTCCGCTCGACACGTCGGACCTGATGCGCAACCTGGGCCTACGTAAGAACGGGCGCTATCACCGGTACTGAGACTCTGCATTTTTGCGGATCGGACACGCCCCCCTCCCGATCCGACGGTCTTCGAGGCGCCAGCGCGGACGCTGACGGTGCCGACGCTGCTCATCCGCGGCGGTCGCAGCCGTGTCGTTAGCCCCAGAGGCGCACGCGTGTTCATCAAGCTGTTGCCTGGCGCAGATTTCGTCGACGTCGCTGGCGCACATTATATGGTCGCGGGGGCGCCAACGATAGTTTCAACACCGCGGTAGTCGCTTATCTCGCGCGCCATTTTGGAGCCGCCAACACGAGTTGAAACGCCCCCGCGATACTTGGGTCCGCACCTTATCAGTCGCGGGTCGTCATGCCACATCCACGCAAAGTGGAAGATCAGGAGTTTTTGTTTCATGTCGGTCGTTATCACCAGCGTCGTGCGCACCGCAGTCGGCACGTCGCGCAAGGGATCGCTCGCCAATACCCCGCCTGAGACGCTGGCTGCGACAGTGGTGCGCGAGGCCATTGCGCGCTCTGCGTTCGCGCCAGACGAGATCGACGATATCGTGCTCGCCGAATCGCTCGCCGGTGGTGGCGCGATCGCACGCCATGCGGCGGTCGAACTCGGAATGCTGACGGTCTCCGGCATGGCGGTCAATCGTCACTGCGCCGGAGGCCTGAGCGCGATCGGCGTGGCGGCTGGCGCTATTTTGGCAGGGATGGAAAACGTCGTTGTGGCGGGTGGCGTGAATTCGGGATCGATGTCGCCGCGCATGCAAATGCGCAATACCGCAACCGGTGAGTGGGAGGATTGGTGGATCCCGCCGACGCATCCCGACAGCGCCGAAGCACCAAACCGTGACATGTCCATCACCGTCGGTTGGAACACCGCGAAGAAGGCCGGGCTGAGCCGCGAGGATATGGATGCGTGGGCATTCCGATCGCATGCGCGGGCCGTTCAGGCGATCGACGAGGGGCGTTTTGTCGACGAGATCGTGCCGGTATTGGCGCGGACCCCCGATGGCCAGACGTTCGAATTCAAGGTTGATGAGCATCCACGGCGTGGCGGCTCGCTGGAAAAGCTTGCATCGCTCGCCGTGATCCATCCCGAGATTGAAGGCTTTTCGATCACGGCCGGAAATGCCAGCGGACTGAACGACGCCGCCGCCGCGATGGTGCTTACCAGCGACACGCTGGCACGGGACAAGAATGCTAACGTCGTCGCTACGGTGCTGGGCTGGGCCTCGCTCGGCATCGATCCGGCGGACATGGGCCTCTCGGTCCCTGGCGTAGTCGACAAATTGCTGTCTCGCGTCGGCAGGTCGCGCAAGCAAATCGCGCTATGGGAAATCAACGAGGCATTCGCCTCGGTGCCGCTCGCCGCATGCCGCATCATGCATCTCGACGAGGATACTGTGAATATCTCGGGCTCGGGCTGCTCGCTCGGCCACCCAATCGGTGCTTCGGGCGCGCGGATGATCACGACGCTGGCCAACGACCTAAAGCGGCGCGGCGGCGGACTTGGTATCGCCGCGATGTGCGCGGGCGGCGGCCAGGCCGGGGCCGTGTTGATCGAGGTCTAGGCTTATATTCCTTATAGCTCCGTCGCGGGTAGCCGCGGCGCCTGCTGAAATGTACGCCGATGATTGCTCAAAATGTTCCTTTCGACCTGTCCGGCCGTGTCGCGATGGTGACCGGTGCAGGCCAAGGTTCCGGCCGTGCGATCGCGCTCACGCTCGCCGCAAACGGCGCGCGCGTCGCGGTCAACGATTTTGACGGCGACCGCGTCGATGCGGTCGTCGCCGAAATAGCGCGCCCGGGCGGCTTCGCGATCGCGCTCGTCGCCGACGTTGGCGATCTGGTGGCGGTCCGCAGCGGGATCGAGACAATAGCGACCTCCCTCGGCCCCATCTCGATCCTGATCAACAATGCCGGCAATGGCGGACCTGCCGGCTCCCGTCCGAACGGCCGTTTTTCTGGGACAGCGATCCCGCGCGGTGGCACGGCTTCCTGCAGGTCAATTATTTGGCGTGATGAATTGCTGTCATGCCGTCCTGCCCGGCATGATCGGGCAGAAGTGGGGGCCCGTCGAGACGATCGTGTCGGATCCCGCACGAACGCTGGAAGCGCGCCGCTGGGTTTACGCGCGGCCTCGCAACCGATGCGGCACGCTTCGGGGCGACGGCCAACAGCATCGCCCTCGGGACGATGGCACAGGGTAAGACGGACGGGGCGCACCTTGCGAACCATTTTAAGCGCTACGCGATCCGACGCCCCGGACGCCGGACGACGTGACCGGCCCTGATCCTCTGTTGTCGTGCGCAGCGTCGAGCTGGCTCGCCGGCCAGACTTGTACCGTGAACGGCGGATATTTTGCTGGCCTCTGACAGGTGATGCGTATGCGGGATCTGCATGTTGCACTGCAATACGCGCACTTGACGGTTTGTTAGCCTGCCATTATTTAGCATGCTCACTAACCGGAGATTGGCTCTTGGTTTAGGAGATCCCCAATGCGTTTCATCATCGCCGTTGCAGTTGCGCTCGCCTCGTCCGCTCCGGCTTTTGCCACCGATGGTGGCTTGAAGAGCGACGTCACGTTGCACCGGGGCCAAACGGTCGTGGACGCCGCGTCGAAGCGCCTCGGCACGGTTGATTCGGTAGCTAACGACGGCAGCATCGGCCTCATCGTCGACGCGAAGTACGTGCGCCTTCCGTCAGCCGACTTCACGGTAGTGGACGGCAAGATCGTGTCAGCCAAGAGCAAGCGCGAGCTACGCTGAGCGGGCGGGCGGCATCCGCCGGCCGGTTCTCTATCGCAAGAAGTCCTGCGCCGTTTCCGCCTCCCGCTCGTTTGATACGAGGTCGGGAGCCTCGGCCATGTTCGCGATAATGCGAACGAGCAAGCTGCTCAAAACTTCGCGCTCGTCACCAGAGAGTCCGGCAAGCGCAACACTCTCTTCATCCGCGCCGATATCGGACAGCAAGTCCAGCATCGGTGCCGCAGCTGGTGTCAGGTACAATTGCCGTGATCGCCGATCTTCGGGATGCGGTCGTCGCTCGATCCACTTCTGCTCTTCCAGTCGGTCGAGAATACGCCCGGCAGTCACGTTTGACACCTCCAGTTGCGAAGCGACATCGGTCTGCGACAAGCCCTCTCTGAGCCGTATCGTTGCGATTACACGCCACTGTGCGCGCGTTAGCCCAAGGCTGCGAGCACGCGAATCGAATCGCGCACGCTGCAGCCGCGCGATCCAGGAAATTCGAAATGGGATTGAGAACTCGGGAACGGCAACCTCTCCAGGGGGTGGGCGGTCAAGCGCATCGTCGCGTGACCCTATGCCGCCACAGCGATCATGTCACGTTCGCGCTGACAGCGGCCAGAGCCAAGGCGTCCTCCCAGCTCGGATCGCTTTCCAGAAGCTTGCGGAACTTGAGCAATTTGCCGGTCGCGGCAAGACCGAGCGCCGCCGTCAGCCGGTCGCCTCGCCGGTATAAGGCAACGAATTTCTCCTCGTCGCCCGATCCGAACACGATCCGCACTTCATCATGTGCGACCGGCGAGCCGACCAGTTGCAGCTTGAACCCGTATTGATCGGACCAGAACCACGGCACCGGGGCATAAGCCCCGGGGTGCATGCCGCCATCTTCGGCCAGCAGACGCAACGCGGCGTGCTCGGCCTGGCGCACCGCATTGTCCCAGTGTTCGATCCGCCGAAGCTCTCCGTAACGGTGATTTGGCCAGCGCGCGACGTCACCTGCCGCGACGATACCCGGCGCTGCAAGGCAGCTTTCGTCACAAATGATCCCGTTATCGATCGTTAGGCCCGATCCCTCGAGCCAAGTGGTGTTTGGCGTTACGCCGATACCAAGTACCGCAACGTCGGCGTCGATGAAGCTTCCGTCGCTGAGATGCACCCGTTGCAGCCGCCCCGTGCCCTCGAAGGCTGCCACTGCCACGCCCAGCCGCAAATCCACCCCGCGCTTGCGATGGATGTCGGCCATGATCATGCCGATATCGTGCCCCAGCACGTGGACAGCCGGGGCCACTGCCTCGATCATCGTCACCGGCAGGTTCAGCTTGCGGGCCGAGGCGGCCGCTTCCTGGCCGATGAACCCGGCACCGACGACGACAATGCGACAACCTGAGCGTTGCAGATCGTCGCGTAGCGCGACGGCATCCTCGAGGGTACGCAATACGTGAACGCCGAGCATGTCGGCCCCTGGCAGGCGGCGCGGTTCCGCGCCCGTAGCAAGGACGATGCCGTCGAAGCGTTCCGCGCTTCCATCGCCGAAGGCCAGTGTCCGGGTTGCGGCTTCAAGCGCCGTGGCGCCGCTTCCGAGTCGCCACTCGACGTCGTCGAGCAGCGGGTCCAGTGGAAGGTTGACTCTTCCGATCGGCCATTCCCCTCGCGCAATTTCCTTGGACAGCGGGGGGCGGTCATACGGTTTGTGCGGTTCGTTACCAATCATGACAAGCCGGCCCGCAAATCCCTGGCGGCGCAGCGTTTCGGCCGCGTTCAACCCCGCCAACGACGCGCCGACGATCGCAATGGATTGCATGGCCATGTGCTGAAAATCCCAATCCGCTCACATGCGGCGTTAGCCGACCGCCTCTGTCGGATCGACGGGCGCGAAACTTCATCGCCGGGGCGGATTCCGAGCGCTGCGCTTGCCCTTGTTCGGTACCCGGTGCGAATAGCTGCGCATCGCTGCAGTAAGGCGCGGAGGAAGACTCAACCATGGCCACCCCATCACCCGCCAGCGGCAATGCCGCTTTGCCCGATGCCGCGACCCAGATCGACATCTATCGCCGCATGTCACTGATCCTTCAGAACGATGAAGCGTCGCGCAAGGTTGTCCGCTCGGGTCGGCTGATGATGCCCTATTATTCGCCCCGCGGGCAGGAGGTGATCCCGTCGGCCGTGTCGGTCAACCTTGGCGACGACGATCAAATTTGCACGATCTATCGCGGCATCCACGACATGCTCGCGAAGGGTGTCCCGCTCAAGGACCTTTGGGCAGAAGTCGCCGGACGCGTCACGGGAACGTGCAAGGGCAAGGGCGGCCCGATGCACATTACCCACCCTGCCTCCGGGGCGATCCTCACGACGGGCATAGTCGGGTCGTCAATGCCGATCGCCAACGGCCTCGCCTGGGCACACAAGCTTGATGGCAGCCGCCG
>CAXTEO010000039.1:0-33903 GCA_964243205.1 uncultured Sphingomonas sp.
ACGGCAGGCCCATTTCGAGCATGGTCGAGACCATCTCGCCGCGGATGTCGACGGCCGAATCGACCGGCGCGACCGGGAAATAGCCGCCCTTGGCGCGCGGACGGTGGCCGAGGTTGCCGCCGTCATAGCTGGTGCCGGTGTTGGTCGGCAGTTCGATATCGTCGATCTTGTAATAGCTGGTCGAATAGCTGTTCTCGAACTGGACGTTGTCGAACATGAAGAATTCGGCTTCCGGGCCGATGAAGATCGTGTCGCCGATGCCGGTGGTCTTGAGATACGCCTCGGCGCGCTTGGCGGTCGAGCGCGGGTCGCGCGCGTAGAGTTCGCCGGTCGAGGGTTCGACGATGTCGCACACCAGGATCAGCATCGGCGTCGCCGAGAACGGATCGGTCCACACCGCGTCGAGATCGGGCTTGAGGATCATGTCGGATTCGTTGATCGCCTTCCAGCCCTCGATCGAGGAGCCGTCGAACATGAAGCCGTCGGTCAGCTCGTCTTCGCCGACGACGCCGGCGACCATCGTCAGATGCTGCCACTTGCCCTTGGGGTCGGTGAATCGCAGGTCGACCCACTCGATATCCTGGTCCTTGATCATCTTCAGCACGTCGCTGACCGTATTGGGTGCCTTAGCCATAAATCCCCACGCCTTTCGTTTCGATAAGTATGCCCGACTGAATCGGGAATCATGTGTCGCCCGGAGTTTTACGCTGTCACAGTTTGTTGCAGCGCGTCAAATCCCTAGATGGCATCCTCGTTGCGCTCGCCGGTGCGTATCCGCAGGGCGGTTTCTACCGGGATGACGAAGATCTTGCCGTCGCCGATCCGGCCGGTCTGAGCGGCGGCGGCGATCGCCTCGACCACGCGGTCGGCCATCGCATCCTCGACCACCACCTCGAGCTTCACCTTGGGGAGGAAGTCGACGACATATTCCGCACCGCGGTAGAGCTCGGTATGGCCCTTCTGCCGGCCGAAGCCCTTGGCCTCGGTCACGGTGATGCCGCTGACCCCGACTTCGTGCAGCGCTTCTTTTACCTCATCCAGCTTGAACGGCTTGATGATCGCCTCGATTTTTTTCACGCGTATATGCCTCCCGCCATGCCGGCTCCCTTACAACAACCGTGCCAGCCGCGCGAGCGCGCAGATGCTGGCGTGGCATGCCACGGGAAAGTATTAATGGCTGCCTAACTCCTGCGCATGGCAGTCCGCTGTGCCCCATTTTACAGCACCGTCGGAGGTTGATGCTTGATGCGGAGTGCGTGATGCGGTAGGAATAGTCGTGCGCACGACCCTGGCCATCGATGACGACGTCCTCTTGGTCGCGCGCGACCTGGCTCGGCAGCAGCGTCGGAGCCTGGGCGAGGTGGTATCCGATTTGGCCCGGCGGTCCCTGCGCCCCAGCGGTGCCGATACTGCCCAGACGACGCGCAACGGGATAACCCTGTTGCCGGTCAGCAATCCCGATGCCGTGGTCACGATGGAAATGGTCAACGCGCTCCGCGACGAACTCGAGTGACGTACCTGCTGGACGTCAATGTCCTGATCGCGTTGATCGATCGTAAACATGTAAACCATGATGCGGCGCATCGCTGGTTTGCAGATCACGGCAACGCCGCATGGGCAACCTGTCCACTGACGGAAAATGGTGTGCTGCGGATCGTGGGCAATGCCAAATACGCCAATACACCGGGGTCTCCCGCCGCGGTCCTGCCGGCGCTTTCGAGCCTGTGCGCGCTTCCTGGCCATGTGTTCTGGCCCGACGCGATTTCGATGCTCGACAGCCAGCGCATCGTCGGGGCGAAACTGCTGACATCGGCGCAACTGACCGACACCTATCTGCTCGCGCTGGCTGCGAGCAAAAACGGCCGACTTGCCACGTTCGATAGCCGTGTCGGCGTGCAGGCGGTGCCGAACGGCAAAGCAGCGCTGCACGTCATTGTGTCACAAAGCGCTCAGTAAGGCGGCTTGTCGAACCCGCCGGAGCTGAGCGTGAAAATCTCGCAGCCGGTCTCGGTGATGCCGATCGAATGCTCGAACTGCGCCGAGAGCGAGCGGTCGCGCGTCACCGCGGTCCAGCCGTCGTCGAGCAGCTTCACGTCGGCGCGGCCGGTGTTGATCATCGGCTCGATCGTGAAGATCATGCCGGGTTTGAGCTCGGGGCCAGTGCCGGGCTTTCCGACATGGACGACCTCCGGCGCGTCATGGAACAGCTGGCCCAGGCCATGCCCGCAGAAATCGCGCACGATGCCGTAGCGGTGCCTTTCGGCGTGGCGCTGGATCGCGTGGCCGATATCGCCGAGGTGATTGCCGGGCCTGGCCTGCTCGATGCCGAGCATCAGGCACTCATAGGTCACGTCGACCAGCCGCTTCGCCTTGATCGGCACGTCGCCGACCAGATACATCCGGCTGCTGTCGCCGTGCCAGCCGCCGAGGATCGGCGTGACGTCGACATTGACGATGTCGCCGTTCTTGAGAGTCTTCTCGCTCGGGATGCCGTGGCACACGACATGGTTGAGCGAGATGCAGCTCGAATGGGTATAGCCGCGATAGCCGAGCGTCGCCGGTATGCCGCCGCGCTCGACGATGAAGCGGCGGATCAGATCGTCGATCTCGCCGGTCGAGACGCCGGGCACCATGTGCGGAACGATCATGTCGAGCGTTTCGGCGGCAAGTTTGCCCGCGGCGTGCATCCCGTCGAACGCGGCGCGGCCGTGGAGCTTGATCGCGCCGGTGCGGCCCGCGGGCGCGTCGGCGGTTACGGTTACATAATCGGTCATCGTGGCGATATAGCGAAACCGCTTTCGCTTTGCGAGGGGGCGGCGAGCGGGCTATGGCCGACGGCATGACCACACGCATCTGGACGGCCGCGCTGGCGGTGATCGGCGACGAAATCCTGTCGGGCCGCACGGCGGACAAGAATGTCGCGCAGATCGCGACCTGGCTCAACGTGCAAGGCATTCGCCTGGCCGAAGTCCGCATCGTCGCCGACAAGCCGGACGCGATCGTCGAGGCGGTCAACGCCTTGCGCGCACGCAACGATTATCTGTTCACGACAGGCGGGATCGGGCCGACGCATGACGACATCACGGTCGATGCGATCGCGCAGGCGCTCGGCGTGCCGGTCGTGTTCCATCCGCAGGCGCTGGCCGTGCTCGACGGCTATTACGCCACGCGCGGCGGGCTGACCGAAGCGCGCAAGCGGATGGCGCGCGTGCCCGAAGGCGCCGGTCTGATCGAGAATCGCATGTCGGGCGCCCCCGGCATCCGCATCGGCAACGTGTTCATCATGGCGGGCGTGCCGCACATTACCGCGGGGATGCTCGATGCGCTGACCGGGACGCTCGAGGGCGGGCTGCCGGTGCTGTCGCGCACGATCGGCTGCTGGGTCGCCGAGAGCGAAGTCGCCGATCTGCTGCGCCAGGCCGAGAAAAGCCATGAAGGCGTCGCGATCGGCAGCTATCCCTTCTTCCGCGACGGGCGCACCGGCGCGAACTTCGTGGTGCGCGCGACCGAGGCGATTTTGGCGGACCAATGCATCGCCGATCTGACGGCAGCGTTGGAAGCGACGGGCCGCACGGTCGTCGCCGGCGGCATCTGACGAACGGAGCGAGACGATGAAACGCGTATTTTTGGCGGCACTCCTCACCTTGGCCGGCTGCGACGGCAGCCCGACCGGCAGCACCGCGCCCGCCGCGGTCGCCAAGCCCGATCCGATGGAAGCCAAGATCGATGCATTGTCGCCCTCGTTGCAGGAAACCACGATGTTCCGCGCGATCCAGGACGGTGGTTATACTTGCCAGAAGATCGTTCAGATGAAGAAGCATGCGCCGATCGACGGCAAGGCCGTCTGGGTCGCGCAGTGCGATGACCAGGGCCAATATGTCATCACGCTGCAACCCGGCGGCATCTTCTGGGTGAGCGGCGTGCCGCAGCCGAAGAAACCGCACTGAAACGCACCAAGCTCAGCGTCTGCGCGCGCAAGCAGCGTTTCGCGTCGCGGCCCGAGGCGATGCTGGCACTGCAGCGCTCAGGCCTAGCGCTTCGGCCGTATCGCTGCGACCGCTGCCGCAAATTCCATCTCACCAGTCGCACCAAGGGCAAGCGGGTGCCGCGCGCCGAGCAGAGCGAAGCTGCGGCACGATAAGTGCGATCGGGCGTTGCAGCGGCGCGGATAGGGGCGCAGGAGCGTCTCGCCGATCCGACCAGCCGTTCAAGCGCTGGCAGTGGAGAGTCCATCCATCCGGTCGATGCGCCCCGGTTCGGGCGCAGTCGCGTGTCGCGCGGCAGACCCAAGCTTCCGGACAGCTTATGAGATTGCGTCGCCGGGGCCTCGCCTCGATCAACAGCGAAATCCGCGACGGCATCCTGCCCGCCGCCGACAGCATCGCACGCGTCGCCAGGGAGACGGGCGCGGTCGATCACACGCCGAAGAACTACCGACTGATCGCGCTGATCATCGCCTGTGCCTTGTTCATGGAACAGATGGACGCCACGATCCTGGCGACCGCATTGCCGACGATGGCGCGCGATTTCCACGTGCCCGCGACCAACATGAGTTCGGCGCTGACCTCCTATCTGCTCGCGCTGGCCATCTTCATCCCGGCGAGCGGACGGCTGGCCGATCGCTTCGGGTCGCGCACCGTGTTCCGCGCGGCGATCCTGATCTTCGTTGCCGGTTCGGCGCTGTGCGGCGTGGCGCCCAATCTGCCGTTCATCATGGGCGCGCGCTTCCTGCAGGGGCTGGGCGGGGCGATGATGATCCCGATCGGACGGCTCGTGCTGCTGCGCAGCGTCGCCAAGGAGGACATGGTCTCGGCCATGTCGTGGCTGATCATGCCGGCACTGATCGGGCCGATCCTCGGGCCGCCGGTCGGCGGCGCGATCGTCACCTATCTCGACTGGCGCTGGATCTTCTACCTCAATCTGCCGATCGGCCTGCTCGGCGTGTTTCTGGTCACGCGCTATATCGGCGAGGTGCGCGCGGAAAGGCCGGCAACGGTCGATCCGTGGGGCTTCCTGCTGTCGGGCGTGGCGCTCGGTTGCCTGCTGTTCGGCTTCGAAATGACCAGCCGGACCGGCGAATTGCCGCTCGCGCTCGCGCTGATCGTCATCGGCTGCGTAGCGGGTACGTTTTATATCCGCCATGCCCGGCACCGCGCCGATCCGATCCTCGATCTGTCGCTGATGCGCGTGCCGACCTTCCGGCTCTCGGTGATCGGCGGATCGTTGACGCGCATCACGCAAGGCGCACAACCGTTCCTGTTGCCGATGATGCTGCAATTGGGCTTCGGCATGACGGCGGCGGCGAGCGGGTCGATCACCGTCGCGACCGCGCTCGGCTCGCTTGCGATGAAGGGCCTCGCGCCGCGCATCCTTCGCCATTGGGGCTTCCGCCGCAGCCTGATCCTCGGCGGGCTCGGCGCGAGTGCCGGCTATGCGGTGTGCGGGCTGTTCCGACCCGATTGGCCGGTCGCGGCCATCTTCGCGGTGCTGGCGGTGTCGGGCTTCTTCCTGTCGTTCCAATTCTCGGCCTACAACACGATCGCCTATGACGAGATTCCGAGCAGCCGGATGAGTTCGGCGACCAGCTTCTATGCCACCTTCCAGCAATTGATGCTGTCGCTCGGCATTTGCGTGGGCGCGGCGTCGCTGCATGTCGGGATGATCGGCAGCGGGCATACCCAGCCGCACCTAGCCGATTTCACGCTGGCTTTCTGGGTGGTGACCGCGATCTCGACCAGCGCGATCATCTGGAACAGCCGCTTCGCCGTCGATGCCGGGGCGGGGATGAGCGGGCACCGAAGGTAGGGCTTCTTCTTGGCCCCTCCCCTTAAAGGGAGCGGATTCGTACGTTACCCGACGAACGCGCGCTCGATCACATATTGCCCAGGCTGCGAATTGGAGCCCTCGACAAAGCCCAGCGCCTCGAGATGCGCGGCGAGGTCCTTGATCATCGCCATGCTGCCGCACAGCATGATGCGATCGGTTTCGGGATCGAAATGCGGCGTGCCGGGCAGCCCCTTGAACAGCGTCCCGTCTTCGATCAGCGCGTCGATCCGGCCGGTCGTGTGGAACGGCTCGCGCGTCACGGTCGGGACGTAGGAGAATTGCGTGGCGGCTTTCTCGTCGACCAGCGGGTCGTCGGCCAGGCGCGCTTCGAGCGGCTCGCGATAGGCGAGATCGACCACGCGCCGCACGCTGTGGACGATCTGCACCTGGTCGAATCGATCGTAGATGTCGGGGTCGCGCGCGACGCTCAGGAACGGCGCGAGGCCGGTCCCGGTCGACAGCATGAACAGCCGCTTGCCCGGCAGCAATGCGTCGGCGACGAGCGTGCCGGTCGGCTTGCGCCCGAGATAGACCTGGTCGCCCGGCTGGATCAGGCACAATTTCGAGGTCAGCGGGCCATCGGGCACGCGGATCGAGAGGAATTCGAGTTCCTCGGCATAATCGGGGCTGGCGATCGAGTAAGCGCGCAGCAGCGGACGGCCCGCTTCGTCTTCCAAACCGATCATCACGAATTCGCCCGAGCGGAAGCGGAAGCTCGCCGGGCGGGTGATGGTGAAGCTGAACAGATGCTCGTTCCACTGCTTCACGCTGAGCACGGTCTCGACGCTCAGCGCCTTGGTCGGCTCGAGAACGGGGGCGCTGGTAACGACTTCACTCATGAATAGACCGTCCTTCAATGCGCCCATGCCGCCTCGCCGAGCTTTCGCTCCGGCGCGGCGTCACGTCGCACCTCTTCCGTAAAAGCACCGTCTCGGCTCTTCGTGTCCGCGGTTGCGATGTCAGCGCCACAGCGCGCCACGATTGGCCGCTCGACACGATGGTGCGAGGCGATACTCCAGTCGGGCGCTGCAATTCAACGGGTAAGTTCAGGGAGCGACCGTCAGCCCGGAAGCTTTTCCACCAGCGCGTCGATGCTGTCGCCGGTGAAGACGACGATCGAGACGCCATCGAGCTGGATCGGCCGCTCGAGCGTCAGCGTCGCAGCCGAGCGGTGGCTGGGGTCGAGCTGCTGCCACGCCCGCACCGCACCCTCGAGGCTCGTCACTTCGGCGACCTCGGCATCGCCACGCGGCACGTCCTCGAGCGAGGCGCTCATCCGCCAGTCGATCGCCGGGGTCTTGGTGTCGTCGCCCCATGTCGCTTCAGCCATGATCATCTGCCCTTTGGTTGCAGGCTCGCCGATGGGCCCAAGGGCTAAGCGCGGGGGGCGGCAGGGAGTTCCGTGCCATCGTGCAGCGACGCGGTCAGACGATGCCGGTCGGTTCGTGCGTGTCGAATTCGAACACAGGTTCGCGCGGCGCGAGGCTGGGTTGCTCGGGCGCGTGCAGCAGCGGCAGGAACGCGAGCAGCTGCGCCGCCGCGTCGGTCGGCACGCCGCGACGGTTGGTCGCCTGCAGATCGAGCGGCGAATCCGTATCGACGAAGCTGCTGCCCCAGCCATCGGCCAGCGCGAGCACGCGATCGACGAAGGGATATGCGGTGTTCACCACCACCGAGGGAAAGGGCAGGCCGGTCGCCGGGCTGAGCCGCGCGCTGGCGGCGACGCTTTCCTGGCCGAAGCGCACGTCGAGCGGCGACAGGAACACCGCGCCGTGGATCATCGCCATATAGCTGCGCGGCGAAAGCTGCGCCCACCACGCCACTGCCAGGCACGCGACGCCCTCCGCCAGGATCACCGCCGGCGCGCCGCGATGCGCGAACGCGCTGTCGAGCTGCAATGCCCAGCGGCCGCTGTGGAACTTGGCGAGGTCGAGTTCGACGCGCGGCACGTCACCGGGGCGGACCGGGTCGCCCTTGACCGCGACGATGATGGGTCGCGCTGTCTCGATCATGCGGTCGTGGCTCATGGCGGCCCCCTCGAAGGAGTACGGATGTGTCGAACATTGGCGCACGAGCGAGTCGCGCGGTATCGGTCAGCCTATTCCCACCTACGGACTAGGCAATGGTGCTGCGCCAAAATGACATGAGGCAGCGCCAGGACGATGCTATGTGTCGTACTCGACTTTGCGAGCGACAGATAGGGTCGTCAACTCGGATGTCATCCGAAACCCCGGTGCTTCCTTTCTCCGCGAGAGAGGTCGAAATTCCGGCTGTCTCTATGTCGGAATGCCGATTGACACCCTTCAAGAAACCACAGAAAAGCGCCGCGTCGCGGGTGTAGCTCAATGGTAGAGCTTTTGCTTCCCAAGCAAGTGACGAGGGTTCGATTCCCTTCACCCGCTCCATCCTGAAATTCCGGAACACCGCGCTCTGAGGCGTCCACCCGGCAAATTGCATTCCGTCTCCAAACCCGGCAGAGGCGCGGCATGGGGAACGATATGCTGACGCCGGGTTCGAACTGCTGGCGGATCGAGCCGGCGACGCGCGTGAGCGTCATCGTCGATGCCGACGACTATTTCCGCGTCGTGGGCGATGCGATGATGCATGCACAGCACCGCATAATGCTGATCGGCTGGGATTTCGATGCGCGCATCCGGCTCGGCGATGTCGGCCAGGACGAGGCGCCCGAGCAACTCGGCGCGTTTATCTCGTGGGTGGCCGAGCGCACTCCGTCACTCGATTTCTATTTGCTACGCTGGGATCTCGGCGCGCTGAAGACGCTGCTGCGCGGCACCACGGTGTTCACCGTGCTCAAATGGATGCGCCACCGCAACATCCACACCAAGCTCGACGGAACGCATCCGGTCGGCGCGTCGCATCACCAGAAAATCGTGATCATCGACGATTGCTTCGCCTTTTGCGGCGGGATCGATACGACCGGCGACCGCTGGGACACGCGCGCGCATCGCGACGACGATCCGGGGCGGCGCAGCCCCAATGGCAAGCCGTACAAACCGTGGCACGATGCGACCACCGCGCTGCAAGGCAAGGCGGCGGGGGCACTGGCCGAATTGTGCCGTGACCGCTGGCACCGTGCGGGCGGAACGCCTATCGCGCCGATCGATGCCAATACCGGCTATTGGCCCGAAATGCTGCCGGTGCATTTCCACGATGCCGACGTCGCGATCGCGCGGTCCGAGCCCGAAATGCCGGGCCGGCCGAGCGTGCTCGAGATCGAGCAGCTGTATGTCGACCAGATCGCCGCGGCGCGCGACGTCATCTATGCCGAGAGCCAGTATTTCGCTTCGCGCCGTATCGCCGAGGCGATCGTCAAGCGGATCGAGGAGGAAGACGGCCCCGAAATCGTGTTGATCAACCCGCAAACCGCGCAGGGCTGGCTCGAGCCGTTGGCGATGGACACGGCGCGGGCGCGGCTGTTCGAGACGATCCGGCGGCGCGACAAAAACGGCCGGTTCCGCATCTACCACCCCTTCACCGCGGCCGGCGAGGCGATCTACGTCCACGCCAAGATCCTGATCGCCGACGACCGTTCGATCCGCGTCGGATCGTCGAACATGAACAACCGCTCGATGCGGCTCGACACCGAATGCGACGTGACGATCGACACGCGCCAGCCGGCGAATGGCGGTTGCGGCGGGGTCATCACGATGCTGCGCGACGATCTGCTGGCAGAGCATCTCGGCGTCGCGCCCGATGTCATCGCCGCTTCGCTCGCAAAGACCGGATCGCTGATCGCGACGATCGAGGCGCTGCGCGGCACCGGCAAGACCTTGCGCCCGTATGAAACGCCCGACCTCACCGAGGTCGAGGCGTGGCTCGCCGACAATGAGGTGCTCGACCCCGAAGGCCCGTCGGAAATGTTCGAGAGCACGAGCAAGCGCGGCCTGTTCCGCAACTTCCGCTGGCGCAGGGCGACGTAGGCGAGGTCGATCGACCTCCAGCGCTCGGTCAGCGCAAGTCGGGCTGCCATTTATAGCCGGCGCCCTGCTTCACGATCCGCCCGACGCCCGGGAAGGGAAAATGCGGCGCGAAGATGCGTTCGTGGCTCGCGGCGAGCCGCGCGAGCGTCGCGTCGCGTCGGGCAATGCCTTGCTGCGCGTCGGTATCATAGGTGATCACCCAGTCGGGCTTGGCGAGCGACACGATCGCGCTGTGCGCGCTGTCGCCGATGTCGAGCAGGCGTTCCCCGCCCGAGCTGATCTCATACCCCGAATGGCCCGGCGTATGCCCCGGCAATGCGACGGAAGTGATGCCCGGCACCACCACGGCACCCGGCGTGAAGGTCTGGACCCTGGGGGCGATCGCCGCGACCAAGGCGGCCGATTCGGGCTTGCCTTGCATCCACGCCCATTCCGCGCGCGCCATGCGGATCGTGGCGTTGGGAAAGGCGAGCGCGCCGTTGGCGGTCAACAGCCCGCCGACATGGTCGCCGTGCGAATGGGTGATCAGCACGTCGGTGACCCGGGCCGGATCGACCCCGGCAAAGGCGAAGCTGCGCGGCAGCGCGCCGCCGACCTTGGGGCCGAGCCCGGTGTCGATCAGCACGAAGCGCGCCGGCATCTGCACCAACAGCGCATCGACGCCGAGCGGGAGCATGTCGGTCGGAGCGCCCGCCTTGCGCAGCACGTCGGCGACCGCGGCCGGGCCGACTTGCGGGCCGAACACGCTGCCGTCATTGGGCACCGCGTTGATCATGTCGCGCAGCGCGGTGACCTGGAACTTGCCGAGATTGAACGACGTGGCGGCGGGGGCGGCCGGCACCGGCCCGGCGAGCGCGGAGGAGACGGCCAGCAGCGTCAGCGCCGCGGCGAAGAGAGACCTGACGGGCATGCGGATATCCTCGCGAAGTGAGACGGGCGACGACCCGGGGATCGCCGCCCCTTCAAACCTACACCGCGTCGGCGTGGTTCCGCCAGCGCGTCAGAACGCGGCCGACAGCGAGACGAGGAATTTGCCCGAGGCGATCGACGATCCGTCTTTGGTCGAGGAGAAATTCGGCAGCAGATAGGCCGATTTGCTGCGCGAAATGTCGGTGCCGACATAGGCGACGCCTAGCGTCACCGGCTTGAAGGTCACGTCGAGCCCGACGAGATAGTCGAGATAGCTGCCGGTCGGCGCGACGCTGGTGCCGTTCGGCCCGAGCCCGGGATTGCCGTCGGAATAGCCGAGATGCGCCTTGGCGGTCACCGGCGTCGTCGGGATACCCGCGCTGATATCGCCCCACAGATAGAGATTGTGTTCGCTTTGCCCGCGGCTGTCGGGCGTGTTCGAGAAATTGCCGAGCGCACGCTGTTTCGGCGCATAGGCGACGCCGGCGAGCGCGCTGACCGGCCCGATCGTGGTCGACAGCTTGGCATAGCCCTCGCCGAAATCGGTCGTGTCGGCGCCGCCCGGGTACATGTACCAGGTCAGCCCGACATCCAGCGCGGTGCCGTTGCCGAGGTTCGCCTTGTAGCCGCCGTAGAGATCGAGCTCCATGTTCGCACCGCCGAACGTGCCCCAGCCGGCGAGATTGGAGGCCCAGGTGCCGACATAGACGCCGCTCCGGTGCGTGGCGGAAACGCCGCCCTGGATCGCGGCATGTTTGTCGCTCTGCGACACGCCGCGGAAGCGGTAATCGGAAACGATCGCGACCGAACCGCTGAGCACGACCGGCGGCGGAGGATCGGTCTCGTCGGCCAGCGCAGGGCTGGCGAGGAGCGCGAGAAAAGCGGCCGCTAGGTAACGAATCGTCATGGAACCCCCGTGGTTGATTGGGTCCCGCCTGCTGTCCCGACCGCCGCCGCATCTCACCGTTTGCGCTTCTCCAAACGGGAAACGGTGGGGCGACGATCGGCCGGAACGCTTTCGGTGTACGGGTGGGATCGTGCTGGGGGGTTGCCGGTTCGTGACGAAGTGTTGCTGGACGAGCAGGCGCTGGAACGCGCAAAGCCCCTCCCCTTCAGGGGAGGGGCTAAGTGTGGTTACGCCGTCTGCTTGGCGATTCGCTCCGAAGCGCCGTACAGTTCGACCTCGCCCCCGGCCGCGCGCCGGCGCGCGAGCCAGTCCTTGAGCAACTCTGCGCAAGTATGGTCCGCCGACGACAGCTCGGTCACATCCAGCCGCATCGGCGCACCGTGCGGCACCGCGTCGAGCGCGCCCGACAGCTTGGGCAGCGTCAGGAAGGTCGCGGCGCCGGTAAGGCTGACCGTTTCATGCCCGGCGTTTTCGACGCGCACGACCTTCAGCCGCAGGTTGCGCAGCACCGGGATCAGCTCGAGCAACGACAGCCCGATCCCGACCAGCACACCGGTCAGCAGGTCCTCCGCCACTACCAGCACCAGCGTCGTCGCCCAGATCACCACCGGCAACAGCCCGTGATCCTTGAACAGATGCCGCGCATGGCTGAGATTGACCAGCCGCCAGCCGGTCAGCACCAGCACCGCGCCGAGCGCCGCCATCGGGATCTCGCGCAGCAGCCACGGCAGGAGAGCTACGAAACCGAGGATCCAGGCACCGTGCAGGATGGTCGAGAGCCGCGTCGTCGCACCCGCCTGGACGTTGGCTGAGCTGCGCACGATCACGCCGGTCATCGGCAGCGCGCCCGCCACGCCGCACAGCAAATTGCCGATGCCCTGCGCGCGCAATTCCTTGTTGTAATCGGTGCGCACGCCGTCGTGCATCCGGTCGACCGCGGCTGCGGACAGCAAGGTCTCGGCGCTGGCGATGAAGGCGATGGCAAGCGCCGCGCCGATCACGCTCGGGTCGAGCCAGCGCGCGAAGAAACCGGCCGAAGGCAAAGCGATCGCACCCGCGATATTCTCCGGCACGACGACGCGCGCGATATCGACGCCGGAAATCCATGCGACCAGTGTCGCCGCGACGACGCCGAGCAACGCGCCCGGCACCAGCCGCAGCGCCTTGGGACGGAACTTCTCCCAGCCGATCATGACCGCAAGCGTGAACACCGCGATGCCGATCGCGACCTCGGCCGCGCCGAAATCGGACGACAGGCCGAGCAGTCGGCCGGGAATCGCGGCGAGGTTCTTCAGGCCGCTCGGCAGCGGCTTCTCGTCGAACATGACGTGGAACTGGCCGACCACGATCAGCACGCCGATGCCGGCGAGCATGCCGTGCACCACCGCCGGCGAGATCGCGCGGAACCAGCCGCCGAGGCGGAACACGCCCGCGACGATCTGGATCAGGCCGGCGAGGATCAGGATCGGCCCCAGCGCCGACAGGCCCTGGTCGCGCACCAGCTCGAACACGATCACCGCCAGGCCAGCGGCCGGGCCGCTGACCTGCAACGGCGAGCCGGCGAAGATGCCGACGACGAGGCCGCCGATGATGCCGGTGATCAGACCCTTTTCGGGCGGTACGCCCGACGCGATCGCAATGCCCATGCACAGCGGCATCGCGACCAGGAAGACGACGATCGACGCGGTGAGGTCACGCCCCATCACGTTCAGCGACGGCAGTTTCATTCTGCAGCTTCCAGATATTCGATGTCGGACGCGCGGCTGCGCGCTGCGGCGTGCGCGACGGGCAGCGGCTGGTCGTGCTGGATCTGGACGAAGCGGCCGGTCTTGCCGTCGAGCGCGAACATCGCGCCTGCGCCGATATCGAAGAACCAGCCGTGCAGCGTGATCTCGCCGCGTGCGATGCCGGCGGCGACGGTCGGGTGCGTGCGCAGATGCGCCAGCTGGACGACGACATTTTCGAGCGCTGCGGCACGGACGCCTTCTTCGTTGGTCAGCTCGGGATAGCCCTGGCGTACGACGCACTCGGCGGCATGGCTGTGGCGCAGCCACGCCGCGACATTGGGCATGCCGTCGAGCATTTCGGGATTCATCAGCGCCTTCATCGCGCCGCAGTCGGAATGGCCGCAGACGATGATGTCGCGCACGCCGAGCGCCGCGACGGCATATTCGACGGTCGACGACACGCCGCCATGCTGCGTCGAGAAGGGGGGCACGATGTTGCCGGCATTGCGGCACACGAACAGGTCGCCAGGTGCGGCCTGCATGATCTGCTCGGGCACGACGCGCGAATCGGCGCAGGAGATCATCAGCGCCTTCGGGCTCTGACCGTGCTCGGCGAGCTTTGCGTACAGCGCGCTGTGGTCGGGGAAGACGGCTTTTTCGAAACTGAGAACGCGTCCGATAAGGTCGTTCATGGTGTGGCTCCTTGGGCGCCCGTGGGAACGGGGTCAGGAGTTTAGATAGCGCTCGCGTTTTGCTGCGATGCGGCGCGAGTGTTACGAAGGATTGCTTGGGGTGCCACCCCGTCAGCCCGCGCGGACGAGCGCACAGTAATCCTCCCCCGCCAGGGGGAGGTGGCGAGCGAAGCGAGACGGAGGGGGCGGAAGCGCAGTCCTCTGTTTGAGAGGGCCCTCGTACCTCCCCTTCGTCGCCTTCGGCGCCACCTCCCCCTGACGGGGGAGGATTAAAACGAGGGCAACGCAATCTCCGCGCGCAGGCCACCTTCGGCGCGGTTCGCCAGCACCAGCGCCCCGTCATGCTCCGCCACCGCCCGCGCGACGATCGACAGGCCGAGCCCGAGCCCGATCGTGTCGCGCGCCCGTGCCATGTCGAGTCGCACGAACGGCTCGAGCACGCGCGCCAGCGACTCCGCCGGGATGCCGGGCCCGTCATCCTCGATTCGGATCACCACCCGCTCGCCGTCGCGGAGCAGCGTCACGAACACCCGCTCGCCATAATGGAGCGCATTCTCGACCAGATTGACGATCGCGCGCTTGAGCATGACTGGCCGCACCGCCAGTTCGAGATGCTCCGGCCCGAAATAATCCGCCTCGCGCCCGCGATCGACGACATCGTCGCACACCGTCGCGCACAGCACCGCGAGGTCGATCGCGACGCGGGCTTCGCTCTCGCCTTCGCCGCCGAGATAGGCGAGCAACGAGGCGACCATCGCGTCCATTTCCAGCACGTCGGCCTCGACCGCATCGCGCAGGACGTCGTCCGCTATGCCGTCGGCGCGCATCCGCAGCCGTGCGAGCGGGGTGCGCAAATCGTGCCCCACCGCGGCCAGCGCCTGCGTGCGATCGGCGATCAATTGATAGATCCGCGCGTGCATCCGGTTGAACGCGCCGATCACGCGGCGGACTTCGCTCGGGCCGGCCTCGGGCACCGCCTCGTCGCGGTCGCTCCCGCTGCCGACCGCATCGGCGGCCAGCGCGAGCCGGCGCAGCGGCAGCAAGGTCCGCCGGATGAACAGCCCGCCCATCAGCAGCAAGGCCGCGACCGGCACCATTGCCAGCAGGATCCGCTCGCTCGCCAGATTGGCCTGGTGGATCGCCTGGCGCGTGTGGAAATGCAGCCAGCTGCCATCGGCCAGTTTCAACCCGCCCGCGGTCACCGCGTTGCGCCCGGGCGACGCGAGGCTGAGCCGCAGATCGGCATGTGCGAGATCGGGCTCCCAGCCGATCACCTGGCGGTACATCCGGTCGAGCGACGGGGCGAGCGGCGGGGGCGGCGCCAGCGCGGGCGCCCAGTGGATCTCATAGCGGCTGGTGGTGAGCTCGCGCGCCAGCATCGGTCGCGCGGCCGGCGGCTGTTCGACCAGCAGCTTGCGCGCGATGACGAGATGTTCGGCGAGGCGGCGGGCTTCGTCGTCGCGCACCGAGAATTGGCTGGCGCGCTCGTAGAGCAAGGTCGAGACGCCGAATTCGAGCATCATTGCGAACAGCAGGATCGCGAAGATCTGACCGATCAGCCCGGCCGGCCCATGCAATCTGGCGCTCAATCGCGCGTGACCGGGGCGGTGAACATATAGCCGATGCCGCGTACCGTCGCGATCGGCGCATCGGCGCCCGCGCTCGACAATTTGCGGCGCAGCCGGCTGACCAGCACGTCGATGCTGCGGTCCGAACTGTCGCCGAGCCGCGCGCGCGACAATTCGATCAGCCGCTCGCGTGCGATCACGCGGCCGCTATGGTCGCAGAAGGTGACGAGCAGGTCGAACTCGGCGCCGGACAGGTCGACCAGCGCGCCGGTCGGCGACAGCAATTCGCGCCGCGGCAGATTGAGCGACCAGCCGTCGAAGCGCAGCAGGCCCGACGGCCGCTCGCTCGCCGAGCGCTCGACTCCGCCGCGCCGCAGCACCGCGCGAATGCGCGCGAGCAATTCGCGCGTGCCGAACGGCTTGGCGAGATAATCGTCCGCGCCGAGTTCGAGCCCGACGACGCGGTCGGTTTCCGATCCCTTGGCCGAGACGAAGATGATCGGCACGTCGCTTTTCTGGCGGAGCGTGCGGCACAGATCGATCCCGCTGGTGCCGGGCAGCATGATGTCGAGCAGGATGAGATCGGGCGGGCCCTGTTCGAGCGCCAGCCACATTTCGGGCGCGGTCGATGCGGGGCGCACGGTATAGCCATTCTCCTGCAGCGCGCGCGTGGTGAGCGTGCGGAGATGCGGGTCGTCTTCGACCAGAACGATGGTTGGCATGGCGGGGATGGGCTCGGTCAAGTCTCGGTCCTGCGAGGTAGGGGCGGGCGGGAGAGCGGTCAACGTGGCGCACTCGGCGGTCCGGCGCCAGCAACACTTTGTCATGCGCGCGCACGCGGCGAGCAAGGTTGCGACCGTAATTGGGGTTCATCGCACCATTCGAGGAAGTTTCCATGATCCGTATCGTTCTCGCCGTCGCGCTCGTCGCCACCGCCACGCCAGCGCTCGCCAACCGCCTCGCGCACAATCCCGCGCAGATCACCGCCGCGTTGAAGGAAGGCTGCACCGTGCAGCAGGTCCACACGCCGGCCGGCAAGATCGTCCATTCGCCGGCGATCGTCCGCTGCGACAAGGTCGCGGTCGCCAAGGTCGCGCCCGTGCCGAGCGCACAGGTCGCCGCCGCCAACTAGGCCCCAATTCCTCCCCCGGTGGGGGAGGAATGGTTTCTCTGGAAACTACCCTTACGATTTCCATCGACACGCGCTATTGGCCCTCCCAAACATGCCTGGAGAGGTCGACGAATGAGCCAGATGGATTTCGCGCTGGGTGAGACGGCGGACATGATCCGCGAGACGACGCAGCGCTTCGCGACCGACCGGATCGCGCCGCTCGCGGCCAAGGTCGATGCCGAGGACTGGTTTCCGCAGGCGCTGTGGCCCGAAATGGGGGCGCTCGGCCTGCACGGCGTCACCGTCGCCGAAGCGGATGGCGGGCTTGGCCTCGGCTATCTCGAACATGTCATCGCATGCGAGGAAGTGTCGCGCGCCTCGGCTTCGGTGGGTCTGAGCTATGGCGCGCATTCCAACCTGTGCGTCAACCAGATCGCACGCTGGGCGAACCCCGAGCAAAAGGCGAAATATCTCCCCAAACTGATTTCCGGCGAGCATGTCGGCAGCCTCGCCATGTCCGAAAGCGGCGCGGGTTCGGACGTGGTCGGCATGAAGCTCAAGGCCGAGAAGACCGACGCGGGTTATGTGCTCAGCGGCACCAAATTCTGGATCACCAACGCGGCTTATGCCGATACGCTCGTCGTCTATGCCAAGACCGGCGACGGCTCGCGCGGCATCACGACGTTCCTGATCGACAAGGACATGCCGGGCTTCGCGATCGGCCAGAAGATCGACAAGATGGGGATGCGCGGCTCGCCCACGGCGGAACTGGTGTTCACCGATTGCGAAGTGCCCGACGCGAATGTCATGGGCCCGACCAATGGCGGCGTCGGCGTGCTGATGTCGGGGCTCGATTACGAGCGCACCGTGCTTGCCGGGATCCAGCTCGGCATCATGCAGGCGTGCCTCGACGTGGTCGTGCCCTATGTGCGCGAGCGGCGCCAGTTCGGCCAGCCGATCGGCACGTTCCAGCTGATGCAGGGCAAGATCGCCGACATGTACGTCGCGCTCAATTCGGCGCGGGCCTATGTCTATGCGGTCGCCAAGGCCTGCGATGCGGGCAGGACCACGCGCTTCGATGCGGCGGGGGCGATCCTGCTGGCGTCGGAAAATGCCGTGAAGGTCGCCAACGAGGCGGTGCAGGCGCTGGGCGGGGCGGGCTATACCAAGGACTGGCCGGTCGAACGCTATTATCGCGACGCCAAGCTGCTCGATATCGGGGCGGGGACCAACGAGATCCGGCGGATGCTGATCGGTCGCGAGTTGATCGGCGCGAGCGAGAAGGTGGCGCAGTGATCTCGCTCTCCGAAAGGGAGAGGGAAAGATGACCGCCCCAGTCCTCACCTCCGCGCTCTCGCCCGAAAGCGAAACCTTCCGCGCCAACGTCGCGCACAACCGCGCACTGGTCGAGCGCCTCCGCACCGACGTGGCGCAGGCTGCGCTCGGCGGCAACGAGAAGTCGCGCGAACGCCATGCCGCACGCGGCAAGCTGCTCCCGCGCGAGCGCGTCGAGCGCCTGCTCGATCCCGGCAGCCCATTCCTCGAGATCGGCCAGCTCGCTGCCAACGGCCTGTACGACGACGAAGTTCCCGGTGCCGGCGTGATCGCCGGGATCGGCCGCGTCTCGGGCCGCCAGTGCATGATCCTGTGTAACGACGCGACGGTGAAGGGCGGGACCTACTTTCCGCTCAGCGTGAAGAAACACCTCCGAGCGCAGGAAATCGCTCAGGAAAATCAACTGCCGTGCATCTATCTCGTCGACAGCGGCGGGGCGAACCTGCCGCATCAGGCCGAGGTCTTCCCCGACCGCGAGCACTTCGGGCGGATCTTCTTCAACCAGGCCAATATGAGTGCCAAGGGCATCCCGCAGATCGCCTGCGTGATGGGCTCGTGCACCGCGGGCGGGGCCTATGTGCCGGCGATGTCGGACGAGACGATCATCGTGCGCGGGCAGGGGACGATCTTCCTCGCCGGCCCGCCGCTGGTGAAGGCGGCGACCGGCGAGGTGATCTCGGCCGAGGAACTGGGCGGGGCCGACACGCACGGCCGCAAGTCGGGCGTGGTCGACCATGTCGCCGAGAATGACGAGCATGCGCTGACGATCGTGCGCGACATCGTCTCGACCTTGCAGCCGCAGGCGGGCGCTACCGTCAACCTCAAGAACCCGCGTCCGCCGAAATTCGACGCCGAGGAACTGTACGGCATCGTGCCGAGCGACGTGCGCGCGCCATACGATGTGCACGAGATCATCGCGCGGCTGGTCGACGGCTCGGAGTTCCACGAATTCAAGGCGCTCTACGGCACCAGCCTCGTCTGCGGTTTCGCGCATATCTGGGGCGTTCCGGTCGCGATCCTCGCCAATAACGGCGTGCTGTTCTCCGAGAGTGCGCAGAAGGGGGCGCACTTCATCGAGCTCGCCTGCCAGCGGCGCATTCCGCTCCTCTTCCTGCAGAACATCTCGGGTTTCATGGTCGGTGGCAAGTACGAGGCGGAAGGCATTGCGAAACATGGCGCAAAGCTTGTCACCGCCGTCGCCACCGCGACCGTCCCGAAGATCACGGTGCTGATCGGCGGCAGCTTCGGCGCGGGCAATTACGGCATGTGCGGGCGGGCTTACGGCCCACGCTTCCTGTTCTCCTGGCCCAACAGCCGGATCTCGGTGATGGGCGGCGAGCAGGCCGCCTCGGTGCTGGCGACGGTCCACCGCGACGCCGATGGATGGACGCCGGAGCAAGCCGAAGCCTTCAAGGCGCCGATCCGCCAGAAATACGAGGACGAAGGCAATCCGTGGCACGCCACCGCGCGATTGTGGGACGATGGCATCATCGACCCGGCGCAGACGCGCGACGTGCTCGGGCTGGCGTTTGCCGCAACGCTCAACGCCCCGATTCCCGAGCGCCCCGCGTTCGGCGTGTTCCGGATGTGAAGGAAACCCGATGCCCCTGATCCTCGCCCTGCTCCTCGCCGCGCAGACCACGCCGGTCGCGCCGATCGTCAAGGGCACCGGCCTGCCGCCCCCCGGCACCGACGAAGCGCAGGTGATGGCGCCGGTCAGCGCGTTGCTCGCCGGCATCGCCGCGCGCGACGCGACCGCGATCGGCCAGACGCTCCGCGCCGATGCCACCGCCACCGCGGTCGCCGAGAAGCCCGACGGGACGCGCACCGTCACGCATTCCACGCGCGAGCAACTCCTGGCGCGCTTCGCGCCCGGCCCCGAACGTTTCGAGGAGCGCCTCGCCGACCCGGCGATCGAAGTCGATGGCGATATCGCGATGGTGTGGAGCCCCTATACCTTCCGCATCGACGGCACGCTGCACCATTGCGGCACCGACCATTTCGACCTGGTGCGCGAAGGCGGCAGCTGGAAGATCCAGAACCTGACCTGGTCGTCGCGCACCACGGGGTGCGCGGGATGATCCCCACCCGTCGCCCCGGGGCAGGCCGGGGCCGCTGCGTTGACGCGCGCGGCGGTGCCCCCATCACAGCGGCCCCGGCCTGCGCCGGGGCGACGGATATACAGCCATGATCGCTTCCCTCCTCATCGCCAATCGCGGCGAGATCGCCTGCCGCATCATCCGCACCGCCAGGGCGATGGGGGTACGCACGATCGCGGTCTATTCGGATGCCGACGCCAACGCATTGCACGTCCGACAGGCCGACGAAGCGGTCCATATCGGTCCGTCGCCAGCGCGCGAAAGCTATCTGGTGGGCGAGAAGATCATCGCCGCGGCCAAGGCGACCGGCGCGGAGGCGATCCATCCAGGCTATGGCTTCCTCTCCGAAAACGCCGACTTCGCGCAGGCCGTGCTCGACGCCGGGATCGTCTGGGTCGGCCCCAACCCCGACAGCATCCGCGCAATGGGGCTGAAGGACGCCGCCAAGCAGCGGATGATCGCGGCCGGCGTGCCGGTCACGCCGGGCTATCTCGGCGCGGACCAGGCGCCCGAGCGGCTCGCGGCCGAGGCGGCGGCGGTCGGCTATCCCGCGCTGATCAAGGCGGTCGCGGGCGGCGGCGGCAAGGGCATGCGGCGCGTCGATGCGGCCGCCGATTTCGCAGACGCCTTGCTGTCGTGCCAGCGCGAAGCGGCGTCCTCGTTCGGCAACACGCAGGTGCTGATCGAGAAATACATCCTCAGTCCGCGCCATATCGAAGTGCAGGTGTTCGGCGACACCCACGGCAACGTCGTCCACCTGTTCGAGCGCGACTGCTCGCTCCAGCGCCGCCACCAGAAGGTGATCGAGGAAGCCCCCGCGCCGGGCATGGACGTCGCGACGAGGGAGGCGATCTGCGCGGCGGCGGTCAAGGCAGCCAGAGCGGTCGATTATGTCGGGGCGGGGACGATCGAGTTCATCGCCGATGCGAGCGAAGGCCTGCGCGCCGACCGCATCTGGTTCATGGAGATGAACACGCGGCTCCAGGTCGAACATCCCGTGACCGAGGAGATCACAGGGGTCGACCTGGTGGAGTGGCAACTGCGCGTGGCGAGCGGGGAGGTTCTGCCGAAGCGGCAGGACGAGCTCAGCATCGATGGCTGGGCGATGGAAGCGCGGTTATATGCCGAGGATCCGGCGAAGGGGTTCCTGCCTAGTCCGGGACGCGTCGACCATCTTGCTCTCGAGCATCGAATTCGGATCGAGAGCGGCGTCGAGGAGGGTGACACAGTCAGCCCCTTCTATGATCCCATGATTGCGAAACTCGTCGTTAGCGGTTCGACACGTGACGGTACTCGGCGCGCCATGATGGCAGCATTGGACGCGAGTTATGTGGCGCCGTTGCGGACGAATGCGGGCTTCTTGTTTGAATGCCTCGATCGTCCGGAATTCGCTTCGGGCAATGTCGATACGGGTCTTATCGCTAGGGCGGGAGAGGAATTGCTTCCTTCCGGGACCCCCGATCAAATCGTGATCGACGCGGCCGCGCGTCGCTACCGTTTCGATTGGCTTGACTGGAGCGGCGAAAAATTCGCGCCGAGCGGCGTGATGTTGGACGGCTTATTCGGGTATCGCAGCAATGCGGCGTCGAAGGATCAGGTCGATCTTTATACGTCGAGCGGGCATGTCAGCGGATCGAGCGCCGGCTATCTCGACGCCCACGGTATCATGACCAGCATGATTTCAACTGGTGAGATATTTGCGACACATCGCGGGATGACTCACCTGTTTTGGAACCGCCCGGCCAAGGGCACCGCAACAAGCGCCGCCGCCGATGGCGCGATCCTCTCGCCCATGCCCGGCCGCATCATCGCGGTGGACGTCGCGCCCGGCGACGCCGTCACCAAGGGCCAGAAGCTCGTTACGCTCGAGGCGATGAAGATGGAGCACAGTCTCACCGCGCCGTTCGACGGAACGGTCGCCGAGCTCAACGCCGCGGTCGGCGGGCAGACGCAGGAGGGCGTGGTCCTCGTGCGGCTGACGAAGCCCGATGCCTGACGCCGCGCCGCACGGTGCGCTCGCCGGGGTGAAGGTGCTCGACCTGTCGCGCGTGCTCGCCGGGCCGTGGGCGACGCAGATGCTCGGCGATCTCGGGGCGGATATCCTCAAGATCGAACAGCCGGGGCAGGGCGACGATACGCGACGCTGGGGGGCGCCGGTTCTGGCCGACGATTCAACCGATTCCGCCTATTTCCTCTGCGCCAATCGCAACAAGCGCTCGCTCGCGATCGATCTCGCGCAGCCCGAGGGCGCCGCTTTGATCCGCCGGCTCGCCGCGCAAAGCGATGTGCTGGTCGAGAATTTCCGCGTCGGCGGGCTCGCCAAATACGGGCTCGATTATGCCTCGCTGTCGGCGCTCAACCCGCGGCTGGTCTATTGCTCGATCACCGGTTTCGGGCAGGACGGGCCGTACAAGGACAAAGGCGGCTATGATTTCCTGATCCAGGCGATGGGCGGGCTGATGAGCGTCACGGGCGACCCCGACGGCCCGCCGATGAAGGTCGGCGTGCCGATCGTCGATCTGTTCACCGGCACCTATGCCACCGTCGCGATCCTCGCCGCCTTGCGCCACCGCGATGCGACCGGGCAGGGGCAGCAGATAGATTGCGCGTTGCTCGACGCGCAGCTCAGCATGATGTCGAACCAGGCGTCGAGCTACCTCAATGGCGGCACGGTGCCCAAAAGGATGGGCAACGATCACCCCAACATCGTGCCGTATCGCGATTATGCCACCGCCGACGGGACGATCGTCGTCGCGCTCGGCAACGACCGCCAGTTTCGCGATTTCCTGCATGTGCTCGGCCTGGGCGACATTGCCGGCGACTCGCGCTTCGCCAGCGTCGCGCTGCGCAGCGCCAATCGCGACGCGCTCTACGCCTATGTCGCGCCGGCGGTGGCGCAGTGGCGCTCGGACGATCTCGTCGCGGCGATGGAAGCGGCCAAGCTGCCCGCCGGCAAGGTCGCCGGCCTGCCCGAAATCCTCGCCGACCCGCACGTCGCGCATCGCGAGACGGTCCATGCCATGGCGCGCGACGACGGCACCCCGCTCAAGGTGGTCGGCTTCCCCGCCAAGCTATCCGCGACGCCAGCGCGTTACGACCGCGCGCCGCCGCGTGCCGGCGCGGACACCCGCGCCGCGCTGGCCGAAGCGCTCGGCCTCGATGGCGCCGAGCTCGATCGGCTGGCCGAGCGCGGCGTCATCGCCCCTTGAACAGGCCGCCGAGCACGCCGCGCACCAGCCCGCCGACGATGCCGCCGCCAGCACTGCGGGACGATCCGAACACCGCCTTGGAGACTTCGTTGGCGACTTGACGCCCGATCGCCGAGGAGGCCGAGCGCGCCGCCGACGTCGCCATGCGGTTCCACGGCGAAGCGGCGGCCTGCTGCGCTTGCAGCCTGGCCTGGCGATCGGCTTCGCGCTGGTCGGCGAGGCGCTGGCGTTCGGCGTCCTTGGCGGCGACCGCATCGGTCTTCGCCTGCAGCGCCGCGGCCTTGTCGGCCTCGGTCTTGGCAGTCACTTCGGCGGCGGCGGCCTTGGCCTCCTGCGCCTTGCCCGCCAGGATTTCCTCGGCGGATTCGCGGTCGATCAGCGTGTCGTATTTGGTGCCGACCGGGTCGGTCGAGATCATCACGCCGCGTTCGACCGGCGTGACCGGGCCGACGCGCGAGGCGGGCGGGGCGATCAGCGTGCGCTCGACCGGCGAGGGCGAGCCGTCGGGCAGCAGCAGCGACACCAAAGCCTCGCCGACCTTCAGTTCGGTGATCGCGGTCTCGACATCGACTCCCGGATTGGCGCGGAAGGTCGTCGCGGCCGATTTCACCGCCGCCTGGTCGCGCGGGGTGAAGGCGCGCAAAGCGTGCTGCACGCGGTTGCCGAGCTGGCCCGCGACGGTGTCGGGAATGTCGATCGGGTTCTGCGTGATGAAATAGATGCCGACGCCCTTCGACCGGATCAGGCGGACGACTTGCTCGATCTTTTCGAGCAGCGCCTTGGGCGCGGCGTCGAACAGCAAATGGGCCTCGTCGAAGAAGAAGCACAGCTTGGGCTTGTCCGGATCGCCCACCTCGGGGAGATGCTCGAACAGCTCGCTCATCAGCCACAGCAGGAAAGTGGAGTAGAGTTTTGGCGACGCCATCAATTTGTCGGCGGCGAGGATGTTGACGATGCCGCGGCCCTTGTCATCGAGGCCGATGAAATCGTCGAGATCGAGCGCCGGTTCGCCGAAGAAATGCTCGCCGCCCTGGCTGCGCAGCTGGAGCAAGGCGCGCTGGATCGTGCCGATCGATTGCTTCGATACGTTGCCATAGGTGGTGGTGAGCTCGTCGGCGCGCTCGCCGCAGCTGACCAGCATCGACTGGAGGTCGTCGAGGTCGAGCAGCAACAGCCCGTCCTTGTCGGCGACGTGGAAGGCGATCGTCAGCACGCCTTTCTGCACTTCGTTGAGGTCCATCAGCCGCGCCAGCAGCAGCGGGCCCATTTCGGAGATGGTGGTGCGGATCGGGTGGCCCTGCTCGCCATACAGGTCCCAGAATTGCACGGGCGTATCGGCATAGGCCCAGGCATCGTCGCCGATTTCCCTGGCGCGCGCGGCGAAAATGTCGTAATTCTTGGCGGTGGGCGAGCCGGCCATCGCCAGGCCCGAGAGGTCGCCCTTCACGTCGGCGACGAAGCAGGGGACGCCGGCGCGCGAAAAGCCTTCGATGATGCCCTGGACGGTCACCGTCTTGCCGGTGCCGGTCGCGCCGGCGATCAGGCCGTGGCGATTGGCGCGCTTCAATTCGAGCGCTTGCGGGTTGGCGCCGCCGGGGCCTGCGCCGATGAAGATGCTCGTCGTGTCGGTCATAAGGCCTCCCGGATTCCGGCGAAAGCTATCGCGCGAAAAGCCGGGCGGCGGAAGATGCTTTAGCCCCTCCCCTTCAGGGGAGGGGCTTATAACAACGCTTACTTCTTCAGCTTCACGCCGATGAAGAACGCCGGCTGGCGTCCGCGCACGACGTAAAGCGCGACTTGCGTACGGCCGGCGGCCTTGGCCTGCATCACGATCGCGCCGAGCGCGGCTGGCGTCCCGACCGCAACGCCGTTCGCGGAGACGATCACGTCGCCGCGCTTGATGCCCTTGGCGCCGGCATCGCTCGCCGGATCGACCATGCCGACCACGACACCGTGCACCGACGAATCGATGTTGAAGGTGCGCGCGATCTGCGGGGTGAGCGTGGCGACCGTCACGCCGAGCGGGTTGGACGCGGCCTGGCCGACCGACGGCGTATCGCCATCGTCCGACATGTCGGCATCGGCATCGGCATTCGCCTTGGCGAGAAGCGCATCCTCGGACGGGCGCGTGCCGATCGTCGCGATGATCGTCTGCGGCTTGCCCTGGCGTACGATGTCGAGCGGGACGCGCGTGCCCGGCGTCACGTTGGCGACCAGATAGCTCAGCGACTGGTCGGGGTTCACGTCCTTGCCGCCGACGCGGAGCACGACGTCACCGACCTTGAGCCCGGCCTTTTCGGCAGGCTGGCCCGGCTCGATGCTGCGCAGCAATTCGCCCTGGTTCTTGGGCAGGCCGAACGACGAAGCGAGATCGTCGTCGATCGGCTGCGGGCCGACGCCGAGATAGCCGCGCGCAATCGTCGTGCCCTTCATCAATTTCTCGATGACGGGCTTGGCGTCGTGCGCCGGAATGGCGAAGCCGATCCCGATATTGCCGCCGCCCTGGCTGCCGAGGATCTGCGAGTTGATGCCGATCACGTTGCCGTTGAGGTCGAACATCGGGCCGCCCGAATTGCCCTGGTTGATCGCCGCATCGGTCTGGATGAAGCGATCATACGCACCGGCGCCGGTGACGCGGTGGAGCGACGAGACGATGCCCGCGGTCACGGTACCGCCGAGACCGAACGGATTGCCGATCGCGACGACCCAGTCGCCGACGCGCGCCGCATCCGAATCGCCGAACTTGACGAACGGCAGGTTCTTCGCGTCGATCTTGAGCAGGGCGAGGTCCGAAGTGGGGTCGCGGCCGATCAGCTTGGCGACATATTCCTTGCGGTCGACCAACGTCACGGTGATCGAATCGACAGTCGCACCCTTGGCGCCGGCGGCGACGACGTGGTTGTTGGTCACGACATAGCCGTCGGGCGAGATGATGAAGCCCGAGCCGAGCGAAGTCGCCTCGCGCGTCGTCGGCGTGCCGCCGCCGCCCTGGCCCTGCTGCTGGCCGAACAGACCCTCGAACGGCGTGCCGGCGAATGGATTGGCAGGCTGCGCCTGGGTGATGTGCTGGCTGGTCGAGATGTTGACCACGGCCGGCTGCAGCTTGGCGACGAGATCGGCAAAGCTCATCGGCGCGCCAACGCGCGGCGCGGCGGCGGCCATGACGGCGGGCTCGTTCTGGGCGGTCTGCGCGCCCCCCGCGGAAGGCAGCGCGATGGCAGTGGCGGTCCCGCTGAGCAGCAGGGCGGCGGTGATGGCGTAAGCGTAGCGCACTAGAGTCGTTTCCTCTCGTCTACCAATTGGCAGCAACATCGCTTTCCATAAACGGCGTTGCTGAACGGCGATTGAATATGAACGGTTGGTCAGGCCTTACGGGGCCGCCCGATCACCGGTGCCCCTGAAATTCTTTCAAATACGCATTGTCGGGCGACAGGACCAAACTCGTCGTACCCTTCGCGTCCTGGGCGAAAGTGTAGCGATAGGACTGCATCGCACGATAGAAATCGTAGAATTCGGGGTCCTTGTTGAACGCTTCGGCATAGATTTGCGCCGCTTGCGCGTCGGCCTGTGCCTGGATGATCTGCGCGGTCTGCGCGCCCTGCGCCTGGATCGTCAGCGCCTGCTGGTGGCGCGCGGTGCGCATGCGGTTGAGCGCGCTGTCGAACGGCGTGCCGGTCGGCAGATCGGCATGCTTGATGCGGACATCGACGATCTGCACGCCATATTGCGAGGCGAGGCGTTGCAGGCCGGCGCGGATATTGCCCATCACCTGCGTGCGCTCGGGGCTGAGCAAGGCCGCAAAGGGGCGCTTGCCGAGCTCGTTGCGCAGCGAGGAACTGAACAAGGGCTGGAGCTGGTCCTTGATGCGTTGCTCGGTGACAGAAGTGCTGCCGGTCGAGATCACCGCCTTGAGCGGATCGACGATGCGGAAGCGGGCATAGGCATCGACCTCGAGCCGGGTCTGGTCGGTCGAGAGGACCGGCTGGTTGTCGAGCTCGACATCCAGGACACGTTTGTCGACCCACACCAGGCGATCGACGAACGGGATGCGCGCGGTGAGGCCTGCGCCGGTCCGTCCGAACACTTCGTTGGGCTTATACTCGTTGATCGTGCCGACCGGCTGCTGGAAGCGCAGGATCACCGCCTGGCGCGTCTCGGGGACGATCGCGAAGGTGCTGGCGGCGACGATCAGCAGCAGGAGCGCAAAGATCCCGATCGCGATCGGGTTGCGGAAGAGATTGCGGCTCACTGGGCGGTTCCCTGGACTTGCTGGGCGGGCACGGCGGCATCGGGCAGGCGCTTGGCCACGCCGGGCAGCGGCAGATACGGCACGACGCCGGGGCTTTCGATGATCGTCTTGTCCGACTTGGACAATACCTGCTCCATCGTATCGTAATACATGCGGCGACGCGTCACTTCGGGCGCGAGCTTGTATTGCGCGTAGATCACGTCGAACGCCGAGGCCTCGCCCTGCGCCTTGGCGAGCACCTGCTGGGCGTAGCCACGCGCCTTGCTGATGTCGCTCTGCGCCTGCTGCTGCGCGGCCGACACTTCCTTGAACGCGTCGGACACTTGCGCCGGCGCCTGCGCGCCCTTGATCGCGACACCCTGGATGCGGATGCCCGAATTATAGCCGTCGAGAATGTCCTGCATGCTCTGCTGGACCTTGGCTTCGATCGCATTGCGGCCGCCGCCGATCGCATCGTCGAGCGTCGCGGTGGCGATCGCAGCGCGCATCGCGCTCATCGCGGTGGCGCGCAGCGTGCCGCGCGGATCGGCGATCTGGAAGGCGAAGTCCTGCGGGTTGGCGATCTGCCAGCGCACCGAATAATCGAGATCGACGATATTCTGGTCGCTGGTGAGCATGAGCTTGTCGGTTTCCGACGCGCCGTCGGCCTCGTCGGGGAAGCTGTCGGTGTTGATCGCGGCGACGTCGACCTTGGCGACATCGACGAACGGCGCCGGGAGCGTGACGCGAATGCCGGGCTCGAGCGTCTCGGAATAGCGGCCGAGGAAGGTGACCACGCCGCGCTGTTGCGGCCCGATCGAATGGAAGCTGGTCAGCACGATCCAGGCGACGATGATCACGCCGACCGCGATCAGCCAGAGATTGGTCGCGCTCGGGGCGCCGGGGATGCGCGGACGCCCGCCGCCGCCGAAGCCGCCGGGGCCGCCACCGGCGCCGCGCGCGCGCTTGAGGAATTCGTCGAGCGCGCTTGGCCCGGCCGCGGTACCGCGCGGCTTGCCTGCGGGCGGCTGTGCCCACGGGTTGCGCGGGCCGCCGCTTTTGTCCCCGTTTTTGTCGTCACCGTCGCCACCCGCGCCGCCGCTGCCCCACGGGCCTTTGCTATCGGCGGATTGGATGGAGGGGCGTGGAAACCAGCGCGATAGGATCGTCATGGTCCCTTTATAGGCGCAGGCTCTGACGAAAAACAGTGGCAAGCGTATCGCTCACGCCTATCTGACCCGCATGACCGCACCGAATTCGCTCGACCAAGCTCTCACCGCCGCCCTCAGCCTTGTCGCCGGCACCCGCGCGACCGGCCGGATCGAGGACGGACGCGCCAGCGTCATCGTCGATGTCGGCGGCCTGACCGAAGCCGACCATGCCCCGCTGGAAGATGCGGTGCGCAGGGCGGCGAGCGCCATCGCCGGCGTCACCGCGGTGCGCGTGGCGCTGACCAGCCAGCGCCAGCAGCGCGTGACGATCGCGGTCGGCAGCGGCAAGGGCGGGGTCGGCAAGTCGACCGTCTCGGCCAATCTCGCGATCGCGCTGCATCAGCTCGGGCGGCGCGTCGGCTTGGTCGATGCCGATATCTACGGGCCGTCGCAGCCGCGGCTGATGGGGGTGGGGGACCTCAAGCCGACCGCGCACAACAAGGTGCTCAACCCGGTGCAGACGCCGTTCGGCGTGCCGTTGCTGTCGATGGGGATGCTCGTCACCGCCGACCAGGCGATCGCGTGGCGCGGGCCGATGGCGGCGGGCGCGCTGACGCAGATGATGGACGCCAATTGGGGCGCGGCCGACACTTTGGTGCTCGACCTGCCGCCGGGCACGGGCGACGTGCACCTGACGATGATCCAGAAATATCGCCCCACTGCCGCCGTGATCGTCTCGACTCCGCAGGACCTCGCGCTGATCGATGCGCGCCGCGCGATCGACCTGTTCGTCAAGGCGGGCGTGCCGATCATCGGGCTGATCGAGAATATGGCGGGTTACGTCTGCCCGTCGTGCGGCGAAGTGTCCGATCCGTTCGGCAGCGGCGGGGCGGAAGCGGCGGCGAAGGAGCTGGGGCTGCCGTTCCTCGGCCGCATCCCGCTCGATCTGCGCGTTCGCGTCGCCTCGGATGCCGGGCAGCCGCCGGTCACCGGGAACGGCCCCGAAGCAGCCGCGTTCAAGCAGATCGGCGGCACCGTTGCCGAATGGATCGAAGGACATGCCTGATGCCGCTCACCAGCGATAGCGACCTGCGCACCTTACTCGAGGAGACGCGCACGATCGCTTTGGTCGGCGCGTCGGACCGGCCCGACCGGCCGTCCTATCGCGTGATGCGCAGCTTGCAGGAGCATGGTTATCGCGTGATTCCGGTCAACCCGCAGATCACCGGCGAGCATCTCCACGGCGAATTCGTCTTCCGCGACCTCAGCCAGATCGGAGAGCCGATCGATCTGGTCGACATCTTCCGCAATTCCACCGCCGCGGGCGAGGCGGTCGACGAAGCGATCGCGGCGGGGGCGAAGGCGGTGTGGCTGCAGCTCGGCGTCGTCAACGAAGCCGCCGCCGCGCGCGCCGAGGCGGCGGGGTTGAAGGTCGTGATGGACCGCTGCCCGGCGATCGACATTCCGCGGCTCGGGGTTGCGAAGATCGCCTGAAATTCGCCACGATTGCAGCCCAGCTTCGTCGCCATGATCCTGCTGCTCCTTGCCGCACAAGCCGCGACGCCCACCGCTCCGCCGGCGGCGCCGGTCGCCTTTTCGATCCTGCAGCCGGTTGCCAACGAACCCTGCGGGCGGCGCGGCAAGACTGGCGAGCGCGCCAGAGCCGACGACATCGTGGTGTGCGGCAAGCCACTGCCGTCGCAGACAGTGCCCTATTCCGATGAAGTGGTGCTTAACGAGCCAAAGCCGTCCAACCCCTATCTCACCGGCACCGGCGCGATGGCGGTCGAGGACAGCACGCCGTGCTCCTCGGTGCAGCGCGGCTGCACCACCGGGCTCGATATCTTCGGGGGCGCGACCCAGACGGTCCGGCTGATCCAGAAAGTGATCGCGCCCGACAGTTGCTGCGAGCGGCCGGGCGAATCGCGCGACCTGGGTATGCTCGGCGGCGACATCGTCCACGGCGTCGGCAAGATGTTCAGGAAGAAGCCCGACAAATCGGGGCGCGTGGCGATCCCGCTCGACGACGCGCCACCCAAGTCGGTGATCCTGCCCTAAGCGTCCCGTCGCCCCGGCGGAGGCCGGGGCCGCTGCGTTGCCGCGGTCTGACCTCACCGTAGCGGCCCCGGCCTCCGCCGGGGCGACGTGCGGGCTTACCCCAGGATGTGCATCCACAGCGGCTGGCCGACCAGGCTCTGCGAGCCGCGCAGCCGCTCGAGCGCCTGGGCCACGCTGCGTTCTGGCCCTTCGTGCGTGACGATCGCGACCAGCACCGATCCATCGGCGTGCGCGCCGCGCTGCATCAGGCTTTCGATCGAGACGCCCGCATCGCGCATCGCCGCGGCGATCTCGGCGAGCACGCCGACGCGGTCGGCGACGGTGAAGCGGACATAGGCGCGGCCGCGGCGGTCGCCGGCATCGGCCGGACCCTGCGCGGTCAGCGCGTCGGCCGGCATCGCGAAGGCCGGGCCGAATTCACCGCGCGCAATGTCGATCAGATCGGCGACGACGGCGCTGGCGGTCGGGCCATCGCCCGCGCCCGCACCTTGGAACAGCAAGCGGCCGACGAAATTGCCCTCCGCCACCACCGCATTGGTCGCGCCGGCGACATGCGCGAGCGGATGGCTGACCGGCACGAGATGCGGGTGGACGCGCTGGAACAGTCCGCCCGCGCCGGCTTCGGCCAGCCCGAGCAAGCGCACGCGATAGCCGAGCGACGCCGCCTCGGCGATATCGGCGGCGAGCACCTGGCGGATGCCGGTCGCCGCGACATCGGCAAAGGCGGGCTGGGTGCCGAAGGCGAGGCTCGCCAGCAGCGAGAGTTTGTGCGCGGCATCGACGCCGTCGATGTCGAAGCTCGGATCCGCCTCGGCGAAACCGAGCGCCTGCGCTTCGGCCAGCACGTCGGCAAAGTCGCGGCCTTCGGTCTCCATCTTCGAGAGGATGAAATTGCAGGTGCCGTTGAGGATGCCGTAGACGCGCTCGATCTCGTTCGCTGCGGCGCCTTCGCGCAAGCCCTTGATGACTGGCACGCCGCCGGCGACCGCCGCCTCAAACTTGAGCGCGACGCCAGCCCGTTCGGCAAGGCGCGCGAGTTCGAGCCCGTGATGCGCCAGCATCGCCTTGTTGGCGGTGACGAAGCTCTTGCCCGCCGACAGCGTGGTGCGCGCGAGCGTGAGCGCGGGGCCGTCCGACCCGCCGACCAGTTCGACCACGACATCGACGTCGGCATGGGCGAGCGCGGTGGTGTCGTCGACCCATTCGAAGCGAGTCATGTCGACGCCGCGATCCTTGCTGCGGTCGCGCGCCGAGACCGCGACGATCTCGATCGGGCGGCCCGCCCGGCGCGCGATCAGCGCGCCATTGGTGTCGAGCAAGCGGATCACGCCGCCGCCGACGGTGCCGAGCCCGGCGAGGGCGATGCGTAGCGGTTTGGTCATTCAGCAGCTCCGGACTAGTCTTCCCTCTCCCAGCGGGAGAGGGAGGGAGCGCGTAGCGCGGAAGGGTGAGGGTGACCATCCTCTCGATGCGCGTGTCACCCTCACCCCGCGTCGCTGCGCGGCTTGCCCCTCTCCCGCTGGGAGAGGGAAATAAGGTCAGGCCTTGACCAGCCCGATCTCGACCAGCCGCTCGTGCAGATAGTCATGCGCGGTGATCGGCGTCGGATAGAGGTTCGGCCGTTCCGCGGTGACCGTCGAGGGCAAGGTCTCGATCAGGAAATCGGGCGCGGGGTGGAGGAAGAACGGCATCGAATAGCGCGAATGCCCGCGCCGCTCGGGCGCCGGATTGACGACGCGGTGCGTGGTCGAGGGGAGCACGTGGTTGGTGAGGCGCTGCAGCATGTCGCCGACATTGACCACCATCGCCCCCGGCGGCGGCTTTATCGGCAGCCATTCGCCCTCCTTGGTCAGCAATTGCAGCCCGGCTTCCTCGGCGCCGAGCAGCAAGGTGATGAGATTGATATCCTCATGCGCGCCGGCGCGCACCTCGGCCGCATCGGCGGGGACGGGGGGATAATGCAGTAGCCGCAGGATCGAATTGCCGTCCTTGACGGCATGGTCGAACCAGTCGGGCGCAAGCCCGAGATGCCGCGCGATCGCCGAGAGCAGGCGGTCGCCCGCGGTGTCGAGCGCCGCGAACAGTTCGATGAAGGTCTCGCGGAAACCGTCGGGCTGGTCGGGCCAGATATTGGGCGCCATCTGCGCTTCGAAGCGGTGGCCGCGCGCGAGCTCGCGCCCGACATGCCAGAATTCCTTGAGGTCGACATGGCTCGCGCCCTTGGCTATTTCGGTCTTGAACGGCGTGTAGCCGCGCGCGCCGCCGCCGGCGGGTGCGAAATAGGCGCGCTTGGTGGCTTCGGGCAAAGCGAAGAACGCCTCGGTCATCGCCCAGGCGCGCGCGACCAAAGCGTCGGGGACGCCATGGTCGGAAACGACCGCAAAGCCGAAGCGTTCGAACGAATTACCGAGCTGCGCCGCAAACGCCTCCGGGTCATCGGCCTGGTCGTTGAGCGAGAGCGCCGGCACTTGGGCGGTGGGGGTGTCGAGCATGCTTCGTGTCCGTTACGCTGGAAAGCCGCAAGGATAACGCCGAAAACGCGACGCGCCCACCCCGCATGTCTCAGCCGATATGGATCACCCCGTCCGCCTTGTCCGGGCCGGCCGGGGTCAAATCGAGCGAGAAGGGGTGCCCCTCGTCGGTCTTGCCGACCAGTCCGTTGCCCTTGGCCTCGACCTTGAACTTGGCGGCGGTGAGCTTGGCCTTGAACCAGTCGCGCACCGTAGACGCTGCGGCAGGGCTGGCGAAGGTCACGCGGACCTGGCCGTCATTATCCTCGACGGGGCGATCCTGCGCGTCGATGTTCATCGCGCCGATCGTCGATCCCGGGTACAGGTGCACGCCGTTCATGTCGAAGTTCGACGCGTCGAGCTTGAGCTTGGGAATCTGCACCTTGCCCTTGAAGAACGGCGTGTCGATCGTCGCTTCGCCATTGCCGTCGATGCTCGCCGCGCCATTGTCGTCCGACGAATTGATCGAGATCGACGTGCCGCCCTTGCCGTCGTCGCACGCCGCGAGCGGAAGCAATGCCAGAGCGCAGACTAAAGAGCGGAGCATGGCGAGCCTTTCGTGTGTGATCGACATAACTCACTAATCTGCCGAACCGCCCATCGTCAAGCGCACCTGAGTGTAGATGCCGGGA